>NZ_JAGGQK010000002.1:248454-529580 GCF_018613355.1 Bacillus sp. ISL-35 | reverse complement strand
AAACTGGAGACTCCGACAAAGAAGCGCTTTTTGCTTCTGCCGGCGGAGTTGAAGTTTCGGAGTTTCTAGGAGGCGACACTAGACAATTCGAAAAGCAGAGGCGACTGTCCAACTCCGACAAGCGCTGGAGGGCCTGACAGTGAAGTCGCTCTTTGACTTCATTGGCAGGACCGAAGCGTCTCGAGGAGTTAGGAGCCGCAGCTAAACAAGCGTCTCGAGGAGTTAGGAGCCGCAGCTGGACAATATAAAAACCTGAATTAACCAAAAAACCTGCTTTTACCACGACATGCCAGATAATAGAAAAGGATGTAATTCAAATGTCATTTGACGGATTGTTTACAAGAGCGATCACACACGAACTTTCCTCCTTGCTTAAAGGAGGAAGAATCAATAAAATCCACCAGCCATATAAAAACGAAATCATTCTTGCGGTGAGGGCAAATGGTGTCAACCATAAGCTGCTGCTCTCGGCTCACCCAAGCTACGCAAGGGTCCAGATCACCAATGAGCAATATGATAATCCAAATGAGCCGCCAATGTTCTGCATGCTTTTGCGCAAGCATCTTGAGGGCTCCATCATTGAAGATATTAAGCAATCCGGACTTGACCGTATGATTATTTTTGAGGTGAAAGGCCGGAATGAAATCGGCGATATTTCATACAAACAGCTGATTGTCGAGATCATGGGACGCCACAGCAATATCATCATCGTGGATAAGAACAGGAATGTCATTCTTGACAGCATCAAGCATATTTCCTTCGCCTTGAATTCACACCGGGCGATCATGCCTGGGCAGGAATACATCATGCCTCCTCAACAGGAAAAAATGAACCCGCTTGAGGCTGGGGAGGAAGATGTCCTTCGGGTGGTTGATTTCAACGCTGGCAAAATCGATAAACAGCTGGTTGCAAATTTTGCCGGGGTATCGCCTGTACTGGCAAGAGAGATTACCTTCAAGGCTGGGCTCGTCAACCGGACAACCCTGCCAAAGGCATTCATCGCCATGATGGAAGAGATTAAAAACCATCACTACAAACCGGCTTTAACGTATGGAAGCACTAAGGAAGCCTTTTACCTGCTTCCTCTTGAACATTTACAGGGAGAGACTAAATCCTTTGAAACACTGAGCCAGCTGCTTGACCGCTATTATTTTGGAAAAGCTGAGCGTGACAGAGTCAAGCAACAGGGAAATGATCTTGAACGTCTGCTGGCGAATGAAAAAGAAAAGAACGAGAAGAAAATCAAAAAGCTTGAAGCTACCCTGGAGGATGCAAAAAAGGCAGAGCAGTTCCAGCTATACGGAGAATTGCTGACCGCGAATATCTTTATGGCCCAAAAAGGAATGAAAGAAATCTCGGTCGTGAATTATTATGATGAGAACGGCGCTTCCATCACCATACCATTGGATCCGCGAAAGACTCCATCGGAAAATGCGCAAAAATATTTTACAAAATACCAGAAGGCCAAGAACTCCGTCAATATTGTAAAGGAGCAAATTCAACTGGCACAGGACGAGGTTGCCTATTTCGATTCCCTGCTGCAACAGGTTGAAGCAGCTTCACCAAAAGATATTGAAGAAATCAGGGAGGAATTGATTGAGGGCGGATATATCCGGGCGAGACAGAAAAAGGGCAATAAGAATAAGCAGAACATGAAACCTGTCCTTGAAAAGTATCGTTCCACTGACGGGACAGAAATCCTCATCGGGAAAAATAATAAGCAAAATGATTATTTGACGAATAAAGTTGCAGCCCGGGATGAAATCTGGCTGCACACAAAAGATATTCCTGGATCTCATGTCGTAATACGAAGCAAAGAGCCTTCTAAAGATGTCATCCTTGAGGCCGCCCAGATTGCCGCTTATTTCAGTAAAGCAAGGAATTCAAGCTCCGTTCCAGTCGATTTCACCAAGGTTCGCCATGTAAAGAAGCCTGCCGGTGCGAAACCAGGATTCGTTATTTACGAACAGCAGCAGACCGTTTATGTAACACCGGACGAAGATTTGATCCTGAAATTGAAGCAGCAATGACCAAAAGAACCTGCCGGCAAGCCCGGCAGGTTATCTTCTTTTTTAGCGAGGATCAGGAGTTCTTAGCTGTTCCCCATTCGGCCGGATCTTGTTTCCATTCTTCAAGGCTGCTAAGGTTCTCTTCGGTAATCAATCCCTTTTGTTCTGCGATTTTTGCCAGTGTACTGAAATCTGTCAAAGAGTATGCTTCAATATTGGACGATTTCAGCTGCTGCTCTCCTTTTGCCAGTTCGTATGTAAAAATAGAGACTACTCCAAGCACCTGACAGCCTGCGTTCCGCAATGCATGGACAGCTTCGATTACACTGCCGCCAGTTGAAATCAGATCCTCTACAACCACGACTTTCTGCCCTTCGGTCACCTTGCCTTCAATTTGGTTGCCTTTTCCGTGTCCCTTTGCTTTTGAACGCACATAACACATAGGAAGATCCAGAAGTTCACTCACCCAGGCAGCATGAGGGATTCCGGCGGTAGCTGTTCCGGCAACCATCTCTGTCTCGGGGAAATGCTGCTGTATGAGGTCCTTCAGTCCTTTCGCCACTTTTCTGCGGACAGCAGGATAAGAGAGTGTCAGTCTGTTGTCACAGTAGATGGGGGATTTCAGTCCTGACGACCATGTGAATGGATTGTCTGGCTGCAAGCTTACCGCTTCAATTTCAAGCAAAGATTCTGCCATTTCTTTTCTCATATTCTTACACCCTTCCAGTCATTTTTAATCTTAATGTAGCTTTCAAGCGGATTGGCAGAACGTGTGATTGGCCTGCCGACTACGATTGCCGAGATTCCTTGTTCTCTGGCGAACACAGGGGTTGCTATCCGCTTCTGGTCCTGCTTACCGCTTTCGACTGTACGGATTCCTGGGGTCACGGTATGGAATTCCCTACCTAATCGGTGATGAATCATGCCGGCTTCATGAGGTGAACAGACAACACCGTCCAAACCTGACTTTTTGGCTAATTCAGCGTAATTCAATACAGATTCCTGCAAGGAAACACCGATTAGCTGTTCAGTATTGACCTGGGCTTCAGATGTACTTGTCAGCTGTGTTACCGCAATGCAATCTGGGCGCTTTAGACCCGATGACGTGCCTGCATCCAGTCCCTCGAGAGCTGCTGTCATCATCTCTGAACCTCCAGCAGCGTGGACATTGACTAGATCACAGCCTAAACCCGCAAGAACCTTCATTGCACTTTTCACTGTATTCGGGATGTCATGAAGCTTCAAATCGAGGAAAATTTTATGATTCTGCTTTTTTAACTCCTCAATGATCGACGGTCCTTCGGAATAAAAGAGCTCCATTCCAACCTTGACAAAAAGCTGTTCAGTCCCGAATGGTTCAAGGAAATCGAGCACCTGTCCCTTGTTTGGAAAATCAAGGGCGATAATAAGCGAGTCTTTCATTCTTCTTCCAGCTCCTTCCCGTTAGTTCGGAAATATGATCTGCACCTATCCTGGTCAGTATTTCAGGCAATTCTTCAATGATTTTCGGGCAAATAAATGGATCAACGAAATTCTGGGTTCCAACCGCCGCTGCGCTTGCACCCGCATGGAAAAATTCGACCACGTCCTCGGCTGATTGGATGCCCCCCATGCCGATAATCGGAATGTTAACACGCTGGCTGACTTCATAGATCATCCTGATGGCTACCGGTTTTACAGATGGGCCTGATAACCCGCCCGTTTTATTTGCAAGAATCGGCTGTTCTGTTTCCAGGTCAATTCTCATTCCCAGCAATGTATTGATCATCGTGAGTCCATCAGCCCCGCCATTCTCAACTGCCTTTGCAATGCTGACGATGTCGGTAACGTTAGGGGAGAGCTTCACATATACAGGCACTTTAGATACTTCTTTTACCTTTTTTGTCAGCGTCTTTGCCATTTCTGGGTCAGTACCAAAAGCGATTCCGCCAGTTTTGACATTCGGACATGAAATGTTCAGCTCAAGTGCTCTTACATTCGGAGATTTCGATAGCTGTTCGGCTACAGCGACATAATCATCCTCTGTAGAACCGGCGATATTTGCGATGATTGGTACATCAAACTGATCCAGCCATGGCAGTTCCTCATTGAATACCTTTTCCAAGCCAGGGTTTTGCAGGCCGATGGCATTCAGCATACCGCCTGGTGTCTCCGCGACCCTTGGGGTGGGATTTCCGAAGCGAGGTTCGGGTGTCGTAGCTTTGATCATGATTGCTCCGAGCAGACTCAGGTCGTACATTTGACTGAACTCCCTTCCGAACCCGAAGCAGCCAGATGCAGGCATGACTGGATTTTTCAGATGAAGTCCAGGCAGCTTGATCGTTAATGAACTCATATGACAACCTCCCCAGCTTTAAATACCGGTCCGTCGCTGCAAACCTTTTTATATGAAAATCCCTTTGGATCGTCTTTCGTATGGCAAACACAGGCGAAGCACGCGCCGATGCCGCACCCCATCCGTTCTTCAAGCGACAGGTAGGTTTTCGCTGCATAGTTTCCATTCTCGATGGCTCTCAGCATAGGTGTAGGACCGCAAGCGTAAATAATGTCCGCTTCGAGGCCTTCAAGAATATCTGTTACAAACCCTTTCCTGCCGTGAGACCCATCAACCGTCGCAACATACACTTCGCCAAATTCGCCTAGCTCTTTTTCATAAAATACTGCATGTGATGATTGGAATCCGATAATGCTGATGACCTTCACCCCTTTTCGGGCTAGCTGTTTGGCCAGTTCGTACATCGGCGGGACTCCAACTCCGCCTCCAACCAGGATTGCGGTTTGCCCAGAACTTGCCTCCCCGACCGGGAACCCATTCCCCAGCGGGCCGAGGACGTCGACTGCCATACCGGCGTTTTTTTCGGCAAGCAGGGAAGTGCCTCTTCCCTGCCTTCTGTATATGATTGTGAATGTTCCATCATTGATTGAAGCAATGCTGATCGGCCGGCGCAATAGCGGATCGAATCCTTCACCAGTCTTTACATGGACAAATTGTCCAGGCTGTTCCATTACGGCGGAAAGATTACCGCTCAGTACTAGTTCAAAGATATTGTCGGCAATTTGCCTGTTGCTGACCACTTTGCAGTTTTCCTGCTTGATCATGAAAGTACACCTTCTTTGGCTGCCTCCATCGGCTTTAAGGCATCTGCTGAGAATGTCATCGATTCAATGACTCTTAAGATCGCTTTTGCCGTATCCAGTGAAGTCAGGCAAGGCACGCCATTTTCAACTGATTCACGGCGGATCCTGAAGCCATCACGTTCAGGCTGTTTTCCTTTTGTCAGCGTATTGATGACCATCTGGGCTTCGCCTTTACGGATGACATCAATCAGGTTCTGGCCAGGAGAGCCAATCTTGCCGACTGTTTTAACTTTGATTCCGTTATTTTGCAGGTATTTTGCCGTGCCCTCGGTAGCCATCAGCTGATAGCCGATACTCGATAACCTTCTGGCCAACGCCAGTGCCTCTTCTTTATCTTTATCCGCCACTGTCAGCAGCACAGTTCCGAACTCCTTGAATTTCATTCCGGCAGCGATCATGCCTTTATACAGAGCTTTTTCAAGCGTTGTATCCTTGCCCATTACTTCTCCTGTCGATTTCATTTCAGGTCCAAGCGTAATGTCGACGCGGCGCAGTTTTTCAAAGGAAAACACCGGTACTTTGACAAACACTCCCTCTTGCTCTGGCACAAGTCCAGTCTGGTAACCCTGGTCTTCAATGCTCTGTCCCAGGATTACTTTTGTCGCGATTTTGGCCATTGGCACATTCGTAATCTTGCTCAGGAATGGAACCGTCCTGCTTGAACGCGGGTTGACTTCCAGAACGAAAACCTCTTCATTCGCGATAACATACTGGATATTCAGCAAGCCTACGATGTTAAGTCCCCTTGCAAGGTCGATTGTATAGGATACTAGCTTTTGTTTTACTTCTTCACTTAGGCTTTGCGGCGGATAGACGCCGATTGAATCACCCGAGTGGACACCGGCTCTTTCGATATGCTCCATGATCCCAGGAATCAATACATTCTTGCCATCGGAAATTGCGTCCACTTCAACTTCTTTTCCAGTCAGGTAACGGTCAATCAGTACTGGGTAATCAGGATTAACCTTTACTGCATTTTTCATATAGTAAAGCAGCTCTTCTTCTTTGTAGACGATTTCCATCGCTCTGCCGCCGAGTACATAGGATGGGCGGACGAGGACTGGGTAACCAATTTCCGCTGCAATCGCTGCTGCTTCTTCGACTGATTTTGCCGTGCTTCCTTTTGGGAGCGGAATGTTCAGGTCTGAAAGCGCATATTCAAACTTGTCTCTGTCTTCGGCACGGTCGAGGTCTTCAAGGCTTGTGCCAAGAATTTTAACCCCTCTGTCAACCAGCTTCGAAGCTAGATTGATAGCTGTCTGCCCCCCGAATTGGACAACAGCGCCAATCGGTTTCTCCAGGTTCACAATGTTCATGACGTCTTCAATTGTAAGTGGTTCGAAGTACAATTTATCAGAGATGCTGAAATCGGTAGATACCGTTTCCGGGTTATTGTTGACTATGATTGCTTCATAACCTGCCTCTTTAATGGCTTTGACAGAGTGGACGGTAGCATAGTCGAATTCGATTCCCTGACCGATCCTGATTGGACCGGAACCCAGAACGATGACGCTTGGCTTTTCCGTCACAATCGACTCATTTTCTTCTTCATATGTGCCATAGAAGTATGGAGTTCCAGATTCGAATTCAGCTGCACAAGTGTCGACCATTTTGAAGACAGGAATCAGCTTATTATCTATACGCCATTGGTATACTTCTTTTTCTGTCGCATTCCACAGTTTGGCGATGACCTTATCGGCAAAGCCTTTTTGTTTCGCAGTCCTGGCTGTTTCGAGCTCGAATGGCTGTGCTGCCAGCTCTTGCTCGAAAGCTATCAATCTCTCTAATTTATAAAGGAAGAATAAATCAATTTTGCTCCAGCTGTGCAGCGTTTCGATGGTGATTCCTCTTCTGATCGCTTCCGCAAGATAAAATAGTCGCTCATCCCCTGCTTTGCGGATCCTTTTTTCAAGCAATTCATCATCGATTTCATCTTTATTATTCAGTGAAAGATGGGTGACATCCGCTTCAAGAGAACGAATCGCCTTCAGCAAAGACTCTTCAAAGTTCCTGCCGATTGCCATGACTTCACCGGTAGCTTTCATTTGGGTGCCCAGTGTTCGGTTGGCGGATTCGAACTTATCGAATGGCCAGCGCGGGATTTTGGTCACGACATAATCCAATGCCGGTTCGAAGCAGGCATATGTTTTGCCTGTGACAGGGTTCAGCATTTCATCAAGTGTCAATCCTACCGCAATCTTCGCAGCAAGCTTGGCGATGGGATAGCCGGTCGCTTTTGATGCCAGTGCCGAAGAACGGCTGACACGCGGATTCACTTCGATTACAAAGTAATTAAAGCTGTCCGGGTCAAGCGCAAGCTGAACATTGCAGCCACCCTCTATTTTAAGTGCCCTGATGATTTTCAAGCTTGCATTCCTGAGCAGCTGGTATTCCCGGTCACTCAATGTCTGACTCGGCGCAACAACGATGGAATCTCCAGTGTGGACGCCAACCGGGTCGAAGTTTTCCATGTTGCAGACAACAATGGCATTATCATTGCTGTCGCGCATCACTTCATACTCAATTTCCTTGAATCCGGCGATGCTTTTCTCCAGCAGGCACTGTCCGACCGGGCTGTTTTTAATGCCGCTTGTCACGATTTCAATCAATTCTTTTTCATTGCTGCAGATTCCGCCACCGGTTCCTCCCATTGTAAAAGCAGGGCGGACAATCACCGGGTAGCCGATCTGTTCAACAAATGCATACGCCTCTTCAAGGCTGTGGATTATTTCACTGTCTGGCACCGGCTGCCCCAGCTCATTCATCAGACTCCTGAACAGCTCCCTGTCCTCAGCCTGGTTGATCGCATCAAGTTTGGTTCCTAGTATTTGTACACCGCATTCATCCAATACGCCCGCATTGGCCAGTTCCACAGCGAGGTTCAAGCCGGTCTGCCCGCCAAGGGTCGGAAGGATTGCATCCGGGCGCTCCTTGCGGATGATTCTTGATACAAACTCCAGTGTAAGGGGTTCTATGTATACAACATCGGCGATTTCCGTATCCGTCATGATTGTCGCCGGATTGGAGTTGACAAGGATGACCTTGTAGCCCTCCTCCCTCAATGCGATGCATGCCTGTGTACCTGCATAATCGAATTCCGCAGCCTGGCCGATGATGATTGGCCCTGAACCTATAACTAAAATTGTGTTTACATCTTTACGCTTTGGCATGTGGAACAACCTCCTTTTTTTCTGCTTCAACCATTTCCATGAATTGGTTGAACAACCCATTTGCATCCTCCGGTCCTGGTGATGCTTCCGGGTGATACTGTACAGTGAATGCCGCCACATTTTTGTGTGAAAGGCCTTCAACCGTGCCATCATTAAGGGCAATATGTGTGATCTCCAGGTCTGTTCCTGTTACTGAATCATCTTTTACCGTATATCCGTGATTTTGGGACGTCAGCGCGACCTTCCCTGTCCGTAAATCTTTCACCGGATGGTTCGAACCTCGATGGCCGAATTTCATTTTCTCGGTATTGGCTCCGCAAGCAAGCGCAAAAAGCTGATGGCCAAGGCAGATACCAAACAATGGGACTTTGCCAAGCAACCCCTGGATCATTTCGATCGCTTCCGGAACATCCTTTGGGTCCCCAGGTCCGTTTGACAGCATGATGCCATCCGGACTCAAGCTGAGAATTTCTTCAGCGGTTGTATTGTATGGAACGACAATCACATCACAGTTACGGTTATTTAGTTCTCTTAAAATCCCATGCTTCAGCCCGAAGTCAACCAGGACAACTCTATGTCCGCGGCCAGGGCTTGGATAAGGAGTTTTCGTTGATACTTGCTTCACCTGGTCATTTGGCAGGTTTTTCATTTTCAGTTTTGCGACAATCTCTTCGGCATCCTCTTCCATACCGCAAATCATGCCTTTTAATGTCCCGTGCTGGCGAATGATTTTTGTCAGTTTTCTCGTATCAATCCCGGCAATCCCGGGAATGTTTTTCATTTTTAGGTAATCGTGCAATGACAGTTCAGTACGCCAGTTAGAAGGGAATTCGGCATTCTCTTTAACGATCAATCCCTGGACTGCAGGATTAATCGACTCAAAATCATCCCTGTTGATTCCGTAATTTCCAATCAGGGGATATGTCAATGTCACGATTTGGCCGCAATACGATGGATCGGACAGGATTTCCTGATAGCCGGTCATACCAGTATTGAAAACAACCTCTCCTGTCGTCTGAGCTTCACTTCCAAAGCCTTCTCCCACAAAAACCGTCCCATCTTCCAATATCAGCTGCTTCTTCATGCCTTAACAACTCCCTTTTCCCAGACTATTTTTCCTTCAGCGATTGTAAGCACTGGCCAGCCCTTGCAGTTCCAGCCACCAAACGGTGTGTTCTTTCCTTTTGATAAAAATTCATCTGGATTGATTTCTTTTTCCTGATCAAGGTCAATCAATACGACATCTGCAGGCGCACCAGGCTTCAATTCTCCATATGGAAGCCCGAATGCTTTTGCAGGCTTGATGGTCAAAAAGTCGACCAGTTCCTTTATTGTAAGGACATTTTTTTCAACAAGATGTGTATATAAGAGTGGGAAAGCGGTCTCCAGGCCGACAATCCCGAATGGCGCCAGTTCGATTCCCTCTGCTTTTTCCCCGCTTGTATGCGGCGCATGGTCTGTAGCGATAAAATCGATCGTGCCATCGAGCAATCCTTCAATCAGTGCTTCCTGGTCTGCTTTACTCCTTAGCGGAGGGTTCATTTTATAATTGGCATCATTCCCTGGTATATCTTCTTCATTCAAAATCAAATGATGTGGTGTTACTTCTGCAGTGACCTTGATGCCATATCGTTTCGCATCCCGCACGGCCCTGACGGATTCCTTGGTGCTGATATGGCAGACATGGTAATGGCAGCCTGCTTCTTCAGCAAGCAGGATATCCCTGGCGATATGTACCGACTCGCATACTGAAGGGATTCCGTTGATGCCCAGCTCCGCAGCTTTTTTTCCTTCATGAAGCGAGCCTTTGTTGATCAGGGTATTGTCCTCGCAGTGGGCGACGACCGCCATATCAAGCTTTGCAGCTCGTTTCATCGCTTCAAGCATCATTCCTGCTGACTGGACTCCTACTCCGTCATCTGTCAGTGCGAAGGCACCTGCTTCTTTCAGTTCAGCGAAATTGGTTAGTTCCTGACCCAGTTCACGAACAGTGATTGAAGCATATGGCAATACCCTTACTGAAGCAGTTTCCTGTATCCTTTCCTGCAGCCATTCCATCTGGGCTTTACTGTCCGGTACCGGTCTTGTGTTCGGCATGGCGGCAACGGTTGTAAATCCGCCTTTCGCTGCCGCGAGTGTCCCGGTTGCAATCGTTTCTTTCTTTTCACCGCCTGGCTCGCGAAGGTGTATATGGAGGTCTACAAGTCCTGGTGCCACCAGCTTTCCGGCTGCATCAACCATTTCTTCTGCTTCTGTTGAGATATGAGGTTCAATCTTTGAAATTTTTCCGTTTTCTATTAAAATATCAGCTTTTTCAAACCCGTTTTCAGTAAGCAGCTTGCCATTTTTGATTAGCATTGACATCTTCCATTCCCCCATTTCTTTTTTCAAGTGCCCTTTTCAACACGGCCATTCTTATGTAGACACCATTTTCCATCTGCTTGAAGATCCTCGACCTGGAACACTCCACCAATCCATCTGCAATTTCCACTCCGCGATTGACCGGTGCCGGATGGAGAATGATACTTTCTTTTTTCATCTGCTTTTCTCGTTCCAACGTTAAGCCGAAGCGATTATGGTAATCATTTTTTTCAAAAAGGAGCTTTCCGTCATGGCGTTCATGCTGGACGCGGAGCAGCATCACGACATCTGCCTCCCGGACTGCATCATCCACTTCCATATACTCACAGCCTTGCGAAAGTTCTTGAAGGTTCACCCAGCTTTCAGGCCCTGAAAAAATGACGCTGGCACCCAGTCTCACAAGGACATCGGCATTGGACCGTGCCACCCGGCTGTGAAGGATATCCCCGATGATTGCTACTTTCAGCCCTATGAAACTTCCAAATTCCTGCTGAATGGTCATCAGGTCAAGCAATGATTGTGTGGGATGATGCCCTTTCCCATCGCCTGCATTAATGACCGGGATCAAAATGCCTTTTTCCAGCTCAGTGAAATAATTGTCAGCACTGTGCCTGATCACCACGGCATCCGTTCCAATCGCCTCAAGTGTCCTGACGGTGTCATACAATGTCTCGCCTTTTAAGACACTCGATGTGTGCACCTCGAATGGAATCACTTCAAGTCCCAATTTGCGTTCCGCCATTTCGAAACTTGACTTTGTCCTTGTGCTCGGTTCAAAAAACAAATTACTGATAAAAACCTTTTTCGCTGGCTGCCAGATTTCCCCCCCGGCAAATCCCGATGCGCTTTTGAGGATTTCCTGTATTTCATCTATGCTCAGCTTTGATGTTGTCAGCAGATCCCATTTCATTTCAGCCCGCCTCCTTTTATCTAGAAAAAAAGCACCCTGTTGGATTCAACAGGGTGCTTGCACATGAACTTTCCGGCATAAATCCGCATGATCGCGTGTTTATGTGTACGCTGAATAAGCCGGTTCGCTCATAACACCCTTTTAAGCCTCTCTGGACCTTTTTAAAAGGTGGAACTATGCTACATCGTTCTTTAACTCAGTTTTTTTTTTAGATTCAAGTTCAAACATGTCATCTTCGATTTCTGGACGTCCAGGCAGGACAATGTTCAGGATGACACCGACCAAAGCCGCTAAAGCCATGCCATGGATTTCGAAGTTTTCATTTACCTTGATGAAAGCTCCGCCAATACCTATTACCAGGATGACTGATGAAACGACAAGGTTGCGTGTGTTGCCAAAATCGATTTTGCTGTCAACCAGCATCCTTAAACCTGATGATGCGATGATTCCGAACAGCAGGATGGATACACCGCCCATGACTGGTGTTGGAATCGAGCTGATCAGCGCAGTGATTTTACCGATGAAGCCGAAGACAGTCGCGATGATTGCTGCTCCAAGCAAGACATAGACACTGTATACTCTTGTGATTGCCAGCACACCGATGTTTTCGCCGTAAGTTGTTTTTGGAGGTCCGCCGATCAAGCCGGAAATCATCGTTGCCATTCCATCGCCCATGATCGAACGGTGAAGACCTGGTTCTTTAATATAGTCTTTGCCTACAACCTTGCTTAACACAAGCTGATGGCCGATGTGTTCAGATAAAGTTACAATTGCGACTGGAACCATCAGAAGGACGAGTTTCCAGCTGATGCTTATATCGTAATCTACAAACGGGAAGATGAAATCTGGCATTTCAAATACTTTTGCTGCTTTTACACCACTTAAGTCTACGATACCAATCGCAAGGGAATACAAGTATCCAACTACAATTCCTCCTAAGATCGGAACCATGCTCAGCATTCCTTTTCCGTAAATCGAGAAGATGATTGTTGCTGCAAGCGTCACAAGAGCAGCAGAGAAGTGAATCAAGCTATATTCATTGGTGCCAGGATTATTCATTGCCATGCTAACTGCAGTACCTGCTAACGAAAGTCCAATTACGATGATGACCGGTCCTACAACTACAGGAGGCAGCAGGCGCATGATCCAGCGGTAGCCTGCTTTCTTGATGATCAATGCGACAATTCCATACACAAGGCCTGCAAGGAAGGTACCGACCATGGCTGCTCCCGGTCCGCCGCCTGCTTTCGCCGCGATGACAGGTGCGATAAATGCGAAGGAGGATCCAAGATAAGCCGGCACCTGGAATTTGGTGATGATCAGGAAGGCGATCGTCCCAAGTCCGCTTGAGATCAAGGCGATTGCCGGGCTTAACCCGACTAGATAAGGTACAAGGATGGTTGCGCCGAACATGGCGAATAAGTGCTGAAGGCTTAGCGTGACCCATTGAAAAGGTGATGGTACGTCTTTTATGTCCAGGATTGGTTTGTTATTCATTGTTATATCCCCTCTCTTTTATAAAAAGAAAAACCCTCTTTGCCAGTGAGTGGATGCAAAGAGGGTGGGTAAAAAAGCCCGCACAAAGCCATCAGCGATGCGCTCCCCCTTTCCAGCCTCTCTGGACTGTTATTAAAAGGGCACTATTTATTTTTCAAAAATGCTTACGCGATCTTCTTCATCCACTTCCTGCAGTTCAACCACAATTTTTTCCGAACTTGAAGTCGGGATGTTTTTGCCTACAAAGTCTGCCCTGATCGGCAGCTCCCTGTGTCCTCTGTCAACCAGCACAGCAAGCTGGATGGTCGCGGGACGGCCGATGTCAATCAACGCATCCATCGCGGCGCGGACTGTCCTGCCTGTATAGAGTACATCGTCCACAAGGATGACTTTTTTGTTCGATATGTCGACCGGAATGTCAGAGCCTTTTACTTCAGGCTCCTGGTCGATCGTCTTCGTGGTCAGATCATCGCGGTACAGGGTGATATCAAGTTCCCCCACCGGCATTTCCGCCCCTTCAATCTCGCGGATTCTTTCTGCGAGCCTGTTGGCGATGTATATTCCTCTCGTGCGGATGCCGACCAGGACACAATGTTCGATCCCTTTGTTTCTTTCAATAATTTCATGGGCAATCCTCGTCAACGCCCGGCGAATTCCCTGGTTGTCCAGGACAACGGCTTTTTCAGACATTTGTTTTCACTCCTTCTCTTTCTATGGTTTGAAAACGGATTTAAGTAAAAAACCCTCCTGCCAGTTCCAGCAAGAGGGTAAACGTGTAAAGTCAATTGCAGCAAGGCATACAATTATGCCAGTTGCAGCTCCGTTTCCTTCTCAGCCTCACGGGACTGTCTTTAAAGGACTTATTAAACTATAGTCATCTTAAGATACTTGTTGAACTTTGTCAACGAATTTCTCTTAATTCATTCAAAAGCTCTGTGAAGTATTCAGGCATCGGTGCTTCAAATTCAAGATACTCACCTGTTCTAGGGTGGTCAAAACCAAGGACACCGGCATGCAATGCCTGACCGCCAAGATCAAGAGTCTTCTTTGGGCCATATTTCGGATCCCCGGCAAGCGGATAACCGATGTATTTCATATGGACACGAATCTGGTGAGTCCTTCCTGTTTCCAGCTGGCACTCAACCAATGTGAAGTTCTGGAACCGTTCGAGCACATTGAAATGCGTGACAGCATGTTTTCCATTATCGACGACTGTCATGCTCTGGCGGTCTTTTGAATCACGCCCAAGCGGCGCGTCGATTGTGCCATGGTCGTGCTGAATATTCCCATGGACGAGCGCTTTGTATTTTCGGGTAACTGATTTGGCGACAAGCTGGTTCACAAGGCTTTCATGTGCCATGTCATTTTTAGCCACCATCAGCAGGCCTGATGTATCTTTATCAATCCGGTGGACGATACCAGGGCGCAATACACCATTGATTCCTGACAGATCCTTGCAATGTGCCATCAGGCCATTTACAAGCGTGCCCGTCATATGGCCTGGTGCAGGGTGGACCACCATTCCTTTAGGCTTGTTTACAACAAGGACATCATGGTCCTCATAATAAATTTCAAGATCCATCTCTTCAGGAATAACATCAAGTATTTCTGGTTCTGGAATGACAATTTCCAGTTTGTCATCCAGGCTGCATTTATAATTTGTTTTTACCTTAGATCCATTTACAAGCACATTGCCTTCCTTGATCCATTGCTGGACCTGGCTTCTTGACCATTCAGAATCCAATGTGGAAACGACCTTATCTATTCTGTCACCAGCCTGTTCCTCACTGATGATGTGTTCCATTTTCTCCATAAGCTTTCCTTTTCGCCTCTCTCTCTTCCCTGATCATATCAATCATCAACAGGCCGACACCAATGACAAGTGCAGAATCCGCGATATTGAAAATAGGGAAATCGTAACCAAAAATATATGTGTTGACGAAATCAACCACTTCTTTCCGGTATACCCTGTCGATAAAATTCCCAATCGCCCCGCCCAGCATGAAACCAAGCGAAACTCCCAGCAGCAGCTTACCCTTAGCTGCCTTTTGAATATAAATGACAAGGCCTACCACCACTGCGATGGTAATGACATAAAAGAACCACATTTGCCCTTGCAGGATTCCCCATGCAGCACCACGGTTGCGGTGAGAAGTAATATACAAGAAATTCTCAATGACCTTTATGCTATCTCCAAGCTCCATGTTTTTAACAATTAACCATTTAGTAAGCTGATCAAGCAAAATAACAAACAGCGCAATTATGTAATAAAACACAAAGGTACCCTCCACATCAAAAGCAATTCATACATTACCTTTGCATTTTAGCACATATACCGAAAAGCGCAAGCGCCTCGATTACCCCTGACAAGCGCTGGAGGGCCTGACGGTGAAGTCGCACTTTGACTTCATTGGCAGGACCGAAATCGAAAAGTATAGCCGACTGCACAGAAACGCAGAAACTGGAGACTCCGACAAAGAAGCGCTTTTTGCTTCTGCAGGCGGAGTTGAAGTTTCGGAGTTTCCAGGAGGCGACACTGAACAAGCGTCTCGAAGGGGTAGGCGCTGGAGCTGGACAATATTCAAATGAAAGAACTAATATTCTTCATATAAAAAACAACAGATTTTATCAGTTTTAGTATGGCTGCTGACATTCTTAGGTGGTAAAACCCCTGATAACAGAAATATTCAGTTAAAAACAGCCGTTTTACCTGCAGATTTTTACGTAATTTGACCTGCTGGATTTTTTATTGGCGAAAAAAATTTTTTATTGGCGATTTCCACTGTTTTTTTGGCGAAAATTTTATTTTATTGGCGATAATGCCTTGTTTATTAGCGAAAATCGATTTTTATTGGCGACTTGGAAATTTTCAATGATTTTTTCCAATCCCAGCTAAAACTATGCTCAACTCTATGTTGATAGACAAAAATAAATCACGAATAGATCGGTTTCCTGCAGTATTGTTCTAATTGCTCCAATTCTCCTGCAGACCTGGCTGTCGGAATAGTCTGCAAAAACTCATATGGCAGGTATTCTCCTGATATTTCACATTTTCCATACTCGCCATTTTCCATTTTCTCCAGTGCTGCTTCAATGTCGCGAAGTTCATCTTTGATATAGTGTAAAATTCTTTCATCTCTTTGACCATAGTTCAGGTACGTTAACAATTCTATTCTTGTTTCGCGGAGCTCGTTGTAAATGTAATCAAGATTACCTTCCATATATCTGCCCCCGTTCCTGTTTACAGCTATTATTTCCCGTTGCCTTATGCTGACTCAGTTAAAGTTTTACCGGAGCAGGAAGATATTTGACATGATAAAAAAACTCCGGGTTCGAAAACCCGGAGTTTCAATAGAACGATTAATAATTTTCTTTTACAACAGTTGCACAGCGTTCGCAAAGTGTTGGATGTTCTTCCACCTTTCCGACTTCCGGAGTGACAACCCAGCATCTTTCGCAGGTTTCACCCTCTGCTTTTGTGACGACGATCGCTGCATTTTCAAGCTTGATTGCATTTTCAGGAGCCTGGTCATAGCTTCCGGCAACTTCAAAGCCTGAAACGATGAACAGCTGGCTTAAGTTTTCAGAGATAGAGTCAAGCAGTTCTTTCGTGCTGTCGTTGACATACAAGGATACCTTGGCAGTCAGTGACTTTCCGATGACTTTTTCATTCCTGGCTTCTTCAAGAGCCTTCAGGACATCATCACGAAGCTTCATGAATGCATTCCATTTCTTCTCAAGTGCTTCAGCGTTTGCTACTTCTTTTGCTTCAGGCATATCTGTAAGCTGAACGCTATCTTCCTTTGAAGAAGGGATGAAAGCCCAAACTTCATCAGCAGTATGTGAAAGGATCGGAGCAGTAAGCTTAACCAATGCAAGCAAGCTTTCATGCAATACTGTCTGAATTGCGCGGCGCTCTGCGTTATCTGCTGCTTCGATGTAAAGAACATCCTTCGCAAAATCAAGATAGAAGGCACTCAAATCTAATGTACAGAAGTTATTCACCGCATGGTAGACACCTGCGAATTCATAGTTGTCATAAGCATTGCGGACATATTTGATTAACTTATTCAGCTTCACAAGCATGAACTGGTCGACTTCACGCAGCTGCTCGAATGGAACCGCATCTGTCTCAGGATTGAAGTCTGACAGGTTTCCAAGCAAGAACCTGAACGTGTTACGGATTTTACGATATACTTCGGCAACCTGTTTCAAGATTGCGTCAGATACACGTACATCCGATTGATAGTCAACAGATGCAACCCATAGACGAAGGATGTCTGCTCCCAGCTGGTTCATGACCTTGGCAGGAACGACGACGTTCCCGATTGACTTACTCATCTTGCGGCCTTCGCCATCTAGAGCAAAACCATGGCTCAGTACGCCTTTGTATGGTGCCTTGCCTGTGACAGCTACTGCTGTTGACAAAGATGAGTTGAACCAGCCGCGGTACTGGTCAGATCCTTCAAGGTAAAGGTCTGCCGGACGCTGCAGGTCATCGCGCTCAACAAGTACTGCCTGATGAGATGATCCGGAATCGAACCAAACATCCATGATGTCAGTTTCTTTTGTAAAATGGCCATTCGGGCTGCCAGGATGGCTGAAGCCTTCAGGCAGCAGCTCCTTTGCTTCCTTTTTGAACCAGATGTTTGAGCCGTGTTCACGGAACAGGTTTGATACATGTTCGATTGTTTCATCTGTGATGATTTCCTGCCCGTTCTCAGCGTAAAATACTGGGATTGGAACACCCCATGCACGCTGGCGTGAAATACACCAGTCGCCGCGGTCGCGAACCATGTTGAACAATCTTGTTTCACCCCATGCCGGAACCCATTTCGTTTCTTCTACGGCCTTGAGCAGCTCGCCGCGGAAATCTTTGATCGAAGCGAACCATTGCGCAGTAGCGCGGAAGATAACCGGCTTCTTTGTTCTCCAGTCATGCGGATAGGAGTGAGTGATGAAGCTAAGCTTTAATAATGCACCGACTTCCTCAAGCTTTTCGGTGATTGGCTTGTTAGCCTGATCATAGAACAACCCTTCAAATCCTTCAGCTTCAGCAGTCATGACGCCTTTATCATCAACAGGGCATAAAACTTCAAGACCATATTTCTGGCCGACATGGAAGTCATCCTCCCCGTGTCCCGGTGCAGTGTGTACGCATCCGGTACCAGCATCAGTCGTAACATGCTCTCCAAGCATCACGAGGGAATCCCTGCCGTAAATTGGATGTTTTGCAAGAACACCTTCAAGCTCTTTACCAGAAACTTTCTTATCAACTGATACATCTTCCCAGCCGATTTCCTTGGCAACAGCTTCAAGCAGGGCTTCGGCTACAAGATACTTCTTATTGTTTGCCTCAACTACAACATAAGTGAGGTCAGGGTGAACAGAAATCCCAAGGTTGGCAGGAATTGTCCAAGGAGTTGTCGTCCAGATGACGATCTCGACATCCTGGTCAAGAACACCTTTGCCGTCCTTTACCGGGAACCCAACATAGATGGAAGCTGAACGCTTATCCTGGTACTCGATTTCTGCTTCTGCCAGCGCAGATTCACTTGATGGTGACCAGTACACTGGTTTTTTGCCTTTGTAGATGTAGCCTTTCTTCGCCATTTCACCGAATACCTTGATTTGCTGTGCCTCATATTCTGGCTTCAGTGTGATATACGGATTTTCCCAGTCACCGCGGACACCAAGACGCTTGAACTGTTCACGCTGGTTTTCAATCTGCTGGTATGCATATTCTTCACATAGCTTCCTGAATTCAGCTACCGTCATTTCTTTGCGTTTAACACCCTTGTTTGTCAAAGCCTGCTCAATCGGCAAACCATGTGTATCCCATCCAGGAACATACGGTGAAGAGAAACCGCTCATTGATTTATAGCGGACAATAAAATCTTTGAGGATTTTATTCAGTGCGTGCCCCATATGGATATCTCCATTGGCATATGGAGGTCCATCATGCAAGATGAACAGCGGACGCCCTTCAGTGTGTTTTTGAACCTTTTCATAGATCTTCATTTCTTCCCATTTAGCCTGGATTTCCGGTTCCCTGTTCGGAAGGTTTCCGCGCATTGGAAACTCGGTCTTCGGCATAAGCAAAGTGTCTTTATACTCCATTGAATTAATCCTCCTATTTTTTACCGTTGCAATCATGATAGGAAACAATCACTGAAAATATAAAAAACCTCCTCATCCCTAAAAAAGGGACGAGAAGGTTTATTTCCCGCGGTACCACCCTAAATAGACAAGGATCATCGTGATCCTGTCCTCTTAGCATTCTTAACGCGAATGTCACGCCTGTGCTTACTGATCCTGTTTGGATGTTCAGCTCGGAACTATCGGGTGATCTTCTGGCAATCCGCTTGCAATGGGCTTCCACCTTCCCCATTTCGCTGAAAAAGCAAGCAACTGGAACGCCATACTGTCCCTGTCATCGTTTCTGTCATGTATTGCACTTTGTTATGAAATTATATGCGAAACAGCGTGCCTGCGTCAAGCCAGTGAATCTTCTTCTTCTCTTGCAGTCGCCTTTAATTCTGTTGAATCGAGTTCATATTCAAGCAGGTGATCCCAATCATCGGTGTTCAGCATATCAAGCTGTGCTTCGATCAGCATCTTGAACCTTGTCCTGAATACTTTGGACTGCTTTTTCAATTCTTCGATTTCCAAAGCAATTTTACGTGCCTTTGACAATGACTCATTGATGATCCTGTCTGCGTTCTTTTCCGCTTCCTTAACGATCAGCTTTGCCTCTTTCTGAGCGTTGCGGCGGACTTCTTCCCCAGCTTCCTGGGCAATAACGATTGATTTATTCAAGGTTTCTTCTATATTTGTAAAATGGCCAAGCCTGGAATTCATTTCATTCAGCTTTTCTTCCATTTCCTTTTTTTCACGGATTATTAGTTCGTAGTCCTTGATGACCTGATCAAGGAACTCATTCACTTCATCTTCATCATACCCGCGAAATCCCTTATTGAATTCTTTGTTGTGTATATCTAACGGCGTTAAAGGCATTACGCCACCTCCCATTTCGTTATAATCCTTATGTACTTAAAGCTATGATTCGACAAAAACACTAAAAATCCTTCTTCTTTACTATATAATTATTTTTTTCTTCCGGCAATAACCCGATATTTATCTTTTTTTGTTTTCCCTTCAATTGTGATGATTTTCGCACGGCCGTACCCACGCGCGGAGATGACATCCCCTTCGCCACAATCAAATGCTGTATTTTCGATAGCAGTCCAATTGACTTTCACGTGCCCATGCTGGATCAAAAGCTGGGATTTTTGCCTGGAAAGATTGAAGAGTGCAGACATGACTGTATCCAGCCTTAAAGATGAGACAGTGGTGTTCACTTCATTCCATTCATCATCGATTGCTGCTGCCTCTTCAAGGGGAAGCTCTGTCAGGCTGATCGAAGCCCTGCCGACAGATTCAAGCTGTAATCTGATATAGTCAGCAATTTCGGCAGCAGCAAAAAATTGGACCTTATCTCCATCAATAAGGATGTCGCCGAACTTTCCGCGCTTCAGGCCAAGTGACATCAGGCTTCCAAGTACCTGCCGATGTTCAATGTTCACGAACTTACTGGCATAGACGACGCCGAAAAGCTTCACCTGAAAATCCTCTTGTTTTGCTTCCAAATACTCTGGAAACAGAAACGCCCGTTTTCTCTCCGTGCCTCCAGCCCCTCCAAACAATTCCCATTTCACATCGGGATGCTTTCCGATGACTGTTCCTAAGATTTGCTGCTCCCTCGGGTCCAGGAAATCAGTCAGCTTTGGAGCATAATTCTGCTCAACATATTCTTTCCAGTTAATCACCTGGTCGATAAATTCCCGTTCCTCGGGACGGAAATGCTGGTAAATACTCATATTGTACTCCTTTGAAACCTTTATAGAAAATAAACAGGGCCTGAATCAGACCCTGTAAGAATAGTCATATGTTTAAAACCAATGAGCCAATTGATACAGGCCCGATACCGCAAATCTTAATACCAGGAATGCCACGATTGGCGAAATGTCAATCATGCCAATAGAAGGCACAATCCTGCGGAACGGCTCCAAAAACGGCTCGCAAATTCGGGCTAAAAATTGTCCAATTGCTGTTTCCCTTGCATTCGGGAACCATGACATGAAAATATAAATTATCAATGCCCATTGATAAATCCCCACTAATTGGGCTATTAATCCAATCACTATATCCATTAACCTACCACCTCGACTCTTGGTAATCCCGCTCCTGCATCAGTTCAGAAATATTCCCTGTCACTTCCACATTATCCGGGGTACATAAAAAGATATTCATGCCGATCCGCTGGATATCACCGCTGATTGCATAAACGGTTCCACTGAGGAAATCGACAATTCTCCTTGCCTGATCCTGCTCAATGCGCTGCAAATTCACGACCACTGCCCTGCGGTTTTTCAGATGGTCTGCAATTTCCTGGGCTTCAGCATACATCCTTGGTTCCATCAGGATCACCTTAGATGATTTTTGCACGCTCTGAAGGCTTACCACATTCTGTTTTTGCTGGACAGGATGTTTGTTAGACTTAATCGGTTCAATTTCTTCTTCGAGCATTTCCTCATCATTATAGTCATATTCATCTTCCAGGAAAAAAAATGTCTTTATTTTTGATTTTAAGCTCATATTATTGCACCTCCGATTCATTGCCTACCAGGGCTGTACCGATTCGCACCATAGTCGAACCTTCCTCAACCGCTATTTTAAAATCATTTGACATTCCCATTGACAGTTCATGGCATGGAGCATAATCCAGTTCAAGCTTCTGGATCTCTGCCTGCAGATTTTTCAGATTCCTGAAGCAATCTCTGATGACCTGTTCGTCTTCCGTTAAAGGAGCCATTGTCATCAATCCGCTGATCTCGATATTTGGATATTGTTTCAATTCTTGAATAAAATCTATGACATCTTCCGGCTCGAGGCCGTGCTTGCTCTCTTCCCCTGATGCATTGACCTGGATGAGGCATTTCATCTTTGACCTGGCGCGCTTATTAATTTCCTTTGCCAGCGACAGCCTGTCCAGTGAATGGATATATGTAACATGATCTATGATGTTTTTTACTTTTCTAGTTTGCAACGTTCCGATAAAATGCCAAACAGGCTTGTCCTGAAGATGGCTGATTTTATCGAGCAATCCTTCATCTCTGTTTTCACCGAGATTGATCACACCTGCATTGATCGCTTCCTGGGCCCTCTCTGGGGATACATATTTCGTCACGGCGATGAGTTTCACTTCATCTAGTTTCCGGCCCGCAATCTTACAGGCATTTGCTATTTGACTCTGGATAACCTCCAGATTCTCTGCAACTTTCATTATGGATGGATATCCTCCTTCCAGCCGATGTATGCCATCATGCGGCCAGCATTCCCCTGATCCCTTCTGTGGGAATAAAAGTGCTCGCTATGGCAGCTGGTACAGTAATCGGTTACTTCTATATTTTCCTTTTTCACTCCGGCCTTCATTAAGATCTGACGGTTCAATTCCTTCAAATCGAGAGAATATTGACCTTCACTAACTTGATTATATGGCAACATCTCGACACCATCTAGTATATTTTTCACTAGATTGATGACTCTCTCATCAACAATATAACATTTTTTGCATATTGATGGACCAATAATAGCAGAAATTTTTTCAGTTTTCGCCCCATTTTGCTTGAATTTGCTAATCATCTCGGCTGCAATGCCATGGACGGTGCCTTTCCACCCTGCATGAGCGACGCCAATCAATCTGGATTCTGGCTCTATAAAATACAATGGTACACAATCTGCAAAACAAAGTGTCAACAGGATGCCCTGCTCTGAAGTCAAAAAACCATCCGTTTCCGGGAACGAGGATTCATAATCTCTTGAGCCTTTTCCTTTGTCGGTCTTGTCGATTTTTGCAATTCGGATGTCATGTGTCTGTTCTGCGCCAACCCAGCTATGAAGCGGAAAATCGATCTTTTCAGCCAGAAGAAGACGATTTTCGCAAACAGACGACTGCTCGTCTCCAACATGGAAGCCGAAGTTCAATCCCGAAAAAGCCTGCAGCTGGCTCACTCCGCCATGCTTTGTCGTGAACCCAGCCTCCAGTCCAGGATGTCGCTCCATCCACTCTTTTATTGTAAAGAATTCCTGACTTTTTAAGATGAATGGCTCCATAACTTTGTACCTCACACGTTTTTGTCTAGTTTATCACATACAAGCCGCAATACAACAGTGTTACGATGCTACACTTCCCGTTCCTCATGCTGCAGATATTCCCCACTGTCCTTATAGCGGACCAAAATGACATCTTCACCTATTTTCAGGATATTCCTCCATGGTATGACGACCTCGTCTTCCTTCCCGAAGAATCCTAGTACCTTGCCGGAACTTCCAATGACGAGAGCCTCGATTTTCCCTGTATTTAAATTGATTTCAAAATCTTCAATGTTCCCAAGTCTTTTCCCATCTGATACATTCACGACGTCTTTCACTTGAAACTCGGTAACCTTTACCATTCAGATCCCTCCGGATTTCACTGTGGCGTTTTCCACCCCTTATAGCATTATATGAATCAGGAAAAGATGTATGATTGCAGGAAGGCATTCAACAATTGAAAAAGCTGCCCATAAGGCAGCTTAGCTTTGGATATTCTTATTCATTTGTTTGATGGCTGCTTTTTCAAGCCGGGATACCTGGGCCTGGGAAATCCCGATTTCATCGGCTACCTCCATTTGTGTCTTGCCCTGGAAGAACCTTTTCCTTAAAATCAGCTTTTCCCTTTCGTTCAGGCGTCTCATGCCCTCTTTAAGGGCGATTTCCTCAATCCAGTTCGTATCCTTGTTCCGCTCATCGCTAAGCTGATCCATTACATAGATCGGATCTCCGCCGTCATTATATATCGGCTCGAACAATGATACTGGATCCTGGATGGCATCGAGGGCGAAGACAATCTCTTCATGCGGCACTTCTAATACCTTCGCAATTTCTTCAGCAGTCGGCTCCCTTGAAGCCTCACTCATAAGCTTTTCGCGTACCTGCAGTGCTTTGTAAGCGATATCCCTGAGTGAACGGGAGACTCTGATTGGATTATTATCTCGTAAATACCGTCTGATTTCGCCGATGATCATCGGGACGGCATAGGTTGAAAACTTTACATTCTGTCCCAGATCAAAATTATCAATGGACTTCATAAGGCCTATACACCCGACCTGAAACAGATCGTCGACAAACTCGCCCCGGTTGTTAAAACGCTGGATTACACTCAAAACAAGCCTTAGGTTCCCATTCACCAGTTTTTCTCTTGCTGTGATGTCACCGCTTTGCATCTCTCTAAATAGTTTTCTCATTTCCTCGTTTTTCAGAACGGGAAGCTTTGATGTATCAACACCGCAAATTTCAACTTTGTTTCGTGTCAATCTTTTCCCTCCTCACAGGAGCTGCTGTCAAAATTCAGTATCTCCGCAGGAAGGAAAAATATGCACTGATTACCGGGAGGCTGGAACGCCTTTAGGAAGAATCAGCCGGCCAAACCGCCTAGTTATTGATATTTTAATGGTGAAATTTATTTGAGAAAATTTTTCTGCTATACCATTTTATTGAATTCTTTTCTTAAGCGTTTGATGATTCTCTTTTCAAGACGGGAAATGTAGGACTGCGAAATGCCCAGCATATCCGCTACATCCTTTTGCGTCTTTTCCTCGCCGCTGCCAAGGCCAAAGCGCAATTCCATGATCTGTTTTTCACGGTCTGAAAGCTGCTGGAGCGCTTTTACCAGCAATTTTTTATCTACATTCGATTCGAGGTCCTTCGTTATAATATCATCATCCGTACCAAGTACATCGGACAGAAGCAGTTCATTTCCATCCCAATCGATATTCAGCGGTTCATCAAAGGAAACTTCTGAACGAAGCTTATTATTCCTCCGAAGATACATAAGGATTTCATTTTCAATACATCTAGATGCATAGGTAGCCAGCTTGATTTTTTTCTCTGGATTGAATGTATTGACCGCCTTGATCAATCCAATTGTTCCGATACTGATCAAATCTTCAATGTTGATTCCTGTATTTTCGAATTTGCGGGCGATGTAAACGACTAGCCTCAGGTTTCTCTCGATCAGAATCGACCTCGCTGCTTTATCCCCGTTAGGAAGTTTGTTCAACAGCACTTCTTCCTCTTCTTTCGTTAAAGGAGGGGGCAACGCTTCGCTACCGCCGATATAATATATTTCATCTGTTTTCAAGCCTAGTTTTATTAATAATTTATACCAGTAATAGGATAACCGAAGCCGCAAATTTTTCATTGATTGTCCTCCTTCTAAATTATGTATTTCTGAGTATAGTAATATTAGCTTACCTTGACCGCCTGCTCTGACTTTGCCATCCCTGCAAGCATTTTAGGATGGATGATGCATTGGAAACTTCCATCTGCCGATAATTCCTGTGCTGTAAAAGAAATCAGGCTCTTTTCTGCCCTGTAAATGCCCTCTTCTGTGGTAATACTGATTTGATCCGGATTAAAGGCAATGATTAACTGGTGCTCTTGTCCGACGACTTTACATGGAATGATTCTCATTCGATTTTCAAGCTGCTGTGAAAACTGTCCGTCACCCGACAATACACAATCAGGATTTTCGGCTATCTTTTTGATTTCTTCCGATATTTGGTCCAAACAGTGGTTGATGGATAAAATCATGACCGGCAATTTAGAGATGGGATCATATAATTGGTTCCCGCTGTCAATCAATCCTCTAATATTAAAATCCATCTCCATGAATTTCACTTTCACATCAGCAAGGGAATCATATTGGATCTTCGTCATTTCGAATTGTTCAATATTCCGTCTTGAAAAGTGCCAGGCCAGCGGAAAACCCAATACCACAAACAGCCAGCTGACCGGGTCGCCGAATCCTTTAATATGATTCATCGCGACATTCGAAGCCAAATCCATATCAAATTGGATGAAATAATGGACTCCTGTCAAGGTACCTCCAAGCAGGAAAGTCGTGACATAAAAAGTCATAAGTGCTTTTAAGAAAAACCGCATTCTTTTATAGCCAAAAGCTGCTAGTACCATCAAAATCGAAAAGAGTAACTTTCCAGCCGGATGGCCGGCTGCCGCATGAAATGGCGTTATCGATAATATAATGAGCAATGAACCAATCGTTCCTCCTGCCGCCAGACGCCAAAGCTTGATCTGCCTCTTCAGGATGATGGCAGTCAAATATAGAAGGAACGTATCAAATAACAGATTCAACGCCCAGATCACATCCAGATAGACCTTCACCTCTCATCCCCCTGTACAGAATTGCAGACGCCTTAATGCCTCTTCTGTCAGATATTCTTAAGCCGGTATGGGCAAAGAAGCAATTTCCAGCTGAATTCCGATGAACACAGAATATCTGATGGCAATACGATTGGCATCGAACAAGATCATGGCAAGTGATATAAGTTTTGCCTCTTGCTCTATCATTCCGTTACGAAAAAGTATATCGTCATTGGCATATGAAGTGTGTCACATTCTGGCAACAAAACAACAGAGATTTTCACTTATCCCTTCGGATTTTGTCAATTTTCTGATTTTTAGACCAATGAGTTGAAAGAACCCCGATTTAATAGTCTGTATGACTACTTCTTCACATTCTTTTCTGGTGTGCTGATCCTAGTAGATTTCCTGCCAATAAAAAAAGGCATAGCCGTTACGGCTATGCCTTTTTGTCTTATGATGTAAAATTAGCGTCTTCTGTTGCGGTTACGCAGGAAGGTTGGAATATCAAGAGCATCATCCCCTTGTGAAGATGGATTGCTTCGTGGTGCTTCCTGCTGGATTTCTTCGCGTTTTGGCTGTTCACGCTTGATTGCGCCCATTCCAGGTTTTTGCTGCCCGCCAAATCCAGGTCTCGTCGGTTTTGGCTGGATGACTTCCTCGTTGAAGCCAGTAGCGATAACAGTAACGATGATTTCATCTTTTAATGTTTCATTAATTACGGAACCGAAGATCATGTTTACATCCTGGTCAGAAGCAGTAGCAACAATATCAGCCGCTTCCTGAACTTCATAAAGGCTCAGATTAGTGCCGCCTGTAATGTTCATTAGCACGCCCTGGGCTCCATCAAGTGATGTTTCAAGCAATGGAGATGAAATTGCTTTTTTTGCTGCTTCAGTAGCACGGTTTTCACCTGCAGCTACCCCAATACCCATTAGGGCTGAACCTTTATTGGACATGATTGTTTTTACGTCAGCAAAGTCAAGGTTGATCAAACCAGGAGTAGCAATCAGGTCAGAAATACCCTGAACACCCTGGCGAAGAACGTTATCCGCTTCACGGAACGCTTCAAGCATCGGAGTGCTCTTATCAACGATTTCAAGCAAACGGTCATTCGGAATGACGATCAGCGTATCTACTGCTTCCTTCATCGACGAAATTCCGCCGCCAGCTTGTCCCGCACGCTTGCGTCCTTCGAAAGTAAATGGACGTGTAACAACACCCACAGTCAAAGCCCCAAGGTCTTTCGCGATTTGAGCGATTACAGGAGCTGCACCTGTTCCAGTGCCTCCGCCCATGCCGGCAGTAACGAATACCATATCCGCACCCTTAAGCACTTCTTCGATCTGCTCTTTGCTTTCTTCGGCAGCCTTCTTCCCAACTTCAGGATTGGCACCAGCGCCAAGTCCGCGGGTAAGTTTTGCACCGATTTGCATTCTGATTTCAGCTTTTGAAAGGTTCAGCGCCTGTGCGTCCGTATTAACCGCAATGAATTCGACACCCTGTACGCCGTGTTCGATCATTCGGTTAACCGCATTATTTCCGCCGCCGCCAACACCGATAACTTTTATAGTAGCAAGTGAATCTAAATTCGTATCAAATTCCAACATGACAAATCCTCCTAATTCGTCGATTTCCTGTTAGCTCTGATTATTCAAAAAAGTAGCCAAGAAATTTTTTCATTCTTGTGGTGACTTTTTCTTCAGGCTGTTTCTCAGGCTTCGATTTTGGATGCGGCTGTTTTTGAACTCTTTTTTCTTTCGGTTCTAATTCGCTAAAAGCTGCTTCCATTTTCTTCCCTTTTAATTTTGCGTTTCTATAAGCAAATTGAATCAATCCAACTGCAGTCGTATATTGAGGTTCCCTGACGCCAATATAGTCTGGAATGGCAATCCTTACCCTGCTTTGGAAGATATCCTGAGCAAGCTCCAGGACTCCCTGCATATTGGCTGTTCCCCCTGTAAGGACAAACCCGCCAGGCAGGTCCCTGATGTTCATATGTTTCAACTCATCCTGGACAAGGGAGAAGATTTCTTCCATTCTCGCTTCAATGATGTCGGCTACTTCCAGCTGGTTGAACTGCTGCTGCTGGTCACTGCCGATAATTGATACTTCAAATACCTCGTCTTCGGAAGCATGGTCGTAAAAAGCATGTCCATGCTTTAATTTCAATTGATCCGCTTCTTCGGTCGTTGTGCGCAATCCGATGGACAAGTCCTTAGTGATATGGTCTCCTCCAACCGGTATGACAGATGTACCCCTTAAGTGCCCGTTTTCGAAAACAGCGACAGTTGATGAGCCGCCGCCAATATCAATCATCGCGACACCCATATTCTTTTCATCCTTTGAAAGTGCGAATGCACCTGCAGCAAGCGGCTGAAGGCCAATATCCACAATTTCAAGTCCAGCACGCTCCACACAACGAAGAGTATTATGTAAGATTGTCTTTGATCCGGTAATGATCGTACCTTCCATTTCAAGCCTGACACCGATCATGCCTCTTGGATCATTGATCTCATCAAGACCGTCAACGATAAATTGCTTTGGAATCACGTCTATTATCTCTCGCTCAGGCGGGATCGATACCACCTGTGCAGCATCAATGACTCTCGCTACATCCTCATTTGTAATTTCGCGATTGTCGCTGGAAACCGCAACCACACCATGGCATGGCAAAAGTGAAACATGATTGCCGGTGACCCCTACAATCACCTGGTTAATCTTCAAACCTATCATTCTTTCAGCCTGTTCAATTGCCCTTTTAATAGAATGAACGGTTTCATCTATATCAACAATGGAGCCCTTTCTTAACCCTTCGGACTTCACATTGCCAACACCAATTATATTCAAAGTGTCATTAACCATTTCCCCAATGATAACCTTAACACTGGATGTACCGATGTCAAGACTGACATATATATCATTGCTGTTCATTCTGTGGCACCTCCTTCAACAATTCCTAATGTTTGAACAACAATTTTCACACTGTTATCTAATTGCGTTTCTTTTTTAATTACATTACTTTATTCGTCACAATTAAATATTTCCCTTTTAAAATATCATTTTTTTTTCTACTTTTCACTTGTCGTTGACCATTTTGTCAATAATATTCTCCTGATGACCGCTATATTCTGGAACAGCCTTACCCCGAAGGCAAAAACTGCTGCTAAATACAAGTCTACACCAAGATGAACACCTAGAAAAGCTAAACTTGCTGCCAATATTATATTAAAAAAGAAACCTGACACAAAAACTTTCTCATCGTAGATATTTTGTAGCTGGGCACGAATCCCGCCGAACAATGTATCGAGGGCTGCAAGGATCGCGATGGATAAATAATTTGAGTATTCTTCAGGGATACGGATATCGGTCAGCAGGCCTATGATGGCACCGATTATCAACCCCATTATTGGAAGCCACATTATCCGTTGCCTCCCCCTTTTTCTGTTTTAGCAGATTCCATGTATCTGATCCTGATCGTATCCTGATAAGCCGGTACGACCAGGTCTCCCACCGGCCTGTTTACTTTAACTTCCAGATTATCAATGAAGAAATCCTCGGCAACCGTAGAAACCTTCATCCGGTTGTATAATTTTTCAGCAGTATCCCCGTTCTCCGTAATGACCTTTACCTCAATGGGAAAACGGTTCAGAGAATGGTTGTTGATTTTCGTCACCCTGTTAATATCCCGGATGACGGTTGTATTTATGACCCTCTCACCATCAACTGAAACATGCTTTGCTCCATACATATTCAATTCATTCAAGAGCCTCTTGAGCAGGTCAGGAGAAACCGAAGGAGGATTGTCCCCTTCGACAATCAGATTGAACGCCGGCTCAATCGACAGGGAGAGACCAGGACCCTTAACCTCTTCCAGGCCGGCTTCATCCTTCAATTCAGCGAGTGTTTCACGGAGCACTTCTTCCTTGCTTTGCTGCCGTTCAGTTTCATACTTGGTGATTTTTTCTTCGTTCGACCTGATTTCGAGAAGCAGCCTGGACTGCAATTCCTTCTCTTTCATTAAATCCTCCCGAAGCTGCCATGTGTCACGTGTATCCCGGACTTCTGGTTCCCTGACGGTTTGAAACTGAATGGCGACCATTAATCCAATAATAGCAGCAATCAAGCTGAAGCTGAGATTTTTAGGTCGGCCCATTATATTTCACCTTGCTTTCTATAAGGCCTTTTCATTTTTTTCTTACCTGAAGCCTTCAAAAACATTTTTCATGCGTCTTATCAAAGAAAGGAGTGTCGACCTGCGTTAATTCCCAAGTATAGGTTCCATCGTAATTTCCGACTTTTTTTCCAATGAAAAAACAATCTGGTCATTTACTAGCTGGTCTTTTACCCCACCGGTAATATTCAACGCGGAGGAAAGGACATCGGGGTCACCTATCGCAGTGATTTCAAAAGGGGCAGGATGCTGGTAGCCATCCACAGTGATTACCGGGCCAGTACACAAAATATAAGAATTATGCGCTATTCTCTGCCCATTCACAGCGACCGCTGCTGCTCCTGAAATGTAGAGTTCGTTAATCACCTTGAAAACATGATGTTCATGGACAAGATAATTATTGATATTCTCTTCATCTGGATCGTACTCACCATCGGCAAGAGTTACTTTCACACCTTTTCCGCTGACCTTTACCTTGCCAAGAAACTTCCGATATTTTTCAGCGTCTTCAGCCATGTTGAAAAATACTTGTGCTTCCTTGGACAGGCTGGTTTCAATTTCCCTTACCTTTTCCTGCTTGGCATTCAACTCTTTTTGCAGTTCCCTGTTTTTTTCTTCTTGTTCAATCAACTGGTTCCTCAGGCTGATATGCTGCTCCCACTGCCTGTCCGTCAATCTCTTTCCTTTGTCGCCGTCATCCTGGGTGACACGGAATGAAAAGGCGACCATGAAGCCGAGAACCAGGAAAACGATTGAAAGAACTACTCGGTTACTGTTCATTTTCTTGTTCAATTTCAACTTCTTCAGCTTCCTCTGCTTCATATGCTTTAAAATAAGAGCCAACCTCGAGATCGATCACGCCCTTTTTTTCAGGGTCAAGCTGGCTGACTATGGACGGATAATGAGCCATTTTTTCCGAGAAAGTCCTGAGTGTCGCATTTACTTCAAAGCCATCGTTCATATAAAGCTTAATTAGATATTTGTCTGTCTTCACCGGCTTTGAATGGATTTCAGAGATTGAATTAATGACCACCTCAGGCAATTCTTCAAGGGATGCCAGCATTTCGTCCAACACTTTTCCTTCCTTAAAACCGATCAGGATTGGTGCATTGACAGGGATTTCATCAATTTGCTTTTTCCCGAGTATATGTCCATTTTCAAGAACCGGGTAGAAATTCTTTCCTTTTGATATGTAAGCAAGCCGGTCGTACTCCTCGACCTTGATTCTCACTGTATTGGGCAGTTTGACATTGACAGTCGCTTTCTCGATTTCCTCGATTCTTTCCAGCTTCTTTTCAATCTCTCCCCTGTTGACCTTCCAGATATTTGATTCAAGTGACAGCCCGCTTTTTCCGACGATTTGTTCAAAGGTATACGAATGGTTTCCCGTAACGGTAATCTCTTTCACCTTACTAAGTGGTGACTGGAAATAAATAACACCTGCAATCAATAAGAAAAATATAGCAAGCAGCATGATCAGCCTGCGATTGGCCTTCTTCCGCCTCTGATGTTTCAGTTTAGGAATCCGGTCTTCAATTGAGACGATTTTCCCCTTATCCATTTTCAATCCCCTCTTTAATCGGCTGAACCCATTCCTTAAAAGATAACGTCTATCAATACAGTCTTGCAGGTTAAAGCCATCATTTATCGTACATCATCAGTAAGGTGTCTTGTCCATTAATATCGTAGGAAAGACCAACGGCACGAGGTATTTCCATGCCGTCTCTGCATCCTAATCTAATGACATATTATATCACAAAATCTGACAACCCGAACCAATTTCCTGCTATTTCCGTCCGATAATTTCTACTTCTGTCTCCATTTTCACACCATGTAAATCCAGGACTGTATCCTTAACATGCTGAATCAGGCCGAGTACATCCTCAGCTTTGGCGTTGCCTTTATTTACAATGAAGTTTGCATGGAGCTCGGAGATTTGTGCACCGCCGATTTGATGCCCCTTCAGGCCCGATTTTTCAATTAAATTACCCGCGTGGTCAGGAAGGGGATTCCTGAAAACACTGCCGCAGCTTGGATAATTATATGGCTGGGTCTCTTTGCGATAATCCTTGTTTTTCTGAAGATCTGCCACGATTTTCTCCTTGTTTCCTTCCTTCAGCTGGAAAACCGCAGCGACGACGATTCCAGGACGCTCCTTTTGGAGGACTGAGGTCCGGTAAGAAAACTTCATCTCTTCATTCGAGAGCCACTCAAGGGTGCCATCCTCGAACAAGACATATGCTTTCTCAAGAATTTGGGAGATGTCTGAACCGTGGGCGCCTGCGTTCATATATACAGCGCCTCCGATCGAGCCCGGGATGCCTCCGGCGAATTCTAGTCCGGAAAGCCCTTTACGGCTGATGGTGATCGCAAAGTTCACAAGTGAAAGTCCACCCCCAGCAGTGACTCTTGTGCCTTCAATCTCCAAATCATCCAGCCCAGAGCCAAGTTTCATAACTGCGCCTTCAATCCCTTTATCCGATACAAGAAGATTTGACCCTCTCCCGATCACCGTCAATTTAACTCCAGATTCCTTGATGGCTTCTACTGCCTTTTTCAGGTTTTCTATTGACGAAGGCTCAATAAGTATGTCTGCGGGACCGCCAATTTTCATTGATGTATGGTTCGCGAGCGGCTCGTTTTCCTTAACCGTTCCGATATTCATTTCTCTAAGTTTGCTAGCCAGATCCTTCATAAATTATCTTCCTTTCACGATACAGCCTTTATTCAACCAGTTTATGCAGCTCCATTCCTATAGGCTACTTTGCGGCCAGTTCCTCCATCAAACGATAGAGCCTTTGGGCAGCATCTGGTATACCGAGTTTCTTTGCTGCTTTTTTCATATCAGCAAGTTTCTGTTCCTGCCCGAGAATCTGGTCAATACCCTCAACCAGCTTCGGCCCAGTCAGGTCTTTTTCAAGCAGCAGGCGTGCTGCTCCGTTCTCACTTAATGCCCGTGCATTCTTTTCCTGGTGGTTGTCTGTTACGTATGGGCTAGGAATCAGTATGCTCGGTATTCCCAGAGATGTCAGTTCAGCTAGTGTAGTCGCTCCAGCTCTTGCTACCGTCAAATCAACACCGGCCAGCACTTCAGGCATATTGTGTATGAATGGCTTGATAATCACGTTTACTGGATTCCCAACCAGTTCCACTTCTTTCTGGACTTCTTCAAAATGCACATCACCAGTTACATATAATACTTGATATGGTTTACTGCTTAATTCTGTCAGGCTTTTGACTACCGCCTCATTAATCGGCCTGGCACCTCTGCTTCCTCCGAAGATCAGCACAGTCGGCACCTTAAGCTTAAGCCCTGCAGACAGCCTCCCCTTGATTCCATCCTGTCCCAACACTTCAGACGCGCGGGGATTGCCTGTCAATTCGACCTTTTGTTCCGGAAAAAACTGCCTTGCTTCCTCGAAGCAGATGGCAACCTTATCAACGTAACGGCTCAAGAATTTATTGGTCAAACCTGGTACGCTGTTTTGTTCATGGACAATTGTTGGTATGCCCATTTTGGCGGCTGCATAGACAACCGGGCCACACACATAGCCTCCTGTGCCAATGACAACATCAGGGTTAAATTCCTTCAGCATTTTTTTACTATCCCTTACGCCCTTCAGGAATCGCAGCACCGTTTTTACATTTTCAAAAGAAAGTTTCCGTTTGAAGCCTGTGATATGTATTGACTTAAAAGGGATCTTCTCCCTCGGCACGAGCTTGCTTTCGAGACCCTTTTCTGTTCCTATGTAAAGAAACTCAACATTTTCATCCTTTTTTTGAATCTCCCTGATTAGTGCAAGCGCAGGATAAATATGTCCTCCTGTACCGCCGCCGCTAACTGCAATCTTCATTTTCCACACCTCAGCAACTTATCTCTTTTTTGAATTGCTGTCAATCACGCATTTGACCGCCACTTTCGGCAGCAGCTCCGAGCGCAATGACAGAAATAATCGTCAAAAGTGCCCATAAAAAGGCACTCCCCGGTTTTACCCTATTCTACTATATTCTAAACTGTAGAACAGTTTTTTAAGATATTGTTATTTAAATGTAATATAGCATGAACATAGGCATATTCCTAACATATTCATCGTTCATGTCCGATTTTCCGGGATTCTTTTTCAGTCTTGATACACTAACCGTAAAATCAGGTATTCCATAATGAAAAATCACCACAAATAAAAGACCCTGTAATCAGGGTCTTTATCATGTGTTCAGCTTAATACCTTGAGTGACGGCTAATATTCAACAGCACTCCAACCGCCATCAGCATCAATGTAAGGGAAGAGCCCCCATAGCTCAGGAATGGTAGTGTGATCCCTGTTACAGGCATAAGGCCCGTAACAACCCCGATATTGATCATGACCTGGATGGCGATCATCGCGATGATCCCAGTCGCAAGAAATGTACCGAACAAATCCGGTGCACCGAGCGCAATCCTGATGCCCCTCCAGAGGAGTAAAGAGAATAAGAGAAGAATCAATGATCCTCCAATGAATCCGAGCTCTTCAGCCAGAATCGCAAAGATAAAATCCGTCTGTGGTTCCGGGAGATAAAAGAATTTTTGCCGGCTTTGTCCCAGCCCCAGTCCGAACAATCCTCCGGGCCCTATGGCATAGAGTGATTGAATCATTTGAAACCCGCTTCCCAGTGGGTCCTGCCATGGGTCAAGAAAGGAAGTGATCCGTTTGATTCTGTAAGGCGCAGAGGCTATTAAGCCGACAAAACCGGCGACACCAAGGAGACCAAGTCCCACGAAATGACTGATTCTTGCTCCGGCGATAAAAATGATGACAACTGAAGTGCCGACCATCACTGTTCCTGTACCCAGATCCGGCTGCAGCATAATCAGGCCAAATGCCAAAAAGACAAGCCCCAGCGAGGGCACAAGACCTCTTTTAAAAGAGGTAATTGCCTTCTGGTTCTCCGACAAAAATTTCGCGAGGAAGGCAATCATCGCAATTTTCATGAATTCGGATGGCTGGACCGAAAAAGCGCCTACGCCAATCCAGCTCCTTGAGCCATTCCGTACATTCCCGATCCCGGGGATTAATACCAGGACCAACAGGACAAAACAGACAATCAGGATGACCTTTGACCATGTCCGCCACGTCCAGTAGTCAATATTCATGATAAAAAACATCGCAATGATTCCGACCCCCGCAAACAGCATTTGCCGTTTCGCAAAAAAGAAAGAGTCATTAAACTTATAGTCTGCCCAGACAGCACTTGAACTGTAAACCATGATCAGTCCCACAGTCAAAAGTGCAAAGGTTACAATCATCAGGAATATGTCTGGAGTCGATTTTTTCGTTGGCAAAGCAATACACCTCGGCTGTATGATTTAGGGCTCATATGCCGCTTCCCATCCAGCCTGCATGAGGCCAGGCAACCTGAGTCATGTTGTTCAAGACAAGCCCTTACTTAAGCTTATGCACGGCCTCGATAAACATGTCTCCCCTGACTTCAAAAGTTTTATATTGGTCCCAGCTGGCACATGCCGGTGAGAGCAGAATGACATCTCCGGGTACTGAATGTTCGAACGCCACGGGAACGGCCTTTTCCACATTATCGACGCGGAGAATCGTTTTTATTCCTGCCTCATGTCCAGCCTGTCCCACTTTTTCAGCAGTCTCTCCAAAAGTAATCAATACCTTGACGTTTTTTAACGAGGGGACAAGTTGATCAAAGGAATTCCCTCTGTCCAGACCGCCGGCAAGCAATACGATTGGGTCATCAAAAGCTGCCAGGGCATTTTCGGTTGCCAGTATATTCGTTGCTTTCGAGTCATTATAAAACTTCCGTCCGGCGTTACTGCCGACATATTGAAGTCTGTGGCGGACTCCAGCAAAGGTTGTAAGCACTTTGAAAATCGCTTCTTGATCCGCTCCTGATAGCAAAGTTGCCGCAACAGCTGACAAGATATTCTCCAGATTATGCTTACCAGGTAAAACAATATCCTTTGTTTCAATGATTTGCTCCCCATTGAAACAAACCCATCCATCCTTCACATAAGCCCCGCTGTCCAAGACTTCTTTCGTCGAAAAAGGCACGATTTGAGCTTTTGAAGCGCGTGCGATGTTCATGACTTCTTCCTGATCAGCGTTCACGATCAAGTAGTCCTCTTCAGTCTGGTTCTTCGTGATCAACGCTTTCGCTGCAATATATTCTTCTCTTGTCCCATGATAATCAAGATGTGCATCGTACAAATTGGTAATCACGGCAATCTTTGGCTTGAATGTGTCGATACCCATTAATTGAAATGAGGAAAGCTCAATGACAATCGTATTTTCCTCTGTTGCTTCCTGGGCAACACCTGATGCAACCGTGCCGATATTCCCGGCAATCAGCGGTTGTTTTTTGCCGGCTTCGAGCATTTCAAAAATCAAAGTTGTTGTCGTGGTTTTCCCGTTTGTTCCCGTGATTCCTACAAGTGGCGCCTCTGATATCTGGTAGGCCAGCTCAACCTCGGTAATGACAGGGATCCCGTTTTCTTCCGCCTTTTGGATCATTGGATTGTAATACGGGATGCCGGGATTCTTGACGACCAGTTCGAATCCTTCATCCATCAATTCAATCGGATGGCTTCCGCAGACCACCTTGATTCCCTGTTCAAGCAGTCCCTGTGCTTCGGGATTTTCCGATAATGGCTTGCTGTCATTAACTGTAACGAAAGCGCCTAGTTTATGTAGCAGAGCCGCAGCACTGACTCCGCTCTTGGCAAGGCCAAGTACAAGAATTTTTTTATGTTGATATGTTTTAATATGTTTCATCTAGATCCACACCTCAATATAAATTCCAAGGATTGCGAAAAGCAGGCCGACAGTCCAGAATGTCACAACAACCCGCCATTCCGACCAGCCAATCAATTCATAGTGGTGGTGAAGCGGACTCATCCGGAAAATCCTTTTTCCTGTTGTCTTGAATGAAATAACCTGAAGGATCACGGATAATGTTTCGATGACAAAGATTCCGCCAATGATGATCAGGATAATTTCAAGCTTAGCCAGGATGGCAACAGTTGCAATCGCACCACCCAGGGCAAGTGAACCGGTGTCACCCATGAACACTTTTGCAGGATGTGCGTTGAATACAAGAAAACCTAGAACAGCACCAACAACTGCAACAGAAAAAATCGACAGCTCATATTGCGATTGGTTCCATGCCAGGACAGCAAAAGCACCAAATGCAATGGCTGCCGTACCGGAAACCAGCCCGTCAAGCCCGTCCGTCAGGTTAACAGCATTTGAGAAACCGACCATCCAAAAAATAATGAACAGCGCGTATCCCCAACCAAGATCAAAAGAAAGACCGGTTAACGGGATACTGACTACTGTCGATAATTCACTTTGGTTGAAAATGAAGAAAAAGATAACGGAAATAATAATTTGACCAAGCAATTTTTGCTTGGAAGTCAAACCAAGGTTCCGCTTCATGACGACTTTGATAAAATCGTCCATGAAACCAAGGAGTCCGAACCCTAATGTAACAAATAGCAAAAGATAGGTTTCCACAGTGGGCTGCGAGAACTTTCCTGTCATAACAAGTGTCGTGATTGTGATGGAAATTAAAATCATGACACCGCCCATTGTCGGAGTTCCTGTCTTTTTCTGGTGTGATTTTGGCCCTTCCTCTCTGATGCTCTGGCCGAATTTAAGCCTTCTCAGGAAAGGAATAAATACTGGCGAAAGCAAGACCGTTATTAGAAAACCCATTAATATTGTGAAAAAGATAACTTGCTCCAGCATTCTATTCCTCACCTGCCTTGCTTATATTGCCGCCAAATCCATTGATTTTTTCGGCCATCACAGCTATATCATATGTTTCATCCGTTTCATTAAGAAGTCCTTTGTCAGGGAAAATGAATTTCGTTCTTTCCCTGGTTTCTTCGTGTTGTGTCAAATAGTTATAATATAAATTCATGATTTCCTCTAAGCCTTTCAAATGATCTTGTGCATAAAAAATCGGGAAGTGATTGGGAGCATATGACGGAACCTTTACTCCATCAGGCCATAGCGCTGCCACGGCACCATTCGAAATCGCTTCCTGTAAAGTTCCGGATTCTTCGGATACCGGAACAAACAGTCCCTTTGGCTGTTTGGCTCCTGCCTGGCTGCTTACCGTGTGAAAGCGGATCTTTTCTTCTTTTATTCCACTCACTTTCGAAAACAGTCTCGAAACATCCTGGTATGTCAGCATATTACCTCTCCTCTATCGCCTCGCGCGCTACAATCCTGTCATCGAAATCAAACGTTCTGTCTCCAATTTGCTGATACGTTTCATGTCCCTTTCCGGCAATCAGGATTACATCGCCTGCGCCGGCATTTTTGACAGCATGCTGGATCGCTTCTTTTCTGTCAATGATCGAAGTATAAACTTCACCCTTGACTCCTTCTTCCATATCCTTGATGATTTCTGCCGGCTCCTCACTGCGTGGGTTATCAGAGGTGAAGATGGCATCTGTTGAATACTCGCAGGCAATCTTCGCCATGATCGGCCGTTTAGTGCGGTCGCGATCCCCGCCGCAGCCAACCACACAAAAAATTCTTTTTTGCGCAAATTGCTGCACGGTCTTCAGGACGTTCTCCAGACTGTCTGGTGTGTGGGCATAGTCTACAATGACAGAGAAATCCTGTCCTGCATCAACCACTTCGAACCTTCCTGAGACTCCTTTGACACTTTCAACAGAGTCAATGATTGCCTCCAGCGAAATTCCGGATACAAGGGCAGCCCCAATGCTCGCAAGAACATTGTAGATGCTGAACTTGCCGATCAGCTGGATATTCACCTTTCTTACCCCAAATGGGCTTACCAAATCAAATGACGTTCCACTGGCAGTCATGGAGATATTCGTTGCCTGCAAGTCGGCATGATTGTCAATCCCGTAGGTCAATAAATGAGCAGTTGTCAGCATCGCGAATTCCTCGCTGGCCGGATCATCCGCATTCAATACCGCAAATTTCGGGTTTTCATGGTGGAAGGCATTGCCAAGCTGTGAAAACAGCAAGCCTTTTGCCTTCTTGTATTCTTCCATGGTTTTATGGTAATCGAGATGGTCCTGGGTCAAATTCGTAAAAACTGCAACATTATAGTCTGTACCATGGACACGGCCATAGACGAGTGCATGTGAGGATACCTCCATCACAGCTGTATCGACCTGTTCATCGACCATTTTCTTGAACGTCTTCTGCAGTGTCAAACTTTCCGGAGTGGTGTTCTTCACTTCAAATGTCTGTTCGCCAATCTTCGTGTACATTGTCCCGATCAAACCGGTTTTTTTTCCGGCATCCTTGAAAATCTTTTCAACAATATGGCTCGTCGTCGTTTTTCCGTTCGTCCCTGTAATCCCAACCATATGTAGCTTCTGGCTTGGCTGGCCGTAAAAAGCATCGGCAAGGACTGCCATCGCCCGCATGGTGTCCTTCACTACAATCACCGGGACATTGACAGGCAGCTCGCGCTCAGCAAGAACAGCTGCCGCCCCATTTTTTACAGCCGCCCCGGCAAAATCATGGCCATCAACTGTATAGCCTTTAATGCATATGAATAAACTTCCCGGATTCACACGGCGGTTATCATTTTCAATCGAAGTAATCTCGGGATTTTCTCCCTTGTAATCCACGAAAGGGTGCAAATACCCGATCAATTCGTGTAATTTCATAAATATCAAATCCTCTCAAACAACATGGCGACTCTTATTTTACATGATTAGGCTAAAATTAGCCATTGTTGAGGTGAAAAGTATAAGCCCTTTTTATCGATGGCTCTTTACACCAAAGTTGAAAAACAGTTCCGGATTTTTTAAGAATATTTCCGCATCTCCACTTTAGCAACATATTCTGACAAACAGTATTCCGGATCATTGTTCGAGAAGCAACACCCAGAGCCAAAACAGAGCAAATAGATAAGAGTTTAATTGGGTTCAGCATGCAAAAGCAGCGGCGGATCTCGATCCTGCCGCCGCCTGCTATCGTCTGTTCAGTAAGAAACCGAATTCGGGTCAATCATTCATATATACCCTAATCGTGGATCCTTCCTTGATTTTCACTCCAGGTGAAGGAAGCTGTTTGACCACTTTCTCCCCATCTCCTGCGATATCAAGTTTAAAATTGATCAATTGCTGTCTGAGTTCTGACTTGGAGAGACCAATCAGGTCAGGAACTTCCACCATTGGTGTATCCAGCCATGTGAGTTCTTTCTCGATTTGATCCTTTCTCGGCGGGACCTCCATCGCCCTAAGGCTATCTTCCATGATATCGCCAACAATCGGAGCGGCTACAACACCACCGAACTGGACGGTGCCCTTTGGGTTGTCTACAGCAACATAGATTACAATTTGCGGGTCGTCCGCAGGTGCAAAGCCTATGAAGGAAACGATATGGTTATTTTCCAGATAACGTCCATCTTTTGCTTTTTGTGCTGTCCCTGTCTTGCCGCCAACCCTGTACGAATCTACATATGCATTTTTACCAGAGCCCTTCGCAACGACACTCTCAAGCGCATGCCTGATTTCCTTCGAGGTTTCTTCTGAAATGACTCTTCTTTTCTCCTGAGGAGTCTTTCTCATCACAACTTCCCCGGTAATCGGATCAATCAATTCTTTGGCAATATACGGTGTATAAAGTATACCGCCATTCACCGCTGCTGAAACCGCAGCAACCTGCTGAATCGGTGTAACCGATACACCCTGACCGAACGCCGTGGTTGCCTGTTCGATCGGTCCAACCCTATCCAGGTTAAAAAGAATTCCCTTGCCTTCTCCCTGGAGGTCGATTCCCGTTTTTTCGCCAAATCCAAAATCCTTTACATATTTGAAGAGTTTTTCTTTTCCGAGTCTGTCCCCGAGCTCGACAAATCCAGGGTTGCATGAATTCTCGACAACTTCAAGGAAAGACTGGCTTCCGTGACCACCCTTTTTCCAGCAGCGGATCCTCGCTCCCGCTACCTCTACGGAACCTGAATCATGGAAATGATCCTTTTCAAGATCGACCTTTCCTTCCTGAAGTGCAGCTGCGAGCGTAACAATCTTGAACGTCGATCCGGGTTCATAGGTACTCCAAATCGGCAAGTTCCTGTTATACACTTCAGGCGGAACATTGCGGAAATTAGCAGGATCAAAATCCGGTCTGCTGGACATCGCCAGGATTTCCCCGTTTTTAGGGTTCATCGCAATCGCAATGATCCCATCTGGGTTGTATTTCGCCTGAGCAATATCCAATTCCCTTTCGACAATGGTCTGGACCCTGCTGTCGATCGTCAGCTTCAGATCGAGCCCGTCCACCGGCGGCTCGTAATCATCCGCCATATTGTGCATCCGCTGCTGTTTTGCGTCCGCATAAAATTGTACCGATCCCTTTTTCCCTTTTAACTCCTTATCATAGTAGCGCTCGAGTCCCATCAAACCCTGGTTATCAACCCCAGCAAATCCGAGTACATGGGATAGATAGCTTCCATACGGATAATGACGTTTTGAATCTTCCCCGATATAAACACCTTTAATATCCAACGCCCTGATTTCTTTCGCTTTTTCATGGGAGATTTTCCTTCCCTCTGGTATTCTCTCGATCATCGCTTTTTTAGTGATATGCTGGAGGGCCTTTTCCTTCGGCATATCCAATGCCTTGGCCAATAATTCAGCTGCCGCCTCAGGATCCTTCACCTGTCGGGGCACCACATAGACAGTCGGGGCACTGATATTCGTTGCCAGCGCGACACCATTCCTGTCCGTAATTTCTCCGCGTTGAGGTTCGAATGGGACATTCCTGCTCCACGAGTCCTTCGCCTTTCCTGTCAAAAAATCACCAAGCATAAACTGTACATAGCCAAGCCGGACATCTATGATGAAAAACACCAAGATCCCGATCAGCAGAACGAGAGCCAGCCTTTTTCTGACCGTCACATTTGATACACGCATATATTGAACGAACCTCCTCCTAAAATTGTTCCGTTGAAAACCATGACACTCGTTCAAATATATGCTTGTACGATTTTGATTATAACAAGAAGTCGAGACAAGCTTGGGCGGATGCAGCATCAGGAGGTGCTTTGGATTGATTTTGTGATAGAGGGCGGGGTTTGGGGTGAACCTGGGGTTACTTCGGACAACTTTATTGCTTACCGTTGAAAAGCTGTCCGAACTTGCGGCTACTTCGGACAACTTTACTGCTTACCGTTGAAAAGCCGTCCGAACCTGTGGCTACTTCGGACAACTTTTGCGGTTACCGTTGGAAAGCTGTCCGAACTAGAGGCTACTTCAGACAACTTTTGTGCTTACGGTTGAAAAGCTGTCCGAACTTACGGCTACTTCGGATAACTTTCGTGCTTACCGTTGAAAAGCTGTCCGAACTTGTGGCTACTTCGGACAACTTTTGCGGTTACCGTTGGAAAGCTGTCAGAATCATAGGCTACTTCGGACAACTTTCGTGCTTACCGTTGAAAAGCTGTCCGAACCAGAGGCTACTTCAGACAACTTTTGTGCTGACAGGCGAAAAGCTGTCCGAACCAGAGGCTACTTCGGACAACTTTCGTGCTTACCGTTGAAAAGCTGTCCCAACCAGTGGCTACTTCGGTCAACTTTTGTGCTGACAGGCGAAAAGCTGTCCGAACCAGAGGCTACTTCGGACAACTTTCGTGCTTACCGTTGAAAAGCTGTCCGAACCAGAGGCTGCTTCGGTCAACTTTTGTGCTGACAGGCGAAAAGCTGTCCTAACTAGAGGCTACCTCGGACAACTCCTGTGATTGCCGGCTGGTTTTTGTCTGAACCTGAACCCGGACCTACTTCGGTCAATTTTTTTTAGTTTAGTCCGTATTCAGGCCCACTTAGGACTCCTAGGCTATAACAAGCATCATTTTGTCTGATCCTTAGGCTCCCTCTACCAACTGCCCACAAAAAAAAAACAGAGGAAGGGCTCAGCCGCCAACTTCCTCTGTTTCTTCATTATCTTCTTCTTTTTTTAAGGAGTTCTCGAATTGCTGCAGCGGTGTTTCGAGCTGAACAATGAGGTTTTCTCCTTCATTTATTGGCAAACCTGGTTTCAGGCTCTGTTTTGTTACATATCCGCTACCAGCTTTATTCAACTTAACTCCAGTTAGTTGAGCGAGCTTCATGACATCCCTTAGCGACCAGTCTGTCAGGTCAGGATATGTCATGACTCCAGAAGCTTTAATGATGATTTTTTCGCCTTCAAGCGCTACGATGTCACCACTTGGCAATTGCTTCTGCACTTGATTCCCATCACCAATGACAACAGTCTCAAACCCTTTGGACTCAAGCAGCTTCTTTGCTTCACCGGGTTCCATTCCTGTTACATCGGGAACCGGGCTGGAATCGGCTTTTTCCATAGAGGCAGGCTTGATATTCAAGTATTGGAGGCTGCTTTGCATTACAGGTTTAAAGATCATGGAAGTCGGAATGGAACCTTTAAAATAATGGTCGATTTCCGGCTGCTGGACAGCGACGTAGACAATCAGCTTAGGATCGTCCTTTGGAGCCATCCCGAGAAATGAAAACAGGTAATTACTTTCACCGCTCAGATATTTTCCGTTTTCCGTAATATTGGCGGTTCCGGTTTTTCCGGCAACCTCATATCCATCGATTGCGTATGACTTTCCTGTACCATGCTCACCCGTTACAACAGTACCTAATACTTCTCTTACTTCCTTCGCAGTCTCAGCTGAAATCGGCTGGCCAACCGACTTGGGCTCTTCTTGTTTGATGACCTCACCAGTATTTGGATCAACAATCTTGTCTATCACTCTCGGTTTCATCATTTTCCCATCATTTGCTACTGCGGTTGCAGCCTGGATTAATTGTATAGGTGTAAACGTCGATCCCTGGCCATAAGCGACTGTTGCTTTTTCAACCGGCCATTTATACTGAATTTTACCAACAGCTTCGTTTGGGAGGTCAATGCCTGTCGGCTGATCAAAACCAAAATCAGTCAAGTATTCCCGAAATTTATCCGTACCGATTTTTTCATTAACAAGCTTTGCAACCGCAACATTTGAAGATCGTTGTAAGCCTTCCAGATAAGTAATCGTCCCCCATCCCTGCCGGTTGTTATGATCTCCAATAGGGACCGAGTTCTCAGTAACTTTATAGGACCCTGATTTATATAGTTCATTCGGATTCCATTTCTTCTCTTGAACTGCCGCTGCAAGAGTGAAAATCTTCATTGTCGATCCCGGCTCTATTGGTGTTTCAACAATCTCATTATGCCAGCTTTTATCCAAACCTTCCCTTGTGGTCGGGTGGAAGCTTGGCCGCTGTGCCATCGCCAGGATGTCACCTGTTTTCGGGTCAGCAACAACAGCGAGGATTTTCTTTGGCTTATATTCTTTGTCTACCCGCTCAACAGCGTCTTCGACAAATGTCTGGATTTTTTTATCAATTGTTAAATAGATATCATGGCCATCCTTTGCCGGAGTCACTTTTTCTTTAGCATCCGGAAGCAGGAATCCCCATAAATCACTCTTGAAGTTGATAGACCCATTTTCACCAGTCAATTCATCGTTCAACGTTTTCTCAACGCCAAGTTTTCCGGTGGTAATCGTCTTTTTATCCTCTGTTTCTTCCTTCTCGACAAAGCCGACTAAATGGGATGAAAACATACCGTTCGGGTAAAATCTCTTGGAATCTCTTAAAAAAGTAATTCCCGGAAGCTTCTCATCTTCGATTTCCCGCTTTGTCTGATGGGAAATATCACGTCCAGCTTTACCGAATTCAACCTGCCATGCTTTTTCTTTTGTCAGCCTCTTGTATATATCCGATTCGCTCATATCGATATACTTCGCCAGTACAGCCGCTGTTTTTGCCGGGTCTTGCACGTGTTTTGGCTTCTTTTTATTCGTTGTCACCGATTTATCAAGGATGGCGACCAGCGTATAGGAAGTGGTGTCTTCTGCGACTACTTCGCCTTTGCGGTCAAAAATCGTGCCTCTGACAGCCTCAATCACTTTTTCATTGGAATATTTTTGTTGTGCTCTTGCTGCCAGTGCTTGTCCATGAACCTCACCTGTGACCTGGATGGAGACAAACCTGAAAATCAAGATAAAAAAGAGCAGGCTGAATATTACGAATAATACCGCTGCTCCTGCATTCATATTTGGCTGTTTCTTGATCATCAGTTTTCCACACCTTTAACATTGTTTTCATTCAATGTTAGGCCGAGCTTTTCTGTCACCTTTTTGATTCTTTCATAGGTACTTAATTCGCTAATCTGGACTTCAAGGTCACTATTAATCTTTTGCTGCTCCTGAATGTCGCCTTCAATAATCTGGATTTCTTTGTTGACTTCATAAATGGCTGCTTGTTTTGACACCATGAATGTTGCGCCGAAGCAGACGATTGCTCCGAAGACAAACATCAGGATTTTTTCACCGGGCGTTAAAATCGAATTTCTTTTTGCAGGTGCTTTTACCGGTGCTTTTGCTGGCGCCTGAACTGTACGATGCTGCTGTTCCTGCTGCAATTTTGTAGCCAGATTGCTCATCATTTTCCCTCCTGAAATTTTTATATTTTTATTATTACTTTTTTACTTTTTCAGCGATCCGCAGTTTTGCCGATCTTGCCCGGTTATTGAACTCGAGCTCTTCCTCTGATGGAAGGATTGGTTTTCTTGTAATCAGCTTCAATTTAGGCTGAAACTCATCAGGAATTATTGGCAGCCCAGGTGGAAGCGGCGGTGTTTCGCTCGCTTTTTTCAAGGTTACCTTACAAATCCTGTCTTCTAGTGAGTGGAAGGTGATGACACTGATCCTTCCTCCTACGGAAAGAAGTTCGATTGCCTGCTCTAGTGATTTTTCAAATACACCAAGTTCATCATTAACCGCGATCCTGACTGCCTGGAAAATTCTTTTGGCGGGATGGCCGCCTTTTCTCCTTGCAGGTGCAGGAATTGCATCTTTTATCAACTCGACAAGTTCACCAGTACTTTCAATTGCCTTGTTTTCGCGTGCAGCCTCAATCTTGCGGGCAATTTGCTTTGAGAATTTCTCTTCTCCGTACTGGAAAAAGATTTTGACCAATTTTTCATATGGCCATTCATTAATGACATCGTAAGCGGACAATGCTGCATCCTGGTCCATCCGCATATCAAGCGGAGCGTCGTGGTGGTAGCTGAAGCCGCGTTCCGGGGTATCCAGCTGCGGTGAGGAAACTCCCAAATCATAAAGAATTCCATCAACTTCTTCTACACCCAACTTTTCAAGCTCTTCCTGCAGATAAAGAAAATTGCTTTTAATGATTGTCAGCCTGTCGCCGTATGCTGCAAGCTTTTCTTTTGCATTTGCAATCGCGACATCGTCCTGGTCAAATGCGTATAGCTTTCCTTTTTCCGAAAGCCTGGACAAAATCAATTCACTGTGGCCTGCGCCACCGAGAGTGCAATCCACGTATGTACCGTCAGGCTTGATATTGAGCCCGTCTACTGTTTCTTCCAGTAAAACTGTTGTATGTTTGAACATCATGATCCACCTTTCCAATCGAGGAGCAGGTAATATTATATCAGAATAATGTTACCCTTAAATATCAAATCCAATCATATTTTCCGCAATTTCAGCAAAAGATTCCTCAGATTCTGCGAAATATTCTTCCCAGATGGCTTTGCTCCAAATTTCAATTCGATTGGAAACACCTAAAATCACACATTCTTTCTCAAGCTTGGCGTATTGCATCAGCGGGGAAGGAATATTGACTCTCCCCTGTTTGTCAATTTCACTCTCGGTAGCACCCGAAAAGAAAAAACGGGTAAATGCACGTGCATCTTTTTTAGTCAGCGGAAGTCCTTTGAGCTTTTCTTCGATCACTGACCATTCAGAAACGGGGTAACCAAATAAACACTGGTCAAGTCCACGGGTAAGAATGAACATTTCCCCAAGGTTTTCACGGACCTTGGCAGGGATGATCAATCGGCCTTTGCTATCCACATTATGATGGTATTCACCCATGAACATGCCACTACCCCCACTTTCTAAATACAATGTACCACATTCCCCCACTTTTCACCACCTTATTTTAAATATTCTATCCACCAACTTGAATTCCTTCGTCATTTCTTACTTTTTTTATTTTTTCATTATCAGCTGCTGGACAATCGAAGACTGCAAATGGACAGCACGATTCATTAATTGCACTGAAATCCTAGTCTACCTCGACTATTGCCCGTTGATTTAGACTCATTGCACCTTCATCCTTAATAATTAAGCGAAAACTCGCGAGAATTGCTCCTTCATCCGTATTTTGGAAACCAGCCCTGGACGAAAAATAAGCCCCATCCGAAAAGGATGGAGCCAATTTTACAATTTTATGATTTTATGGGTCCCGTCGAACCGATACTGCAGCTTTAATAATTCCGGAACCAGGTTCAAACCATACTTATTCAGGTAATAGAACGGATTCCATACTCTTTCCTGCGGCGCCCCGCCTGGTCTTAATGCATTCTCCACCCGCGAGAACTTTCGCAGGATATGGTCATTCTTTCGGCAGATTGCCTCTACAATTTTATCCTCCATGAACTTGATCTGATTCAGCAGGATGGATTCGTTCTTTTGCAGCAATGGCAATAAAACCGGATCGATTCCGTTTGATTTTTCACGGATGAGCTGATATTGATCTGACAGCATCCCTTTAACCTGACCGAATAACTCTTCTACTTCCCGATCCTTCAGTGAGTCGATGTATTTCAGTTCATGTCCGCCCGTACCTGAAATCAACACTTCTTTTAGATCCAGTTTCAATTCGTCAAGGTCGGATTCAATCGACCTTTCCAATAAGGTGATATTCAGCCTTGGGACAAGCGGAGGCATCTGGACACCGAAATGCTCGAAAACAAGTTTCAGCTCTGCCCAGTAGGCAATTTCTCCGGGACCGCCAATGAAGGCAAGCGTCGGGAAAAGCCATTCCTGCATTAACGGACGGGTAACGACATTATTGCTGAGTTTTTCCGGAAACTCATTCGCAATCTCCATCAGTTCATCATATGTGAAACTGACTTCGCCATTTTTACCTGCAAACCCTCCACTTTGTGGGTCAAATTGAAGCAAAATACGTTCATTTACATGTTCATCATAAAAAAACAGGTTCGCTGTATTTACATTGATATCAATCATATTAGAAAAGCCTGCCGCTTTGGTCTTTTCTTGCTGGCCAAGGACAGCGGAAGTGATTTCACGATGATTTTTAATTTGATTGATAAAATATTCTTTTTCAAGCTTGCGCAGGTCTTTATTCCCTGAATCAACAATCAGCAAGCCTGAATCCTTGAATAGCTCCATGATGATCGTGGCAAAAAAGTCCACGAACGATTCCGCTTTCTTCAATGATTCCAGGGCAAAGGATAATACTTCTTTCGTGTGTTTTGTTTCGCCGTAGGTTTCCATGATTTCCTCAACCCAGGAATAACACAGATCACGGTTGATACATACCTCGGAAATCATCTTTTTCTCGAGATTCTTTTCCGGGTAGACCCATTTCTCCTGCCTTTTGTCCTTCATGACGTAAACATGATTGACTTCCTGGTAGTCATGGTCTTCACCCGCAATCCAAAATACTGGTACAACCGGGACGCCAAGCTCCTGCTCTTTTTGTTCAGCAAGCTTGATGATTGATATCACTTTATGGATCGTATAGAGCGGCCCTGTCAAAATACCAGCCTGCTGGCCGCCAATGACGGCAACGCTGTTTTCCTTCCTGAGTTTCTCGATATTCTCAGCAATTCGATCAGACTCCGCATATCGTGACATGAATGTCTGAATATGGTCGGCAAGTTCCTGTCTCATGAAACTTCTATTTTTCAATTCATCCAATCGATGAACATATGAATTTTCGTCTGTAAAATTATAATGAAAGAACCTCTGAAGTTCAGGGCTCCCAGCAAGGTAATCTGTCGCAAACCGGTTCGCAGCCGGAAGTGAGAGATTCAACATCTCCATTAACTTGTACTTCCTTTCTCGTTAACAATTTTCACTGTAATGAGTATAGCATTGTTTGAAATGAAAAGAAAAAAACTTTGCCTTTCGAAATTTCTAAAATCAAGGTTTTTTTATGAATAGGAGTCGCTCCACCCCTACAAAGGATGAATAAGCATTCGGTTATGTCAGGTGCAGAAGGCTTTTGCTCCGTTTCAGCTTGCAAAAATCAAAAAATGCTGGACCTCCGTAGAGACAGTCCAACATCAGGTCAAGCAAACAGGAACATCAGGCGCTTATACAAACCAAATAGAACAAGAATGATGTAGGCTGAACTGAAAAGCAGAAAATTAAACCGCCAAAAACCTTTAAAAACCTTCGGCAGAATGATTTCCTCTTTATAGTGCCAATGAATCCAGACGAATATGGCCGCCAAGCCAAATAAAATAATCAGTATAAGCCAAAAAAAGGATTTTCCCCATATGGTAAGGATCAAAAAATGGACAGACAGTACCAGCAAAAAAGTACTGAAGTCAATGGCGAGATTGACAGATCGACGGTGGTTTCCCGTGATTTGTTTGGTGATGATGAACACAGCCAGATAGCCAATTATAGGCACTGTAATCAATACGGCAACAAGTGCGGAGAAGAATCCAGGCATCATGCTCCCTCCCTTTCTTGCTCCTTCCCCTTGATGCAATGATAATAGTTATGTATTAATGGAGCTTTGATATTTTTGCTTATTGATAATTCGAGCAAGTATCCAAGGATGGCGTCAATCTCAGTCTGTCTGCCATTTTCAATATCCTTATACATGGACGAATGGTTATCTGCTGTTTTTGTGCAGACTGTCATCAGGTTCTGGAGGTATTCTTCCCGATGTTCCAGACCAAGGACAAGGGCACACTCCTCAAACATTTGCTTGAAGACCTCAAAATAAAAGGAATTATTGATCAGCTCACCATTCCTGACTTTCAAAATTGCAGTCAATGGATTGATGACAGCATTGACCACCAGCTTCTTGATGAGCATCTCTTTATAATCAGATTCAAAGAGAATTGGAAAATCGTCAGGAACCCTCAGCGAAAATTCTCTGAGAAGTCGGTCTTCTCCGCGGAATACTGCAGTTCTGGTGACCCCAAAGCCATTATGCTGAACGGTATATTCATTCTCTCTAACAGCTCCATGTTCGACCGATCCCACATAAATATCAGGCGCAGTGATCTCCGGGAGCATCTTGATATGGCCGTAACCGTTTTGCAGAAAAAGAATACTGCCTCTGGCATTCACCCTTAGCCTTAGCTCAGCCATTAGGTCGGAAAGCTGGTATTGCTTCACTGCCACAACCGTAAACTCTTCTGTTCCTTTCCAATCCTGGATGGCCGCAGCCGAAACCTTGAGCGGCGGCTGCGGTATGCCGCCTTTTATAAGATGCAGTCCATTTTTATTGATCTCGTCTGCTTGCTCCTTAGTCCGCGTATAGATGGTAACTTCGTTTTTGAAGCCGAGGTAATAGGAGAATAATAAACCTAATGAACCGCCGCCAATTATCGCTATCTTCATAAGTACCCCTCATTGAAGGTCTCCGCACACTATCAAGATGTGCATCTCCTGAAAATCTATCACATGTTAAAACAATAGTAAGATCTTTAGTCATATTTTAGCAGAAACAAATGCCTCTTAGGAAGAAAGGATTAAGGATTTTTGAGTTAATTTGCTAAACGGCACAAAAATGAAACGGAGACCCTCAAGGATCTCCGTTTCATTGTTTTACACAGGATAGACAGGGTGTTTCCTGACACTAAACTCCATGTCCTTTGTTTCATATAATTTGAAGCGATCGATCAGGGCATTCCTTAAATCATTCGCTGCGACGATATCGTCTACGATCAGTTCGGAAGCCAGCTTATAGATGTCAATGCTCTCTTTGTATTCCTGATGCTTTTCCTGGACAAAAGCGATTTTTTCTTTCGGGTCTTCGATTTGATTGATTTTATTCGAATACACCGCATTTACCGCCGCTTCAGGACCCATTACCGCAATTTGCGCAGTAGGCAGCGCTATGCAGCAATCCGGTTCGAATGCCGGTCCTGCCATCGCATACAAGCCAGCACCGTATGCCTTTCGGACGATAACAGAGATTTTGGGTACGGTGGCTGAACTCATCGCCGCAATCAGTTTAGCGCCATGGCGGATGATACCAGCCCTTTCAACCTTTGTTCCGATCATGAAGCCTGGAACATCGGCAAGGAACAGCAATGGAATATGGAAGGCATCGCAGAGTGTGATGAATTTTGCCGCCTTATCAGCAGAATCAACGAATAAAACTCCGCCTTTCACCTTTGGCTGATTCGCGATGATTCCGACTGCACGTCCGTCGATACGGGCAAAGCCGGTTATGATCTCAGGGGCGAACAGCTTTTTGATTTCAAAGAAACTGCCTTCATCAATCAAGGCATCGATTCCTTCATACATATCGAAAGGAGCATTTTGATTCAGTGGAACAATCTCTTCAAGGCTTCTTCCTGCCTTTGGAGCAACTCCTTCAATCAAATCTGTTTTTGATTGGAAATTCGCAGGGAAATAACTCAAATACCGCTTCGCTGCTTCAATGGCTTCTTGCTCACTATAGACAAGCATATCGCCTACACCACTCACAGAGCAGTGCATGCGGGCGCCGCCCATTTCCTCCAATGTGACCTTTTCGCCAATGACTTTTTCCGCCATCCTTGGGGATCCGAGATACATCGACGCATTCTGGTCCACCATGATCACGATATCGCAGAACGCTGGAATATAGGCCCCTCCCGCTGCGGAAGGTCCGAATAGAAGGCAGATTTGCGGGATTACACCTGACAATTTCACCTGATTATAAAAGATCTTTCCTGCTCCCCTTCTGTTCGGGAACATATCAAGCTGGTCAGTGATACGGGCACCTGCCGAGTCGACAAGATACAATAAAGGAACCTTCAGCTTTTCAGCTGTTTCCTGGATCCTGATGATCTTCTCAACCGTCCTGGCACCCCATGAACCTGCTTTTACTGTCGAATCATTCGCCATGACACAAACAGTCTGTCCGCCGATTTTGCCAATAGCAGTCACGACACCATCTGCAGGCAGGTCGCCAGCCTGGAAATTCGCGAACTTGCCATCTTCCTCGTAGACTCCCTCGTCAAATAAAAGATTAAGCCGATCTCTTACGAACAATTTATTTTGCTCCGCCAGCTTGTCATGATATTTCTGGTGGCCGCCAGCTTCAATTTGCTGGACTTTCTCTTGTAAAGTATCCGTTAAAGTCTTTGCGGTTGTCATTGTTCCCCTCCTAAAACCTATTTGGTTCAATCCTTCCCCTTTAAAGGGCTAGTTCGGCGCCTTTACTTTGCTATTATTCTAGTACAAGCAGGATATCGCCTTCGTTAACAAAGTCGCCGATATTTACTTTCACTTCAGCTACCGTTCCTGCCCCCTGGCTTTCAACAGGGATTTCCATCTTCATCGATTCAAGCATCAATACTTCCTGGCCTTCCGTAATGGAATCCCCAGCGGCCACCATCACATTCAATACTGTTCCTGCCATACTTGCTGTAATTTCTTTCATATCCATATCCTCCTCTATTTTGATGCCAATTTTCTTTCTGTTAAATATGCAGTTGTGTAGTTTCCGGATTTAAAGCCTTCTTCACCTAAAATTTCCACAAACAATGGAGCATTCGATTTGATTCCCTCCAGCTTCATGTTTGCAAAAAATTCCTGAGCAATTTTGATGGCTTCTTCCCGGTTTCCTCCCGCAGCGATGCATTTCGCAACCATTGGGTCATAATAAGGTGTGACCGTCGAACCAGATTCATAACCGGCATCGACTCGGACTCCTTCGCGATCTTCCCATGAAAACTCAGTGATTTTACCTGGTGAAGGCAAGAACCTGACTGGATCTTCCGCATAGAGACGGAATTCAATCGCTGATCCCTTCTTCTCAATTTCATCCTGGAGCAAAGGAAGTTTTTCGCCTCTCGCAACGAGGATTTGCCACTTCACAAGATCGAGACCGGTAATGGTTTCCGTGACCGGATGTTCAACCTGCAATCTTGTATTCATTTCGAGAAAGTAGAAATTCTCATTTTCATCCACAATGAATTCCACGGTCCCGGCGTTCACATAATCCACGGCCCTGGCAGCTGTTACTGCGGTTTCATACATTTTCTGCCGCGCTTCTTCCCTTAAGAACGGTGACGGCGCCTCTTCAATCACTTTTTGGTGACGGCGCTGGATCGAGCAATCACGTTCAAACATATGTACATGATTGCCATGGCTGTCGCCAAAAATCTGGACCTCGACATGACGGGCATTTTTGATGTATTTTTCAATGAATACTTCATCTGATCCAAAATATGCCTTTGCTCTGGCCTTCGTGGAATCAAAATTCTTAGCGAGCGCTTGCTCATTTTCACAGAGCACCATGCCAATTCCGCCCCCGCCCCCGCTAGCCTTCAGCATGACCGGGTAGCCAATTTCTTCTGCAAGCCTGACGGCGTCCTCCAGCGTTTTTAAACCCTGGTCACTGCCCGGCACAACAGGAACGCCCGCAGCTTCCATCGTCGATCTTGCGACGATTTTATCACCCATCTTTTCAATCGTATCCGGAGCAGGACCGATGAATGTCAACCCAGCTTTCTGCACTTTTCGGGCAAACTCTGCGTTTTCCGATAAAAAGCCATAACCAGGATGGATGCCATCCACTTTTTCTTCCTTTGCGATTCTCAAAATTTCATCTGTATTGAGGTAGGATTTCTGAACCGGCGGCTCACCAATCCGGAAAGCGCTGTCAGCTTCTTTTACAAAAGGCAGTTCCTGATCAGCATCTGAATAGACAGCCACAGTATCAATTCCAAGCTCACGGCAAGTGCGGATAATGCGAAGCGCTATTTCTCCTCTGTTTGCAATCAATATTTTTTGCACGCTCTTTCCCCTTTCCCGTAAAAAATTACGCTCACTTATAAAATTCTACAATATTCTGTATTCTTCCTGCAAAAATTGGAACCGCTTTCTAAAATTCAAATGCAGAATTTTTCATGTTTTTATAATATAATAAAAATAGGTGTAAAAAAACAAATAATTTCAGCTGCCTTTTTCAGAATAGGAAAAGCGCATGATCAGTCATTGATTGGCGGCTTGATAGAGGGAGTGTATTATGGTGAAAAAAGTGGAAAAACTTAAAATCAATTATAAGACGTTAGAGGAATTCAAGAAATTCAAGGAGTATGGCCATCAGGAGCTTTCAATGCTGGAGGATCTGGAAGCGAATATTGTGGAAAATGATAGCGATTCACCGTTTTACGGTATTTATTTCGGCGACAAGCTTGTTGCGCGCATGAGCCTTTATCAGGTCAAGAAACAGTTTGACCGTTACTTCGAACCTTCCCAGGATTATCTGGAGCTTTGGAAGCTTGAAGTACTTCCGGATTACCAGGGAAAGGGCTATGGCAAAGCGCTCGTTGAATTCGCGAAAACCTTTGGCCTGCCAATCAAGACTAATCCAAGAGTTAAATCTCAGGACTTCTGGGAAAAGATGGGCTTCACGCCTGTTCATTATGATGTGGAAAGAGACCGTGGTGAAAACCCGCTTGTCTGGTATCCTGCCGGTGTAACGGAACAAGTCCAGTAAGAACATATTAATAGCGCCTGCCAAATCTGGCAGGCGCTTCTTATTGTTTATTTTTCAACCTTTTCCAGGTTTCCTTTTCCCTCAACCTGAAAGTTCATTTTCTGCTGTTTTTCTTCGTCCTTAGGGCCTACTCTTTTTTTGGCCCGCTCCATGATATCAATCAGGGCACGATAGTCTTCTTCCATCGACCTCAGCTTTGTCTCTAATTTTTCATTTTCAGCAGACAAGTAATAGATTTGCTTTTCAAGGCCGCGGATTTTTTCTTTCTGATCATCCTGACTGTTAAGAGTTCCCGCTTTTTCATAGAGGTCATCAAGATACTGTTTTACTGCTTCAATGCTTAAATTCGATTGTTTTTCCTTTATCTCCTGGACCGGGCTTGGCGTTTCGCTTGCCGGAGCCTGAGCTTCTTCCGTAACTTCTTGTGATTTCACCTGTTTTTTTGCTTCTTTTCGCTGTTTTTTTGCTAGTTCGATGCCGGATTTATATTGCTTCCTCACATAGGAATTCCAGCGGAAACCGCAGGCGGCGGCTGTTCTTGACAGCTGTTTCCCTACTTCCTCAAAAGCTTTTAATTGCGTGCCGCCCTCGCGGATATTGCGCAATACTACTTCAGCAAGCAATAAGTCTTCGTCCTGTGACCAGGCATCCTGACGGGTTAGTGGCATCAGAAAATCCCTCCTATTGTTTTTTATTCATTCTTATGCATCTAATAGGAAAGATAGACTGATATCATCCAATACCAATCAATTATTTTTATTTTTTTTGCTCATAAAATCGTCCACTTTTTGATGATGTGCTTCTTCTCCCCATAGTACAGCACATTTTGCGGCTTCTGCTTCCATCCTTTCTCTCATTGATAATTGCTCCCATTTTTTATTGATTAATGATTTATAAGCTTCTAAAACCGCTGTCTCTTTATTCAAACTTTCTTTCATGAATGAGAGACAGGCATCAATAGGATCATCTGTATATAAATGATTCAAGAAACCAAGGCCCATTAGCTCTTCAGCATTGTGGATTCTTGCATCAAGCAGCATTTTCATTGCTGCGTGTGGAAGTCTTTCCAGGAGGATCGTGCCCCCTCCCCAGCCAGTTGTAATTGCCAGGTTTGCCTGGACGAAACCCGCTTTCATTTCTGCTTTTCCAATTCTGAAATCGCAGGCAGATGCTATTTCACAACCTCCCCCAACTGCAGAACCATTGAGAATCGCAATGGTCGGTTTTGGAAGTGTCAGCAGATTATATAGAATCCCAGCCATCCGCGAAAGCATCCCATATGCCTGTTCTTCTGTTTTCAATTGATGGAAGGCAGATAAATCGCCTCCCGAACAGAAAGCCTGCTCACCGGCACCTGTAATCGCAAAGACTTTAACATCCCGATCTGCCGCCATTTCGATTGCTGTTTCCAGCCCTGCCATTACCTCATAGTCAATAGCATTTCTTCTGGCAGGCCTGTTGATCGTAAAAAGCAGCACTCCGTCTTTTTCTTTTGAAATTATGTATGAATCCATCCAACCCGCTCCTCCTGAAAAACACTAGTCCTTCAAATTGTATCAATTTTCTGTATTAAGGAGCAAATATAGACAAAAAGTACAAGCGCCCCGGTCAGCCCAGATAAGCGCTGGAGCTGGATTATGACAACCCCAGTTGCGATCATTTCCTATAAAACAAAAAAAGCACAGAGATGCATCTGCATCCTGTGCTTTTTCTGAAAGAAAATTAGTCGTTAACAACTTCTTTTCCTTTGTATGTTCCGCAAGCTTTGCACACACGGTGAGCAAGTTTCATTTCACCGCAGTTAGGGCATGCTACCATACCCGGAACTTGTAATTTAAAATGAGTACGGCGTTTTCTTTTCGCAGTTTTAGACGTTCTTCTAAATGGTACAGCCATTCTTCCCACCTCCTTAAAAGGAATAAGAAAGTTTATGAAGGCCAGTCCTTTTCTGGACCTCCACGCTCTTTTTTCATTCATTAGTCAGAGGAATCCTTGGAATCCTCAAAGAATTTTGCAAGTCCGGCAAGCCGGGGATCAAGTTTTTCGGATTTCTCCTGTTCCTCGATTACTTCCCAATCCTTACCTGACTGGGGTGCGCCTTCTTGACCAGCGCTATCATCACAGAATACTTGCATCGGCACTTCCACCAGCAAGATATCCCTGATGATGGGTTCAAGATCAATGACATCGCCTGTTACTTGATGAACTTCCTCATCAGCCTCATAATCGTAGCTGTTTAACATGAAAGTTTCAGTAGTTTCCACATCAATTGGATATTTTACATCAACAAGTGTTCGTGAACAAGGCAGGATCAAGTGACCATCAATCCGGATGTGGAATGTCACTCTTGTGGCACTGATATCCGCCCTTCCAGTTAGATGGATGGGAGATACCTCGCGGATTGTCGGATCTGTTTCCTTAATTGAGTCCATTCGAACAAACTCGTCAATCAGAAAGTCCTTATTTCGATGTTTTTGTATCTGACTTATTGTCCATTTCATAGAATCACCCCAAGGCAACAAAGGTAATTATAGCCCTTCGCGTAATCATTTGTCAATATTTTTTCTTTACACTATAATTTACATAAATACTTTAAATTAAACTTCAAAACAATGCAATATCCATATTAACACGAAGGAGTACAATAATGAAAGCTGTTGGTGTCGTCGTTGAATATAATCCTTTCCATAATGGCCATCTATTTCATTTGCAGCAGGCGAAAGAACAATCTGGTTCTGATATTGCCATCGCCGCTATGAGCGGGAATTTTCTGCAGCGCGGGGAACCAGCGCTTGTTTCGAAATGGACAAGAACAAAGATGGCACTTGATGCCGGAGTAGACATTGTATTTGAACTTCCCTACCGATTCGCGACACAGCATGCCGAGGTCTTCGCAGAAGGTGCAGTCTCAATCCTGTCTGGAGCCGGCTGTGAGACTCTGTGTTTTGGCAGTGAATCAGGCGATCTCAATGCGTTCATCCAGACGATCAGCTTTCTTGAGGCCAACAATGATTTTTTTCAAGAAAAAATCAGGTTTTTTGCAGGAGAAGGTAACAGCTACCCTAAGTCAATAGCCCTGGCATTCCAAGCCCTCGCTCCTGCAGAAAGCTTCATTGATATTTCTAAGCCAAATAATATTTTGGGGATGCATTACATCCAGGCAATCCTCAGACAGGACAGCCAAATGACGGCACAAACAATTACCAGAAAAAACGCTGGCTACCATGATGAGCATTTTGCTTCGGCGACAATCGCCAGTGCGACCAGCATACGCAAAGCGTTGTTCGGCGCATCAGGCGAAATGGAAGCGATCAGACAATACGTCCCTGATTCGACATACAAACACTTGATCAGCTATAAGGAAGAGTATGGAGGATTCCATTCCTGGGAAAATTACTGGCCTTTCTTAAAATACAGGCTTTTGCAAAGCAGTCCTAAAGAATTGAACGAGTTTTATGAAGTGGAAGAAGGACTGGAAAACAGATTGCTTGCCGCTGCAGCAGCCTCAAACAGCTTCCAGCAATTCATGGAATCGATTAAAACGAAGCGCTATACATGGACAAGGCTGCAAAGAGTCTGCCTCCACATTTTAACCAATACACGAAAAGATCAAATGAATACCACCAAAAATACAGTGAATTATCTGAGGTTATTAGGTGCAACCGAAAAAGGACGATCCTACTTGAACTTAAGGAAAAAGGATTTCAGCCTGCCGCTTGTTTCCAAGCTTTCAGCCTTTTCAGATCCTGATCTTGAACTGGATACCAGAGCGGCCAGAATCTATGCACTTGGCCAAAACGGCAGCAGCCAGGAAAAATTGCTGGCAAAAGAATTCGCACAACCACCCATCATGTTAAAAGGATAAAAAAATCACGCTGGATCAGCGTGATTTTTCTTTTAGGTTCTCCAGATAGGACACGGCTTCATCAAAAGTATCAACAGGAACGATTTTCATTTTTGTTTTAATATCTTTTGCGGCAATAAGTGCTTCTTCGTAATTTGAGCCTTTTGCACCTTTTTCAAATGGTGCGAAAAAGATTTCGGCGCCTGCCTTATCCGCCGCTACTACTTTTTGCTGGATCCCGCCGATTCTTCCAATTGTCCCATCGGGGCTCATTGTCCCGGTGCCAGCTATTTCGTATCCCTTTGTCAAATCTTCCTCTGTCAATTGATTGTAAATTTCCAATGAGAACATAAATCCTGCCGATGGTCCGCCGATCTCCTCTGATTCCACCGTGACATCCGGTTCCACGTCAATTTCTTTATCATCAACAAGCTGGATTCCTACTACAGGGCGATTGCTTCCATCATCAAGTGCCTTCAATGGGATTTTGGCCTGTTTTGACTTGCCATTTCGCTTATACTCTAGCTTCACTGTATCCCCTGGCTTCTTGGAACTAATATAATCTATGAATTCTTGTGATGATGAAAAAGGATTGCCATCTACTTTGAAAACGAGGTCGCCTGGCTTCAATTTTCCATCAGCCGGCATTCCTTCCATTGTCCTTAGCACATAAACACCTTTATACGTATAGTCCACTGGTTTCCCGGCTTTTTTATAGGCAACCTCGATTGCTGCCGTCTTCGAATTATCCATCATGTGCAGCTGGCGGATATTGTATTCTTCATCCGTTTCATCCTCTGCCCTGATATCTTCGACTGGATAAATTTCCTGGTATTTGCTGAACTTGGCGATAACGTATGCATATATATTGGCTCTGCCCATCCTGACGGTTGTAAGCATGAAATTGCCTTCCTCGTCATAACCGCCTTCCACCTCGACAATCGGTTCCAGCTCTTTTGCCATTCCCGGCTTGGTTACATAGTATGGCAGGTAAAAAAGTGCACTAGCCATAATTAAAACAGCTGCCAATATAGAAATGCCTATCGATGTCTTTCTGCTCATTCTGTTTGCGGCTCCTTCCATTCTGCAATGCATTGTTTGATTTTATCGATATGCTTCCTCGCTTCTTCTTCACCAATCTCAATGATTTCTTCTATATTAGTAAATGCCTTTGAATTGAACATTTCAACTGGCGGGCGGAGCATCACATCGGAAGCAACCTCCCGATTCGCGACCAGCTCCATCTGCATGATATCGATACTTTGCATAATCACGTCGAATATAGAGGTCACATCCTCGTTGATTTTCACACTCGAAACATCAACGGCGATGACGATATTGGCTCCCATCTCCTTGGCGACAGAAACGGGGATGCGGTCAACGACCCCGCCATCGACGAATAATCGGCCTCCAAGCTTTTCGGGTACAAAAATCCCCGGGATTGCAATACTTGCCCTTACAGCTTCAGCCACAGGACCTTGTTTGAAGACTACCTTCTCCCCCGACATGAGGTCTGTTGCAACAATTCCAATGGGGATATCCAGCTCCTCAATCATTTTGCCATGAGTAAAGATTCTGATGAGCTCTTTCACTCTTTTCCCGGCGATAAATCCCATTTTAGGTACCGTAAAATCAAGATAGTATTTCCTTTTGAATACCCGTGATAGTTTATAGAGCCGTTCAACATCCAGCCCCGCACCGTAGAATGATGCTACAAGCGCCCCCATGCTGCTTCCGGCTATTAAATCAATGGGGATGTCTTCATCCCGAAGGACTTTTATGACACCCAGATGGGCAAATCCTCTTGCACCACCAGAACCCAGGGCTAAACCGACCTTTGGTCTTGCCAAAGCTTTTTCCTCCCTTAAACCCATGTTTTTGTCGATACATCCTAAACTTGGTCTAAATTGAAGTTCAGCGAGTATATTGATTTATATGAGGACAAGGCTGACAACTAATCATGTTTTTTCAGGTAAAAAATTTCGGGTCCAAACCGGCCCCTTATCAAGGTTTTTTTCACTAATGTGACAGCACACAAGGTATATAGTATGGGATGGATGGAAAATTACCCCACCGGTGAGTTTCACTCTATTTTACCATTGATTAAAAAAGTTTCACAGCAAGACCGCAGGAAGGAGAATCTCAAGTGCTAAAATCCAGATTGAAAACACTGTTCCTTGCAGCCTCCGTCACCTTTCTGGCTGTTTCACTCATTACCTTTCCCCAAGAATCCTTTGATGCTTCGATCCGGGGATTGAATATGTGGTGGGAAATTGTCTTTCCCTCGCTCCTTCCTTTTTTCATCGTATCCGAAATGCTGATCGGATTTGGAGTTGTCCGTTTTATCGGTGTACTTCTCGAACCGTTGATGAGGCCTCTGTTCAAGGTACCGGGTGTCGGCGGATTTGTCTGGGCGATGGGAATGGCATCGGGCTTTCCAGCAGGAGCTAAACTGACGGCAAGGATGCGCCAGGAAGGTCAGCTGACAAAAATTGAAGCAGAAAGACTGGTTTCATTTACAAACTCCTCCAATCCCCTTTTCATATTCGGAGCTGTATCAGTTGGATTCTTTTACAATGTCCAGCTTGGGGTCATACTCGCTCTGGCTCATTATCTTGGCAATATCAGCGTAGGCTTGATCATGAGGTTCTACGGGAGAAACGAAGAAAGCACCAAAAAGGATAAAGAACGGAATTTATCCATAAGGGATGCTTTTGCAGCATTGCACAGAACAAGGATCAAGGACAACCGTCCGATTGGAAAGCTTCTCGGCGATGCCGTGATGTCTTCCATCCAGACTCTATTGATGATTGGCGGCTTCATCATCTTGTTTTCGGTTATAAATAAACTGTTATTCCACCTTCATGTTACTGGATTTCTTGCCAAATTCCTTGAAATCATGCTCGGAATGCTGGGAATGACTGATATGCTTAGCCTTCCATTTATTTCTGGCTTATTCGAGATTACACTCGGCAGCCAGATGACCAGCCAGGTCCAGGATGCAACCTTGATGCATCAGGCTGTCATTACAAGCTTCATACTGGCATTCAGCGGTTTTAGTGTTCAGGCACAGGTGGCAAGCATTCTCGCGCAGACAGATATCCGTTTCCAGCCATTCTTTTTCGCGCGAATCATCCATGGATTCTTTGCTGCTTTTTATGCTTTCATTCTCTGGAAACCAGTATATGAACGCTTTTTCCAGGATGGCCAGCCATCAAATGCATTGCCCGTAATGGAATATCTGACATCGGAGGGAAGCCGCCTGGCAGAAGCATACAGCCTCCTTGCCACGGCAGGGCCGCTGATCACGATAGGCAGCTTGCTCATTTACATTTGGATTCTCGGCAGCCGGATCCTGCAAGAAAAATAACGGGCATCTCTGCCCGTTATTTTTTGTCTTCATTGAATTTTTTCAGTAAAGCTTCCTCGACTTCACTTGGTACCAATTCAGAAATTTTACCGCCATACTTGGCCACTTCTTTTACGATGCTTGAACTCAAGAATGAGTACTGGTTATTTGTCATGATGAAAAAAGTCTCGATTTTGTCATCTAAAACCCTGTTCATTGAAGTGATTTGCATTTCATACTCAAAATCCGAAACAGCGCGCAAACCTCTGATTATGGCATTGGCATTGACGCTCTCTGCATAATCAACCAGCAGTCCCTGAAAGGAATCCACTTTTACATTCGGGATGTTCTTTGTGACCTGATCGATCAGATCTATTCTTTCTTCTACCGAAAACAGCGGTTTCTTTGAAGAATTATTCAAAACGACTACATAAAGTTCATCGAATACTTTCGCAGCTCTTGTGATGATATCCAAGTGCCCGTAGGTAATTGGGTCGAAACTGCCTGGACAAACAGCAACTCTTGCCACCTATTCTTCCCCCTCATCTTCTGCATCAACGTTATAAAGAGTTATTCCGATAATACCATATTTTTCATTTCTGGTTTGCACCAATTTCCCTATTTTTTCTGGCAGCCTGATATCTGAAGCATGCTCGCAGACAATCAAACCTTCCTGATGGATAAGTCCCTCTTTATCCATCATTTCCAACAGCTTGACCAGCTGCTGTTTTTTGTAAGGAGGATCCAGGAAAATATAATCGAAGACCAGCTCTCTTTTCTGAATGGCCTTCAAGGCCCTGACAGCGTCATTCCGGTAAACTTCTGCTTTCTCTTCCAGGCCGCAGGACTTCAGGTTCTCATTTATAACGTGAATTGCCTTTCCTTCACGGTCGACAAAAATGACCTGATCCAGTCCTCTGCTGAGTGCCTCGATCCCCAGGCCTCCGCTGCCGGCAAATAAATCAAGGCCCAGACCTCCCGTAAAATAAGGCCCAATCATATTGAACAAGGATTCCTTCACTTTATCAGTAGTAGGCCTGGTAGACGTCCCGGGCACCGCTTTTAAAACCCGGCCCTTTAAATCACCTGATACAACTCTCATTTTTTTGCTCCTTAAAATATGTAAGCTTTTTACAATATGTTCGTATAAATTACTCCCTTATCCTACCACACATTCAAAAAATTAACCAAACCAGTGTATATCCCTTCCTAATATGGAAATAATGATGATTAACAACATCAATTTGAGGATGTTGTTGCCAACCGCGGAGAAGACTTACGTTTCCCCATAAGTTCTTCCTCCGGTTTCTCCTCTCCCTTTGCCTTCTGCACTATTGTGGTGCATGGAAGGAAGCCTTGAGCCTAAATGGTTCAAGGCTTTGTTTTTGTAAAAAAACATCTTCTCCTACAGGACATAACAGCTTCAAATTTAAGACTGCAAATGGTAAAGTATGAAGGAGTGATAAGTCGGAAGGGGAAATAAAATTGATTCAGCGTTTTATCGAGCTTGGAGAAGGATACTCAGATCTATACGAATTGATTGAAACAGCCAGGGCAAACCGCCATCGGTTGATGCACTTAATGGCGATCCATACAAAAGTGAATGAAAAAGAAGTAAGTTCCCTCGTAGTGGTCCTTAAGCCAACCAACCCCGGGAACTTCCAGGCTTTATATATCTGCAGGGAGGGAATATCGAACCCTCATATTTTAAAGAACAAGCGCTTTGACATGTTCAAGGAGCTGGCTGATGAACTGGACAAGACGATCATAGAATTTGATGTTAAACCGTCCACGATGTTTGCCGAAAAAGAATTGTATTTTCAGTACTTGATAGGCATCCTCAGGCTGAACCATTACATTCCGCCTCTTCAATAGCATTTCAATACAAAAAAGGCGAGGATTCCCCTCGCCTTTTTTATATTGCTATATTCCCATCTTATAGTCATATTCTTTGGCCTTGTCAGGGGAAGAATTTTCAAACTCCATTTTCAAGAATGGTTTGTAAGAAGGTTCCACCTTTTTAACGAATGAATATGATTTAATCTTTTCCATAAGCCCCTCTGCCTCGTCGAGATTGCAATAAATTACAGCATATTTCAACTTTTTCGAGACAAAATGAACATTGCCAAATCTTCTGAGCATCTTGGCCTGTTTCAGTGAATACAGCCAGACGATGATTCCTTGCCTCTGTCCTATCATATTCTTTTCCCCTTCGGTAAACGTTTGCTTTGTACTAGTCTAGCATACAAAAACCAGTTTTTTCAATCATCAATCATGTTTTCCCGCTTACCGAAGCAGAATCGAGGCAAATAAAAAAGCATGGGAGTCCCATGCTTTTCATTTTAAGCGGAGCATCCACAGCTTCCACCGCTGCCGCAGCCGCCACCGCAAGAGCTTTCGAAGAACGGGTTTCCGGTTGGCACTTTCACACTCTCGGAAACGGATCTGCCGATAATTACGCTCACCTCATCAAGAAGGCTTTGCAAATCATTTTCCGCTTTCTTGAATTCGGCAATGGTCTCGTCCATATCAAGCTCTCTTTTCACAAGGCGGATCTTGCCCATGATTTCTTTGTAGTCGGGATGGTATTTTCCGAAACGCTGGACCTCTTCATAGCGTTCCTTCATGTCCACAAAATCACGGACCTTTCTTTGTGTTTCCGCATTGTTTTTAACGTTATATAAACATTCCCGATAATATTCGGCAATATCAGATTGTAAAATCATGCTGACTAACTGTTCAGCTTCTTCCAACAATAAGACTCTTTCTGATGTAACAGCAAGCAATGCTGGCTCACCTCCGAACCTCATTTTACCATGAAACTGCCAGAAAAGCTAAGGATTCTGGTCTGAAGGCTTTTACAGGCTGAAAAAACAAAGCTTCCTTCGTGGAGAAGGAAGCTTGATCATGACTGTGAATTCATACTCGAGAACATATGCATCATCATTGATGCCATCTGTACATTGTTGGAGAACTTCTGGACCTTATGAGGGATGGTTTTTTCAAAATGATGCAGCGCAGCAATTTGGGCTGAATGCAAATCCCTTGGATCCCTGCTCAGCTTCCTGTACCAGTGGGGCTGGGCTCGGACGAACTCAATCAATTCCTTATTCGATCGCAATTGATCCATAACATCTTTTCGCATGCTTACGCCTCCATTCTAATCCTTCCTGAATGAAAAGGGATTTGACGGACCAGCATTGTTTGAACCTTGGGACCCGCCTGATTTCCCCTGGAACTGGGAAAGCACACCCTGGATTGCCCCGAGTGCCTGGCTGATATTGTTAATCTGCCCTTGCACCTGGGCAGGGTCCATATTTTTCACTGCCCCCATGATGGTACCGAGCCAATCTGTTTTTTGTTCCTTCTCTTCGTTTTTCTTGTCCTTTTTATTCTCCGATTTTGCAGCCCATCTTGGATCGTCTTCACCAAGTAAGTACCAATCCTCGAACATTTCCTGCCAGGTCGTTTCCCCCTTCCGTACTTGCTGTGCCAGTTCCGGGCGTTCTTTTACAAATTCCTTGAACTTTTCAACAGATGGATGGAGTTTCTTTTTGGCCATGCCTTTCACCTCACAGTGTAACAAATGCCTATAATAGCATATGAAACCCATCATGAATGGTGAAGGATATATCGAATAGTTCCAAATTGAAATCAAACTTGTTAAAATAGAAAACATAAAAAAGGCTTTGCTAAAATAATGATTTAGAATAAGAATGAAAGAAACAGAGCCATTTAGAAAGAGGTATAAATATAGTGGAAAAAGATTTGCACCAACTTTTGGACGAATGCATCTCGCTATCAGGCGAACAGGAATTAGAAGCACTTAAAATTGTGCTGGCAGGAGTAAAAAATAAATTAAGCGGCAAAAACAGCACTTATATCGATGGCCTGCTGCACATGGACAGAAGACTCGATGACCAAACTTGTGAAATTGATATTCCAATTACAAGGGTGCTCGACAATACACTCGGGATTGTTCATGGCGGATTTACTGCCACTGTACTGGATACGGCGATGGGAACATTGGCAAACAGGTTGCTGCCAGAAGGCTACGCTGCCGTGACATCACAGCTCAACATCCATTTTCTTGCTCCCGGAATCGGCGACAAACTCCATTGCAAAGCCTCGCTGATCCATAAAGGCAGAAGCACCGTCGTCCTTGAAGCCGATGTATTCCGGTCTGACGGCAAAAGAATAGCCCACTCTTCCGGAAGCTTTTTCGTTATCGAAAAACAGCATAAATAAGGGGATATTACATGGTTACAGCAATTGCGATTCCACTAATCCTTGCCTATTTTTATTGGCTGACAAAAAAAGAGATGCAGCGAAATGAGCAGGAATGGATTGGTCTGGAGGAAATTCCAGAAGAAGCAATCGTCAGCGGAAAAATCATTGAAGTCCATGAACACAAAGAACGTTTTTACTATCACCGCTTCAACCATGTGACTGTTTTGAAAATCAACACCGGAGTAAAAGAATTGACGGTAAAGAAAATAACTCCTTTAAGAAAAGGAGCAGTCCCTCCCACCTTCAGTGAAGGCGAATTGGTGCATCTGTATGGTAACTGGAAGCATGGCTACTTTTCCATTAACAGAGCTGTCAGGAAAGGCTAAGAGCAGATGACTGCGGCTTACAAACTGTAGACTAACTCGTGGATACCCGAGTTTTCTACAGTTTTTTTTTTATGTTGTTTAACTGTTGATTTCCGTTTAGGTCGCTTCGCTTTCCGACGGGCAGAGCAGAGTGGGCGAAGCAGCTTTGGGTCTGCCTGATTTTACGCCTGTTTGTACAAAAGTGGACTGAAGGTGTCTTTAGTTCGGACAGCTTTTCACCCGTAAGCATGAATGTTGTCCGAAGTTGACTCTAGTTCGGACAGCTTTTCACCTAAAAACACGAATGTTGTCCGAAGTTGCCCCTGGTTCGGACAGGTTATCGCCTGTAAGCGCGAAAGTTGTCCGAAGTTGACTCTGGTTCGGACAGCTTTTCACCTAGAACCACAAATGTTGTCCGAAGTGGACCCTGGTTCGGACAAGTTATCGCCTGTAAGCGCGAAAGTTGTCCGAAGTTGACTCTGGTTCGGACAGCTTTTCACCTAGAACCACAAATGTTGTCCGAAGTCGCCTCTAGTTCGGACAGGTTATCGCCTGTAAGCGCGAAAGTTGTCCGAAGTTGACTCTGGTTCGGACAGCTTTTCACCTAGAACCACAAATGTTGTCCGAAGTGGACCCTGGTTCGGACAGCTTTTCACCTAAAAGCACGTAAGTTGTCCGAAGTGGCACATAGTTCGGACAGCTTTACACCTATTTGCCCCAAAGTTGTCCGAAGTACCCGCACTTCGGACAGCTTTTCTTACGATACAAAAAAGGGTTCGGAATGGAAGCATTCCGAACCCTACTGGAAAGAGCAAGCACTCTGGTATTTATGAAGATCGTAAGAATTAATTAAAATTGCTATTACTCTTGATTCCACATTTTCAAAAAGTTCTGGGTATAATGCTTTTGATAAACTCCAACTCCAAGGTGGGAGAAATCCTCATTCAATAGGGCTTCACGGTGGGCTTCACTGTTCAGCCATCCTTCTACAACCGCTGGCGCATCCGTATAGTTTGCAGCGATGTTTTCCCCGGCCACTTCATATAAGATATCAGCCGCTTTTAGTCTTTCGGACAGATCCCCGTATTTTTCCGACTCATGAGAAAAATAGTCTTCGATTGCCATATCTTTGCTGTGCGCATAAGCGACTTCAGCCGTTTTCTCATCCCACTCTAGTAATTGCAGTTCATGTCTTGATCTGATGGCATTGGTTATGTCGAGAATTTGTTTCTCCAGGCCTGCTTCAATCCTAACCCAGTCCCCATCGGATAATACGGGAGGTTCGATCAGCGTCCCTCTGTAGACCATTTCATATGGTCGCTGTTTGATGATTGTTTCCTTGTCCATATACCGAATGCTGGATACGGAGCTCGTGAATTTATCGATATAAAGCTGCACGAAGTAGTCGCCCATCTTGATGACTGGCCTTGTGTTCATATCCTGTTCGGAAAGCTCGAACTTGTATGAGCTTCCGTTGTGTTCGAAGGTTACTTCCGGTTCAATCACATTCATTGAAAAAATTTCTTCGATCGGCTGCCCAATTTTAAATGGCAGTACATCCACCTTCGGGCCAATCCCATAGGCGGTCACAACCTTGTCATTCAGTACACCAGCCTGTATATATTGATCAGGGTCGTTGTTGAAGATCCACCAATGAAAACCATAAGCTGATAGGTCAACCCTGGAAGGATTGCCTAGTATCTCTTTAAGTCCATCAATGTCTTTTCCTAATAGTGAGGCTACACCCTGCTGAGGCTGTTCAATGCCTTCGCTGATATTTTGTTCTGCGATATTCTTTTCAAGAGATTCATCCACTTTAGGAGTCGAGTTCTGTTCGATTACCAAATCATCATTTTCTTCTTTGTTATATCCCATGTATAAACCTATAAATAGAAATATTGCAGCAAAAATCAATATCCTTACAATTGTTCGCAGATGGATCCCCCCCTTATTCAAGCCTGCTGCGTATAAGATGCAAGCTAGTATCTCTCTATTACTATATGAGCGATTTTAGCTTTTATTATACCATTTATGTTGATCTTTTTAATAGGACTGTTCCATCAGCCCTATAAAAAATAATGACCTATCAACAAATTGGACACTTTTCCCTTTTCTCTGTCAAAATATCACACTTCCGATCGATTTCTTGTCATGCCGTTTCTTCTTTTAGACAGATAAAGACAAAAAGGCACCCTTTGAGAGTGCCTTTCCTCGCTATTGCATTTGATTTTCGGATTCAGAGATTTCGGATAAAGCATGTTGGGCCTGCTCATCTGTCATTTCATTGACAGCAAAATCACCAAGTGCTACTATCCCTACCAATTTGTCTCCTTCGACTACAGGCAGCCTTCTGATCTGGTGTTCCGCCATAAGGCTTGTAGCTTCTTTCGTGGACATTTCAGGGGTTGCTGTAACAAGATGGTCACTCATGACACTTTCAACCTTTGAGGAAGGTGGATGTTTTTCAGCGATTCCTCTAATGACAATATCTCGGTCGGTAATCATGCCTACCAGTTTATCATTGTCAACAATAGGAATGGCTCCAACATTCAGCTCCTTCATTTTTACTGCCACTTCGAACACATTATCCAGCAAGGTACATGTCTCTACATCGCTCGTCATAATATCCCGGATTTTACGCACGTCTTTTTTCCTCCTTATGGGTCAAGCTTAACCTGCTCGATATTATGGTTGCCGGGATTTTGCTAATTATGCCAAAAACGTGAAATTGTCAATCTTGCTGGATGCTATAAAGAATAAAACAAGAAACACTGAAAAACGCTTTTATATTCATTGCAACTTAATCATATTTTTACTATTATTAAATTTGAGATATACTCTATTATAAAGCGTGAATTTTGCAGTGTGTTTTTAGGAGGGAAAAAGGATGAAATTCGAAAATACAGGTATCGAAAATCTGAAGGCGGACTTGAACCGTCTTGATGAGGTTATGCTGGAGCACGGTCTTGTACGTGAAGGACAATGGGATTATGAGCGAGTAACTTATGACAAAAAGCTCGTCGTCAAGGAAGGTACATATTATCTGCGTGTCCAGGGCCATGTCCACGAGGGTGATGTTGGCGCACACAAAGCAATCATTCAATTGATGACTCCTTTGCTGGGCAAACATTATTATCCGCATGGTGTCGAATACGGTGAAGGTGAACACTTCCCGAAATCATTAGTCAGCCAGTGTGAGAAGCTTCTGAATGAAGTGAAAGCTGAAGTCGAGAAATTCGCTATATAAATCTAAAGGGAAAAAGACGCTTTCATTGCGTCTTTTTTGCTTTTACGCCAGTAATAATCACATCAATTTTCTTAGGCAAAAAAGAAGTATACAGGATAATTTCCTCTGCTATGCGACGCTGAAGATCCATTGCATTATGGTAGATTGAGTGCTCCCCTAGCATGGCGTTGACAAATACCTTTATATTTACATTTCCCTGCTCTAGTTCACACCTTACCCCATTATCACTGAATGCTGATTTTCGGAAAACGGGGATTCTCGTTTTAAGCTCAGATTGATGAAAAAAAGCGTCTTCATTGATGTTTGCATGGACGATTGCACAAATTGCACGGCATAACTCTCTAAGTTGCACAGGAATGACGTTCCCAGAATTCTTCATTGCCTCACCCCTATATGGTTAGGTTATCGAACATGATGTTCAGGCACATGGACAGGGAATGAATGACGAACGATCGTTTTTTATCAAAAAACTGCTTGTGCCGGAATTCAATGTGAAATAAAATCCCAGCCGCAATAGCTGATTTTTGTTGTTTCTTATATTAAATGCGTACTATAATTTAATTGTTAAGGAATTTTAGCGTTTTTTGCTGATTTGACCAAAACTGAATGTTTGTAGAGGTATATACTCAACAAGAGTATAGAAAGGAGCTCCAATTGTCCGGTATTTTCACGAAACGAACGATTATTATTGCATTAATCACCATCTTGGTGGCAGCGATTCTTTATATTATCCTTCCGGTGTCGATTCCGTTGATCGCTGCATTGATCACTGCCCTATTTCTCGAGCCGGCAGTCGTATACTTCCAGAAAAGGCTGAAGAGCGGAAGGCGGCTGGCTGTTCTCGTCATTTTCCTTCTGTTTGTACTGCTTATCGTGGTTGCGGGTTATTTCCTCACGACGACCGCAGTGACAGAGGCAATTGACCTTATTGACAATACTCCTGTCTATATCAATGAAATCACCAATGCCTGGTATAAGGCCGAGAACAGATTTGTAGAAGCTGCGAATGACCTTCCCAGGGAGGTAGTCACTGAAATCAGCAACCGGGCAGAGGACTTTTTGAATAAACTCAAAAATGACATGATTGCTTTCATCAATATAGATAATTTAAAGGCATTGTTGACCTATATTCCGAATTTCCTGATCAGTTTCCTTGTCTATTTGATTGCCTTATTCCTTTTCTTGCTGGAACTTCCATCTTTAAGGAAAAGCGTAGATGGTCACTTAACAGAAAGAACGGCGGATAAGGTTCATTTCATGACGTCCCGCCTTTCATATGTTGTGTTTGGATTCCTTAAAGCTCAATTTTTAGTCAGTGTGATTATTTTCATTGTTTCACTGATTGGTTTGCTTTTCATCACACCCAAATACGCGATTGTCATGTCAGCGATCATCTGGGTCATTGATTTTATCCCGCTCATTGGTTCAATCGTCATCCTTGCGCCCTGGTCTATTTTCCATCTTGCAACCGGAAATATTGCGCTGGGCACCCAGCTTGCCGTTCTGGCGGTCATCTTGCTGATCATCAGGCGTACAGTCGAGCCAAAGGTAATGGGCAGCCAAATCGGACTTTCTCCGCTGTCTACACTAATTGCCATGTATCTTGGCCTGAAGCTTTTTGGATTCATGGGCTTTATCATCGGACCGCTTCTGCTGATTGCTTTCAATTCAGCGAAAGAAGCTGGAATCATTAAATTGAAATTCAAAATTTAACACGAAAAACCCGGGAAGTGCTATCCCGGGTTTTCTTATTTCTGTATTAAAAGAAATCATAAAAGAATGGCTTGAATGGCGGAGTGATTTTCTCAAGCTGTTCGACTGCTTCCAAATCCCCTTTTATAAGCTCCAGCTCAAATAGTTCTTTAGGGCGCTTATAGCCAAACAATACCGCTGTTAAAGAATTGATGCTCATATGAAGACCGCGTTTTGGTTCTCTAACGCAGGAACCTCCTTCTTTCACTGGGTAAAATTTGATGCCTTCGCGGCTTATCAAATAGGCACCTGTATTCCAGGGAGCGGCGCTGTCATCAAGGTGGATGAACAACTTTCTGTCAGAGTCGCTGTTCAGGAACGGATAGCTGGACAGAGCTTTCGTCGCATTGACGATCCTTCCCATGAAATAGGGAGAAATCTCAGTCTTAAGCTTAGGCTCTTTTAAATAATAAGGGAATGGGTCATGGACGGATAACATCAATTCCACTTGGTCCACCATCGAATCATGCTGGCATATGAAGTTCCATAATCCTTTTCTCGCCTCATTGGTTAATGAAACGTATTCCTCTACCTTCATGATATTATCCTTAACCTCGTATAAGAGGTAACCTGCTGCCTCATTTTCCGAATCGTAATAGACAGCCGCGAATTGGGAACCGTATACACTCGAGTTCCACCAATCAGAATCCCTTGCCAGCATTCCGCTGTGCATGCCAGCATATTGACGGTACACCATTTCGATATCACTAGTGTGACCTTTCTCGGTATGTCGCTTAATTTTTCCAGGCTGAATTTCCACTGGTCTTAAATTGATTTTTTCCACTGTCACTTTCCTGTTATCAGAAATGATTTCCCAGCCGAACCGTCTGTAAAAATCAATTTGGAACGGATGAAGGAAAGAAACTATACTTCCATCTTGATTCATATCTGCCAGCGCTTTTTTTATCAAGGCATTCACATAGCCTTTGCGCCGGTACTCAGGATATGTGGCCACACCGGCGATTCCGCCCATTTTCCATTCTGTTTCTCCCAGCAATACCTTCAGCGAAAGAATATGTAGTTTCGACGCCAGCTCATTTCCTTCAAAAATCCCTAGCAAACGATGTTTATTCAGCGTTTCCAGCCTTTTAGGAATATCACTTTCCGGCACATTATATTGAAAAGCATACTCTGATAATTTCATTGATTGCAGATAATGTTCTTTAGTTAACACTTTTATTTCCATGCAACTTGATCCCCCTTTATACAACTTTATAAGTTCGCCTTCAGGAAAAGAAATACCTGCAAAAGAAAAAACATTGCTATACGCAATGTTTTTCGTGTTATGTCCCAAGAATTGCTTTGATGACTGAAGTAGTGTCTCCACCCTTATAAAAAACATAAAGAAGCAGATAAACAGCGACACCTGTGATTCCGGTGAAAAACCAGGTAATACTTGTTACTGGTCCAAGTTTCCGATGGCGCTCAAGCTTGTTCTTGTATCCTGTGTAAAGAGAGATGATTCCAAGCACTGCACCGATTGTTGCAAGTGTAATATGGAAAATCAAAAACAATGTGTAATAGATTTTGATATCATCAGGTCCCCCAAAAGATGTGTTGCCAATGAAGATTGTCCTTGTAGCGTAAATCACAAAAAAGATGATCGCAAATATGCCGGCTAGAGTCATCGTCTTGCGGTGTTGATCAATCTTCCTTTGTTTTATTTGGGCCCAGCCAATTGCCACTGTAATGGCACTGAGGACAATAAAGGTCGTGCTGATCGTAGGCAGAATCGGTAAATTCGACATTTCTTTTCCCTCTCAATCATTATTTCTCCATAAGGTTAATTGTAGGTGACATGTCCCTATTTTTCAATCTTTGATTAGCTGATTCACATTAAAAAACATAAAAAAATAAAAGCTCCCTTTTAAAAAGGAAGCTTTTACAATTCATTTCATTTTAATGGCTGTGGAGCGCTGGCAAGATTGATGGCATCCTGTTCAGCCTGGCGTTCCTCTTCATTCCGGAACCACTGGAAAAATGCATATCCCAGGAAAATTCCATACACGATTTCCTGAATGACCTTCATAATTACTCCGCCGAGCTGCTGGTCATGCAAAAGTGAAATAGAACTGAAAGTTTCAGGACCGCTAAGATTCAAGCTGGAAAGTGTGGAAGGCGGTACACATAATTTCAATGCTTCTCCCCAGGCGTTCGGATCTGCAAAGGTTGCGTACATTGGTGTATCCGCAAAAATGATCAAAGCGCAGGCTGGGGTAATCAATACACCGTCAGCAAAGATATATCCCATCTTTTTTACGCCTGATAATGTTTGATACTCTTCCAATTTATTGACTAGCGGCCACCACATGAACATGGCCAGTACAAAAAGCACTGATGTATAGCCTGCATGCAGCCACATATCCGTTTTGACAAAATCAAAAATCAGCGGAATATGATAAATGGAGAATATTCCATTGAACATGATCAAGGCAATCAGCGGCTTCGTGAAAAAGCGAAACAACGGATCGACTGCCGGCAGGGAAAGGAATGATCGCCATAGCCAGTCAGGCAGTCCGAAAATCAATAGAGGCGGAACGACAAGATAAAGAACGGCCATTTGGATCATGTGCATATAAAAAGTAATATGGGCCATCAAATCGACAGGTGATCCTTTAATGATATACAGTACGATGATGGCTGATGTAAAATATACAGCCTGTTGTCGTGTTGCCCGAGTTCCTTCTTTAAAACGACCATAGTATTTGTACACAATTAGATAATAAGCAACTAATAGAGCTGCCAGCACTAGAAAAAATACCGGGCTCCATAGGGCTCTGAACCCAAATATATCTAGAGTAAGCATCTTTTTTCACCCCGTCCTGTTATAGAACTTTACTTTCATTATACTTCCATTGGTATGCAACATCAACGAAACGGCACTTCCATTAAGTGCTAATTTAGCGCCTATCATAGAAAAAATCGGCTGTGACAGCCGATTTTTCTCTTTAAGTCATATTTATGCTTACCACCAGATGATTGTAGTGAATGTAAGGATGGTAATTGCGCCTACAAGCACTCCAGAATATAGGAATAATGAAGGTGCTTCATGTCCTTTGTGACTCATGTGCATGAAATAGTAGAGCTGGAAAATAACTTGAACTACTGCAAGCAAAAGGATGAACGGAACTGTGAACCAGCCAGAAAATCCTTCATATCCAACTGCAACAAAGGCAACAATTGTCAAGAAAATCATCAATGCAAAGGAAACGATTTGGTATCTCATCTCTTCGGCGCTTTTCTTGCGGCGATATTCGACGTCAACTCTTGGGTTCCCTGAACTTGGTTGTTGATTAGCCATCAGTTTATCCCACCATTCCCATTAGATATACAACCGTGAAGATGAATACCCATACAACGTCGATGAAGTGCCAGTAAAGGCTGGCAACATAAAACTTAGGAGCGTTATACAGATTCAACCCACGCTTGGAGTTACGGACCATCAGTGTCGTGATCCAAAGCAAACCAAATGCAACGTGGCCACCATGGAAGCCTACCAGCGTGTAAAAGGCAGAACCAAATGCACTGCTTGTAAACGTATGGTGGAACTTATGAACATAGTGATTGAACTCATAAATTTCAAGGCCAAGGAATGCTGCTCCCAGCAGGACAGTCAATCCAAGCCAAAGCTGCATCTTTTTAAAGTTGAAGTTCTTCATGTGATACATTGCATATACACTTGTCAAAGAACTTGTTAAAAGCAGCATTGTCGCTGCAAAAGCAAGCGGTATTTCAAAAATATCTTTTGCCAGTGCATGGTCAGCACTTGGAACCTTATCTTTCAATGCTAGGTATGTCGCAAATAAAGTTGCAAACAAAACTGTTTCTCCGCCAAGGAAGAACCAGAAGCCCAAAAATTTGTTTTTTGCTTCGAGGGTTGCTTTTTCAGGCTCGGCAGGCCATGTTTCATATGTTAATTTTTCTTCAGCTTGCATTATGCCTTTACCCCCTTATCATTATCATCATCCATAAGATCTTCTTTATGAATATGGAAGCCATGATCATCTTTAATAGAGCGGACGAACATTGCTCCTAATGTTACTGCCATTCCTAGAATTAGTACCAGCAAGCCCCAGCTTGTCTCTGCACGGTACATTGCACCAAATGCTGCGATGAAGAGACCAAGTGCGATCACGAAAGGAATGAATGAGTTGTTCGGCATGTGGATATCGCCCAGTGGTTCTGCAGGCGTCATACCCTTTTTGCCTTCCATTTTTTCAAGCCAGTAAGCATCAAGTCCACGAACTAATGGAAGCTGCTTGAAGTTGTAGAATGGCGGTGGTGATGCAATTGCCCACTCAAGAGTACGGCCATCGCCCCACGGATCATTTCCAACTTTTTCGTTTTTAACAGTTGTCATAACAACGTTAATCAAAAGAACAATTACAGCAACTGCCATGAAAGCAGCACCGATGGAACTGATCAGGTTTCCTGTTTCAAGACCCTGTCCTGGTAGGAATGTGAAGATACGACGTGGCATACCCATCAATCCCAGGAAGTGCTGGATGAAGAATGTCAGGTGGAAACCAATCAGGAATAACCAGAATGTGATTTTACCCAAAGTTTCGTTTAGCATTGTGCCAAACATTTTTGGCCAATACAGGTGTGCACCTGCAAATAGTGCGAATACTACCCCACCTACGATTACATAGTGGAAGTGAGCGACAACGAAATAGCTGTCGTGGTACTGATAGTCAGCTGCAGCTGATGCTAGCATGACACCAGTTACACCACCGGCTACGAATGAAGGAATGAACGCTACAGCCCAAAGCATTGGCGTAGTGAACTTAATGCTTCCTCCCCACATCGTGAACAGCCAGTTAAAAATCTTGATACCAGTCGGTACGGCAATGGCCATAGTCGCTACAGCAAAAATTGCGTTTGCGATCGGTCCAAGGCCTGTTGTGAACATATGGTGAGCCCATACCATGAATCCTAGGAAACCGATCAATACAGTCGCGAATACCATGGATGAGTAACCGAAAAGACGTTTTCTAGAGAAGATTGCGAATATCTCAGAGAAAATACCGAAAGCCGGCAGAATCAAGATATAAACTTCCGGGTGACCAAAGATCCAGAAAAGGTGTTCCCAGATAATTGTGTTACCACCGTTTGCTACATCAAAGAAATTAGAACCGAACATGCGGTCAAAAATCAGTAAGAACAAACCTACAGTCAATGGAGGGAATGCGAACAAGATCAGGGCAGATGTCACGAATGTAGCCCAAGTGAACATCGGCATCCTCATATATGTCATACCAGGTGCACGCATATTAACAATCGTTACGAGGAAGTTGATCCCCCCGATTAGTGTACCCGCACCTGAAATCTGCAAACCAAGTGCATAGAAGTCGATACCATGTGTTTCAGACGCTATGGATAATGAAGCGTAAGAAGTCCAACCAGCATCCGGAGCTCCTCCAAGGAACCATGAAAGGTTCAGGAATACTCCACCAAAGAAGAATAACCAGAATCCTAAAGAGTTCAAGAATGGAAACGCAACGTCACGCGCACCAATCTGGAGTGGCATTACGGCATTCATGAATGCAAAGACAAGCGGCATCGCTGCAAGGAAGATCATCGTCGTTCCGTGCATCGTCAGGATTTCGTTATAGAATCCCGCGCTAACAAAATCGTTATTTGGCACAGCAAGCTGGATACGGATAAATAGCGCTTCAAGCCCTCCGAGGAGGAAGAAGAATCCGCCAGCGATTAGATAAAGGATGGCAATTTTTTTATGGTCAACCGTTGTCAGGAAGTCCCATAACGTTGCGCCGAATCCTTTTTTCTGAGTATAGGTACTCACAGTTTTACCTCCCTTTCAAACATATCCCCTTTTATTTCTGGACTTTCAAGCCCATCAGATACTCTGCCAATGCGTCTAGCTCATCTGGAGAGAGTTCAGGATACTTTCCAGTCATCTTATTTCCTGGCTTATAAGCCTCTGGGTCCTCAAGCCACTTCTTCACATTTTCTGAAGAATGATCAAGCACACCAGCAACACGGGAACGTTCACCGAAGTTAGTCAGGTTAGGACCAACGCGTGCTGCTTCTGGAGCCGTGTTTGCAGGAGTTACTGCATGGCAACCAATACAGCTGTTATTGAAGATTTCCTGTCCTTGCTGTGCAGTTGCTGTTTCAGCTTTAACAGGTTCTTTAACTGTTTTCATACTTGCTACCCATTGATCGAATTCAGCGCGAGGCATTGCCTTTACTTTGAAGTCCATCAATGCGTGTGAAGGGCCGCATAGCTCAGCACATTTTCCATAGAACAGGCCGCCAGCTTCATCAGCACCTTTACTGTCGAACTCAAGCCAGAACTTATTGACGTTGTCGGTATTCGTATCCATCTTTCCTCCGGCAGAAGGAATCCAGAATGAGTGCTTAACATCAGAAGCTTTCAGATTAAAGTAAACCTTTTCATCTGTCGGCACTACCAATTCCTGGCTAGTGATGATTTCTTCATTTGGATATTCGAATTCCCACCAATAAAGATTTGCACGGACATTAACTACTAGAGCATCTGTCTTTCCATCTGCATTTTTCTTATCCATTGGTGACACATCCGCTAACTTGAACGTTGCAGCCACTGTTGGAACAGCTAGAATTAGAAGCAATAAGATCGGAATAACAGTCCAAAGGATTTCCAGCTTGTGGCTTCCTTCAACCTGCTTCGGAATTTCGTTGTCGTTTTTCCTGCGGAACTTCATGACAACATAAATAAAAATGACTGTGACGATTGCAATTACTCCCACCATAATCGCCGTGCTCAACAACATGAGTTCATACTGGGATTGAGCAACCTCACCTGCAGGTCTTAACGCAGACAAGTATGGCTCTCCACAGCCTGACAAGACTAATGCCATCAATGCGAACAATGATAGCAGACGCCATTTAGCAAGCATCTTCATAGCTTAATTAAACCCCTCTTTCGTAAAAAATCTTATTAATTTGGTTTTAAAATATATGGAAAAATCCTCTCTCATCAAAGAGTGAATCTCCTAACGAAGGTTAGATAAGTGTGACAATTACCATAGCGACAAACATGACAGTTAAGTATTGTAAAGAATATACAAACATCAGTTTTGCCCATTTAATATCATCTTTAAGCTTTTCTAGATAGATTCCCAATACAATCCACCCAATATTCAGAACGGTTGCCAGAACCATAAATGAGATCCCAAGCTCCTGAAGGAAGAATGGGAGCGGCAATAAAGCTGTAATCCATAGGTAGATTGACTTCTTCGTCGCTTTGAATCCTTTTACGACAGGAAGCATCGGGATTCCAGCTGCACGGTATTCTTCTGCCCTTCTCATCGCAAGAGCATAAAAATGCGGCGGCTGCCATACAAAAACGATGGCAAAAAGCATCCAGGCCATGACATCAAGGTTTGCGTCAACCGCAGCCCAGCCAATTAATGGCGGTACTGCTCCTGAGATACTTCCGACAATCGTGTTGGAAACATATTGTCTTTTCGACCACAAAGTGTATAGAACAACATAACTAAAAACTCCAAACAGCCCGATTACAGCAGCTGTAATGGTAGTAGTAAGCAAAAATGCGGTACCAATACCGATCAACAGGAAACTCATCAACGCCACTTTACCTGGATGGACTTTACCAGTAACTGTTGGACGGTCTTTTGTCCGTTCCATCAAGTGGTCGATATCCCGGTCAATGTAATTATTCAGGCTGCATGAGCCGGCAACGATCAAGGATGAACCGATCAAAGTCGCAAGAATCAAATCAATATTATCCAGGAATCGCGCACCGCTAAAATGAAGCGCAAGCCATAAACCAGTAAAAGTTGTCATTGCATTGGAATTAACAATTCCTACTTTAATCAGTGCAAGAAAATCCTTCATCATTGTCTTCTCCGCAACTGCAGGCTGTCCGTTCTCCAATACAGCTTCTGTTAAAGCTTTTGAATTAGACATCCATATCCTCCTTCATCCCCTTTTCTTCCAAATTCAAGATGCGAATTTTTACAAAAAAAAGAAGAGTATTTTCAACTTCATATTCCAGATAGTTTTCACTATTCTCAACGTGTTAAGGCTGTTAAATGTTTGTGTAGAAAAATAAAGCCTACGTTGTATATTAAATCACACTTCACAACTTTTTTGTGAATTTTTTTTGAACAAAATTTGACTAATTTGTGTCTTACCGCCATTATCCATAAAGTTCTTTTTTATTGCAAGGAATTTTGACTAGAATCGAATGTTTATTAAAAGGATCGTCGGAGAGCTATTATTACATATTCTTGGATAATATTTTCATGAATGTAAAAAAGCTGGTATGTAGTCTGCCAATCTCCCAGGGATGGTACTGCCAAGAGAATTTTACCGATAAAAGGCTTCAATGTCCATCCCGGAGGTTAGTATTGAAAAAAAACCTTATTTTGTGTAGTATCATAAGTATTGTTTTCTATCCTTTTTCGCCAAACTTCGTTATTATAGGAATAGAATTTTTTATTTTCTACAAGTTTCTTTCATTATACATGTCAAGTTTATTATTTGACAACTTATCGAACTTTGAATGAGCAGGTGATGATTATGAATCGTTCCCTAAAGTGGCTTGCTGTATTAACCACGATTGGGATGCTATTTGTTTTACTCGGGGGAGCACTGGTTACTAAAACTGAATCCGGAATGGGCTGTGGAAGGTCCTGGCCGCTTTGCAACGGAGAATTCGTTCCAACTGAGATAACTCCCGAATTGGTTATTGAACTTGCCCACAGGTTAGTATCGGGCAGCGTAGGGTTCATGGTACTTATTTTGTCTATTTGGACATGGAAAGCTATTGGCCATATACGAGAAACGAAGTTCCTTGCTGTTTTATCATTTTTCTTTTTGGTTCTGCAGGCTTTGATTGGCGCTGCCGCTGTCGTTTGGGGACAATCAGATTTTGTTCTCGCGCTTCACTTTGGCATTTCACTTATTTCTTTTGCATCTGTCCTATTATTGACTTTGCTTATATTTGAAGTCGATAAAAAGTTTGAGGCTGAAAAATTAGTGATCGATAAAAGAATGAGGTTCCATATTATTGGACTGGCAGTATACAGCTATATTGTTGTCTATACGGGAGCACTGGTTAGACACATGAATGCAAGCCTCGTCTGCAAAGACTGGCCATTATGCACCAACGACGGTTCCTTCCTGCCAACGAACCTGTATGAATGGGTTCAGATGGGCCACAGGGCAGCAGCCGGATTCATTTTTATCTGGATTGCCTACGTAACCTATATCACCGTAAAACATTACAAACATGAGAGAGTATTATACTGGGGCTGGATCATTTCCATGGTGCTGGTTTCACTTCAGGTGACCGCAGGAGCACTGATTATTTATACCAGACTTAATTTGTATATCGCTTTGGCACATGCTTTCTTCATCTCAGTACTGTTTGGTGTATTCAGCTACTTCATCCTTCTTGTTTCCAGAAGCAAGAAAAATGCCGCTAGGGTAGAGAAACCTTCAGCCGTTGACCTTTCCCCGGCAACTGTAAAATAAGAAGCTGCAGCAATTGCTGCAGCTTCTTTTGTTTTATGTCATGACCTGAACTTGAATGTATTCTGGTTGACCATGGCTGGAGAAGGTTTCGGCTGGGAGATCTTGTCCTTTTTATATTTCTCTTCGTAATTAACGAACATTGAAACATTGACGAGAATTCCCGTGGCTATTGCCAGCTGGAGCAAAGAAGATCCCCCATAGCTGACAAATGGCAGCGGTACCCCTGTCAATGGAATGACCCCTGAGGCGCCGCCCAGGTTGACAAATGACTGTATCCCAATCATGCTCGAAATTCCTATAGCCAGCAAGCTTCCAAATGGATCTTTACACTTCAGGCCTATATGGATTCCTTTTAAAACAATGAACCCGAGGCTCAGCAACACAAATCCCACACCAAAAATCCCTAACTCTTCGGAGATCACGGCAATGATGAAGTCGGTGTGCGGCTCTGGAAGATATCCAAGCTTTTGCACACTTTCACCAAGACCGAGCCCTTTCAGGCCGCCTGAGCCAATTGCATAATAGGAATTGGCCAAATGATAACCTGTATTCTGTTCATCCGTGAATGGATTGCTGTAGGCGGTAAACCTTCCCATCCTGGTTTCAGAAAAAATCTCATCCTGAAGGAATACAACAAATGGGGCCAAAAAAGCCAGTCCGAATAAAATTAGCTTGGCGATATTTCTCAGGTTCATACCTGAAGAAATGATGATGGTTGCCGCGATTGCAAAAATGATCGCTGCAGTACCGAAGTCAGGCTGGATGGCAACCAGCATGCAAACCAGGATCAAATATACAAGCGGCGGTACTACACCTTTATTGAACTGGTTTATGTAGGCCTGTTTTTTGGCATATACCGCAGATAGATAAATAATAACGCTCAATTTGGCAAATTCAGATGGCTGAAGACTCCTTGCGCCAAGTTCAAACCAACTTAACGCATTGTTCGTCACTTTCCCGAATAAAAACAATGCAGCTAGTCCGCCGAGGATAAACGTCACCATCGGAAGCAATAATCTAGTGCTTTTCATCGCTTTATAGGGGAATAACGCCGCTAGGATGAACAAAACAGAAGCTACCAACAAATTAAACTTTTGTTTTTGAAAGAAAAAATCACTTGGATAGTCATACCTTTGAATGGCAGTGACCATGCTGGCACTGTAAACCATGACAAGTCCGAACAAGCATAAGAGCACTACAACAATGATCAATGAATAGTCATAGGATTTCAGTATTTTTTTAAACATTGTCTCTTCCCCATCTTCTAAGTTGTTTAATCTATTCTACTATAAGTTGAAATATCCTGCCTTTGTTTAGGAAAAGTTATAAAGAAATGTAATAAAGTCATATCGCTGTTATGTTCTAAACCGATGGGCGTTCTACAAAAAAACTCAAACATCCATTATAGGATTGTTTGAGTTTTTAGGGTTATTTTTTTAACGAAGCTTCATGCAAAATGGAAAGTTCCCTTTCCAATTGGTCAAGAATTACTTTCCCATCTGTTTCTTCGATTAAGCCGAGCCTCACTGCAAAGTCTATCTCTCTTGATAATCCAAACATTTGCGTATCTAAAACCTCTTCATAAAGAGGGCATTGAGGCATTGTCAGGTTATCCATTTGCACTTTGATCAGCCTTAAAATTTTATCAGCGTCAGCCTTTAACAAGGCATGGGCTTTTTCCTGATGGTTAATAATCATATCAGACGCCAACTTGATCCCCCCGTTTCCGAGCGATTACCCAATCCTATCTATAAATTTTACCCTTATGCGGACAAAAATGCAAGAATATTAGGGATGCAGAATTAATTGGTTATTGCAATTGGGATAGCTTAAATGACATCCATTCCAAATATCGCTATACTTATTAAATAACATACAGAACAATTGCAGGAGGAAATTATGGAAACCATTATCCCAATCAAAGGAAAAGTTAAATATAAAATCACCCTGGACTCTGGCGTTTGGATTTTTGATGACAGAAAAGTGGATTTGACTACATATTTCATTAATGAGAAGGAAAGCGAAGATCTTCTTGAAGAATATACAAAATCAGTGTCCAAGCATTGGGACCGCGAAATCATGGAAGGTGCTGTTTATCCGCCGACACTCAAGACAGAAGTGAAGTTCCAGAAAGAAAAAGTCCTTACGGGTACTTTCGGAATTCCATTCAAACCATTCCTTGATAACGCCGAACCTGAGCAAGAAGCTAAAAATGTCGTCATTGAATACGGCGAAAACAATCAAGCCGTAATTCCTCTTGAAGAGGCAGCAGACATCATACTCGGTTTTTCAAAGGACGGAAAGCCATTGAGGGAAGATGGCCCATTGCATATATACTACAAGGATGGCTCCAATAAGGATCATCCAATCAAAAATGTTACCGGATTTACTGTCGAATAATATGTAAGTTACACGAACGGGCATCCTGCAGGGTGCCCGTTATATTTGTTGTAATGCTGCCTCTAGCTGCAGGATTTTTCAAATGTCTTTACTTTAAAATGTCAGCAGCCAGCTGGGCAAGCGGCGATCTTTCTCCTTTGACGAGCTGTACATGCCCGGAAATCTGCTGATCCTTGAATTTCTCAACAACATAAGTCAAACCGTTATTATAAGCATCCAGATAAGGATGGTCGATTTGATCAGGGTCGCCCATCAGGACGATTTTGCTTCGTTCCCCTACCCTTGTAAGGATTGTTTTCACCTCATGTTTTGTCAAGTTCTGGGCTTCATCAATGATGATGAATTGATCCGGGATACTTCTACCCCTTATATATGTCAGTGCTTCGACCTCGATTGAACCCATTCCCGCCAGAATTGCATCGAGCTCACCCGGTTTTTTCGTGTTGAATAAAAACTCCAGGTTATCATAAATTGGCTGCATCCACGGCCTGAGCTTTTCCTGTTTTTCACCAGGCAAAAATCCAAGGTCCTTTCCGACGGGCACAATTGGTCTTGCCACAAGCAGCTTCTTAAAAATGTTCAAATCTTCCGTCTGGAGTAAACCTGTTGCTAAAGCGAGCAATGTTTTGCCTGTCCCCGCACGGCCGATCAGTGTGATTAAAGGCATGTCTTGCCGTAAAAGCAATTCCATTGCCATGATTTGCTGAACATTTCTCGGCCTGATTCCCCAGATATGTTTCCCCTCATTTTCGAATACCAGTTTTTTTACTTTTTTCTTCTTTGTATCGACGATTGCAATGGCCGATGCGGAACTTCCAAGAAGGTCCTTCATGATCACAAATTGATTAGGGTAAAAAAAGTTCTGACCTTTTAATTCAGAGAAATCAAGTTCTCCTTTTTCATAAAAACGGTTAAGCACCTCTATTTCCAGATATATTTCTGCATAGCCGGAATAAAGATGATTCATTTCCACAACCCTATCACTTAAGAAATCCTCAGCAATCAGTCCTATCGCATCTGCTTTTACCCGGACTAACGCGTCTTTGCTGACCAGGATGACCGGACGGCCATCTTCTTTAGTTTCTTCTTCAAGACTGAGGTTTTTGGCCACTGCCAGGATCCGGTTGTCATTTGTTTTTTCAACGAAGATTTCCTGAAGCTGATGGAACGAGCGATGGTTTAACTCGATCCTGAGCGTTCCCCCGCCTTCCAAATTGATTTTCTCATGCAGCTTCCCTGTTTCCCTCATTCCGTCTATAAGCCTTGAAACCTGGCGTGCATTGCGCCCAATTTCATCCATATATCTTTTCTTTGAATCCACTTCCTCCAGAACTACAGCAGGTATGACAACTTCATTGTCTTGAAAGGAAAAGATTGCGTGCGGATCCTGTAATAAGACGTTTGTATCCAGTACGTATATTTTACTCAAATTGATGCCTCCCGCCTTCTTGATCTCGGCTCTGGCCAACTTGGCAGCCTTGGCCGGGACTTTGGTAAAATATATGACTTTCTGAATAAAGATAGAAGATATTTTGCACAATAACCTTTGAGCATTTCTTTTTTTATATAACGATGCAGAATGTTTGATGGTTTTTATAGAATAAATATCCGGAGGGATTTAATGATGATAAGATTGGTTGCTGCTATCTCGTTTATTTTTCTGTTGACTGCATGTACTGGACAAAACAGCGCAAATGAGAATGACAAAAACCAGAAGGTCAAGGTGCAGAATAGTGCGATCGAAGGGGTCGACCGCCAATCCGGACAAAAAATTTCCCGTCACCTGGTAAGTTTGACAACACATATTCCGGATGTGGATGATGCCGCCGCGGTAGTGATTGGCCGTTATGCTATTGTCGGAATCGACGTTAACGATAATATGGAGCGTTCAGAAGTAGATACAGTTAAATATACAGTGGCCGAGGCTTTAAAAAAAGATCCGCATGGTGCCAGTGCGGTAGTCATAGCAGACCCGGATATCACTGCAAGATTAAAGGAGATCGGAAAGGATATTCAAAATGGACACCCTATCGTGGGAATCCTTAATGAGCTGGCGGATATTACAGGAAGGGTCATGCCAGAAATTCCGGCAGACATGATTGAACCGCAAACGGAGAGCCCGACGGAGGACCCGAAGAAGAATCTAAATCAAGGAGAGAAAAAACAGCTGGAAAAAGATCAGGAGAAACAGTCGAACTATCATAAATAGGGTGCAAAAAAAAAGCTTAGTCAATTGACTAAGCTTTTCTCATGGCTTCCATTACTTGCTTATCGAGACGTGCAGCAGCATCCTTATCATATGTCTTGTCATATTGAGGTTCTGCCACGATTTTTGACCCATAGAACATGACGTCCCGTACTTCGCTGATGCTGATCTCAACAAGCGCCAGCTTCAACGGTACCCCTTCAAGCTTTTCCTGCTTGACACTTGCCGTTCCGCTGATTGAGTATGTAGATTCATTAGCAATCAGGTTGATGACTGCCTTGTCATTGCTTTTAATGTTCTCGATGATTCGAGAGCGGTTATCCACTGCGAAATAAATGGTCTCTTCGTCCTTAGCAAGCACCCATGATATTGCGCTGACATTTGGGCCACCGGACTCATGATCTACTGTCGCCAAGGTGACAAAACGCTCTTTTTGAAGTTCATCAACCAATGGTTTAATTAGCTTTGGTTCTACTTGATTTGCCATATTCACCCTCCTTAAACTATCATAATAGTACTACGAACCGTTATTTTGGGGCAAATCAAACGATTCCCCTTTTTCCGGCTTTAAACAATGATATACTATAATATAATCCAAACTCAAATAGGCTATGTAAGCTAATTATTGATAAGAGGTGCAAGTATGAGAGTCAAATGTGTATTATGCGACAAAATCGAAAATATCAACAGCGATACCCTTCAGGCGAAAAGGCTTCGAAACCGCCCGATCCATACATATATGTGTGAAAACTGCAATGAGCGTATTGCCGAAAAAACTAACAACCGGATTGCGACCGGAAATTTCAAATTGTATCGCAGCCGTGTTGAGAAAGATGACTGGTGATTAGTGATAGGTCTTTTATTGGGGCCCTCCTGGATTAAGTTTTGGGGGATATCCGGGGCTGATTCAGACAGGTTTTATAGCTTGTGACTCAAACCTGTCTGAATTCGGAGGTTATTTTGACAGGTTTTAGGCCTCGTGTCTCGAACCTGTCTGAATCCGGAGCTTTTTTTGACAGCTTTTCCGACCTGAGCCTCGAACCTGTCAAGAACAAGAGGTTTTTTTGACAGCTTTTCCTCTTCCTGCCTCGAACCTGTCTTAATCCAGAGCTTTTTTTGACAACTTTTCCGCTTCATGTCTCGAACCTGTCTGAATCAACAGCTTTTTTTGACAGCTTTTGGGCTTCTTGTCCTAAACCTGTCTGAATCAACAGCTTTTTTTGACAGCTTTTGGGCTTCATGTCCTAAACCTGTCTGAATTCCGGGCTTTTTTTGACAGCTATTTGGCCTCACGCCTCAAACCTGTCTAAATTCAAAGCCTTTTTTTGACAGCTTTTCCCTCTCGCGCCTCAAACCTGTCCGAATCCAGGGCTTTTTTTGACAGCTTTTCCGTCTCGTTCATCAAACCTGTCCGAATCCAGGGCTTTTTTTGACAACTTTAACTGCTTCCGCCTCAAACCTGTCAAAATCCATCTCCTGCACAGAAAACAAATCCCCCTACATCAACAACAAAAAATCCGCCCATCGCTGGGCGGATTTTTTTAGTCTTCTTCTGGATAGTTCGCGTATTTGTCAGGTTCCTGCCTGATTTGGTCAAGCATGACTTCGATCAGGTCTCGCGGGAATCGGTATTCTTTTGAGTTACCTTCCTGCACGACTGTGACATAATACATCAGTGCGTCCCGTTTTAGTTCTTTTGATTCAACTTTATGTTCTTCGGCAAGAATTTGCTCGAACAATTGAGTTGTATCTGCTGCTGCTGTATCTTCTGGCCGGGCATCGCTGACAATTTTAATGGTCAGCCAATTATAGATAGCATCCTGGAGTGATTTCATTTCCCCAACTCCTATTTGACATTTGCTTCTGCTTTTTTATGCTGGCGCAACCTGAGCTTGTATATGATCAGGATAAGCGCAGCGACCACAAGTCCCTCCGCGATGGGAAGGAAAATAGCAAGGAAGGTCAGGACTGTAGAGCCCAGCAATAAAAATACGTAGATGATGATACTTTTCAGCACTGGCAGCTTCTGTGCAAATCCAAGTTTGTAGACCAGGATGCTCAAAGCGGCAATGGTGAGATACAGCATCCACATACCAACCGTCGGATTCTCATCTACTCTGAATAATGCTGCAAAAAATGATAATCTCTGGCTTACATCCATGTTTCTTCCCCCTACTTAATTAAGCTTCAGCAAATTTCTTCTTTTTAGCCTGTCTTTCACGCTCGTTCTTATCAAGAATCTTTTTGCGGAGTCTGATTGATTCTGGTGTTACTTCGCAATACTCGTCATCGTTCAAGTATTCTAATGATTCTTCAAGAGTCATGATTCTTGGCTTCTTGATGACAGAAGTCTGGTCTTTATTTGCAGAACGAATATTCGTTGCTGCCTTTACTTTCGTGATATTAACAGTTATATCATTTTCACGAGTGTGCTCTCCGACGATCATGCCTTCATAAATTTCAGTGCCTGGCTCAACGAAAATCGTTCCGCGGTCTTCTACCTGCATGATTCCATAAGTAGATGCCTTTCCGGATTCCATTGAAACGAGAACACCCTGGCGGCGTCCGCCTACCTGGCCTTGAAGCATCGGCTGGTAGCTGTCGAATGTATGGTTAATGATACCATATCCGCGTGTCAAAGTTAAAAATTCTGTTGTGTAACCGATTAGTCCACGTGCCGGTACGTTGAAGATCAAACGAACCTGGCCGCTTCCATTGTTGATCATATCGAGCATTTCGCCTTTACGGGCACCGATTGATTCCATAATGGATCCAGTATGTTCTTCAGGAACATCAATTTGAACGCGTTCTACCGGTTCACTTCTTACTCCATCAATTACCCGTACAATAACTTCAGGCTTTGATACTTGAAGTTCATAACCTTCACGGCGCATGTTTTCGATCAGGATAGAAAGGTGCAATTCTCCACGGCCTGAAACGATCCATTCATCAGGTGAGTCCGTATTGTCTACTCTAAGACTAACGTCCGTTTGCAGCTGAGCGCGAAGTCTTTCTTCGATTTTCCTCGCAGTAAGGTATTTACCCTCACGGCCAGCGAATGGACTGTTATTGACTAGGAATGTCATCTGAAGTGTTGGCTCATCAATACGTAAAACTGGTAGTGGATCCTGGTTGTCGAATGGACATACAGTTTCCCCAACATTGATGTCTTCCATTCCGGAAACCGCAATTAGATCACCAGCATGTGCTTCCTGAATTTCCTGGCGCTTCAGGCCGAAGAAACCAAAAATCTTTGTAACACGGAATTGCTTTACAGAGCCGTCAAGCTTCATAAGCGCTACTTGCTGGCCAACCTTCATCGTTCCGCGGAAGACACGGCCGATACCGATTCTGCCAACATAGTCATTATAGTCAAGAAGGGCAACCTGGAATTGAAGAGGCTCTTCACGGTTATCAACAGGTGCAGGGATGTGGTCAATAATTGACTCATATAATGACTGCATGTTTTCATCCTGTTTTTCAGGGTCCATACTTGCTGTTCCGTTGATTGCAGAAGCATAAACAACTGGGAATTCAAGCTGGTCCTCATCTGCACCTAGTTCGATGAACAAGTCAATGACTTCATCAACAACCTCAGCAGGACGAGCAAAGTCACGGTCAATCTTATTCACTACCACGATTGGTGTTAAATGTTGTTCAAGTGCTTTCTTCAAAACAAAACGTGTTTGCGGCATACAGCCTTCATACGCATCAACAACAAGCAATACGCCGTCAACCATTTTCATGATACGCTCAACCTCGCCGCCAAAGTCAGCGTGACCAGGAGTATCAAGAATGTTAATTCGTGTATCTTTATAGGAAATTGCTGTATTTTTCGCGAGGATCGTGATTCCCCGTTCTCTTTCCAAATCATTTGAATCCATTGCGCGCTCTTCGACATGCTCATTTGTACGGAAAGTACCTGATTGCTTCAGAAGCTGGTCGACCAATGTCGTTTTACCATGGTCAACGTGGGCAATGATCGCTATATTTCTAATATCTTCTCTTAATTTCAAAAAAGTCACCCTGCCTTTAATATCATAATTTATCTTTTGGCTTTTTACACAACTTACATATTATAACACAAAATGAGTAGAAACCTATACGCATTTTAATGTACAATTAAATATATTATTATTTGCAACAAATGTCGAATGGGAGGAATCAACTTGAAGCAGATAAAATGGCCATTATTATTTTTCGCATTTGCAGCCGCTTCATGCATGATTGGTATCGGTATCGCCATAGGTGAACGAAGTGCTGCCGGCGCTATTGCATGTATCATAGCACTTGTGTTTGTTATGGGATTCGGTTTTAAGAAAAAAAAGCAGATGAGAGAAGCTGGAGAGCTTTAAAATTTGAAAAATAAAACCGGCTGAAATGCCAGCCGGTCATCCAAGAGGGCGGACCATAATCAAAAAGGTCTCGCCCTCATTTTCTTCTGTTTTGAATTGTTCAAAACCGCAGTCCGTCAAAAAATTGGACCATTCATATTCATCAATGAGAACAGCTGCAAAAAGAGCCCTATGCCCATTTGCCTTCAATTCAAGTGAGAGTCCTTCCAGAATCGACGAAGCAATTCCTTTTCGCCGTACATCTGCTTTTACCAGGATCGTACCCAGCCATGGCTTCTGATTGGAAGGAGCATACTCCAGATGATAGGTAATGGAAACGGGTACGCCCCCTTTTTCCCAGACCCTCCACTCACCTGACAAATCCTCATATTGCTTTAGGTAGCCAGCCAAATCCTGACCTTGCAACTCATTTTTCAACCATTTCCGGCTGGACTCTGCAATTTCCAGGAAAAAACCTGAATCTGCACTTAAAAATGGACGCCAGGCTAGGTTCACCATTTTCCATCCTTAAGGTAGTTTCGTAAAATATCACCATGCAGCCCAGGTTTCGAAACAAACAAAGAATTCTGCTTAAGCATATCAAATTCTTCTCCCCTGAGATCCGTAGCCTCTCCGCCAAGTTCCTTGATCATGATGATTCCTGCAGCAATATCCCAAGGAGCAAGCCGCGGGGTCATATAAGCATCGATCCTGCCAGTAGCGACATAGACCATTTCCATTGCTGCTGAACCATAAGACCGGGTTCCTCTTACATCTTTTACGAGAGGAATCAGCAATTGATGGTCGATCCGCTTATTTGGAGCCACCCAGGTAGCATTGAGGGCAATGATCGATTCACTGACCTTCGCTTCGGTAAGCTTAGGAATCGACTTTTCATTTAAATAAACGCCGTTTCCCTTTATGCAATGATAAAGTTCATCATGAACGACATCATAGATGATCCCGATCATTCCTTCACCATCGACATAAATTCCAATGGAAATCGCGAAGTTCCGCTGCTGATGGACAAAATTCATCGTTCCATCGATTGGGTCTATAATCCAGACTACTCCTGATAGTCCGGTTACCTCATCCCCGTAGCCTTCTTCTCCCATGATTTTATGGTCAGGGTATGTCTCTTTGATTTTTTTTATGAAATATTGCTCTGTTGCTTGGTCTATATCCGTAACCAGATCATTTGGATTGGATTTCGAGGTCACATTCAATGTCTTCGGAAACGAAGCCCTGATATTCTCACCGGCCTCTTTCACCCATTTTTTCGCATATGTATCCATTTCTTTCAGGTTATAGTTCATTCAGTTTTCCCCCGTTCCAATATTTTTTACTATTTGAGGAATCTACTTTAGCTTATCGGATTTCCTTCATTCCCATCAAGTATTAGGATTTCCCTTGTCAAGTGAATAACATGCAAGACTCGGCACGTTGTTCGTTCAGAAACATAAGAAACGAACTCCATCTGCTTTACAGGAGTTCGTCAAGGGTCTTGATTGCCGCAGTATTCGGTTTGTTTAAGCATTGGCCAACTACTTCTTTCACTTTACGTTTCCTGCTTATAAAGCCTTTAAACGTAATAGTTCTTGCCGGATTCTTTCAAGTTTCTGTTTGCATTCTTTCATTTTCGGTTTATCCGAGTCAGTCATAGCATCAAAAAGTGTGGCTAATTCATAATCCATTTCCAATCGCAGTACAGCTGTTCTCTGCAGCTCGCCATTTCTTTTTCTCGTTGAATTTATGAGTTGTTTCATTTATTTACACTCCTCTATTAATTTCTAGTTTTTTATTCATTGTATGAAGTTCCAACTGCCTGTGGTACAAATATGTGCGTTTACCCAGGTCTCCGAAAAGGCCTGCCGCTTCTATTTTCCATAAGCTTTTGCTACAATATTTGACAAAGTACTAGGAGGTTTTTATATTGTCATTTCAAGGATTCGAAAAAGCAGATTTCGATGTTTTTAAAATTGACGGTCTCGATGAACGAATGGAGGCCTTAAAATCCCAGATCCGCCCTAAGCTGGAACAACTGGGCCAGCACTTCGCCCCGACGCTTTCAAATATTGCCGGTGAAGAAATACATTATCATGTCGCTAAACATGCCAGGAGGACGAAGAACCCGCCTAAGGATACATGGGTCGCTTTTGCCAGCAATCCAAGAGGATATAAAATGCAGCCGCATTTCCAGATTGGCCTCTGGGAAACTCATGTTTTCATCTGGTTCGCCGTGATCTACGAAGCACCTGAAAAGGAAGCTATCGGGAAAAAACTTGAACAGGATCTCGATTCAATTTTTGCCCGTACTCCAAAAAACTTCTTTTGGTCAGGCGATCATATGAAGCCGGAAGCCACCATGCATGGCGACCTTTCCAAAGAAGATCTTCTGTCAATGTTCAAGCGTCTCCAAACTGTTAAAAAAGCCGAAATCCTTTGCGGATTGAACATTCCTCGCGAGGAAGCCGTCAAGTTAAGCGGTGAAGAAATGCTTTCGAAAATAGAGTTTGTATTTAAAGAAACATTACCCCTATATAAAAACGCTTAAACCATGAAATGCGTAGGCGACTTCCCAATTCCGACAAGCGCTGGAGGGCCTGACAGTGAAGTCGTTCTTTGACTTCATTGGCAGGACCGAAACTGAAAAGTATAGCCGACTGTCCAGAAACGCAGAAACTGGAGACTCCGACAAAGAAGCGCTTTTTGCTTCTGCCGGCGGAGTTGAAGTTTCGGAGTTTCTAGGAGGCGACACTGGACAATTCGAAAAGCGGAGGCGACTGCCCAACTCCGACAAGCGTTGGAGGGCCTGACAGTGAAGTCGTTCTTTGACTTCATTGGCAGGACCGAAACGTCTCGAGGAGTTAGGAGCCGCAGCTAGCCAAGCGTCTCGAGGAATTAGGAGCCGGAGCTGGACAATAAGAAAGAGCCCAATTTTGCCTGGGCTCTTTCTTTGGTTTCAACAGATTATCTTTTAGTCTTTTTCGGTAGGACTTTGATCTTTTCGCCGCTCCCTGTTTGTTTGATTTCTTTTACTGCCTGGTATGAGACATACCCGCTTACTTCTTCAAATTCGTTGAAGAGTGTCTTTTCCTCAGCTTTTCCCGGAACGATTTCTTTAAAACGTCTGTATGCTTGAAGCAGTGTATCGCGATCGATTCCTTTTTCATAAGCTTTTTCAATACATTCGTAAAAATGGATGACATCGACAATTTCATCTGTCGACCATGTGTAGTCTATTGGATATTGGTATTCCATCTGTGCTCACCTGCTTTTTTGCTGTGCCCAGGAACAAACTTTCCCTGTCACCCTTATTTTGTTAATCGATTGTACCGTTATTTATCTGGGTGCGCAAGCATGGCGGATCTTTATCTTCCCCACGATGTTCTGATTGCTTCTGCTTCATTAATGATCCTTTCGAAAAGCTCAGCGACTGTAGGTGAGTCTTTGATCAATCCCATCACCTGTCCGGCCCAGCCAAAACCCTTCTCCTGGTCTCCTTCATAAATAAATTTGCGGTTTGCATTCCCGCTGATCAGGTCCTTCAAGGCATCATAACCTCCGCCTTGCTTCTCTATTTCAAGGATCTTTTCTGTCAAAGGATTGGCAATCGCCCTTGCAGGCATGCCCAGTGTTCTTTTTATCACGGTCGTATCATTCTCTGTTCCTTCAATCAATTTTTGCTTATACAGTTCGTTTGCATGGACACATTCTTTCGTGGCAATAAAGCGTGTTCCCATTTCAATTCCTTGCGCGCCCAGGCTCAATGCTGCCATCAAACCTCTTCCATCTCCAATTCCTCCTGAGGCGATAACCGGGATGCTGACGGCATCAACTACAGATGGAATCAGCACCATCGTGCCAATATCGCTCTTGCCAAGATGACCGCCGCCTTCCTGACCAACTACCATGACAGCATCCGCACCGAGCTCCTCGGCTTTCTGAGCCTGCCTTTTCGCAGCTACCAGAACAAGCTTTTTACTCTCGGTCCCTTTTAGTTGTTCAAAAATTGGTGCCGGGTTGCCCCCTGTCATCGAAATAACCGGCACGCCTTCTTCTATGGCAACATCCAGGTAATGCGAAAAGGCCCTTCCATGCTGTCCGATGGCAAAATTGACACCAAATGGCTTATCAGTCAATTTCCTTACTTTTTGTATCTCAGTTCTCAGTGCATCAGGGTCAGGAAGTGACATTGCCGTGATCTGACCTAAACCTCCTGCATTCGAAACCGCGGCAGCAAGCTCAGAATATGCAAGATAAGCGAGTCCTCCCTGGATAATAGGGTATTGTATTCCTAATAGGTTCGTTACATCTGTTTTCCAGTTCATAGTCCCTCTCCTTCACATGCTTGTATCTTTAATACTTCTATTATAGAAGCAAGATTTCCTGTTTTCATGAAGCAGGATTGCCGGTTTTCTGGTTATTTTGAAATTCTTTGCAAACACCATGATTAGTGCTATAATGCATGTGTTTTATTTTTTTAAAAGCTGAAAAATCATCATTACCTATAAAAGGGAATCCAATACATTAAAGAGGTGTGATTATCAATTGTCACAAAACGAAACACCACTATTCACTAACCTGTTAAAACACGCAGAAAAGAACCCGATTCAATTTCATATACCTGGACATAAGAAAGGCAGCGGAATCGATCCTGAGTTCCGTGATTTCATCGGCGATAATGCCCTGTCAATTGACTTGATCAATATCGGCCCGCTTGACGATCTTCATTCACCAAAAGGAATCATCAAGCAGGCACAGGAGTTGGCTGCTGAAGCTTTTGGCGCTGACCACACTTTCTTTTCAGTACAGGGGACAAGCGGAGCGATTATGACGATGATCATGACTGTATGCGGCCCTGGAGATAAAATCATCGTTCCGCGGAACGTGCACAAATCAATCATGTCCGCCATCGTTTTTTCCGGCGCTATTCCGATCTTCATTCATCCAGAGATCGATAAAAAATTAGGAATTTCCCACGGCATCTCAACAGATTCTGTTGAAAAAGCTCTTGAGCAGCATCCCGACGCAAAAGGTTTACTGGTAATTAATCCAACATACTTCGGCTTTGCTGCCGATTTGAAGAAGATTGTGGAGATTGCTCATTCTTATGATGTTCCGGTACTTGTGGATGAAGCGCACGGTGTTCACATCCATTTCCATGAGGATCTTCCGCTTTCCGCCATGCAGGCAGGTGCCGATATGGCTGCAACCAGTGTGCACAAGCTTGGCGGTTCGATGACGCAAAGCTCTATCTTGAATGTTAAAGAAGGCCTGGTTTCGGCCAAGCGTGTCCAATCGATCATCAGCATGCTGACGACCACTTCTACATCATACCTGCTCCTTGCATCCCTGGATACGGCACGGAGAAGGCTTGCAACTGAAGGAAGGGACATTATTGACAGAACGATTAAATTAGCTCAATGGATTCGTGGGCAGGTAAACGAAATCGAACATCTCTACTGTCCTGGTGAAGACCTGCTTGGTACAAATGCGACATATGATTTTGATCCAACAAAAGTTCTAATCAGCATCAAGGATCTAAATATCACAGGATACGAGGTCGAAAATTGGCTTCGAGAAAAATATAATATCGAAGTCGAACTCTCTGATTTGTATAATATCCTGTGTATCATCACACCTGGAGACACACAAAAAGAAGCTGAAATTCTTGTTGAGGCTTTGCGTGAACTTTCAAAGGAATTCCACCACCTGGCTGAGAAGGTCCATGCTGAGGTTATGCTGCCTGATATTCCATTATTGGCTCTGACACCTAGAGACGCATTTTACGCCGATACAGAGGTTGTTCCTGTCGAGGAATCAGAAGGACGGATCATTGCCGAATTCGTTATGGTGTATCCTCCAGGAATCCCAATTTTCATCCCGGGCGAAATCATCACGAAAGAAAACCTTGTATATATCAAGACTAATATGGAAGCAGGCCTTCCTGTACAAGGACCTGAGGATGATGAACTTAAATCATTCCGAGTGATCAAGGAACACAAAGCGATCAGATAAGAACAAAAAGCGCAAGCGCCTTGTTCAGCCCCGACAAGCGCTGGAGGGCCTGCCAGTGAAGTCGTTCTTTGACTTCATTGGCAGGACCGAAGCGTCTCGAGGGGCTAGGCGCTGGAGTTGGATTAAGACTCCCATATGTAGTTATCTACACAAAATACTTTTATAATTTCCTAACCAAAAAAGAAGGGCATGCAGTGTGCATGCCCTTTTGTCTATTCTTATCTTTCTTCTGCACCTTCATGGTCGCAGCAGTTGCATTTTTTTGAATATAACACCGTTACTTTCTCATCTTCGAAATGGTCAATTGTAGAATTGCAAGTTTGACAAACGATTGTGCCCATCTTTTCAAACCCCTTTTCATTTGAATTTTGAAAGCGCTTTAACATCTTCTGTTTATATAATAATATAACATTATTAAGATTTCAAGCCTAAATTGTATAACACTTTTTATTTTTTATAGGTAATTTATGTAATACTCACACACAATATATGTTTCACTGTCAATTAGTATGACACTTTTAATTTTTAGCCTCTGTTTTTTCTTTCGAGGGTTATAATTATGTGGACGTGTCTGCTTGCATTAAGTAATCCTTGATTAAAATGAAAAGACCTATCTGGTAAAGTTTTCCCAAAAATTAAAACAGACCTGCAGCAGGCCTGTTCTCTTCATAACCTTATTCATATTGAGTTTGGAATGGGGCTGTTGGCAATTCTTCGTTAAAAAACAGCGCAAGATCCTCAGCCTGCCGGACTTCTGTAATGTGGAATGCTTTCTGTAAATATTCTATGTCTTCTATGTCCTTTGGGTCGAGGAGTGCCGAACGCCCTGTCTGCATGCAGACGACAAGCGGTTTTCCGAAAAACATATTGGTATACACGATCCCAAAGTCATAACGGGTGTCATAGGTGGTAAACCCCACAAACCTGACATGAACCTTTTCGTGCTCATCATAAAGCTTTTCGAATAGTTCCATATGCCTCCTCCTTTAAAACTAAATATTTAGAATATTATTATAATTCATTTTTGACAAAAAGGCAAGTGCTCACAAAGCTAAAAAGCTTTTATTCTATTGTCAACACTTTTTCAGGAGTGATAAAATGGGAAGGAATAGATAGGAAAAGGGGATTGGACGATGTCTAGTAATGCTTATATAAAACTTGTTCCATCATCATCTCAGCAAGCCATTTCCACCGAAGAACTGAAAGATTTATTTAATTATTACAAAGAAATCACCTCAAAGACAGGCGATCAGGTTGACTGGAATTATGAAAACTCAGCGTTTCCATATGAAATGAAGGAAAAAGAAGATGGCAAAGGTACATGGTTTTACCTGCAATCATCACAAGACCGTTACAATGCAATTCTGATCGGCATTGACAAAGAAAGCGTTGTCACTGAGGACGGCACTGAACGCGAACAATCATACATACAAATCACACTTCCTCCAACTGCAACTGCTGGCGATAAGGGCAAAGCAAACGAATTCAGCAAGTTTATCGGAAAAAAATTGCAGGGTGAATTGCACTTATTCAATGGGAGAATCATGTACTTCTATCCTCGCAAATAATATCATCCATCAAAAAACGAAACGGCTGCTATTGAGCAGCCGTTTCGCTGTTTGCTGGCGTTTCTATTTGTGACGGATCAACAATTTTATATCCTTTATTTTGAAGTCCGTTCACGATATCTCTCAATGCCTCGCTTGTCCATTTCCTGTCATGCATGAGCAGATTTGCACCATTTCTCAAAAATGGAGTATTGATCATGATATCAGCCAGGGCGTCCCTGGATTGATAGTCTTTCTTCCAATCGTATCCATAGGTCCAGTTCATGACCAGCATTTTTTCGTCAGCAGCAAGCTGCTTGCTGTAATCCGTATTCATCCCAAACGGCGCCCTGAAAAATTGTGGCCTTTCGCCAATCAGCTCTTCCACCCGGTCATTCAGGTCTACAATTTCTTTTCTTTGCTGTTCTTCTGATAAGTCCTGCAATGATTTGTGGTTATATGTATGGTTGCCAATCATAAAGCCCATCTGATGAATTTCCTTCAAGACTTCCCCTTCTTCTGGTGTATCAAGAAAATGCCCATTCACAAAAAAGATCGCTTTAACATTTAACTCCTTTAATGTTTTCGCCATCTCAAGAGCATTTTTATCAGGAGCATCATCGATCGTCAGCAAAACTATTTTTTCATCCGGATTTTCAATATTCTCGATTGAAAAGTCCGTTTTCATCCGATACTGTGGTGTGCTTTGTTCCACGTCCACGCTCTCTTGAACTTCTTCTTCTGGTGTTTCCTCTGTTGACTCTGCATTTCTGTTTTCCGATGGTTTCTCAGCTGCTTTTTCTTCAGGATCGACTTTTTCTTCCTTCACTTCATTATTCTCTTTTGGCTTCTGAGCTTCTCCTGCCGCACTGCAGCCAGCTAGCAATAACGATGCAGTGAGCATATATGATATCGTTCTATTCAACCCTTTTCCCCTCCTGCTGGTGTATCTCGCTGACAATACTGATGGATTTATGGCGTTCCTACTGAAAATGTTATCCCGTATTACATAATAAGAGACATTGTTAAATGAAATGACACATACAGAGCAAGACTTAATATCGTGATTAAAAATGTTTTCCTTGCCGATTTCATTATATAATTTCCAATTATTATTGCCAGATAAAAAAACACAACGAACATAATACCATTATAAATCGGATGATCGTGTTTGGATAGCCATTCCGTTAAGGTATATCCACTCCATATGAGTGATTGAAGCAGTAAAACAGTATACACCTTCAAACCCTCCACCACCATGTCTAGTTTATCTTTCCCGACCAGCAAACTGCTAAACATCTGATCTTTTTTACTAGTATATGTCCAGTACGGAAGGATATTTTTCAATTATGTAACATTTCAATAACATTCCATTCTTTTGGAAATTGCTGTGATAGAATATGGACAACTAGTTACCCTAGAGGAAACATAATCTGATAAAAGTGAGGCAAAGATAAATGAAAAGCTTATCTTTTGTTTTTGTCGCTACGTTCCTTTTTCTGACGGCTTCATGCAATCCAGTCAACAATTCAGACAAACTTGTGCTGAACGAAGATATAAAACAGGTTGTCTTCTTTTCTGATGAAAAGAATTACAAGAAAGAATCATCCTATTATGATGCAATCATAGAGTTAAAGAAGGAATATCCGGCAGAATTTAATAACATTGTTGTCATTCCAGCTGCAAATGCGAACCAATACCATGATCTTTTGAAAGAGAAAAAGTTCCCGGCCATCCTGATTGTCCATCGCGACCAAGTGCTCGCGAATGTAAATGGAAGTGTCACAAAAGAACAGATCATCGAGCCGATCTCTGCTGTTTTGAATAACGAATAAAAAAATCCTTCCCATTATGGAAAGGATTTTTTTATTTTAATTTATTTTATGATATGAATTGGATTTCCAAGCGCAACTTCTGCTGCTTCCATCGTAATTTCACCTAATGTTGGGTGAGCGTGGATGGTCATTGCAAGATCCTCAGCAGTCATGCCTGCTTCGATTGCCAAACCAAGTTCAGCAATCATGTCGGAAGCATTAGGACCAGCGATTTGCGCACCTACTACAATATCATCTTCCTTGCGTGTGATCAGCTTCAGGAAGCCGTCTGTCTGGTTAAGTGATAGTGCACGGCCGTTTGCAGCAAATGGGAACTTCGCTGCTTTAACATCGATGCCAGCATCTTTCGCTTCTTTTTCAGAATAACCAACAGAAGCTAATTCTGGATCTGAGAACACGACTGCAGGGATTGCCAGGTAATCGATTTCTGAAGGGTGTCCAGCGATTGCCTCAGCAGCAATCTTACCTTCGTAAGATGCCTTATGAGCCAGTGGCGGTCCTTCAACAATGTCGCCAATTGCGTAAATGTTGCTGACATTTGTGCGGCATTGCTTGTCAATTTTGATTACACCACGATCAGTCATTTCAATTCCTACTTGCTCAAGGCCAAGTTCGTCAGTGTTTGGCTTTCTGCCTACCATGACAAATACGTAGTCTGCTTCGACTTTTTGCTCTTCACCTTTTACTTCATAGGTCACAGTTACGCCTGTTTCAGTTTCTTCAACACCCTTGGCAAGGGCCTTCGTAATCACTTCAGCACCCTTTTTCTTAAGGTTCTTTTTCACAAGTGAAGACATTTGCTTTTCGAAACCATTCAGGATTTCGTCAGCGCCTTCCAGGATGGTAACCTTCGTGCCGAAGCTTGCATATGCACCGCCAAGCTCTGTGCCGATATAGCCTCCGCCGATGACAACAATGCTCTCAGGAAGCTCCTGAAGATTCAATGCACCAGTAGAATCAAGTACACGCTTAGAGAATTTGAAAGCCGGAATCTCGATTGGGCGAGATCCAGTAGCAAGGATAGCGTTCTTGAAAGTATATGTCTGTGCTGAATTTTCATCCATCACACGAATTGTATTGGCATCCACGAAGTACGCTTCGCCTTTAACAATGTCGATTTTGTTGCCTTTCAACAATCCTTCAACGCCGCCAGTCAATTTCTTGACTACTCCTGCTTTGAACTCTTGTACTTTTGAAAAATCAAGCGTCACGTTTTCTGCTTTAACGCCCATGTCTTCTGAGTGCTTTGCGTTTTCAAATCTGTGACCAGCTGAAATCAAAGCTTTAGAAGGAATACAGCCGACGTTGAGGCAGACACCGCCAAGAACCGCTTTTTCTACGATTGTTACTTTTTGGCCCAGCTGGGCAGCGCGAATGGCTGCCACATATCCGCCAGGACCGGCACCGATGACAAGAGTATCAGTTTCGATTGGAAAATCTCCTACTACCATTTATTACCCCTCCATTAACAATAGTTCTGGATCGTTCAACAGGCGTTTAATGTGATTCAATGCGTTCTGTGCCGTTGCACCGTCGATCATGCGGTGATCGAAGCTTAAAGATAAAGCTAGTACTGGAGCGGCAACGATCTCTCCATCTTTGACAACAGGCTTTTCTGCAATACGGCCAATTCCAAGGATGGCAACTTCCGGATGGTTGATTACTGGAGTGAACCATTGTCCGCCAGCAGAACCGATGTTTGAGATTGTGCAAGAAGCACCCTTCATTTCATCTGGAGCAAGTTTGCCATCACGAGCTTTTCCGGCAAGTTCATTGATCTCATTTGAGACTGAGAATACAGACTTACGATCTGCATTTTTAACGACCGGTACGAGCAAGCCTTTGTCAGTATCAGCAGCAATACCGATATTGTAGTAGTGCTTGTGAACGATCTCGCTTGTGGCATCATCCAATGATGTGTTCAATGCTGGATATTCACGAAGTGCACTTGTTAAAGCTTTTACCACATAAGGAAGGAATGTAAGCTTAATTCCCTTTTCAGCAGCCACTTCTTTGAACTTCTTGCGGTGTGCAACAAGTTTCGATACATCCACTTCGTCCATCAATGTAACGTGTGGAGCTGTATGCTTAGAGTTAACCATTGCCTTGGCAATCGCTTTTCTGATACCGCTCATCTTCTCGCGAGTCTCAGGGTATTGTCCTTCTGGGATAGCCTGAGCTGCTGCTTTAGGAGCTGCTTCCGCTTCTGGTGCCTGTGCTTGGTCAGCCTGCGGTGCAGCAGCTGCTGCAGGGGCTCCTCCGCTTAAGAAGCTGTCGACATCGTTTTTCAGGATGCGGCCATTTTTTCCTGATCCAGCAACCTGGCGAATATCAACGCCTTTTTCACGTGCATATTTACGAACAGATGGCATTGCCACGATGCGGCGGTTAGGATCCACTTCTGCCTGTGGTGCAGCGGCTGCGCCAGCACCAGTTGCGCCTGCAGGAGCAGGTGCTTCTGTTGCTTCTTTTTCGACTTTCTGCCCAGCCTCCATTGTAGATTGAACCTGTGCTTCTGTTTTCTCAGCTGGAGCATCTTCATCTTCACCTTTGAACTTCAGGTCTTCATATCCCGGTGCGTCAAACGTTACGAGAACCTGTCCAACTGTTGCAACTGTTCCTTCTTCAACTAAAACTTCTTCGACTGTACCAGCGACAGGGGAAGGAATTTCTACTACCGCTTTATCATTTTGTACTTCGCAAAGTACATCGTCTTCCTGAACTTTATCGCCAGGTTTTACGAACCATTTGACGATTTCACCTTCGTGAATACCTTCACCGATGTCTGGCAGCTTAAATTGGAATGCCAATGGAATTCACCCTCCTAAGTTTTTTCGATTCTGTTTGCTTATTTTAGAATTCAAGAACTTTCTTAGCTGTTACGATTACATCCTTATAGTTAGGCAGCCATACAGTTTCTGCCTGGGAGAATGGGAATACTGTGTCAGGTGCAGCCACTCTTAAAACTGGTGCTTCAAGGCTAAGGATAGCGCGGTCATTGATTTCCGCCACAATTTGTCCTGCCATTCCAGCCTGTTTTTGTGCTTCCTGGACAACGATTGCTCTTCCTGTTTTTTCAACAGAAGCAACGATTGTTTCAATATCGAAAGGCATTACAGTCCTTAAGTCGATTACTTCTACAGAATGACCTTCTTTTTCAAGTTCTTCTGCAGCCTTCAGTGATTCATGGACCATTGCTCCATAAGTAATGATGGAAAGGTCTGTACCTTCACGCTTAACCTCGGCTTTTCCAAGAGGGATTGTGTACTCCTCTTCAGGAACTTCCTGACGGAATGAACGGTAGAGCTTCATGTGCTCAAGGAAAATAACTGGATCATTGTCGCGGATCGCTGAAATCAGCAAACCTTTTGCATCATATGGAGTTGAAGGAATAACAACCTTCAAGCCAGGCTGTTGTGCAACCATTCCCTCAAGGCTGTCAGCGTGCATCTCTGGAGTATGTACGCCTCCACCGAATGGTGAACGGATTGTTACAGGTGAACTGTAGCGGCCGCCGGAACGGTAACGCATACGAGCCATTTGACCAGCAATTGAATCCATTACTTCGAACACGAATCCGAAGAACTGGATCTCAGGAACAGGACGGTATCCCTGCAAAGCTAGACCGATTGCCAGTCCGCCAATACCGGATTCTGCAAGCGGAGTATCAAATACGCGATCTTCCCCAAACTCTTTTTGCAGGCCTTCTGTCGCACGGAATACACCGCCGTTTACGCCAACGTCTTCTCCGAATACAAGGACGTTGGGATCGTTTTTCAATTCTACGCGAAGAGCGTCTGTAATTGCTTGAATCATTGTCATTTGAGCCATGGCTTACTTCGACTCCTTCTCTTTGTATATTTCATATTGTTCTTTTAAGTAGTCTGGCATTTCTTCATACATGATCTCCATCAAGTCTGTGACTTTCTGCTTAGGAGTATCATCCGCTTCTTTAATAGCAGTTTTGATTTCTTCTTTTGCTCTTTCGATTGTTTCATTTTCCATCTCTTCAGTCCAAAGGTTCTTCTTCTCGAGGAACTTACGGAAACGGACTAATGGATCTTTCTTTTCCCATTCATTGTCCAAATCAGATGTACGGTAACGAGTTGGGTCATCACCAGCCATTGTATGTGGACCATAACGATAAGTCATAGTTTCAATCAATGTAGGGCCTTCTCCGTTAACTGCACGCTCGCGTGCTTCAAGAGTTACAGCATAAACTGCAAGCGGGTCCATTCCATCTACCTGGATACCAGGGATACCTGCAGCAACAGCTTTTTGAGCAATTGTCTGTGCAGCAGTCTGCTTTTCTACTGGAGTAGAAATTGCGAATCGGTTATTTTGAACGAAGAAGATTGCCGGCGCTTTATAAGCTCCTGCAAAGTTGATTCCTTCGTAGAAGTCACCTTGAGAAGAACCGCCATCACCTGTGTAAGTCACAGCGACTGCTTGAGCTCCGCGTTTTTTCATACCGAGCGCCACACCTGCAGCCTGGATATATTGAGCACCAATGATAATCTGAGGTGAAATGACGTTTACACCTTCAGGTATCTGATTGCCCTTGAAGTGGCCGCGAGAGAACAAGAAAGCCTGTGTAAGCGGAAGACCATGCCAAATCATCTGTGGCACATCACGGTATCCCGGAAGAATAAAGTCTTCTTTTTCAAGTGCGAATTGGGATGCAAGCTGGGAAGCTTCCTGACCTGCTGTAGGAGCGTAGAAACCAAGACGTCCCTGGCGATTCAATGAAATTGAACGCTGGTCCAAAATCCTCGTGTAAACCATACGCTTCATCAATTCTTGTAATTGCTCGTCCGAAAGTTCAGGCATTGCCGCTTCATTAACGACTTCGCCCTCTTCATTTAAAATCTGGAACATTTCAAATTGGCTTTCGATCTTTTCGAGCTGCTTCTTTGCATCAGTAGTGTTATTTTTCGTTTTAGATGCCATCAGAGCCACCTCTTCCTTTCTAACTCATAAATTTTATTAAATATACAAAAATAGGTTACCCAATAACAGGATTAATTTCCCCGGGTTCTAAAAATACATCTTGAGCGGAATCGATCAACTTATTTATGGCAGAACACAAGGGGCTCAAGCATCTCTGGCTGAAGCCGCATGTGGACACACCATTCTATAGTTTTCCACAGATGCACAATAAAAAAACTTATATTTCTCCATTCCAGCTTCCTGAATTCTGTATTAGTAAAATCCATAAATAGAGTAATACAATTCGCTCATTCGTTTTTTAGTTTACATCACGAAAATAACTCCGTCAAATACTATGTTTTATCTTTTTTAATTTTAATCATCATCGTTATGTTATTATCCTGAAAAAGCAACTGTATCACTCTTCGATAATTACTGTACTATAATAAATTACTTTTAATTCAAACTGTATTAATGCTAAATACCAAGCTTTTATCCTCCAAATCAAACAAATGCAAGTCGGTCGTTTTAAATCCAGGCTCTGTTAAACAAGACTGTTGATTTTCGTTCCAGGCACTTCGCTTTCCGCTGGAAGTATAATGAAAAAGCCCCACTGCCGGCTTTTTCAAAAGGCAATTCTTCCTGGTTGGCGCTGAGCCTTCTGGTCTTCCATTACAATCAACAGGCGTAAAACAACATCGTGCTTTAAGAGAGCATAAATCAAAAGCAACAAAAAAACCGCTTTGGATTAAAAGCGGTTTTAGTTCTATTCCTATTCTTCCTTATCCGGGCTTACTTCTATTCCGGCTTTTTTATAAAAAGCCAGTTTTTCTTTATTATACTGGTCCGTTTTATCATTGAATTCCTGGTTGTCCTTCAGTACGGTCTCATATATCTCATTTACTTTATTAATTTGCTCTTCCAGGTGATCAAAGCTTAATTCCTTATCCTTCAGCATTTCATAAAGCTCTTTATCGTATTGGAGACCTAGTTTGTAGTTTTTGTACAGGTCATCATGGATTTCATACCGTTCATTCATTGTGGCCTTTAATTTATTTGCCTGCTTCTTTAGGTTTGGATCCTCAATCTCTTCAATAATTTGGTCGATTTTCTTGAATTCTTTCCGTGATTCGTCAATACTTTCTTTTTCTTTATCAATATGCTCTGCACGTTTGTCGGCGTTAGCCAATGCCTCATCAGCCAGTTTTACGATTTGGTCATATTCCTTCATGCCAAGCGAAATGATTTTTTCATATATTTCCTTTTCCTTCTTTTCCAGCTCTACAAGCGGATCCTGCTGATCCTCAAATGTCTTTTCAATTGAAACGACCTTTTCAAGCTCTTCGAACATCTTTTCTTCAGGTGATTGCTTGTCCAAACACCCAGCCAGACTAAAAACTCCAGCCATCATGATCATAGCTAAACTTATTTTTTTGAATATGGACAAAATAATAACCTCCTCATAGATACCAATTTTACTATATCGATTGCGGCGAGATTTGACAATAGAAATGAAATTTCGCATATTCTTTATCCATCATGGAAGTGGAATGAGCTTGTCCTTTCCCTAAATATATTCAAACATAAAGTGGTTTATGCTTTGGGCTTGAGCCTATACCTTCTTATTTCTTTTGCATAGGCTATAGCAATCGACCCGAATTGCGGGCGAATCATACTATAGAGGAGGTTTCCATATGTACGGATACGGATATGGATGTGGTGGATATCCTGTTGCAGGAGTAGGTTATCGCGGCGGCTTCGCATTGATTGTCGTGTTGTTTATCCTTCTGATCATCGTTGGATGCGCCTGCTGGAAATTTTAATTGGAAAGAGTAAAGGGAGAAGGGATTCTTGTCCCTCTCTCTTTTCATGTTTTCTAGTTAACTTTTCGTAATACATTTGTTAGACTTAACATTATTACATACCAGAGGTGAAATATATGTTGACGATGGATGATATCGTCCGTGATGGACATCCTGCGCTCCGAAAAGTTGCAGAAGAAGTTTCCATGCCTCCTTCACAGGAAGATAAAGAAATACTCCAAAGCCTGATTGAATACGTGATAAACAGCCAGGATCCTGAGATCGCACAAAAACATGGACTGCGCCCGGGAATCGGTCTTGCTGCTCCTCAGATAAATGTGACGAAAAGAATGATTGCTGTGCATTTGACGGATGAGAAGGACAACTTGATCAGCTATGCCCTTTTCAACCCCAAAATCATCAGTCATTCAGTAGAACAATCTTATCTGGCAGCTGGCGAAGGCTGTCTCTCAGTAGATGAGTCGATCCCCGGTTATGTGCCAAGATATGCAAGAATCACTGTAAGAGGAATCGACCTTGAAGGAAACGAAGTGAAGATACGTCTCAAAGGCCTTCCCGCTATTGTCTTCCAGCATGAAATCGACCACTTGAACGGAATCATGTTTTACGATCATATCAATAAGCAGGATCCATATGCCGACATACCGAATGCTGTCCCAGTAGAACGGTAAAAAGCCGAATCTGATTAGATTCGGCTTTTTTTGTGAAGCAGTATTAATGCTAATTATTAACTCTAGATCAAATTCAACTTTTTCAAGCCATGCCATATCCCATCATCATCAACATCACGGGTCATCATATTCGCCAGTTCCTTTAGTTGTGGCACAGCATTGCCCATGGCGACACCTGTTCCCACAGCTTCCAGCATTTCCAGGTCATTAAGTCCATCGCCGAATGCATAGACGTCCTCGGGCTTGAAACCTAACCGTTCGACCATCTTCTTAATACCTTCCGCCTTTGACCCACCTGCAGGAAGAACATCAACTGAATAAGGATGCCATCTGATAAAAGTAAACTCCGGATAATTTTCCCGGTAAAACTCCTCCCTACCTTCTTCACAAAAAAGAAGGGTTTGGAACAAGTCCCTGTCAACATAAAATCTGTCATCCTGCTCCGGATGGGCAAATTTCAATCCACCCAGGCTCGTTTCGATAAAATGGTGATGCTTTACAGATGACTTCATCGTCTGATGATTCATAAATACGACCGGGTGACCCTGGTCTTTAGCCTCTTTGTAAAGTTCCTCTATTTTTTGGTTGTTCAAAGGGTTTTTATAAATTGGCTCCCCTTCAAACACCACGTATTGTCCATTAAAGCTTACAAAAGAATCGATATCCAGCTCTTTTCTGAGGTTTTCAAACATGAATGGAGCTCTTCCAGTAGCAATCGCTACGAATATACCGTTTTCCTTCAGCTTTTCAAGTGCCTCCTTTGTGGAGGCAGGCAGATTTTTATCATGGTCCAATAGTGTACCATCAATATCAAAAAATACGATTTTGCTCATGATTTTCTCCTTCGATGCTCTCTCTTATAGAAAGTATTTTCCCAACCATTGGGTTTTTTTATGTAATCCCGGTAGTCTACCAAATCGCACAGTGCATGTACAGAAAAATGCAGTATAAAAGTGTGTCAAATAAATGACAATTTATGTCATTCCATCAATATCCATGAAAAAATTTGCTATTTCATCATATAATATAAACAAAAAGATAGGAATTTGAAAAATAATCTTTGCTAAACTTTTCCTTGTTTACTTTACATTGGACAAGGATAGTTTAAAATAAGAATTAAGGAGATGATCCACTATGTTAAAGAAGCTAAGAAAGAAGCTTTTGAAACAGTGGAAAGATTTGCTTCGTAAAAAAACAATCGCTTAACTTTTTGAGCCCTTCAAACTTGCGAAGGGCTCCTTCCTTATTGTAAATTGGTTAATAGCGGAAAACACGCACGGTTGATAATAACAATGGTAACATTGTCATTTTATATAGGGCTGAGATTTAATTGATTTCAAAGCCATCAAACAATCCGGCATTGCATATGCTGCAATCCAGCCGGAATTCGGCAGATAATGAAATCGGTTTTATGAAGGGCATCCTGTAAAATAGAAAAGTTTATTTAAGGAGAGAGATTTTTAATGATTTATAAAGTTTACTTCCAGGAATCCAACAAGCAAGTACCAGTTCGTGAAAAGACACAGACTATTTATGTTGAAGCCGGCTCTGAAAGAGAAGTACGGACAAAAATTGTTGACCGCCAGTATAACATCGAATATGTCGAGGCAGTTGAGGGTAACTATTTGGAGTATGAGAAACAAAAAGAAGACTTTGAAGTATTGGAGATCGAATAATTTATGAAATTCGTAAAAAATGACCAAACAGCCGTTTTCGCGCTCGGAGGATTGGGCGAAATCGGCAAGAACACGTATGGCGTGCAGTTTCAGGATGAAATCATTTTGATAGATGCAGGCATCAAATTCCCTGAGGATGAATTGCTGGGAATTGATTATGTTATTCCTGACTATTCCTATCTTGTAAAAAATGAAGACAAAATCAAAGGCCTGTTCATTACTCACGGCCACGAAGACCACATCGGCGGCATCCCTTATTTGCTTCGTGAAATCAATGTCCCGATTTATGGCGGAAAACTGGCACTCGGCCTTATCAAAAACAAGCTTGAAGAACATGGTCTGCTGCGAAAGGCCAAGCTGATAGAAATCAAGGAAGATGATATCATCAAATTCCGCAAGACATCTGTTACGTTCTTCAGGACAACACACAGCATTCCTGATTCCTATGGGGTCGTTGTAAAAACACCACCAGGGCAAATCGTCCACACCGGTGATTTTAAATTTGACTTTACCCCGGTCGGTGAGCCGGCCAACCTTACAAAAATGGCTGAAATCGGCAAAGAAGGCGTCCTATGCTTGCTATCTGATAGTACAAATGCCGAGGTGCCTAATTTCACAATGTCTGAACGCCGTGTAGGTGAGAGCATTCAAGATATTTTCCGTAAGGTTGACGGACGGGTCATATTCGCAACTTTTGCTTCGAACATACATAGACTGCAGCAAGTTACCGAAGCCGCAGTCGCAAATGGCAGAAAAGTTGCCGTGTTCGGCAGAAGCATGGAATCAGCGATTACAATTGGACAAGATCTTGGCTATATTAATGCTCCAAAGGATACATTCATCGATGCACAGCAGATCAACAGGCTGCCTGCCAACCAGGTCACGATCCTCTGTACCGGAAGCCAGGGCGAGCCAATGGCCGCTTTATCACGTATTGCAAACGGTACACACCGTCAAATCCAGATTCAGCCTGGCGATACAGTTGTCTTTTCTTCTTCCCCTATTCCTGGGAATACGATCAGCGTCAACAGGACCATCAACTTGCTGTCCCGTGCTGGTGCTGATGTCATCCATGGTCCATTGAATGATATCCATACTTCGGGTCATGGCGGTCAGGAAGAACAAAAATTGATGCTGCGACTGATTAAACCGAAATACTTCATGCCAATCCATGGTGAATTCCGTATGCAGAAGATGCATAGCAAGCTTGCTGCCGATTGCGGAGTGCCAGAAGAAAATTGCTTCATAATGGACAATGGTGAAGTTCTTGCTCTAGGCGACAATGAGGTCGGTGTGGCTGGCAAAATCCCATCTGGCAATGTGTATATTGACGGAAGCGGAGTAGGCGACATCGGCAATATCGTTCTTCGCGACCGCCGCATTCTATCAGAAGAAGGCCTTGTCGTTGTAGTGGTAAGCATCAATATGAAGGAATTCAAGATTGCCGCTGGCCCTGACCTGATTTCACGCGGATTTGTTTATATGAGAGAATCCGGGGATCTGATCAATGATGCGCAAAGCTTGATCAGTAAACACTTGAATAAAGTGATGGAAAGAAAAACTACTCAGTGGTCTGAAATCAAAAATGAAATCACTGATACACTTGCACCATTCCTATACGAAAAGACAAAACGCCGCCCAATGATCCTGCCGATCATCATGGAGGTGTAGCAAAAAAACCGTTGCGATCATCGCAGCGGTTTTTTTATAAATATAGTTCAGTTATCTCCCCGAAAAGAGTTTCGGTACGTCTAGACATGCTGAAACTGTATTAATTCGATAGGCAGCAATCACTGCATAGTCAGCTTTTATTAACCATTAGAATCCATATTATTTTTTTGGCCAGGCTTATTCTTTTTCCGTACAATATAAATAATTGCTGCAACAATCACTCCAACTATCAGTAGCATAGGAAGATTGCCCACAAAAAATACGATAATCCCTGAGCCGGCAGCAAGCAAAATATTTATATTATCTGCAAACTGTTTCTTGATTTTCTGCCAGGTGTTAAGGGTTTCATTATCGATCTTCGGGACAGCTACCAGTGTTTCCTGCAAAGAGATCGTTACCGTCGAGTATGCTGTCTGGTTTTCGAGAAATTTCTTCCTCCCGGCGAGCTGTTCGATTTCTTCCTGGACATCAGCTAAATCTGATGAAATCTTTAAAAGATCCTCAGTTTTCTGAGCCTCTTTCATAAATTCTATGAGCCTCGCTTCCACTGCTTTTTTCGATTTCAAGCGTGATTCCAGGTCGACATATTCCTCGGTAACATCCTGCCCGCTCACCCTCCGATTATTAACCTGGACAGAAAGGCCCTCCGCATCATTCAAAAAGGCATGGAAGTGCTCCTGTGGGATCCTGAACGTCATCATCCCGCTTTGCTGTTCGTCATCATAACGGTTTGAATCGGATTGAACAATATACCCATTATAGCTTTCTGCCTTCTCTTCTAGTGCATTGCGCGCATTTTCAAAATTTTTCACGGTTATATCCATTTCAGCATTGAAAATGACCATCCGTTCGGCAGTAACGGTCTTTTCTGATACACCGTCTTGATTCTGTGTTTTGGATTTCTCCCCGGCAGCATGATTCTGTTCTCCTTTTTCTGAAAAGCTGACCCTGTCCTCGCTGACATTTTCCATTTCGGCAGACTTAGCGTCTCCCCTTTCGTTCATTCCACTTTTTTCACTTGAAGATGTTCCTCCACTGCAGCCGGCAAGCAAAAATAATAACGAAATCAATATAAGTAAATTCCTTTTCAACAATGGATGGCCCCCTAAGTTTATGATCTTTATGTAATAGACGGCATCTTTGTAAATATGTTACAAATTAAAAAAAGAAAGCCTTCAATAAGAAGACTTTCTATCCTGCATCCAGCATATTGAATTGGGCTTTTACAAGGTCATGATATTCTCCCTGAAGCTCCATCAGCTGAGCATGATTACCATGCTCGATGATCAAACCATTTTCCAGTACGAAAATATTATCCGCTTCCCTGATGGTTGACAATCGGTGGGCAATGATGATCGCTGTCCTGCCCTTCAACAGCGTCTTGAGGGCTTTCTGGATTTTCATCTCTGTTTCCGTATCAATGCTTGCTGTCGCTTCATCCATGATCAGGATACGTGGATTTGCAAGCAATGCCCTGGCAAAGGATAGGAGCTGCCTTTCCCCCACCGAAAGGATATTCCCGCGCTCTTCAACCTCCGTTTTATAGCCATTCGGCAGTTTGGCGATAAAATCCGCCGCCCCAACTGCTTCAGCAGAAGCCATGACTTCTTCTTCGGTGGCATCCGGTCTGCCGAAAAGGATGTTATCATAGATCGTCCCGGAAAAAATGAAGGTATCCTGCAAGACAATACTGATATGTTTCCTCAAGCTGCCAATGGAGATGTCTTTGAGGTCATATCCATCAACCAATACCTTACCTGATGTCGGATCATAAAACCGGCTGATCAGATTTGCTATGGTCGTCTTTCCTGAGCCCGTATGTCCCACCAATGCCACGGTCTGGCCAGCCAGCATTTCGAGGCTGACTCCTTTTAGTGCAGTCCGTTTTTCATCATAAGAGAATACAACTTTATCAAATTTTATGTCACCGCGGATGTCATCCAGTTTAATTGGATTGTCGATTTCAGAGACAATAGGTTTTTCATCAAGAAATTCAAAAATTCGTTCCGACGAGGCCATCCCCATCAACAGCTGGTTATACACCTGTCCCAATCTTGAAATTGGCTCCCAAAACATGCCCAGATAGAAGGCAAATGAGACGAACACACCGATGGAGATGGTGTCATTTTGGATCAGGCTTGCTCCATACCAGATCAGCACTGCGGTTCCGAGTGCATTTGTCAATTCTACCATTGGACGGAACATGGCATTTTTCTGTGAAGCAGACTTCCAGCTTTGGAAGGTCTCATCATTGACACCATCAAAGAAGGCCATATTTTCTTTTTCCTGGGTAAATGATTGTGTAACCCTTATCCCCTGTATGCTTTCATTCAAGTGGGAGTTCAGCTTTGATTGCTTCATCCGTACATCCTGCCAGGAGCGCCTGATATTTTTTCTCAGCTTTGTCGAGATCAGGAACATGATTGGCAAAATGATCATGATAGCCAATGTTAGCTGTGGACTCAGCGAGAACAGGATAAAGAAGATCCCAATCAGGAGAACCATATCCATTAACAGGTTGATGACACCATTGGTGAACAATTCCTGAAGTGAATTGATGTCATTCATGATCCTTACCAGTATCGAACCAGCCGAACGCTGGTCAAAAAATCGATGGGAAAGGTTTTGCACATGGGTGAACAAGTGCTTCCGCAAATCATAAATGACATTTTGGCCTAATTGATTCATCCAGCGAATCCTGAAAATATTCGCGATATAAGAGGCTGTATATAATCCTGCGATGATGGCCACCAGCCAGAACAGCATGGTTTCATCCTTGTTTTTCACTGCCCTGTCAAGTGTGTAGATCCCAATGAGGATCGGGATCACCAGCCTGACCGCTGTCGTGATCAATACCATTGCAATCGACAGCGGCACTAACGTTTTCTTATATGGCATTAAATAGCTGAAAAGCCTCAACATCTGTTTCCAGTTAAAAGGCTTATCGATTATCTGATCAGTAGAATAGTGAAATCTTTTTAGAACTTGAGAATTGCTTTTACTGCTCACAAACCTTCCCCCCTGCATTCTTGTTTTTAATAGATTGACGGACAGTGTGACTCAGGAGATTAGCCAGTATGTGTCACTTTCTGACGGTCCTTGAACTGGATATCATAAATCTTTTGATACGTTCCGCCATTCTTGATCAATTGCTCATGGGTTCCGCGTTCGGCAATGGATCCCTTTTCGAGCACAAGAATTTCATCTGCATGTTTGAGAGAGGAAATGCGGTGTGCAATGATGAATGTCGTCCGTCCCTTCATGACTTCCAGCAATGCCTGCTGGATCTTGAACTCCGTTTCCATATCAACCGCACTTGTGGCATCATCCAGGATTAAAATACTTGGATTGACGCAGATTGCCCTCGCAATGGCGATTCTTTGCTTCTGGCCTCCGGATAGTCCCATGCCTCTTTCGCCCAGAATGGTATCATATTGATCCGGAAGCTCCATGATAAAACTATGCGCCTGAGCTCTTTTGGCGGCTGCAATGATTTCTTCCATTGTCGCATCCGGGTTTCCATACGAAATATTGGCTTTGATCGATGATGAAAATAGGAAAGATTCCTGAAGGACAATGCCGATATTGGTTCGAAGTGAACGGACTGAGTATTCCTTGATATCCCGGCCATCAATAAGTACCTGGCCTGAAACCGGCTCATAAAATCTTGTCATCAGCTGGGTTATACTTGTTTTCCCTGACCCTGTCGACCCAATCAGGCCGATTGTCTGTCCTGGCTTTGCCTTGAAGGATATATCATATAATGCAGCATTTTCATCCTCCCCATAGCGGAGTGTGACATGATCGAATTCCACTGCTCCAGAAAGCTTCTCAATCTGCAGAGCTTCCTTCTTCTCTTCGATTTCATCGTCAGCCTCAAGGATCTCCAATAATCTTTCACCAGATGCCTTTGATTGTGAAAAAAGATTCACCACGAATCCAAGGTTCATGATTGGCCACATGATGTACCAGACAAGACTGTAAAATGCTACCAACTCCCCCGGAAGCAGCGATCCGTCCATGACAAGGAAACCACCGTAACCCAATAACAGGACGACACTCAAGTTGCCGAGAAACTCCATGAGCGGAAAATACTTCGCCCAAATTTCAGATGTAAATAAATATTGATCCTTATAATTACCGTTCGAATCATTGAATCTGCCAATCTCATAATCTTCACGCGACAGCGATTTCACCGTGTTGATTCCGCTGATGTTTTCCTGGACCTTAGTATTCAATTTACCAAATGATTTGCGGATCCCCCTGAAAGCTGGATGTACCGCTTTATCAAACTTATATACGACCACTGCAAGAAAAGGCAGGGTCGCAAGCGTCACCAGCGTCAGAGGGATCGAATAATAGAACATCACGGAGAAACTTATGCCGATTAGAAGAACAAAACGAATCAATTCGGAGAACCCGAAGCTCAGGAAAAAGCGGAATCCTTCTACATCAGCCGTAAGCCGCGACATCAGGTCCCCCGTCTTCGCATTGTCATAATATCGGAAAGAAAGAAATTGTAGCTTTTCATAAAGCGAATTCCTCAGTTTATATACAGAGTGGATTCCGAAAAGGTCCCCCGTATATTGATAAATATAAGTACAAACCCCTTTAACGATCATGAATCCCACGAAACCAACTGCCAGGACCGGAATCATTTCATACCTTCCGCCAATGACGGCTTCGTCAATCGTAAGCTGAAGAATCATAGGATACACTACAGTTATTGCCGTTACGATTAACATAAAGAAAATCGACCATGTAAAGTAATTTTTATAAGGCCAATAATACTCCTTCAGTTTTTTGAATGTCTCCATTCATTTCCCCCCTTTGGAAAAGCTTAACAAAAAGAAAAGGCACGTATACATTAATATATCGAGTTTCGAAATATTTTTCCAGCCTTTTTTAAGAATTTTTTTATTTTTTTGTATATAGGAATTATCTGATTTTATGGGTAGAAGGATAGATGCATTTACTTCTTTGAGGGTGAGTAAGTGAGAAAAACATACCAGGATGACGCAGAGCGATTCAGAGTCAACCTTATGACTTGAATGCAAAATGTCCGACAGATTCCTCTGTCGGACGTTCTCATGTTGATTTCCTTGATAAGTGTCCGTTAGAGCCCCTCTATCGGACATTCTCATGACAATTTCCTTGAAAAGTGTCCGTTAGACTGCTTCTATCGGACATTCTTATGACGATTTCCTTGAAAAGTGTCCGTTAGACTGCTTCTATCGGACATTCTTATGACGATTTCCTTGAAAAGTGTCCGTTAGACTGCTTCTATCGGACATTCTTATGACGATTTCCTTGAAAAGTGTCCGTTTGACTGCTTCTATCGGACATTCTTATGACGATTTCCTTAAAAGGTGTCCGTTAGACTCGTTCTATCAGACTTTCTTATGGCGATTTCTTTAATTGCGTCCATTAGACTGCCTTTATCGGACATTCTCGAAGTACATTCTTTAAAAAAAATCCGAGTTCTCGGACGTAAAAGAAAGATGTTAATCAACCATCATTCGTTGTTTTCAGTTTCGTCGATTAATCTGATCAGGCGCTTTTCAAACATCTTCATCCCGCTTCCGCCAGCCTGGAAATGCCTTAACAGGCCGTCTTTGTCAAAGAGATAGTAAGCAGGGACGTACTGGTTTTCAAATGCATTCGTCAATTTAAGCTCGTCGTCAATGAAGATGGGCTGGGAAATCTGATGCTCTTCTGCTGTCTGTTTGATTTCATCCATATTCATGTCCTGTTCTGACCGGGGCATATGGACAGCCATCACATTCAGTTTGTCTTTATAAGTATCACGGAGTTCATTCACCATTGGCATTGCTACCTTGCACAGATGGCAGCTGATTGACCAAAAATGGATCAGCGTCGGTTTTTCGCCGACCAGCTGTTCTCTCGCAACCTCACTATTCAGCCATTCAGTCGCTCCTGATATCTCGGGCAAAGGCTGACGCAGTCTCATATCGAACACCTCTTTTTTTGGAATGATAGATTCTCAATCTATTTACTTTTATATTCGATATACCCTGTCAATAAATCAAGAGCAGACTTGATCGCTTCTTCATCTGGATTAAGCTTTGAGTGATGCAGTCCATATCCGGAGTCAACACCAAGCCAGAACATGATTCCCGGAATTTCTTTCAGCATATAGCCAAAGTCTTCCCCTGTCATCGCTTCATTACAAACGACTACTTCAATGTTTTCCTTTTTTTCAGCAAAGGCAATGAAGTCACGCGCAATTTCTTCATTATTATAAACCTGATGGTACATGGCACCATAGTCAATTGACGTTTTGCATTGATAGCCTACTTCAATGCCTTTGACAAGTGCCTCGATTCTTTCCTTGACTCTTGCCATGGATTCCACAGACAGCGTCCGGATTGTACCCTCCAGTCTTGCGGTTTCCGCGATGATGTTTTGCACGGTCCCCCCGGTGATTTTACCGATGGTGATCACCGCACTATCAAGCGGATCGACGTTTCTTGAAACTACTGACTGAAGCTGGTTCACAAGAGCACATGCAGCAACAACCATATCATTCGTTTGATGAGGATATGCTGCATGTCCCCCTTTCCCCTCAAGGTCAATGAACAACTCAGAGGTATTGGCAAACAACAGCCCTTCCCTTGTTGCGATTGTTCCCACCGGATATTCAGGGGCAATGTGCAGGGCAATGATCAAATCAGGTTTCCACTCCTGCATGATATCTGTCTTGAGCATAGGTTCAGCGCCACCCGGACCTTCTTCCGCCGGCTGAAAAATAAACAGCAAATGATCATCAATCGGGTTTTCAACAAAGTACGTGATCAGTCCAAGAGCAATTGTCATATGGAAATCATGTCCGCAAGCGTGCATATGTCCTTTATGAAGAGATTGGAATTCCAAGCCTGTTGCTTCTGTAATTGGCAGCCCATCGATGTCTGCCCTGTACCCGATCGTCTTTTTGGGATTCTTCCCTTGTATTTTAACGAAAACCCCCGTCTTCCAGGTCTTTACTTCTAGCCGGTCTAGGGAAAGACTCTTCAGATAATCAAGGAGATAAGCCTGCGTCTTGAACTCCTTGAAACCAAGTTCAGGAATCTGGTGCAAATCTCTTCTAATTTTAATGAATGCGTCCCAATTCATATCGTTCTCTCCTTATAAAAGAAAGCGCGGACCGAATATCCACGCTTTCTTTCTTGCTTGCTATTAAAGCTGGCGAAGTTCCTGCTTGATTTCAGTTTTTGATTTCGTTTTTTCATCGATTTCCTTGATTACGCGAGCTGGTGTTCCAGCTACCACTGTGTATGGAGGCACATCGTCGATTACAATGGCGCCTGCAGCTACAACAGCTCCCTTGCCTACTTTTACCCCTTCAAGGACAACTGCGTTCGCACCAATGACGACATCGTCCTCAACCACGACTGGCTTTGCTGAAGGTGGCTCAATGACACCCGCAAGTACAGAGCCTGCACCGATATGGCAGTTCTTTCCGACTGTCGCACGTCCGCCCAGAACAACGTTCATATCAATCATCGTGCCTTCACCGATAACAGCCCCGATATTGATGGAAGCTCCCATCATGATTACGGCGTTATCACCAATTTCCACCTGGTCCCTGATGATGGCGCCTGGTTCAATGCGCGCTTTGATATTCTTCATATCAAGCAATGGAATGGCAGAATTCCTGCGATCGTTTTCAACGACATACTCTTCGATTTTGTCCTGGTTCGATTCAAGTGCCTGATTGATTTCAGCCCATTCGCCAAAAATGACACCGCTGTTTCCAGAGAAGAATGTCTTTGAGTTCTCACCGAAGTCTATCCCTTCAAGTTCCCCTTTGATATAAACCTTCACTGGTGTCGCTTTCTTGCTATTTTGAATGAACGAAATAATTTCGTTCGCATCCATCATTTTCATTTACTTTACCTCCAATTATGTATGTGTGGTCACAGGCTCTTCTTGTCGACGCCTTGCTAATGTACTAAAGCAATCGAATGAAAACAGCCTTTTCTAAAAATTACTTTAACAAACAAAAGTTTTTAAAACAAGGAAAACTAATTATCGTTTTTCTTCGAATCGACGATATGTTCCTTGACGATTTCAATGAAAGCCTGAACCTGCTTTAACTGGAAGGCTGATTCGTAGCCAAGGAGCCAGGTATCTCTTCCTAAAGGTTCATTGTTTTCGTCATGAAGCGGTACTTTGAAAATATCCTTTTCAGCTCCATTGAGCGTAATTGCCGGGAGGATGGCATAGCCAATTCCATTGAACGTCATTTGTTTACACGTTTCAATCTGGTCGACAATGATGGTTCTTTTAGGCGCTGTCTGGAATTGCCGCAGCCACCAATCCTGGATTTCCTGGTAGTAGTTCGAATCACTTTTAAACTGGATGAACGGCCGATCTGTATCCAGGACTTGTTCCGGACTCGTGATTTCTGTGTCTACCAGGTAGAGGCTGTCTTTGAAAAGGTGGATTTTCACACCCTTCCAGTCTGGCGTTCCCCTGATAATGCCAATGTGGACCTGGTCCTCATAGAGTGCCTTTGATATTTCACTGCTCCAACCGGTCACAAGCGAGATTTTTGCCTGAGGATAACGGCTTACATATTTCTTCAACACCTGTGGAAGCCAATTTTGTCCGACAATTGAGGCGACAGCTATTTTAAGGGTTCCATACACTTCAGAGTTTAATGCATGGATGGTTTCTCTCGCTTTTTCTTCCCTGGCAATGGTCTCATTGACAAATTGGAGTACGACCTCTCCTGCGGGAGTCAAAGTAAGTCCCTTCTGGGAGCGAAGGAACAGTTTCGTGCCCCAATCCTTCTCGATCGATTGAAGGCGCTGGGACAACGCTGGCTGCGAGACAAACAGTCTTTCCGCCGCCTTCCTCATATTCATTTCCTGTGCAAGCACCGATAATAAATGGAATTCAGAAATTGATGACATCGCTTACCCTCTTTAAATGTTTTTCATTTATATAGTACCATTCGCGTCGATTATTTTATAAACAAAAACTGCAGATGAATTCAATCTGCAGTTTTTTCTTCTTTTGGCAAAAATAAGATGAACAGCAAGCTGATGACTGCGAATATGAATACGACAATATAGACCGAATGCAGTGCATTTGTCAGCGCGTCCTGAAGAATCGTTTTCATGCCGACCGAAAGCTTTTGGCGTTCTGCCTCATTGAGCAGAACATTTGCTGCATCGATCGAAAGGTCATGGTCTTCTGCTCCATGCTTTTTCATATAGCTGAGGATGCTGCTGTTAAGAACACCGCCCAGCAGAGCAGCACCAACGGTATTGCCAAGGTTCCTCATGAACATATTGGCGGCGGTGGCGATTCCTCTTTGCTGCCAGGCGACGGTATTTTGAATAGAAACGATGAAAGCCGTACTTGTCAGCCCCATCCCTACACCTACGAAAAACGACCCCGCTGCAGCCCATAAGGGACCTGCCTCCGGTGTTAGAGTGACAAACAGAATGCTGCCCAGGATCAGAAATACCCCGCCAAAAACGGAAGTTTTGCGGTAGCCGATACTCAGTAAGAGCCGTCCACTGGCTGCCGAAGCAATTGGCCAGCCAATCGACATTGCCGTCAGGGTGAAACCGGCTACGATCGGAGACCTTTCCATGACACCCTGGACAAACGCAGGCAAAAAGCTAGATATACCTATTAGCATGACGCCCGTAGTCAATGAAGTCATATTGGCGATAAAGATGGACTGTTCACGCCAAATATTAAATGGCATCATAGGCTCTTCTGCCCTTTTCTCCTGAAGAATGAAGAAAATGAATCCAATGACACTCAAGCTGATGAGACCGATTGTTTTCGGTGAAGTCCAAGCCCAGTTCGCCCCAGCTTCTACAAGGACAATCATCAAGGAACTAATGGAGATTGTCAGCAGTATAGCTCCCGGATAATCAACCTTATGCTTCTTTTTCTCGATATTTTCATGAAGATATAACCAGAGACCCGCGATTGCCAGGATACCTAGCGGGACATTGATCCAAAACACGTACCTCCAGCTTGCATATTCCACAAGGAGGCCACCAAGTGCCGGGCCTGATACGGCTGAGATTCCCCAAACACTGGAAAGGTAACCCTGTACCTTTGCCCTTTCCTCTTTAGAATAGATGTCCCCAACAATCGTCGTGGCAATCGGCATGACAGCGCCGGCGCCAAAACCCTGGATGAACCGGTATAAAATCAACATCTCCATCGTTTCTGCCGTACCCGACAGGATGGACCCAATCAAGAATACAATGATTCCAACAGTCAGAATTGGTTTCCTTCCAAATAAATCAGAAAGTTTCCCATAGATAAGGACCGTAACAGCATTCATAAGCAAGTAAGCTGAGAAAACCCAGCTGTATAGCGCAAACCCGCCAAGATCCCCGACTATGGCAGGCATCGCGGTTGACACGATAGTCCCTTCCACGGCTCCCATGAACATGGCGAGCATGACTGTTGCCAGGACATAAGGCCGTTTCGTTTCTTTTCTCGTAGTCCTTTGTTCAGCTTGTCCCATACATACACCTCAAAAAGTAAAAAATTCAGCTCCCGTATCCGGGAGCTGCCTCAGGCACTATTTTTTATGATTTCTTTTTACCTCATTCGTCAGCTTCAGCAAAACGGTCCGTCTTGTCAGAATTCCTTCAAAAATCCCTGATTCATCTTCTATACATAGAAACGGATAGTCAACCAGCAAATCAAGGGAAGATTGCAAATCGGAATGGACATTGATCCTGGGGATTTCTGTATTCATCGCGGTTTCAACCTTTTTCGTATCAAGCTGCTCAAATTCGATTCTCTCAAGTCCGAGGATGGAATCCATTATGATAGGTGTACTGATCAAACCCATTAAACGATAATGTGGATCCAGTACAGGAATTGCAGTATATCCGCTCTTTGTCAGGACAAGGAGGGCATGCTCAAGACTATTGCCGACTTGGACGTGGGCTACACGTTCAGAAGGAATCATCAGGTCCTTAACCGATAATCCCAAAAATTCACCGCTGTAAAGACTAATCATGGCGAAAACTCCCTAAAATGGATTTCTTTCCATTTCATTTTATCATAAATTATAGGGTGGTGCTTTTATTTAGTTTGCTCAAAAAGGATAACAAAAAGCGCAAGCGCCTTGGTCAGCCCCGACAAGCACTGGAGGGCCTGACAGTGAAGTCGCTCTTTGACTTCATTGGCAGGACCGAAACGTCTCGAGGAGTTAGGAGCCGAAGCTAGGTAAACGTCTCGAGGGCTAGGCGCTGGAGCTGGATTAAGATAACCACTTTTGTTATCCACACTTTATCGCTTTTATTATTTCCTATAAGAACAAAAAAGGACCACAAAATGAGGCCCTTTTGCTATGGATCTTTGATTACTGAATAAGGTCAAAGATCTCAATCGTAATCATGTCGATGTTATCGAACTGGTATTTCTTAGGCTTTTCCTTGTCGTTGTAAACTTCCAGTTCATATGTTTCCGTTTTTGGATGGTATGTAACCTGGCATTTACGCTCTCCGTTCACCTCAAAAAAGCGTTGGGAAGGCTCCCCTCCATTAGACTGCTCTTGCAGATTCTTTAAACGGGTGATGATTCCTTGAAGCTGTGACATTGCTCCCTCTCCTTTCAAGACAAAAACCAATAACTTATCAATAGATTTTGCAATTGGCCTATTTATATCCATGTAAAATGATTTCAGAATTTTCTATACATAATTCTTTACATGTCAATATTAACAGAATAAAATATTGTCAGACGATGTACAAGTAAAAGCTTCGAGAAAAGGAGTGATTTTTTGAAAAAGCCCGTACAAATATCACAAAATGTCTTTCTTATTGATGATTACGACCTCAAGATGGAAGAACGTACCGGAACCTATGTATTGACAGAGGACAAGGTTACCCTGATCGAAACTTCCGCCAGTCCATCCATTCCCTATATCCTTGAAGGATTGAACACACTCGGAATATCCCCGGCAGATATCTCATACATAATCGTTACCCATATCCATCTCGACCATGCCGGCGGTGCAGGTTTGATGCTCAAGCACTGTCCAAATGCAAAAGTCATCGTCCATCCTAAGGGTGCAAGGCATCTAGCCGATCCCTCCAGATTGATTCAGGGAGCAAAAGCGGTTTATGGAGAAAAGTTTTCTGAGCTGTTCGATCCCATTGTAGAAGTACCTGAGGACCGTTTGGTGATTAAGGGTGAGGGCGAGACACTTAAAATCAGCGAGAAGTTGACACTGCAGTTCCTTGACACTCCCGGACATGCCAATCATCACCTGAGCGTTTATCATCCCTTAACAAAAGGAATTTTTTCTGGTGATACCGCCGGGATATTTTATCCACAGCTTGACCGCGAAGGAATTGAATTCTATCTTCCCACTACCTCGCCAAATCAGTTTGACCCTGGGAAAATGCTTGACTCCATAAACAAGTATAAGGAATTGGGAATCGAGAGAATCTTTTTCGGACATTATGGCATGTCTGAAAATCCAGCCGAAGCTTTCAGGCAGGTTGAGCACTGGCTTGAACTATTCATTCAGGAAGCAGAACTGGCTTTTTCAGATGAAAATCAACGTGAAAAACTAGTCGAAAATATCACCAAAAACCTTTATGATAAAATACGTTCCCATTTAAAACAGCAAGGTCTGGCTGACAGCCATCCGATTTACGAGCTGCTCTACCTAGACATCAATGTAAGTGCGATGGGACTGGCCCATTATTTAACAAAACTGAACGGAGGAAGCCATTGATATGAATGACATCATCGTGTATACACAAAATGATTGCCCTTCCTGCAAAATCATTAAAATGTTCCTGACTGAATTCAATTTTTCTTTTACCGAAAAGAACATCAGTGAAGATGACAGCAGCAGGCAGGAGCTGACACATACTTACAACTCCTACTCAACACCTACGATTGTAGTAGGTGAAGAAGTCATCACAGGGTTCGATCTCGAGCGGTTAAAACAAGTCCTGGATATAAAAGAATGATAAAAAGTGTTGCATCGTGCGAAAAACACACTCAATTCGGACAAAAACACAAAAGAAGAGGTGCCATTTGAGGCACCTCTTCCACCTTTATAATAGACCAAATAGAATGGTCCTGCTTTCGTTCTGGAATACCACGCCTAATTCCATGAACGTGTTTAATGTCGAGAAATTCGGCCCAAAAACGATATCACCGGTGAACGGCTTATCTTCACTTTCGGGTTTAGCAGCCTGCTGATCCTTCACTTTCTCAGGATATGCCTGATGAATTACTTCCTGGGGCACCTGATCATACAAATATTCAGCGACCTTCCACCCGTCCTTTTCTTTAACAAGCTTCAATCCTTCATAATGATCTTCATAGCCTACCGGGCCTTCAGTAGTGGCTGGGAAAAACTCAACAACATAAATTTCATTTTCGGTTTCCACAACTTTTGTTTTTTCGGAAAATGCGTAAAACGGGATATAATATGGAGCAAAGTCGGTTCCATATGTCTGGAAATCATTTTCCTGGCCGACAACGTTTTCTTCAATGAATCCTGACTTGTACGCATCTGTAAAATAAGGGTCAAGGATGCTGTCAATCTCCTCCATACTCCTCCCCTTTTCACTTAACGAGACCTGTGAATCAAAAGCTATCCCGAGGAATTCGAAAACTTCTTCCCTGTCATGCAGATCTGACTGTGCGTATGCATTGGCCGGGACGAACAAAACAAAAAATCCAAATAAAAGAAATAATAGCTTAGAGCGCTTGTCCATTTTCTCCCCCTCTTTCTTGATGACTGGTACATACAATTTTACCAAGATTTACCCTATATAATTATGAAATTCATTCGTAAAATAACTTCACCATCTGACATAAAAAGCGGCTTCTTATTCTCAAATTACCCTATACTCGCTCGAACTAACGCAAATAGTGAAAAAATTGTTGGTTTATCAGGGAAAAAAAAATAACCCCCAAACTTGGAGGTTAATACCTGGCTGTGGTCACCGCAAAATAAACGACGAACAACAGGGCGATTGAAAGAACAATGATATAGGTTAAAAAGATTGGATTACGGATATATGCGTGCTCCTGGACAGCTCCTGGAACCTGGGAATCAAGATTACCCTGCGCTCTTTTCTGTCCCTTGCCTAATGCCCAGGTATAGAACAGACCGCCAGCCAGCACACCCGCGCCTGCTAATAAAAGCATTGTCGTATAGATACTCATATAAATCCCCCTTTATAGAAGGCTGTATATATAAATTGTGCTTAATCCGCTTTCCTATTCGCCATTCACCCTGTCAAAATAACCCTTCTCTTACATGCAAAAAAGAGGCACATAAGTCAACGAACAGAAACTCCTTTTCATTCAATGGCAGCGAAAAAGTCCTAATGACTTCCCCGGTTTCTATGTCACTGTAGCGATCTGACAGGATCCCTTTTTTTCCGCCTCTCATTCGGATGATATTCTCAAGAAAATATGGGCGCCAACTCCAGTTCTTATTTTCATATTCGGGCTGCAAAAGCCACTCATTCCCTGCCTTATAAAGATTAGGTGACAGCTGGAATCCGTCTTCATCACATACATACATCCGGAACGCAACCCCATCCATGCGATCACCGAGAGCCATCAATAACTCACTTGGGCTTTGTTCTTTTTTATACTTGCTGATCAATTCCTGAAACTTGCTGTTCAATTCAATCCGCAAATCATAAAATGACTGAAGCCGTTTCTTCTCGGATAAAATAAACCCGTGGATTTCGTCCTTTAATTTATCCTTGAGTATCTCTTTGTCCACTAAGCCATGATCAGGTCTTTTTAAGTAAAACCCTTGATAGAACCTGCCTCCGTTCTTCCAGGCAAATTGCAGCTGGTATGGTGTTTCAATGTTTTCAAATAATATCGCTGCACCAATTTTACGGGCGAGGATGGACAAGGAATGAAGGACATCCAGGTAAGCCGGGCCGGTATTATTGGACCGGAGTGAGGACATATCAATTTTTAGTATTTCTGGTTCAATACCTGCTATACGGTTTAGATAACTGCTTTCACTTCCTACTTTATCCATCGCGATTTTTATTCCGTAGGATTTATAGTAATTGATCAGATGCTCGATATGGCTTTGGACATGGCGATCAGATATTTCAAGGACAATATGTTCTGGACGAACGCCTTTTTCCTGGAAAGAGAGGACCATTTGCAAAAATCCTTCACCATCATCCATCATCAATAATTCCGCATCCCGGTTAACGAACCACAGCAGATCCTTCTCGCCTGCACTGGAGGCTATTTCAAGAGCTTTGCTAAGTACGACATTCTCCACTTCTATCCGGTATTCTTCAGGTATCATGTCATCTTCAAAAAAAGAACCAAGACTTATTTCTTCCTTATCGCCAACATATCGTCCTAATATTTCATATCCAATGATTTTATGTTCTTCCGCATTAAAAATTGGCTGAAAGTATGGAACAACATGCTCAAGGTCGGTTAATATATCAAGAGCATCCAAAAAAACTCAACCTCCCTTCAAAATCTGCGCATTTTCCTATCCATTACTTTGATATGAACGATTTTACCACAATATGATAAATCCCTCAGTTACACTGTTTCCATTTTCGACAAGTCATAAAAGCATCCAGATGGCTAAAGATAATAGCAGAGCTTATGGAAGGATGATGACATGAAACCGTGGCATTTCATCGGCATTATTCTTCCATTGCTTGGATGCAGCCACGGCTCGCCCGCCGAAAACCAAACACAGACCCTCAAAACAGACCATGAACCACTCGTTATCAAGGAAGTTCCTGAACAGATTCAGGAACTGGCGGTCCCGAAACCAGAGCAGAAACAAGAAGTACAGCAACAGCGTGATAAACAGATAGTGATGAATGTACCCTTGATCAAACAAAATCCAGAATTAAAGTATGGATGTGAAGTAACCAGCCTGGCGATGATGCTGAAGTATGCCGGGGCTGAAACGAATAAAATGAAGCTTTTCAATGAGATAAAAAAAGATAAAGATCCTCTAAAGCGATCTGCAAACGGGGATATTATAAGCTGGGGTGATCCAGCCGAAGGCTTTGTTGGAGATATGACAGGGAAACGTGCAGGGTATGCAGTTTTTGATAGACCAATGGAAGAGTTGATCAACCATTACCTTCCAGGCCGGGCGGTGAATTTGACCGGCAAAGACTTCGAGACTGTTCTAAACCATGTGGCTTCCGGTTACCCGGCCGTCGTGTGGACGACCGGTGACTATCGTCTTCCTGATCGTTGGGAATCATGGACACATGGCAGCGAAGTCATAAAAACGCCACTCGACTTACACGCAGTCGTCCTTGTTGGGTTCAATGACACTACTGTCTATCTGAACGACCCTCTGTCAGGCCGAAAACAAGTGCCTGTTAACAAGCAGCGATTTATTGAAACATGGAAAGCGATGCAATCAAGAGCAGTCAGTTACCGGTAAAACACAGATAAAGGCTGGATTCCATTCCGGCCTTTTCTCTTTTACTTGCCACCGCTCTTCTTCTCAAGCGATTTATGGAGTTTCGCAATAGAATGGACGATTGTCCTCTTCTTATTAAAACCCTTTGCTGTAGCCGATACACCATTAAAGACAGCGATCGCGTTGCCCCAGGTTCCTAACCGGTCAAAACCGGAAACAAAAACTTTTAAATAGCCATTTTTCATCGGTATAAACATTATTTCCATTCTCATATCATAATATTTCATCAACAACACCTCTTTTGCTGAAAGGACAAGTCATACTTTTCCTTTCTCTTCCCCAGAGTAATGGCCAAGAAACACATAAATGAGTTCCTTCCCTAAAATGGCACTTCTTTTTTCCATGTTTGTTTGCTAGTATAGTAGAGAAAATTTGGAGATAGGTTGGTATTTTTCATGTCTGAACAAATCACCCGGAGGAAGTTTATAAAAAAGGCAGTCGGCACGATTTTGGCTGCAGGCGGACTCACCACTGGAGGCTATTTCTATGCCCGTGAAGTCGAGCCCCGAATGCTTGATGTCACCCGCCATACCATCGGGAGCGCCACGCTGCCGGCAGGATTTGACGGAGTTAAGATCATCCAATTCAGCGATACACATATTGGTTTTCAATATACAATTGAACAGCTTGCGAAACTGGTTGCCAAGATTAATCAACTGAATCCGGATTTGATTGTGTTTACAGGCGATTTACTTGATGACCCTCGGCATTTTACAGATAAGAAAAAGAAAATCACTACTCTGTTAAGCCAGTTAGAGGCTCCCCTTGGAAAATTTGCTGTATATGGGAATCACGATCATGGGGGATACGGTTCAGACCTATATAAACAAATGATGGAACAATCAGGTTTCTCCTTGTTGCTGAACGATTCCGCTGCTGTCAGGCTTCTTGATGGCAGTTCGATCTGGATTACCGGCATTGACGATGCCATGCTTGGCAAGCCTAATTTGAAAGAGGCTATGTCCAATATACCCAAAGACTCTTACACCATCCTCTTGTCCCATGCTCCTGACAAAGCAGATGAAGCAGCACATTATTCTATTCAGTTGCAGCTGAGCGGACACAGCCACGGCGGACAAATCCAGATACCCTTTTACGGTCCACTGGTTACGCCGCCATATGCCGAAAAATACGTAGAAGGCTTCTATGACGCAGGAAACAACAAGGAATTCAAACTATATGTGAATCGCGGACTTGGAACAACCAGGCTTCCATTCAGATTTTTGTCACAGCCTGAACTTACATTATTTACACTCAAAAAAACAAGCAGCTGATCAGCTGCTTGTTGTCGATTTGAGGATGAATCTCTCCTCTGCTTCAACCACTTTCAAAGGTCTGGCAAAAAAGAACCCCTGGGCTTTCTCGCAATCGGCATTTGTCAGGAATTCCACCTGGCTTTGTTCTTCGACACCTTCTGCAATCACTTCCATGCCCAGGCTTTTGCCCAGGTGGATGATGGTTGTAATGATGGCGGCATCCTTGCCGTTATACTTGATATCCCCTATGAAACTCTGGTCAATTTTCAATACATCAATAGGAAACTGCTTTAAATAACTGAGTGATGAGTACCCTGTCCCAAAATCATCAACGGAGATTTTGATTCCCAGGTTTTTCAAACGTTTCAGGGTTGGGATTGTTTCTTTCGTATCCTGCATTGCTCCCTCTGTAATCTCAATTTCCAGAAGGGCGGGATCAATATGGTGCTGCTCAACCGCACTCTTGATTACCCTGACTAAATCCAGCTGCAAAAATTGTTTCGGAGAAATATTGACGGCAATCCTGATTGGCCTCCCTGCCTTGTCCGACCATTCTCTGATCTGCCGGCATGCCCTGTCAATGACCCAGTTGCCAATCGGGATGATCAACCCGGTATCTTCTGCAAGCGGAATAAACTCAGCCGGGGAAATAAAGCCTAATTCAGTGCTGTTCCATCGAAGTAAAGCTTCAAAGCTGGATATCTCATTGGTAGTTAAGTTCACCTGCGGCTGAAAATAAAGTTCCAGCTCTTCCCGTTCGATTGCTTTTCGCAAATGGGCCTCAAGGGTAATGACATTGATGCCAGTTGATTGCATGTCCGAACGATAAAATTGGTAGTGTGCTTTCCCTTTATCTTTCACGCTATATAATGCTTCGTCCGCATATTTGATCAATGATTCAGCGTCCCTCCCGTCATTGGGATATAGGCTGATTCCGATGCTCGGTGTTATATAATACTCCTGGGAATTGAAATAAAAAGATTCATTGAATCTGGATAATATTTTTTGTGCGAATTCACCTGCGGCTAGCCTGCCTGTTTCTTCAAGGACAATGATGAATTCGTCACCGCCCTGTCTGTAGACAGTACAGTTTACTTTTTGTATTTCGACCAGCCGATCTGCAACCTGTTTTAGAATCTGGTCGCCAACAAAATGCCCCAGTGTATCGTTCAGGTACTTGAAACGATCGATATCCAGAAAGAGAAGGGCGAAGGGAGTCTTTTGCTTCATTCTGTTTTTCACAAGAGTATCAAGATGATCGAGAAGTGCCCTACGGTTATGCAGCCCTGTAAGCTGATCGTGGAATGCCATGTATCTAATCAACTCTGTATTTTTAGCCTGTTCAGAAAGATCCCGTATAATGATATACATTCCTTTTATTTCAGAATGGATCACAATTGGTATTGTCTTCAAATGGACAGTAAGGAAATTGCCTTTTCGGTGCATGAAGCGGCAATCAAGCGATTCCTTCGCATTTCCATGTTTCGTATCAGTCAATAGCTCGTGAAATGGCGGCAGGTCACTCTCGCAAATCAAGCTGGTGATCTTCCGCGATTTAAGCTGTTTGCCCGTATATCCTGTCAATAGTTGGGCAGCGGGGTTGACATCAAGGATTTTCCCTCTAAGGTCAATTGAAAAAACAGCATCAAGATTATGATCAATAAGTGATCGATAGCGCTGCTCGCTGTCAATCAATCGATTCTTTTCCTTCAGGGTTTCGGTAATATCCCGAGTGACCGCTACAACATATTGTACATCCCCTGACTCATTCTTGACCGGAGTCAGCAGTGTCTCACCAAGAACCTGTTTGTCATTCTCAAGATCGACTTGATCATGGAAAACGACTTCCTGTCCTTTATTCACGGCTTTTAAATACTGCTGCTGCAAGGGGGCCAACCGATTAACCGGCAATACTTCCTCCATCGTCTTGCCAATATCACGCGGGTTCATTCCCGCGTGGAGCAGTCCGTTTTCATTCGCAAATAAATAACGGAATTGGTATCCCGGTTCTACCTCCATGATAAAAACGAGATCCTTCACATGTTTAAAGATGATATCTGAAATCATCTGTTCGATTTTATTGGGAGCCGGCATGCTCCTTCTTTTTGTGATTCGTGATTGCTTCATTTGATTCATCTAACCATCCTCATTCCAGAAGTACATTTGTACCTGGTCCATGATCCGAAATAGTTTTATATCCCTATTTTACCTTTTCGAATAAGGAAAAACGATACTATTTTTTAAATATTTACAAATTTTCGCTAAAAATCGACATCGAAAAATCGCAAGGTGCCCTTCTCTTACAACAGGCATAAGCTGATGCAGAGGAGGAGATTTTATGTATCATATTGTTAAGCGAGGCGAAACTTTGGCCGTTATCGCAGCAAATTATCGACGGCCCCTAAGTCAAATCCTATCAGCGAATCCCGGGATCATCAATCCTGCGCTCATTTATCCAGGCCAGCGTATTTCAATTCCCGGACTTCCGGATCCTGCTTCCATTCCTTACTCCATTTCGGTATCATTAACCAGCAAAAGGCTCAGTTTATACAGAGCAGGCAAATTAGTAAAAACATACCCTGTCGGCATCGGGAAAATGCTGACCCAAACCCCCGTCGGAGAATTTGTCATTGTCAACAGAGAACCCAACCCTGGCGGACCTTATGGCGTAATGTGGTTATCTCTTTCCAAGCTTGGGTATGGAATCCATGGAACAAATAACCCTGCCTCCATCGGCAAGTCTGTTTCAAAAGGATGTATACGCATGCAAAACAAAGATGTTCTCGAGTTAGCCCGGCAGGTACCGAACGGAACAAGAGTAGCCATCAGGCCATAAAAATGCTCGATGAAAGGCTTCTATTTCTCAAAAAGCCAAATAAAGGTTATAATAGAAATATGGTTAATAAGGACTTGCATAGGTGCTAATGCAGAAAGGAGCCTAACCCATTGAAGAATGAAAGGAACAATATTCCCCAACTCCGTCCAACGATTGAGAACCTCTCGCAAGCTATCTTCACAGTGAACCGTCATGCCAAGACTGCTCCAAATCCGAAATTTCTTTATCAGTTAAAACATGATGCGATAAAAAAAATGCTCAGGGAAGGAAAAGCCAAAAAAACTGGTCTTCATTTCTCAAACAATCCAAGAAACAGCCAGCAGCAGTCAGACGTACTGGTGGTTTGCGGTGATTATACGTTCCATATCCCGCCGACTAAACAGGATTTTGAGCAGCTGCCCCACCTGGGAAAGCTTGATCAGGCTGTCAGGAACCCGAGAGCATCAATATCGCTGACCAACGCGAAAAAATTATTGTCATCCTACACTGGGTTAAAAGAGGCCCAGGAAGCTTCCGGAACTGCCAGGACAAGAAAATATGTAAAACCCGTATTTAAAAAGCTTGGCGAAAGATATCCGTAAAAGAAAGCTGGAAGCCCAGCTTTCTATTTTTATAGACAATCTGCCTTATAAAATCAATTCATCAATCTTCAGAACCAACTGTGCAATCTCCGGCTTGCTGATCTGGGCATCCGCACCCACAACACTTCCCTTATGGCGGAGCTCGTTCGTGATCAACGAAGAAAAGATGATCACCGGAAGCTTTGACAGGACCGGATGCTCCTTTATCCTCTTTGTCAAATGGTGGCCATCCATCTGGGGCATTTCAATATCGGTAATCACAAGCTGGACTGCCCCGGGTAACTCCTGTGGGTTCGCTGTCAAATGCTCAAGATAAGTGATTGCATCCTGCCCATTCTCGAAAAACTCCAGATTCTCGAATCCTGCTTCACTCAATGTGTCATGAAGCATTTTTCTTAACATCGCAGAATCTTCTGCAATCACGATTTTTTTCGAAGAACGTTCTCGAGGCCCCAGCTTTTTGACATCACTGATTTTCACCCCAGAATCAGGATTGATCTCAAGAAGAATCTTTTCAAAATCCAGGAACAGAACCATCTCTCCTGCCAGTTTGATCACTCCGATCACCTGGCTCTCCTGACCCTGATACAAATCGGATGGTTTCTCGATCTGAGTCCATGAAATACGATGGATCTGCGAAACGGTATGCACATGGAATACCGTCTTTTGCCGATTGAATTCCGCAACTATGAATTTATCCATTTGAGGATTGGCTGACTGCGTCAGTCCTAAAGCAGACGCCACATTGATAACAGGAAGCACCTCACCCCTCAGTTCCATAATTCCCTCCACAAATGGATGCGACTGAGGAATCTCCACGACCGGGACCGGATTGAGGATTTCTTTCACTTTCATAACATTTATGGCAAATTTATTCTGGCCGATCCCGAACTCGACAATTTCCAGTTCATTCGTGCCCGATTCTAATAAAATACTGCTATCATTCATCATGCTCTTCCTTCTCTATAAAAAATATGGGTACTATATACCTATTATCGGCAGATCGGATAATACCCTTTAGCAAATGGCCCTGTTAAAATTTTATTGATGATTACACATTATTAAGGGGAACCCATTATTTATGGATTCCCCTTTAGCAATCAATACGTAAAACAACTGTCGAATATGAACTTACATTATTTATTACAATATATCTTTGAAGTGAAAGTTTTTTTAGTTACCATGCCAATGATAAATTATTTGCACAACGCCAGAGGAAAATGTTCTTGTATTAACCATTTTTAAATTAACCCTCTGTTTTAAATCAATAAACAACGGTTTTCCTTCTCCCAAAGCAACAGGGTGAATAGATAATCTAAATTCATCAACAAGCCCAAGATTAATAAAAGTTGTAATGAGACTTGCTCCGCCATAGAGCCAGATGTCTTTACCAGACTCTTTCTTCAATTTATTTACTTCTACAAGGATATTATCATTTATAAGTATCGCTTGATTATCAATCGTATTCTGTGTTCTGGAAAAAACATATTTCTTTTTACGATGAACCAATTCCCAAATTTCCTTTTCGGTATCTGTGTCTTCATTTTTCGGAATATATTGTCCCCATAAATCGTAGCTTTTCCTACCATATAAAATAGTATCAATTTGATTTAGGAAGTCAGTAAACCCCATATCAGGGTCCATGATGCACCAATCAACCTCTCCATTTTTCCCTTCAATAAAACCATCTAAAGTAACTGCTAAATCTAAAATTATTCTTCTTTGTTTTAAGGTATTTGACATAACTATTCTTCCTTTTATTATTCCGATTTTGATTCTTCTGTTCTGTTGAATAAGGTTTAGACTATTTTAAGTTGAAAAATATTAAAAGCAAACCAAAAATGGTTTGCCTATGAAAATCAGTTTGCGATTGTCCTTCCTAACACAGCATCTACTTGTTTTTGATGATGAAGATCGTGCCAGATAAAGTCCGCAAAATATGTACCAGTCGTCATTTGATGATCAGAAATCTTGAATGACACGGCAAGAGCGTCTTGATTCATGCGTTCAAGCATTTCATGGAACTCTTGACGGACCTCAAGGAGCTCATCAAGGATTTGGTCCTTAGTTGCGTTATTTTCAGCATAATCACGTGCCATATCATTGATTTCCTGAAAATCAGGGAATGATGGCAGAACAGCGTCTTCTTTAAAAAACGGAAATCGTTTTTCCAATGAAAATTTATCCCAGAATAGCAGGTGGGATACTACTGCTGCTACCGCCCACTTTCCCTCTCCTAGCGGCATATTCCATTCACTGTCATCAAGATTCCTTAATGATTGGATCCAGATATCGAACTCTGTATAATGTTTTTTGATTTGTTCCAAGTCCAAGTGGAACACCCCTTTCCATTTCTACCTAAATTAATATTCGCTGCTTCTTTCATTAACCCTTTTTCCTTGCAGATGAATTTACAACTTCCCACTTTAACATGGTAAAATAGGAATGATCATTGGAGGGATGTCATAAGTGGAGCATTTAATTAATAATCGGGTAAAAAACATAGAGATATCAGGCATCAGGAAGTTTTTCAACATGGTTGCCCACGTGGAGGATATGATTTCTTTGACCATCGGACAGCCTGACTTCAAAACGCCTGAACATGTTAAAGAAGCAGGCAAGCAAGCCATAGAGTCAAATATCACTACATATACACATAATGCTGGTCTGATTCAGCTAAGAGAGGCCGCAGCGGATTTTTACAAAAAGAAATACCATGTCGATTATTCAGCTGACCATGAAACAATCATCACCGTAGGAGCAAGTGAGGCGATTGATATCACCTTCCGGACCATCCTGGATGAAGGCTGTGAGGTGATCCTTCCCGGCCCTGTCTATCCAGGATACGAGCCGATCATCAAGCTTTGCGGTGCCACTCCAATCTATGCGGATATCAGGAATACAGGATTCCGGATGACAGCCGAACTGATTGAGAGCCTGATTACCGAAAAAACAAGGTGCATCGTCCTCCCATACCCATCAAATCCTACCGGGGTCAGTCTGAATGAGAGCGAGCTCCTGGAAATTGCACAACTCCTGATGGACAAGGATATTTTTGTGCTGGCTGATGAAATTTACAGTGAACTGGTTTACGAGCAGAAGCATGTATCTATTGCCCAATTCCTGAGGGAAAAGACGATTGTCATTAACGGGCTTTCCAAATCCCACTCGATGACAGGCTGGCGGATAGGGATGCTTTTTGCGCCTGAATATCTGGCAAAACATATTCTGAAAGTACATCAATACAATGTGACTTGTGCAACTTCGATTTCACAAATGGCTGCATTGGAGGCTTTGACGGCGGGGATTGATGACGCATTGCCAATGAAAGAGGAGTATGCCATTAGGCGTGATTATGTATTCAAAAGGCTCCAGTCAATGGAACTTGATGTCATCAAGCCTGAAGGAGCGTTCTACTTTTTCATTAAAATTCCGGCAACCGATATTTCTTCATTTGATTTTTGTATGGATTTAGTCAAAGAAGCAAAGCTGGCTGTTGTTCCCGGAAGTGCATTCTCCGAATTTGGAGAGGGGTATTTCCGCCTTTCCTATGCATATTCAATGGACACGCTTAAAGAAGGATTAGACCGTCTGGAGAGATATTTACGCCAATAACTTGAAAGCCGTTCCTCAATCAGCAGGAACGGCTTTTTATTACCCCTTATATTTTCCGTTATTTTTAGGAGCTTTCTCTTTTTTTGCTTTATCCTTATGGATTTTATTTGTCGCAGCACTGCCAATTTCATGTGAGAACTCAGAATCAATGACAGCAGAGTCAAAACCTTTTTTGTTTTTTTGCTGCGGATCATTCTTTTTTGTCCTTTTAGCCATAGAAATCCCCTCCTTTAGGTTTTAGTATCTTTACCTGGGGAGGGGTCTATGACTAGCAAATATTATGATTGTTTCCAGTACTTATATAACGCCTGTGTGCCGCTGTTTTCTTCGCCTTTTTCCGCGAGCTGCTCATACAATGAAAGAGCCATCGAGAGGCCAGGCACTTCCATGTCCATCCGCTTCGCTTCATCGAGGGCAATTTTCATATCCTTGATGAAATGCTTGATGAAGAAACCAGGCTCGAAATTGCCTGCAATCATCCTTGGTGCCAGGTTTGACAGTGACCAGCTGCCTGCAGCACCGGTCGAAATGCTTTTCAATACGGTCTCAGGATCAAGGCCGGCCTTTTCGGCGTAGATGATTGCCTCACAAACACCGATCATATTCGAAGCGATCGCAATCTGGTTGGCCATCTTAGTGTGCTGACCCGCACCAGGCTCTCCCTGATGAACTATATTCGTACCAAGTATATTAAGCAATGGTTCCACTTCCAGGAAAGCCTCATCATCGCTGCCGACCATAATCGCTAGCCTGGCTTCCCGGGCACCGACATCTCCGCCGGAAACAGGAGCATCAATAGCATGGATTCCTTTTTCTTTTGCTTTTTCATAAATCTTCTTTGCCAGGGATGGGGTCGATGTGGTCATATCAATCAGATAACTGCCCGGTTTCGCATTGGCAATGAGTCCATCCTCGCCCAAATAAACCTCTTCCACATCTGATGGGTAACCGACAATTGTAAAAACAACATCTGCTTTTCGGGCAACCTCACGTGGTGACTCTGACCAGACCGCCCCTTTTTCCAGCAATTCAGCTGCCTTTTCTTTTGTCCTAGTATAAACCGTAAGCTGATAGCCTGCTTCAAGCAGATGGCCTGCCATGCTTTTCCCCATCACACCAGTTCCGATAAATCCAATTACCGTATCTTCTTTGGATAGCATATGTACTCCTTCTTCCCCTTTTTAATTTTAAATATATTCTAACATTAGAATCAAAAAAGGCCGAGAAATTAATCCCGGCCTCCAGAGCGATCTACCATTTTTATGCGCACCCTTATGTTACCCCTTCCTTGGTCTTTTCAAACATAAAGATTCATTAAATTTATATAGTGGTTCTCGAGTTGACCTTGTGTGCCTAAAGTTTCTATACTGTGGTTATGACGACTTTCCGAGGTGTGAATATGTTTTATAAAGAGATTTATGTGTACGACAATAATAAACCTGTCAAGGCAACGTTTAGAAATTATAGGAAAGATGACTTCGACCAGTTAGTCCGCGTCCAGCAGGAAGCCTTCCCCCCGCCTTTTCCGGAGGATCTCTGGTGGAATGAAGATCAGCTGACAAATCATATTAGCTTGTTCCCGGAAGGTGCAATTTGTGTTGAAGTCGATGGCAGGATTGCAGGCTCCATCACCGGCCTGATTGTTGATTTGAAAAATGGGGATGAAGATCATTCTTGGGCTGATATCACAGATAATGGCTATATCCGGAATCACGACCCAAATGGCAATACACTATACATAGTCGATATTTGCATCAGCCCGGCCTATCGGAAATTGGGACTTGGAAAATGGATGATGCAATGCATGTATGAAACAGTGGTTCATTTAGGATTGGATCGGCTTTTGGGTGGCGGCAGGATGCCGGGTTATCACCTTTATGCTGCACACATGTCGATTGACCAGTATATTGAAAAAGTACTTGCTGGTGAATTGAAGGACCCCGTCGTTTCCTTTTTGCTCCGCTGCGGACGTACCCCGGTAAAACCGGTGGCTAATTATCTGGAAGATGAAGAATCATTGAATTATGGAATGCTGATGGAGTGGAAAAACCCATTTAAAGCTTAGATGTATTCCTGCTGTTTTTGTACGGTCATTAAGTCACCGTTATCAGGACTTTATTAAACTGTTCAATGTGACTGCTTTTGACAGCTATGATGCTCTTCCTTATGAACTTGTCTGAAGTTGCTCTCACTTCGGACAGCTTTTCTGCTTTTTCCTTCAATCCTGTCCGAAGTTGACCCTTCTTCGGACAGCTTTTCTGCTTCTTCCTTCAAACCTGTCTGAAGTGGCTCCTTCTTCGGACAGCTTTTCTGCTTTTTCCTTCAAACCTGTCCGAAGATGCTCTCTCTTCGGACAACTTTTCTGCTTTTTTCTTCAAACCTGTCCGAAGTTGATCCTGCTTCGGACAGCTTTTCTGCTTTTTCCTTCAAACCTGTCTGAAGATGCTCTCTCTTCGGACAACTTTTCTGCTTTTTTCTTCAAACCTGTCCGAAGTTGATCCTGCTTCGGACAGCTTTTCTGCTTTTTCCTTCAAACCTGTCTGAAGTGGCTCTAGCTTTCGGAAGTTTTAACGCATGACTTTCCACATTTAATTTTTTTGCACAAAAAAATGCCGGCTGATTAACAGCCGGCCAAATCTGGGGGAAAATGAGAATGATTAGCTTACTTTCAGTCTAACCAAAGTGCTTACTCATCTATACCCGCCTGATATAGGTTAAAACATTTTTTATATTACAAATATATTACAAAGCGACTGCTTTGTTTACTGCTTCGACCACTTCTTCTGTTGTGCTCATGTTCAAAACATCAGAAGCGAGCTTTTCCATATCGGCTTTGTTCAGATTTCTGATCAAAGAGCGTGCCTTCAGGATTGATGAAGCGCTCATGGAGAACTCGTCAAGACCTAGACCAAGCAGGATTGGAATCGCAGTTTCGTCTCCGGCCATTTCGCCGCACATGCCAGCCCATTTTCCTTCTTTATGCGCTGCATCAATGACCATTTTTACCAAACGAAGGATAGACGGATTATACGGTTGGTATAAGTATGATACCTGCTGGTTCATCCTGTCCGCGGCCATCGTATATTGAATAAGGTCATTTGTTCCGATACTGAAGAAGTCGACTTCCTTTGCGAACTGGTCTGCAAGAACTGCAGTTGAAGGGATTTCGACCATGATTCCAAGTTCGATGTGGTCGGCAACCTTGATGCCTTCCTCTACAAGCTTAGCTTTCTCTTCTTCCAGCATCGCTTTTGCTTCCCTGAACTCATTAAGAGTAGCGATCATCGGGAACATAATCTTCAGGTTGCCATAAACGCTGGCACGCAATAGAGCGCGTAACTGTGTACGGAAAATATCAACTTCCTCCAGGCAAAGACGGATCGCCCTGAAACCAAGGAAAGGATTCATTTCTTTTGGCAAGTCAAGGTATGGAAGCTCTTTATCGCCGCCGATATCCAATGTGCGGACAACGACTGGTTTGCCTTCCATGCCTTCAAGAACAGCTTTGTATGCTGTAAACTGTTCTTCTTCGGTAGGAAGCTGGTCCCTGTCCATATAGAGGAATTCCGTACGGTATAGTCCTACTGCTTCACCGCCATTTTCAACAACACCTTTTAAATCTTTCGGTGTCCCAATGTTCGCGGCAAGTTCTACATGGTGGCCATCTGCTGTTACTGATTTTTCATTAACAAGCTTTGCCCATTCTGCTTTTTGCTTCTCAAAGTCTTCCTGAATCTTTTTATATGCATCCAGCACTTCAGGAGTCGGATTGAAATGAACTTCACCTTTCAATCCATCCACAACAACGAGATCGCCGTTATTGATTTCTTCCGTAGCTGCCTTCGTGCCCACAACGGCAGGAATCTCCATGGAACGAGCCATGATGGCAGAATGTGAGGTACGGCCGCCGATATTGGTTGTGAAGCCTTTTACAAACTGGCGGTTTAGCTGAGCAGTATCGGATGGAGTCAAATCCTCCGCAACAATGACCACTTCTTCGGCAATCATGCTTGGATTAGGAATCTGGATCCCCAACAGATGTGCAAGCACACGCTTTGTTACATCGCGGATATCAGCCGCACGTTCTTTCATGTATTCATTGTCCATTGATTCGAACATGCCAATGAACATATCAGCCGTTTCTTTCAATGCGTGTTCTGCATTGACATTTTCAGTTGTGATTTTATCTTCGATGGGTGAAATCAGTTCTGGATCACTTAGTACTAGAAGGTGTGCATCAAAAATCGCTGCTTTATCTGCACCTAAAGCCGTTCCCGCATGATCACGGATTTTTTCAAGCTCAGCTTTGGCTGTCTGAAGCGCTGTCTGGAATCGTGCAACCTCTTCAGCAGGGGCTTCTACCGATTTTTTCTCAAAAGAAAAATCAGGCTCGACAAGCTTATAGGCTTTTGCGATGGCAATGCCATTTGAAGCAGCAATACCCTGGAGAAAGCCCATTATTCAGCTAAACCTTCTCTTTTAAGAGTTTCTTCCAGCGTATTAAGAGCATCTTGCTCGTCGCTTCCTTCAGCGATGATCGCGATGTCTGCACCCTGGCCGATTCCTAATGACATTACACCCATGATTGATTTAAGGTTAACCTTTTTTTCTTTATATTCTAAGTGGATTTCAGAATCGAACTTACTTGCAGCCTGAACAAGCATTGTAGCAGGGCGAGCATGGATTCCTGTTTCAGCAACAACCTTGAATTGTTTTTGTACCATACTAGATCAATCTCCTTTAAAATAAATGTTTAAGATGACCATACATGATGCCTTCCAAACTAAATGGTTCAATTCAGCGAAAGGTCAAAATCTGGCCTGGCCAAAATGATATTTGTATTTTACCCATTTGTGTTGTTCTTTCACACCATATATTGTTTCCAATCATTTCCTCAGAAATATGGATTGGCATCCCACACAAAAGAATAGCATTTCACCCCAGTATAGACAATGAAAAAACCTTGTTTTTTAAAGGTTTTGCGCATTTTTTTTAGTAAAACGTTTTCATTTTAACGAAATTGTGACAAATGATTTTAATTTCGTTTTAAAACATTTTTCAAGGTGCCTTTCAACCCTGTTTTATTTTCTTCTTTGTAAAGTTTTTCTAGTGAAACGAACTGTTTCTTGATGGACTTGATATCCTCTTTGAACCATCCTTCTAAAGATTCTTCGTGTTCATCACCATATCTGACTTTTTCATATGTCTGGATGGTCCTTGCATCGTATTGAATGCCCAGTCTGTCGAACCATTCATTGATTGCTTCAAAATTAAGTCTCCCCAGTTCTTTTTTATGTGCGAATTTTTCCAGTTGAAAAATCTCTTTCCTTATTTGATTGGCGGGCACTATTGTCCGCTTTCTTGAAAGCATGTTGTTCAGTGAAGAATCATTGAACGGAGCACTTGTTACAAACCCCGCCTGGATTTCATTCGGTCCTTGTTCTTTTTTAAACAAACCGGACTTTTTATAAATAAAGTAAAAAGCGATCATGACTAACAACACAAAAAGAATGGGTCCCCAGAAATTCGGGTCAAAGCCAAGCACGGCATTCTCAAAAGAAGGGTCGTTCTCCACGTTCGGCTTTCTGTTTGGAATGACTTTACTTGCCCTTTCCTGTATAACAGGAGAGGCAATCCAGGAGAAAAGTGGATATAACAGCATGGAAAGTATCCACCCAATTGCCTGCAGGACAAAAAAGAATATTTCCTTTAATAGATTTCTTCCAAAGGTCAGTGCCGTGACCATGAGCAGTATACCACCCAGCAGTCTGGAATAGGTGACAGCGAACTTATTTTTCGCAGCCGTTTCAATATCCAGCCACTTTAGCAAAAATTGTCCCAATAAGATAAACAGCAACTGAAAAATCAGAATGATCGCGATCTGCATTAAATAGCTCCCGCCATAAAAATATCCAAGCGGGGAAACGAACACTCCTATGAGGAAGGTGACGACAAGCCAAACACTTTCTGAATGACTTGTAGAATCCTCATGAAATTTCAGGATCCTCCAAAAGACCAATACACCCATGATCCCTGTATACAATAGATCCAGGCCGCTTACATTTCCAAAGAGAACAATCACCGGCAAAATGACCAGTACATACAATGGCTTAGCGAAATTTGGCCTTTGCTCCAACAGAATCGCAAAAACCAGCGAAGCTGCTGCCGCTATGGCCATTGCTGCAGTAAATGGCATTTGCTGTGAGGACAACAAATGCATAATCACCATAATCAGGCTGGCAAAGGTCCATTCGATATAAAAGCGAAAAAAGACATGCAAGACACGAAGATTCATTTGCCCGCCACATCCTTTAACATGGTTTTCAGTGGTTCAAGGTATGCAGCTTCGTTATGCTGCTGCAGTTCGAAAAGCTGCACCCCTCCCCTTGACCACTCTTGCATATAGCCATCCGTCCTTGGTGTCCGAACACCCGCATACACCATTACCGGTGCCAGCGGCAAATGCCTTTTATAGAAGAAAAGCATTTGTTCATGCGGAATGGTGGGCGAATGAAAATCGGCAATCGCCAATAAATCCAGGAGTTTTTGCAGATGATCTTTTCCTGAACCTAATGGAAGATAGGTAAAGGGTGTCGCCCCGGCAGACCGTATGTTCATGCAAAGGGAGAATGGGATATTGTTACGATGAAAAAAATAACCCATTTCGGCAGCGCTGCTCATTAAAAATTCAAGCTTACTGGTTACTGAATATCCATCAGAGACGTTAATCAACAAAACAGCACCAGCCTCATTGATTCTTTCAAATTCCTTTGTCTGCAATGTCATTCTCCGTGCGCTTGCTTTCCAGTTAATTCTGTTGAAGCTGTCGGTCGGCAGATAATCCCTTGTTCCAACCGGTCCCATATTGTCTTCAAAAACTGAGAAAATAGATGGACTGTTTCCAGGCTTGACCGATTTGTGACGATCAATATTGTTTACCGTTAGCGGTCTTGGATAGACAAGTGTCTCCATATTGATCACATCTGTAAACTCAAGAATCGTATCGCCGAAGCCAAAAAAATGCGGAATATGGAGCTCCAGCTTCCGGATTTTCGATAGTCCCCGCTTTTCAGCAAGAAAAGGGATATGAATATTGATTTTTTCTTTTCGTCCTATCGAAAACGGCATGCTGACATCTACTCTTGATTGATGGATATGATATTCAGCTGAAGCTGGGACAACTGCACTGTCAAAATAGATAGAGATATTCCCATTCATGATGGGCAGGCCCTGATTGAAGAACTGAAGGTTCCACTCTCCCCTGTCTTCAATGAAAAAGCGATTGCGATTCCGGTTATTTTCAAAAAACAGCCCTTCTCCTATATGTTTTAAATAATAGGAATTGGCGAATGCCAGAAAAATGATGAGAAGGCCAGCCCCGAAAATCAGCCATGAATTTATGTAAAAGCTTGCAATCATCAATAAAATACCGAGAAAAGCCAGAATGGATAAAAAGCGATCCTCAATCACGGTTTTTTTCCATTGCATGGCATCAAACCTCAGCTTCTACCGGAAGCGGGATAGATTCCAGCAAATCCGCGACTACTTTTTCCGGGGTCATCGTCAGTGAGGCCTCTGCAGACAGGTAAATTCTGTGAGCGAGGACGAATGGCGCCATTTCCTTCACATCATTTGGGACCACATAGCTTCGTCCCTTAACGAGCGCCCTGCCTTGGGCTGCTTTTACTAAAGCAAGCGTTCCCCGGGGACTGATGCCCAATTCGATGGAGGCATGATTCCTTGTTTCTCTTGTTATTTTTAACAGATACTCTTCTACCACATCTGCCAGCTTAACCTTCCTTAGTTCCTGCTTTAGAAAGAGGATATCCTCCTCTTTAAAGACAGCATTGATTCCTGCCGCTTCCGTTCCAAACCTGTGCTTTTTGATCATTTCTTTTTCTTCATTGATTTCCGGATACCCAAGCGAAAGTTTAATGAAGAAACGGTCCATCTGCGCGACTGGCAGCTGGAAGGTACCCTGCTGTGATTCAACCGGGTTTTGTGTTGCAATGACAAGAAAAGGAGTGTTCAGCGGAATCGTATGGCCATCGATTGTCACCTGATGTTCTTCCATTGCTTCCAGCAGACTTGACTGGGTTCTGGGTGTAGCACGATTTATTTCATCCGCTAAAAGGATATTGGTAACCACAGGACCTGGTTTCAATTCAAACTCCTGGAGCTTCGGATTGAAGAACTGGATGCCTGTTATGTCACTTGGCAAAACGTCAGGTGTAAATTGGACCCTTGAAAACTTACCCGTTATGACGTTTGCGAATGTTTTCGCCAGAAGGGTTTTTCCTGTTCCCGGCACACTTTCCATTAGGATATGGCCATCATTCAACAGGGATATGACCATCATTTCGACTTCCCGGTCCCGTCCAACTACAACTTTCCTTAGTTCCTCCTTCATCTGTTCAAGCTTGTCTTTTAATTCCATCCGCCATCCCCCTATATTCTTTATATAGTTCTAAAAAAAATTTTAACATCAGCTGATATTTATGTGTGAATTTTCAACCAATTAAAGATATAAAAAGGACACTGGTTTAGTGTCCTTTCACATTTATTTTGATGTTGCCTGACCTTCTCCTTGAAAAATATTTAACAGCCGATCAAGTTCCTGGCTTACTGATATGGTCTGCACGCTGAGAAAACCGGTTTCTTTGGCCGAAGAAATCATTTCTTTTCGTTTATGTTCGATTTCTTCTTTTATTTTATTGCGGCACATAGTTTCCATCTGCGATCACCTCATCAGTCTATGTTAATATTTTACTACTATTCCACTAATAGGTATAGTACAATTTTCCCCTTAACATAGGTTATCAGGTCAGCTCCTTGCTTCATCCACATATTGATAAATGACATCGCCGCCTCTTTGGGCAATACCCCTGAAATGTTTAAAATCTTCCCGCTTCACGATCACTTCACGGAAAATCATAAAATCCTGCTTTGCAACAAAGATTTCTTCTACCTCTCGATTTTTCAGATTTTCGAGCATTCTTTCAGCTTGTTCCTTGTCCATATTTTCACATCCTTTATCATTAATAGTGTGGCTCTGTTAAACAAGGCTGTTGATTTTCGTTCCAGGCGCTTCGCTTTCCGCTGGAAGAATAATGAAAAAGCCCTACTGCCGGCTTTTTCAAAAGGCAATTCTTCCTGGCTGGCGCTGAGCCTCCTCGTCGCTTTGCTCCTGCGGGGTCTCCCCTGACCAGCTGTGCCCGCAGGACATTGAGAAGCTTCCTAGAGTTTGCCCACGCACGATGGAAATGCGTTAGCATTTTCGGAGGAGTCTACGCGCCTTCCACTACAATCAACAGGATTTAGAAAACATCATTTAGCTTTAACAGAGCCAATAAGTTAAAACCATTTTATCTCCTAATGGACAATTTGCAAATTTCTATCTTGCAGAGACAAGTTTCTAAACTTATTTAAATGGGAAAAAACCTTTTAAACAATATAAATTTCCTCTGGATGAATATGTTATCTTTCTATATAATAAATACTATAAATTGAATTTTCTAACTTTTAAATTTGAAAATTTCGTGAACATTTAAAATTTATAACAGATTTTCCTTTACGCTTTGAAATATTTAAGGCAAAATGTTAGTAATTCGAAATATAACGAAGGAGCGAGGTTATTTGAAGAAAGCCGAAGTTGGAAATGTAATCGAATTCAAAGAAGGATTACAAGGAGTTGTGGAGAAGGTCAATGAGAATTCTGTAATTGTTGATTTAACATATATGAACAATTTCAGGGATCTGGAACTGGACCAGCGCACAGTAATCAATCATAAAAACTATAAAATTGTTAAAGAAACAGCCTATTAATATATGTTATGCAAGAAGTAAAAAGCAGCCTTGGCTGCTTTTTCTTCTTTGGTAAACACCCCAGCTGCGGAGCTTCGTATTGGCTGCTTCATACTTGTTCAAAATTTGTTCTATTCCTTTGTTTCTTTGCCAGCTAATTCCTTGTACGATTTCACTTTCCCATGAGGATGCTGATCCTGTTTACGGACTGTCCAATTACGCTCCTTCTCGCGTTTCGATTGAGACATGCTCTTCCCTCCCCTCGTTTTTGTTCTGTCTTAACATTCCCCATCTTGCAGAAATCTTTTCCTTACAACTTTAATGAATTATTTGGTACAATAAATTTTGTTTCTGGAAAGGGGTTTATCGAGAATGAAAAAATGGATGGCGGATCCCAGATTAATTTTGGGCATTTTGATCGCGCATCTTCTTATGTTTTTTACCTTCGAGGATAAAAACGTTTTCTGGTATATATTCACAGCTTCAATGCTTGTTCTTATAAGCTTTTCTATCATCCATGAAGAAATCGAGGACAATGCATCGACACTCTCTTATTTAACGTTAGGGATTATTTCAGGAGCAGGTTTATTTGGTCTCTTCTGGTTCGGAAGCTTATTGATCGAATTAATCAACCTGCCTTTTTCCGGGCAAATCAGCTCCCTGTACAGCAGATTCTCTCCTGAATTACTCTGGCATTATATCGTCCTTGTCTTGATCATCGCTCCTGGTGAGGAAATTTTTTGGCGGGGATTCATTCAAGAGCGACTGAGTCAATACTTTGGAATGAAAATGACAATCGGCTTATCTGTGCTTTTATATGCTTCTGTCCATTTTTATTCCGGGCAAGCTATTCTGATTCTGGCTGCAGTGATCGCCGGCCTGGCATGGAGCATTTTATATGCCTGGAAAAGGAGCATGCCGCTTGTGATTGTTTCCCATATTGTCTTTGATTTATTATTATTTGTTTTTCTTCCCCTCAGGTAGCATTGAAAATAATGAATCCTGAAAAATGACCCACGCTGGCTCGTGGGTCATTTTCATTATTGTCGGAAGAGACTTGTCCATGTTATTTTGATAAAGGGTTGTAACATTCTTTATCTTTTTCCGTCTAAAATTGTAGAAAACAGCAAATGAAATAACAGGGGGCATTTTGTCATGAACAAATTAGTAAAACCAATCGCGCTTATGGGCTTATCGGCAATTATCATCTCTGGCTGCGGATCCGTTGAAGATTCTGATAAAACAGTGAAGAAAACACCTGAATCACAGCAGGCATCTGCGCCGGAAGCTTCGAATGAAGATCAGCAAGCGGCGGAACAGGAAAAGAACAATGAAGAAGGTCTGATCCGGATCATGGAACAAAACCTTGATTATACATTGAACGGAGAACAGAAACAGGAAACCGCTTTTCTAAAGTATAATGATAACCAAAATTACTCAATGTATGTCCTGCCTGATTATGAATTGACTGCGGAAGAACCAAACAAAGATGTTCTGATGTTGACTGAGGATGACAGTATCTTTATGAGGATAGAATTGCTTCCAGCAGATGCAGAATGGGCAATGGTTGAAGAAAATGCAAAAGCACAGCTGGCTGCAGTCGGGCCTGAGGTAAAAGAAACTGAAATTCCTGAAGACCCATTTTTCAGCAATGCCTGGGGTATGGAAACAAAAAACGGAGCGGACAATGTCACCACTTACCTCATTAAAAATGAAGAGCAGCCTTTGAAGCTTACTCTATTCACAAAAGAAGGTTCTGACCACCGTGATGCCTTCATCCAAATGGCAAAGACAATCATGAAAGAAGAGAAATAGAACAAAAAGCGTAAGCGCCTCGTTCAGCATTGACAAGCGCTGGAGGACCTGACAGTAAAGTCGTTCTTTGACTTCATTGACAGGGCTGAAGCATCTCGAGGGGCTAGGCCCTTGAGCTGGATTAAGATAATCACAGAAGGTATCCACACCTAATAAATTTTATACTTTCCTATAAAACGCAAGAAAAAGAAGGGGCGCCCCCTTCTTTTTTTATGATCATTTTTTAAAATTGACTGGCTTCATCCACAGTAAAACAATGAACACTAAGCTGATGTAGCCGAATACCGGATACAGGAACGAAAGTAGTGTTCCATAATCAATCAAGCTGATGAAATAACAGATCAGGAAAAGGAAAGAGACGATGAGCATGCTTGGCATTTTGATATGTTTTTGAATTTGCCTTTCCAGACCGTAGATATTACCGATGACGGATGTGAAAATTTCTCCATAAACAATAAAGACAAAAATCCAATAAAGGCCGGCCGCCAGCTGTTTCATGATAACAGCCATCGGAATTTCGAATGTATCAAATCCAGGGAGCATAATCAAAGTCAAGTGACTCGATAGCAAAATCAATGTTAGTGCAACCCCGCCAAGAATGCCCCCCCACTTAACTGTTTGATCGTCCTTCATCTCTGCGGCGACAGGTACAAGCACGGCCTGGGCCAGAGACAGGTTCAGTGCCGTGTAGGAAAACGGGCCGATTACGGCTTTCCAGCCATCTTCAGCATATGGAATAAATACAACCTGTTCAAAGAATCCAGGCAATTTAACTGACAGGGAAAATAGGATCAGGCTGAACAAAATCATCATCGGAACCACAAAAGTATTAACGGCAAAAACACCTTTTAGGCCGACAACCATGACGGCAAGTGACAAGGCAATCGTAATAATGATTCCGAGTGATTTCGTCAATCCCAGCTGTTCCTCAAAAACGGCTCCGGCTCCCGAAAGCATAACAGCGCAAACACCAAGAAGCATGAACAGCATCAATATATTAATGATCCTCCCAAAAAACACTCCAAATAAATGCACATTCATTTCTTCATATGATCGGGCGCCAATGGCCGCTGCAATGCGCATCAATTTAGCACCCATATATGTAAGAATGTATCCAGCCATGAACACTCCAATCAGTCCAAATATGCCAAAACGGGAAAAGAATTCAACGATTTCCCTCCCGGTCGCAAAACCAGCCCCCACCACAGTGCCGACATAAACAGCAGCGATCTGAAAGGCAGCACCCCAATTCGTTTTCAAAGCGTTCCCCTCCCTCTGTTTCAATATATGTATGGAAAGACAAACCATGACGAGCTTTTTATAAAGCTTGTTTCATAAACCTCGTTGCTTTCCTATCCAAAGTTAAAGGCTACGCCTCACGTTTTGAATTACTAATAATTCCCATATGCAAACACCTTGAAAGTCAAAGTTGGTCAAAGTACAATATAGTTAAGTTGATCAAAGATAGTCAAAGTCAAAACATCTTTGATTAAATAAAAAATATAGAAACTTTTGAAGGAGGAATTTAAATGCTTTGCCAAAATTGCCAGGAAAAACATGCGAATATTCAATTGAAGGTAAGCTTAAATGGTAACCAGAAGCATTTAATGCTCTGTGAAGACTGCTACCAAAAAGAGAGAGAAAAATTAGGTGCTTCATTTGGCAGCCCAATGTCCGGGTTTAACGGATTTGGAGGTTCGCCGTTTAATGATATGTTCAAACAATTCTCTGGGAATATGAATCAGGAACCTCACAATACATCTGCTTCTGCAACTAAAACAGCCGGCGGCGGGAAGGGCTATATCGACCAATTTGGCAGGAACCTGACACAAATCGCCAAGACAGGTTTGATTGATCCGGTTATTGGCCGGGACGAAGAAGTTAAACGTGTGATTGAAATCTTAAATAGAAGAAATAAAAACAACCCTGTGCTCATCGGTGAACCCGGTGTAGGCAAAACAGCGATTGCTGAAGGTCTTGCCTTGAAGATTGTCGAGGGTGATGTGCCAGAGAAGCTGAAGAATAAAGAAGTCTATCTTTTAGACGTCGCTTCCATGGTATCGAACACCGGAATCCGTGGGCAATTCGAGGAAAGAATGAAGCAATTGATTTCTGAATTGCAGGCACGCAAAAACATCATTCTTTTCATTGATGAAATCCACCAGCTTTTAGGTGCAGGGTCTGCTGAGGGTTCCATGGATGCAGGCAATATCCTCAAGCCAGCACTTGCCCGCGGCGAACTTCAGGTAGTCGGTGCGACAACCCTGAAGGAATACCGCAAAATTGAAAAAGATGCAGCTTTAGAAAGACGATTCCAGCCTGTCCATGTACTGGAACCAACTGTGGACGAGGCCATTGAGATCCTGGAAGGAATCCAGTCCAAGTATGAGGATTTCCATCAGGTGACTTTTGCGGATGAAGCCGTCAAGGCGTGTGTCCAGCTTTCACACCGCTATATCCAGGATCGTTTCCTTCCAGACAAAGCGATTGATCTAATGGATGAAGCTGGCTCTAAGCTAAACCTGGTGTCTGACTATACAAATAAAAATGATGCTGAAAGCCGCCTTGCTGAAATTGCGAAAGAAAAGGAAGAAGCATTGAAGCAGGAAGACTATGAAACTGCTGCCAAGCTCCGTGATGAAGAAGCGAAGCTTGAGAAAGCAATAAATGAAAATGGCAATGCTGAACGACCTGTTGTAACAGTCAAGCATATCCAGGAAATCATCGAGAAGAAAACTGGCATTCCTGTCGGCAAGCTTCAGGAAGACGAACAGGAAAAGATGAAGAATCTTGTTGCCAACCTGAATGGCAAAGTCATTGGACAGGATGATGCCGTGCAGAAAGTAGCCAAGGCAATCCGCCGCAGCCGTGCAGGTCTGAAATCAAAGAATCGTCCAATCGGCTCGTTCCTGTTCGTCGGCCCTACTGGTGTTGGTAAGACAGAGCTGACCAAGACTTTGGCTGAGGAACTCTTTGGTTCAAAGGATGCAATGGTGCGTCTCGACATGAGTGAGTATATGGAGAAGCACAGTGTTTCCAAGCTGATTGGTTCGCCTCCAGGGTATGTAGGCCATGATGAAGCTGGCCAGCTGACTGAAAAAGTCCGCCGCAACCCATACAGCATCATTTTGCTGGACGAGATTGAAAAAGCTCATCCAGATGTTCAGCATATGTTCTTGCAAATTCTTGAAGATGGACGCCTGACTGACAGCCAGGGCCGCACAGTAAGCTTTAAGGACACAGTCATCATTATGACAAGCAACGCAGGTGTCGGACATAAAACCATCAAGGTAGGATTTGGCCAGAACACTGCTGTCAATGAATCTAGCATTCTTGATTCACTGGGAGGATTTTTCAAACCAGAATTCCTGAACCGTTTCGACAGCATCATAGAGTTCAAGTCTCTTGAGAAGGAACACCTTCTTCAGATTGTGGACTTGATGCTTGCAGAACTGAAAGAAACACTTGAAGAGCAGAACATCAACCTTGAAGTGACAATGGAAGTGAAGACTAAGTTGGCTGAGCTTGGATACCACCCAGCATTCGGTGCCCGCCCGCTGCGTCGTTCCATCCAGGAACAACTGGAGGATTCCATTGCCGACTTTATTCTTGAAGCACCGGAAGCAAACCAGTTGGAAGCAGTCATTGAAAATGACAAAATTACCATCAAACAAAAATAATCTTTATTTGATACCCGGAGTTATGAAACTTCGGGTTATTTTTATTTTTTACAGTTTAAAAATGAAAACTACATAGAAGGCATATAGAATAGAGTCATAGCTTTTTTATAGAAAAGAGGTCTTTTAATGGGATTTTTGACAAGATTCAGTCTCAAAAACGCATTCGCTGTATTTATCATTTCATTTTTACTGATACTTGGCGGCCTGTACTCATTCACCAGGCTAAAGGTTGATCTGCTGCCAAATATCGAATTTCCACAGCTCTCTGTGGAAGTCATATATCCGGGAGCATCCCCGCAAGACATCAACGAACAGGTTACCGAGAAGCTTGAAACAAAATTCAAAGGGATCGATGGCATCAAGAAAATGCAAAGTTCTTCATTTGAAAGCATTGCTATCATCAATCTGGAATTTCCTTTTGATACTCAGCTTGATGATGCCGAACAACAGGTCAACACCTTCATCAAGGAAGCAGGACTGCCTGAGAACGTGCAGACGAACGTAAACAGATTCTCATTTGGCACATTCCCGATTTTCAATATCTCCCTGTTTGCAAAAGGTGATGAAGATCTCGAGACTCTGGTGAACGAAGAGATCATTCCGGAGCTGAATAAAATCCAAGGCATAAACAGTGTTTCTGTTGGCGGCATGACCGAAGACATCCTTCAAATCACCGTGGACCAGGAAAGGGCAGCACAGGTGGGGCTGAGTTTGAATGATATTAAAGAAACGATTGATTCCAAAAAATTAAGCTTCCCGGCAGGCAACCTGAATGAAAACGAAATCCAGGTGCCGGTACGGGTGCAGGAAAAAGTAGAAAAAATCACTGAACTTGAAAGCCTGGTCATTAAATCAAAATTCACACCAGATGCTCCTTCCGTCAAACTAAGTGAAATTGCCTCGATCGATGTGGTAACCGAAAAACCGGAAATCACCCGGTATAACGAAAAAGAATCATTATCGATGGCTATCACGAAAAAGCAGGACGCAAATACAGTCGAAGTAGCTGAAAAGGTTTTAGGCGTGATCAACAGTTATGATGACCGCCTGGAATACGCGATCGGCTTCGACTCAGCAGAAGGAATTGAAAAATCAGTCAACACCCTCGTCAAGGAAGGGTTGCTCGGTGCCCTGTTTGCTTCAGTTGCCGTATTGATTTTCCTGAGGAATTTCAGGGCAACCATTATCGCGATTGTCTCCATCCCGCTATCACTGTTAATTTCGTCGATCTTTTTGAACCAGCTTGATATTTCATTGAATATCATGACCCTGGGCGGAATGGCTGTGGCAGTAGGACGTGTCGTCGATGACAGTATTGTCGTCATCGAGAATATCTTCCGGAGAGTCCGGAAAACCAATCAGGGCATGACCGATGACCTGATTCAGGATTCCACAAAGGAAATCCTGAAAGCCATCACGTCATCCACGATTACTACCGTTGTTGTCTTCTTGCCGCTTGGCCTTGTCGGTGGGATCACCGGGGAATTCTTCCTGCCTTTCGCACTGACGATTGTATTTTCACTGCTTGCATCATTGGTTGTAGCCGTTACAATCGTACCAATCCTGGCAAAATTCTCTTTCAAAAGAGTGCCAAAGGAAGAAAAAGAAGGTGCAATGCAAAGAGCATATGCCTCTTCCATCAGATGGTCCCTGAACCATAAAGGGCTCGTGATCTTAATGTCGATTGCCCTGCTTGCAGGTTCAGGATTCCTTGTTAGAGGACTTGGTTTCACTTTCATACCAAACGAGGAGCAAAAGCTGCTTGTTGCGACATTTCAGCTGCCCTCTTCTACTTCACTTGAAAAAACAAATGAAGTTTCGCTGAAAGTCGAGAATATGTTCGCAGAACAAAAAGAAATCAATGATGTAACCGTCGGAATCGGAAGCCGTGATTTTCAGACTGGTCTCAAACGCCAGAACCAGGCGAACTTTTTTTTAAGCCTTGGAGAAGGAGCGAGTGTTTCTGAGTTTATTCCCAAGCTCGAAAAAGAAATGGAAGATACCGTGCTTTCCATAGAGCCGGATGCGAAAATCGGCATCCAGGAACAGTCCACAGGAGGTCCTCCATCCAATAACAATGTCAATATCGACTTATATTCTACTGACCTTTCTGCCTTACAGGAAGCAGCAGCCAAAGTCGAAGATTACATGAATAAGCAGGATGGCTTAAAATATGTGTCTAACAATTTTTCTGAAAAACAAAAACAGGTTCTGGTCGATATCGACCCTGAGAAAACGGCACAGCTGGGTCTCTCCGGCTTTCAGATTCTCGGCACCATCTCGGATAAAACAAAACCAGTCGATGCAGGTACCTTGCAGCTCGATGGGGAGGATCGAAAGGTTTCGATTATTTATGATGAGCAATCCGAAACAATCGATGATTTAAAGAATACCTTAATTTTCACCCAGCAAGGTCCTGTTCCAATTACAGAAATCGCCAGCATCACCGAGACTGAAGCATTCACCTCCATTCAGAAACTGGATGGCAAAATTTTCGCCCGGGTTTCTGCGCAGATCGATTCCAATGATATCAGGGCCGTTTCAACTGCTGTCATTGACGGTGTCAAAAATGATATCGACCTTCCAGATGGTGTTTCGCTTGAAGGCGGCGGCGGAAGCGATGAAACGATTGAAACCTTCACTCAACTGGGAATCGCCATGGTTGTGGCCATCGGGCTGGTCTACTTAACGATGTTGATTACCTTCGGTCAGGCAAGAATTCCGTTCATTATCCTGTCATCCCTGATCTTCGTCCCAATCGGTTCACTTTTGGGATTGTGGATTGCTGATGAACCAATGTCAGTCAGTGTCATGATCGGCTTGCTGATGCTGATTGGAATTGTTACGACCAATGCCATTGTCATGGTCGACCGAATTGGCCAGAATCGAACTGAAAAAGGAATGCCTGTACGTGAAGCGTTGATCGAAGCAGGAATTACAAGGCTCCGGCCAATCCTGATGACCGCTTTTGCGACAATTGCCGCATTGATTCCATTGGCACTCACCACCTCATCAGGCACCCTGATCTCAAAAGGGCTGGCAGTAACCGTAATCGGCGGACTTACCTCCTCCACCCTGTTGACATTGATCCTGATCCCGGTGATCTATGAAGTTTTCTTCTTCAAACAAGTGAAAAAAGAACGAGGTATGTAAGATTTGAAGCCCGCACTTAGATGCGGGCTTTTGTTTTGGAAGGATACCAAAGACGGCTATTGGTGACTTAATTTCTTACGATCCTTAAAAAGTGGGCACCATTAAGGGCTATTTGTGTCCTAAAAAAAACTGCAGACAACTGGATTTCCATCAAGTTTGTCTGCAGGCTGAGGTGATGCCCAAAGGCTTCACTATTCTATTTTACAGTTCACTGTCGTCGACTGATTCCAGCCAGCTGTCGATTTCGCCAATCACGGATTGAACACAGCCTTCTTCAAATGGTGAAATCAGGTTCGCTTCCTTTACAAGGTCAGTGAATGCCATGCTTCCGCCGAGTTTGCAGAGGTTGGCATAGTCGTTCCACGCTTCTTCCTTGTTTTCCCTTGAACGCTTCCAGAATTGGAATGCACAAATTTGGGCAAGCGTGTAATCAATATAATAGAATGGCGAGTTGTAAATATGGCCCTGACGCTGCCAGAATCCGCCTTCTTCCAAATAGGTGTTGCCATCATAATCTTTGTGCGGCAAGTATTTTTTCTCGATTTCACGCCATTGCTGTTTTCTCTCTGCAGGTGTTGCCTCTGGGTTTTCGTATACCCAGTGCTGGAATTCATCGACTGAAACACCATATGGCAGGAACAACAGGCCGCTGCTCAAGTGAGAGAATTTGTATTTATCGGTATCTTCTTTGAAAAATAGATCCATCCATGGCCATGTGAAAAATTCCATGCTCATGGAGTGGATTTCACATGCCTCATATGTTGGCCAGTTATACTCCGGAATCTCGAAATGACGGCTTGAGTATACCTGGAAGGCATGCCCTGCTTCATGTGTCAGGACATCAATGTCACCGGATGTTCCGTTGAAATTCGAAAATATGAACGGTGATTTATAGTTTTCAATATATGTGCAATAACCGCCGCCGGCTTTCCCTTTCTTGGCAACAAGATCCATCAGGTTGTTATCGTTCATATATTTGAAGAACTCACCTGTTTCAGCCGAGAGTTCATCATACATCTTCTGGCCGTTTTCAATGATCCACTCGGGGCTTCCCTTCGGTGCAGCATTCCCCGTCTTGAAATCGAAAGGCTCATCATAATATTTCAACTCATCGACACCGATTCGATTTTGCTGGCGTTCCTTCAACTTCGTCGCTACCGGTACGATGTATTTATGGACCTGGTCACGGAATGCCGCTACCATGCTGCTGTCATAATCAGTTCGGGACATACGGTAATAAGCCAGCTCGACAAAGTTGTTGTAGCCAAGCTTATGTGCCATTTCCGTCCTTACTTTTACCAGTTCATCATAAATGCGGTCAAACTCTTCTCCATGCTCTGAGAAAAATGCGAATTTCGCTTCACTGGCTTTTTTCCTTGTTTCACGGTCCTTTGACTCTGTAAATGGATCAAGCTGAGCGAGCGTCCTCTCTTCTCCGTCAAACATGATTTTTGCTGATGCTACAAGCTTTGTATATTGAGTGGAAAGTTTGTTTTCCTTTTGCATCAAAGGAACAATCTCCGGGGAAAATTGCTTCAATTGTGCATCAGCAAGTGCAAACAGTTGCCTTCCCCACTTCGCTTCAAGCTCAGCACGGAATTGAGATGACACAAGTGCTTCATAATATTTGGTCACAAGACCTTCTACCTCTGGAGCCAGTTCATCAAGAAAATCCTGCTCTTGCTTATAAAATTCATCTTCAGTATCAATCGAATGACGGATATAGCAAAGATTGAACATGGTTCCGACATCATTTCGCAGCCCATTGATTCCATCCATAGCAACACTTTGTTCCTCAACCGATCCGGCATTCTTGAATTGTTCAAGCAGCTGATCAAATTTGGCCGTCACTTCGTCCAAATTCGGCCGTGTATATGTATATTCCTCAAACCTCATCGTATTGCCCCCTTTATCTATATAAGGATGAAAATTCACCCCATCTCCATCCTATTCTACGGATGGCCCCATTTTTCCTGTTTAATGCATTGTCTTTTCAAAAAATTTTATTATCGGGATAACAAAAAAACGGCAATTGCCGTTTTTTTAATATTTGCTCACAGATAGCCCCAGCTTTTTTAACAGCTCGATCGCAGTGCCTTTTTCCTCATCTGACAGGCTGTCCATCAGTTCGTGAATCAAGGCGCTGTGTTCCGGAAAAATTTCTTCTATCAACTTTTTGCCATCTTCTGAAATTTTTGCGTATGTCACTCTTCGGTCTTTTGGACATGCCACCCGATTCAAGTAGCCCTTTTCTTCGAGCTTGTCGACCACATAGGTGATACTGCCGCTTGCAAGCAGGATCTTCCCGCCAATCTGCTGGAGTGGCTGCTCCCCTTTATGGTAAAGCAACTCAAGCACAGCAAACTCTGTGGGGTTCAGTCCATTTTTTTGGATGACCTTGTTCACCTTTTCATTAACTGCCCGATAGGCGCGGGACAATACAATAAATAATTTTAAAGATTTTTCTGTTTCATTGCTCATGCATAATTCATTCCTTTATCTTAAACGACTAATCCATAACTAGAGTATATCTGAATTTGTTGTTTTTATCAGTAATTCCCTTAATTTTATCAATAAAAACTATTTTAATTCATCATCCAGGTAAACATCGGGAAAGATTATCCCCATTCAAAAAGTTTAAAAACCTGTCTAATGAGGGAAAAATACGGGCATCTGCATAAATAATAAGGCTTTCGTTTATTTTAGTTGTTTCCGGCATTATAGCGAAAACCTTCAACAAAGAATTGGGAGTGTCTTGGATGAAAAAAGGTTTAGGAATTGTTATTGGTTTATTGGTGATACTGGGAATTTTCATCATGATGGGGGTTGGCAGCTACAACAACTTTGTCTCCGAAGAAGAGAATGTCGATCAGGCTTATGCCCAGATAGAGAACCAGCTGCAAAGAAGGCTGGACCTGATCCCGAATCTTGTGAATTCAGTCAAAGGATATGCATCCCATGAAAAAGAAGTGATCAAATCGATTTCGGATGCCCGTGCAAGGCTGGCTGGCGCAAATACACCAGAAGAACAGGCAACCGCAAATGCTGAATTGTCGGGTGCATTAAGCAGATTGCTAGTAGTGGTCGAGAATTATCCAAACCTGAAAGCGGATAAGCAATTCACACAATTGATGGACGAGCTTGCCGGCACAGAAAACAGACTGGCTGTGGCCAGGAAGGATTACAATGACCAGGTGTCCATTTATAACAAAATGGTTAAACGATTTCCAGGTGCCCTTATCGCAAACATAACAGGATTTGACGAAAAGGAATATTTTAAAGCAGACCCTCGGGCACAGGAAGCTCCTGAGGTTGACTTTGGAGGCTGATGATGACTCCGAAAAGATTCCCCGGATTAGCAGCACTGCTTGGCATCCTGCTCTTGCTGCTTCCATCCGGTGCAATCGCGGCACCAAATGAGATACCGGCACCTGTTGGAGATATTTATGTCCAGGATTTCGGGAATGTTTTAAGTGAAAATGAAGAAATCCAATTACGAACCATCGGCCGGTCGATTGATGACCAGACAACATCTCAGATTGCGGTCCTGACCGTAGATTCGATCGGGGAGACAAGCATCGAGGAATATTCAGTTGAGGCGTACCGTAAATTTGGCCTCGGGACCAAAGAAAATAATAATGGCGTATTGCTTGTTATTGCCATGCAGGAAAAGAAAATCAGGATTGAGGTCGGTTATGGACTTGAAGGGGTCATTCCCGATGGCAAGGCAGGGAGAATTCTTGATGAATACGCGATTCCTCACTTGAAAAATGGCCAGCCTAACCTGGCAGTGATGAATACGTATCAGGCTCTCGCAAATGAGGTGTCAGGTACGAATGAATATGGGAGCGCCCCGAATGATGTTCAGCAGCAACAGGATTTCCCCATCCCCTCCTGGCTGCTGATCATTATCGTAATCGGTGTGATCATCCTTGATTTCATGTTCTTTGGCGGTACCCTTACCTATCTGCTTTTGTCGATCATTTCAAGGGGCGGCGGCGGCGGTGGGGGTCCCCGGGGAGGAGGAGGCGGTTCTTCCGGCGGCGGTGGTGCAAGCCGCGGCTGGTAAGGATCTCTAATTTCTCACTTTCAGGGACCAGCATAGAGTCGAATTCAATAACAGAAAAACACCAGCAGCGGTTGCTCTGGTGTTTTTTTTAGACCTATTCATCAGCTGATTTTCACAATCGGCTCTTTGCATTTAATTCTGTCCGCGATCTCATCCATCATCGCCAGAAGTTTTTCATCTCTGTCCTCTGGAGCGATTTTCTTATGCAGGACGGCATACAGGACAACATCCCTGAGCATCAGGAACAATGGGACATGTTCTTTCCATCCTTCGGGGAGCTGATTCCCTTTCTGATATCCATTGATGAATGACTCCAGAAACATTTGTCCAAAGCGCTGGCGCTCCTCTTTTTCACTGGCAGGAATTCTGTATAGCAAGGAATAATACAAGGGAATGGCGATGTCGGATGAGAACCAATGATAACTGGCATCATCAAAATCAAAAACATGGATTTCTTCTCCATCATAAAAGAAATTGCCGGAATGGATATCACTGTGGATGACTCCAAAATTATCGATATTTTTCGGGAGCAATGAAATGGACGATATCACCGCTTTTGCATTCTGGACCAATTCCTGCTCTTCAGCAGGATAATATTTTTCCACCTGGAGGAGGTCATCTTCATCCCAACTGCAGCGTTTTTTGATGCCTTCGGATGGTTGGTAACTCTTTGTTACGCTGTGCATCCTTCCAATCGTTTCTCCCCACTTTTCAAATAGTACATCATCGAATTGCTCTGAACGGACAGAGACAGCCTTTCCTTCAGCTTTCGCGTACAAGCATCCGTAAAAAATACTGCCATCCTCTGCTGCTGCTTCTTCAACCAGACTTCCGGTTAACGAAGGAAAGACTTCCGGAACAGACAGGCCTTCACGGTATAAATGTCTCATCCAGTCGAGCTCGGATAAAATCTCATCCTTATTACGATGGGTACTATGAGTGATGCGCATGATATAGGGCTGGCCAGTCCTATACGTTTCAAATACATAATTTTCGAAATCCCCAAGCTTCTTTACTTCGGCCTCTAAACCAAAACGCTCCAGAAAACCATTCAACACTTCCACGGTCATCTGTAAATTCACTGTCTGTTCCATTCCTCGCTCTCCTCTTTGAATAATCTGTATTTTCTCAATTTTATTAGACCATATATTTTAATAGAAAAGCTATTCTTATCTGGTGACTTTTTTTGTAAAATGATATGTAGGAAACCGAAATAAATTTTAAAGGAGACAAACATGAGCCAAACAGCAGCTGCTGTCAGCGCAAAAACGCAAAATCAAAATGTGACAGCATATAAAATACTTTTTATCATTGGATTGGTACATTTATTGAACGATTCCATCCAGTCCGTCATTCCTGCGATGTTCCCTATACTCGAGAAATCGATGGGCCTTTCATTTACCCAACTAGGAATGATTGCCTTTTCCTTGAATATCGTATCTTCCATCCTTCAGCCTTTGATTGGGATGGCAACCGACAAAAAGCCGATGCCGTTTGCCCTTCCGCTCGGTCTTACCTCAACAATGTTCGGTGTTCTCGGCCTGGCATTCGCTCCGAGTTTCGAGTTTGTCATTCTCTCGGTTTTGTTCATCGGCCTAGGATCAGCTGTCTTCCATCCTGAAGGGTCGCGTGTAGCCTATATGGCAGCAGGCCCGCGCAGAGGATTGGCACAATCCATATACCAGGTTGGCGGAAATTCCGGGCAGGCACTTGCTCCGCTCATCACCGCGCTGATATTAGTTCCGCTTGGCCAATTCGGTGCTGTATGGTTTACGCTTGTAGCTGCCATTGCCGTAGGACTGCTCATCTATATTGCTACATGGTACAACCGCAAATTGAACTTTGATAAAATTGCCGCTAGAACCAGACAAGCCACCACAAAAATCAATAATGGCATTTCTAAAAATATCAAGATGGCTCTTGTCCTGATTTTATTTTTAATCTTTGCAAGATCCTGGTATATTTCTGGCATGACAAATTTCTATGCATTTTATGCGATTGATAAATATGGACTTTCGATTAAGGAAGCGCAATTGTTCCTGTTTGCTTTTCTTGTTGCAGGTGCGTTCGGCACATTCTTTGGCGGCCCGCTCGCTGACCGTTTTGGAAAGAAGAAGATCATTTTCCTTTCCATGATCGCAACTGCTCCTATGTCGGCAATCATCCCATTTATGCCCCTTTCGGTTGCAGTCTTCCTGTTGACCATCAGCGGCTTTATCCTGATGTCGAGCTTTTCCGTTACGGTTGTATATGCCCAGGAACTGGTTCCCGGCAAAATCGGTACGATGGCCGGACTGACAGTAGGATTGGCATTCGGCATGGGTGCTATCGGCTCTGTCGGCCTGGGATATCTCGCTGACATGATCGGGCTTCCAATGATGATTATCTGCGTCGGCTTCCTGCCCCTGCTGGGAATCCTGACCATGTTCCTTCCGACAGATCAACAACTGGCAGAATGGAATAGATAAAACGTCACTGGCAATTAAAATTTTCCATCTGCATTTTTTACGTTTAGGCATGCTCCTGTTAAGGAAAGAAAGATAGTGAGGATATATTGAAGGGAGATTATCATGTCTAAGTTTAAGATTAATTATTTTTTTGAAAAAGATTTTGTCGTTTCACGACCAATCGAGGTGGAAAACATATCTGAAGCCATCCAGGATGCCAAAGACCAGGAAGGCATGATTGAATTCACCGGTGAAGATGATGTTTTTTATAAATTCGATACAAAAGACATTAAACTGGTCACAATCACAACGGCTTAAATGTAAAAGAAAGGGTGAAGCAATCGCTTCACCCTTTTTATTTTTATTTTGGCTCTGTTAAACAAGGCTGTTGATTTTCGTTCCAGGCGCTTCGCTTTCCGCTGGAAGAATAATGAAAAAGCCCAACTGCCGGCTTTTTCAAAAGGCAATTCTTCCTGGCTGGCGCTGAGCCTCCTCGTCGCTTTGCTCCTGCGGGGTCTCACCTGACCAGCTTCGCCCGCAGGACATTGATTAGCTTCCTGAATCAGCCCACGCACGATGGAAATGCGGTAGCATTTTCGGAGGAGTCTACGCGCCTTCCTCTACAATCAACAGGATTTAGAAATCAACATTTAGCTTTAACAGAGCCCCTATTTTATTAACTTAATGCGCTGAGCTAATTCTTGCTTTTCTTCTTCGCTGAGCATATTTTCCGCCATAGGGAATAGGATGCTCTCTTCTTTTGAGAAATGGCTCACCAAGGTGTAGTTTGCATTTTTGATCAGTTGGGCATTTTCGACCATCTGCTCGGCTGTAAGACCTGCAACTCCATCCTTTGTGTTATGAAGGAAAGCGCCGATAAACCGTTTTGCCTGATCATGTTCATATTCCATCACCGCTATTGGTCCCATTTCCCTTCCGATATAAGCAGCCATCATCTCGAACAAAACGCCCTCTTCCCGCTCTGAATGGGGTTCCAGTTCAGCGAGGAATTCGACGACCATCTCCCTCAGCTTTGAAAAGTTCTCCTCCATTTGCATACCTTCCTCAACTTTCCCTGAAAGAACCAAAAGATGCGCAAGCCTTTCCAATAATGGCGGGTGTTCACTTTTTAACTGTTGAAGACCTTCACTTAATGTAAAATTAGAATCCTGGGTTAAACCGCTCATACAGCCTGTCATGCTAATCGGCCTCCTATACATTTTGATACCTTCATTATAAAAACCAGTAATCTCCCAGGTTGTGATAGGAATCACAATTTTCATTTTACGAACGAAATTGTGAAGGAAATATGACACTTCGTTAAAATTTCTAAAAATTTTAACAATTATTCTTCAAATATCTAAACACCTTACATATAATGAAGTTATAGCTTAATGTAAAAGGAGTGAATGTAGATTGCAGAACTCTTTATATCGCGATTTTTATGGAAAATCACTTGTTCCCGCGGGGCTTAGTGACCAGAAATCCTTCCTTGGAATCCAGCCTGATCTGTTCTATACACATTTAATGATCGGATTACAGGGCCATCAGGAAGAAGGCAAAGATTCTTACCATTGGAATGTTACCATTTATAAATCAGACTCTTCCGGAATCTATGATGCCGGCAAACCCGTGTACGCTTCGGAATTGTTTGACCGTTTCGATGATGCCATGCTTGAAGCGCGGAAATTAGAAAAAGAAATCCGCAATGATGAACTTCACTTGATGCGCCATCAAGAAAAAATCAGCTAATCTCTCCCCCCTAAATCCATACCCTCTTAAGCTTCACCCTTTTTTGCACCCACTTGTGAATTAACTTACATATGATGAATATAGAACATTTCTATAAGATTGATTTTGTAAACTGATCCCCTTCCCACGATTCAATAACTATTTCAAGACTTTGCTCCCCAAAATTACTAGCTCTTCTTCAAAGTTCCCTTGATTACCCAAAACGAATAAAACAGAAAAAGCTGGCGACCATTTTAGGTCAGTCGCCAGCTTTTTACTTTTTCTTGGTCACGCGAGCCTGAATACGATTCCATGTCCGCCTTTTGGATATTCCCATTTGATGTTCTGGTACGGGCAGCCAATCCGGCAGCTCCCACACTCATGGCAGCCCTCATAGCCTACCTGCATCCGTTTTCCTTCCCATTTGTAGACCTCAGCCGGACAGAATACGGTGCACAGTTTATCAGGGCACTGAGTCATGCAGACGTCATGGTCCAGAACGGTCAGATGCGATTTCGTGTCACACTTAAACCTTAAAAGAAATTGTTTTTCCTCGATGTTTGTCGTTGACATTATTTCACCGCCTTCCAGGCACGATAGATGTCTTGCATTATCTTAAAGGTTCCTTTTTCAGCCGTCACACTGCGCATGATTTCCTTTTGTTTTTCTCTCTTAGGTGTTCCATCTACCGTGAAGAATTTGCTCATCGCTTTGTTCATCATTGGCAGATATTCCTTGAAGTATTGCGGGTATGTCTCGAAGGTATGTGCTGCATCCTTGTATTTTTCAAGGTCCTTTATGATGAAGCTGCCGAATAATGCTTCCTTATAGCGGTTCAGGCTGTTCTCGCTGAAGTCGCCATCTTTCTTGGCCTCGACAATCGCTTCAGCAGCCATTTGTCCCGAAGCCATCGCCATGTTTGAACCCTCACGATGAATGGCATTGACCAGCTGGGCAGCATCTCCCACGACAAGCACCCCGTTTCCGGCAACTCTCGGCACAGAATGGAATCCACCCTCCGGAATCAAGTGCGCAAGATATTCCGCAGACTCTCCTCCCTCCAGATATGGACGTACCATTGGATGCTTTTTCAGGTAATCCAGAAGTTCATATGGCTTAAGCTTTGCTTTGATCATGCTTGAAAGTGTGGTTCCCACTCCGATATTCAAGCTTTCTTTGTTTGTATAGAGGAAGGCAGTGCCCAGATTGCCTTTTGTAGAATCTCCGAAAATTTCAATCGTCGTTCCGTGATTTCCTTCAAGATTGAAGCGTTCATTGATTTTGTCCTTCGGCAGATTGATTACTTCCATTACCGTCAGGGCAACCTCATCAGGCCGGAATTCACGATGGAAGCCGAGCTGCTTGGAAAGCAGGGAGTTGACTCCGTCTGCCAGCACGACAACATCTGCAAATACTTCTCCATCTGGACGATCGGTCTTGACGCCTACCACCTTACCGTTTTCAACGATACATTCCGTCACAACTGTTTCATTTATCAATAATGCCCCTTGCTCGACAGCTTTCTTTGCGAACCACTGATCAAAATGTGCCCGCAGGACTGTAAAGTTATTATATGGTTCAACCGCCCATTCGAGACCTTTATAACCAAACTGGACAACCGATTCTTTATCCATCATCCAAAAACGCTGTTCTACGACTGGCCTTTCCAGCGGCGCTTCCTTCCAGAACTCGGGAATGATGTCTTCCATCTGTTTACGGTAAAGAACTCCGCCCATAACGTTCTTTGAGCCTGGATATTCCCCCCGTTCAATCAACAATGTTTTCAATCCATTTTTGGCACAGTTGTAGGCACATGATGTTCCAGCAGGGCCGGCTCCTACGACGATTACATCAAATTTTTCAGACATAGCTCATTTCCCCGCCCTTCTCTTTGCTGAGCTCTTTGAACTGTTTGATCAGCTTTGGAACAATTTCCAATGCATCACCGACTATGCCATATGTGGCAACATCGAAAATCGGTGCATTCGGATCCTTGTTGATGGCGATGATCAACTCGGAGTTTTTCATGCCCTCCACGTGCTGGATTGCCCCGGATATCCCGATGGCAAAGTAGATTTTTGGTGTGACGGTCTCCCCCGTCTGCCCGACCTGCTGCTCATGCTTCAGCCAGCCTGCTTCAACAACATCCCTCGTTCCTCCGACGCTTGCGCCGATGACTTCGGCCAGTTCATGGATCAGCTGAAATCCCTGGATATCGCCCATTCCTTTTCCGCCTGCTACAATGACATGAGCTTCTGACAGACTTGCTTTTTTTGTTACGTCCTTCACAATTTTAAGCACTTTTGTGCGCATGTCCTCTTCTCTAAGTTCCAGTTCTTCTTCAATGATGACTCCCTTACGGCCAGTATCAGTTTCGAGGGCTTTCATGACTTTAGGTCTTACGGTTGCCATTTGCGGCCTGTGCTTTTTGCATAGGATCGTGGCCATGATATTGCCGCCAAATGCCGGACGGCTTGCCTCAAGCAGCCTTTTCTCGACATCAACGTCAAGCATGGTCGTGTCAGCAGTCAACCCGGTGCTTAAATCAGTCGCAACCGCACTGGCCAGGTCCTTTCCATTTGGTGTCGCACCATAAAGGAAAATCTCGGGTTTATATTTTTCTGCCAGTATACAAACCCCTTTCATGAATGACTCAGTCCGGTAATCTTTCAGGACTGGATGGTCTACAACATAAACCTGGTCAGCACCGGCGTATATTACGTCGTTGGCTAAAGGCAGGACACCTTCACCTAGCATCACTCCGGCAAGCGGAACTTCGAGCTTGTCTGCAAGCTTTCTGCCCGCACCCAGTAATTCCAGCGACACTCCTTCGATCTTTCCGTCATTTACTTCAATGAATACCCAGACTCCCTGGTTTTCTTGCATCCTTTTATTCCCCCTTCAAAAATCGGAATCAAGAGTTGGCTGTATTTAATTTCAATAAATCTTTTCGTTCCAGCAAAATTCCCATAAGCTGTTCCACCTGAGAATCCGGGTTTCCTTCCAGTCTTTTTCCGCCTTCCAGCTTAGGAGGGCTGAACATCTTGCCAACGATTGTTGGAGACCCTTTTAGGCCAAGCTGGGTTTTATCAACATCCTCAAGATCATTCACAGACCAGATGACAGGTTCATATCTGGCAGCCTTGATCATGTTCGGCATCGGAGCATACTCGATGTCATTAATCTCTTTTTCGACTGTCAATAAACAAGGAAGCTGTGATTGAAGGACCTCATAGCCGGCGATTTGCTTCCGTTTGATATGAACATATTTTTCATCCTTATTAACCTCTGAAACTTCTATAACATTTGTAATTGGCGGAATATCAAGACGCCGGGCAATACCTGGTCCTACTTGACCTGTATCACCATCAATCGCGTGCTTTCCGCAAATGACAAGGTCGATTGGTTTATCCTTCGAAATTTTCTCGAGCGCTTTGGAAAGAGCATAGCTTGTAGCCAGTGTATCTGCACCCGCGAACGCTCTGTCAGAGATCAAGTAACCCTGGTCTGCGCCAATTTCAACACTTTTCTTGATGACAGCGACTGCCTGTGGCGGCCCCATGGACAAAACAGAAATCGTTCCACCTGTTTTCTCCCTGATTTTGACCGCTTCCTGCACAGCATGGGCATCATAAGGATTCAATATTGCAGGTGCACTCCTCCTGTCAAGAGTATTCGTCTTGGGATTGATTTTAATGATCTTTGTATCGGGCACTTGCTTGACACATACGACAATATGCATACTCTCTTTTCCCCTCCTTGAAATAAAAACTATTAAATTGTAAGCGGTTACTTTCAGCTGTTTTCCTATATAGGCCGTTCTTCTTGAAAGAGAGGGACAATATACGGTCCATCACTCTGCTGTATCGAAAGATCGAGATTAGATAAACGGGTACGTCAGAAAACAACTATTTATGCAAAGGCCATGTTGATTGATTTCTTCTCCTCATGAGGAAACATCCTTTCACGGCCTTATAAAAATAAAATGCTGTGTAGTACGATATATGAATCGCATTACAAGCATAGTACCAACAATTGAAAAAGTGAAAAACAAAGATGATATTAATAGTGAAATTTGAGGTAAATAAACTTGGATGTGCATCGATCATTGAACCAAATGGATAAGCTGGCAATCCGCTGAGATCAACATGATGTGGGTGGATTCTATGTGATGATATAAACCTTTCTATGTTAAAAATATATAAAATAAGCTTATAAAAATATGATAAAAATCACACAAAGTCATTTTCTCGTGAAATTTTGAGCAAATTGTTACATTTTCTTGTGTTCTGTGATGGGTTTTAGTGGATTTCCTTGGAGGGGTAATTTACTTGGGTGTTGTTTAGGAGGAAATTTCCTAAATATAATAGCCACCGCCATGGCCAGCGGTGGCCTAGTTTTTCATCTGAACATTTAAGCATGTGACAAAATATACTGTTTCTTGGTAAGCAAGATCAATTGTCTGAAGAGGATTTTTGTTTTCTGCCGCTGCACTTCTATTTCCCTGCACAATGCCTGATATTCATAAATCAAGGTGTCAAGTTCCTGGCTGCGCCGCACTGTTTCATCACTTGTATACCCAGTTTCGAGTGCAGCAGCTATCATCAATTCCCGGACGCGATCAATTTCTTTCAATAAAGCATTTTGCGTTTGATACACTTCTAAAATCTCCTCTACTACTTTAATTGCTTAATAAAATAAATAGATTACTTGAAGAATTATTGCAAATGCTTGGATGAATGTAAATAGAATCGCAAAATAAGACAATTTTCATTCCCGAAATTTTTTTCTTCGACAAAGTTTGCGAATTTTTATGATGACTGGCTTACTTTTTCGTTTTCGTAAATTGGCACCCAGCCCTCAGTGGTAACGAAAATCCTGACCGCGACCACCTGGCGGTCTTCCTGAAGCGTAAAGTAGTGGCGGATATTTTCAGGAACAGAGATTAAATCTCCCGGATTTAGGAATACTTCAAAAAATTCACCATCTTTTCCCTGGATCACGAATACACCATGCCCGCTGACAATGAACCTTACTTCATCATCTGTATGGTGATGCTCCTGCTTGAAATTTGCAAGCAGCTGGTCAAGATTTGGAGTATTATCAGACAGCGAAATGACATCCTGAGCTTTATAGCCGCGTCGTTCTGAAATATCTTCAATTTCAGCCTTGAATACATCAAGGATCTGCTGCTTTTCTTCGTCAGATAACAGGAACTTTTCCTGCAGGCTGGCGGGCAGCTTATTGATCTCCCATTTCTCATAAATGACTTCCTGAGCATTCAGGAATGCTTCTACCTGTTGTTCCTCACCAATTCTTTCCTGTGTATTCTGCTTTACGATGTATGCCATGTGAATCTCTCCTTTTTATGAGTAAAATTATGTTTTTTAAACCACTTTGAAAAGTTGGAAGGGTTTATGTTCAAGCAGTCTTAATTGATAACGGAATAAAAACTCCGTTGCTTCAAGGATCTTCTTGGCTTCGAATGCATTCCTGCCCCAGACAGTAATACCATGATTACGAATCAGGACGGCTCCAGTATCCCCTTTTACATGTTCGGAAAATGCTTTAGCCAGCGTCGGGATATGAGCATAATTTGGAATAATGGGAATTTTGAGAATGGCATCCTCCTCCCAAAGATCAAATGCCTTAATCAATTCCTGTCCCTTGAATTGAACTTCACCCCTGTCACCATACACCTCGGAAATCACATTGTTGTCAATGGTATGGACATGAAGGCTGCAGCCAGCATTGGTCTTCTTATAGACCTCAACGTGAAGAAGCGTTTCGGCAGAAGGCTTTAAGTGAGTTTCCCCTGCCGGCCGGCCATACTCATCAACAAGTAAAAAGTCCTCATCGGTCCGCTTCCGCTTATCTTTTCCACTAGCCGTCACAAGGAATTGCACCGGTTCACTCTCTACTTTAATCGCCAGATTCCCACTCGTTCCCATGAACCAGTCACGCTCAGCTAATTCGTCTTTCACATCAGCCAGCTCTTGCCATTTTGTTTCTAAAATGCTCATCCTCTCACCCCTGTCTGAATTTTAAGAGCTTCAATACAATCATGGAATGTCTCAAAAGGCGTATATGGAATCTTCCATTCTTCGCATTTATCTTTTAAATAATCCCTCGCAAACACGTAATCTGCCTGTTTAGCTGCTTCAAGGTCGGTCACGGAATCACCGATGACGATTTTATAGATTCCGTCATGACCCAGATTCCTCATGATTGATGGCTTACAACACCCGCAATCATTTGAACATTGATCATCACAGCTGTTCGGCCATTCAATTTTAATTGATTCGCCTGAGAGGTCAGAGCCATTGCAAAAAATGCCTTCAATCGGTCCGAATGATTTGATGATCGGTTCAATGAAAAAGTCAATGCCGCCGCTGACGATATAGACCGGGATCCCTTCCTCTTTCGCGAAATCAAGGAATTCCTGGAACCCTGGACGAATCCTCGCATTTTTCACGGCAAACTCAATGATTTCATCCTTCAGGCTGACTGGAAGGAGGGAAAACATTTTGCCGACCCCTTCCCTGATGGAAATCGTACGGTTCAGTACTCCTTCCTTCAGTTCTTCCCAGCCCTCTGGAGCAAACCGGTTCATGATCGCTATGATGTTATCCTTTTCGGTTACTGTTCCATCAAAATCACAGAAAATGACTGGCTGGCTCATTTTGCCACCGCCTTAGCCAGGCCCCAAAGGTCGATTGCTGCCTTAAGTTCTTCGAATTCAAGAGCACCTTCCTCAAGGGCTTTACCATCGAGAACTGTGTCGATTGCCTGCCTGAAAGCTTTTCCGCCTCCCTGTGCTCCTCCGGGATGGCCATGGACACCGCCGCCAGCATTGATGATTGAATCCAATCCGAAATCCTCTATAAGAAGTGGAACCATTCCTGGATGTATACCGGCGGATGGGACTGGAAATGTTCTCTTGAACTCGTCCTCGGCAATCAATGCCTCAGCGATTGATAGAGCCTGTTGTTTTTCAAGGGCGACACTGCCATAAGGTGATGGGAACAGGGAGAAATCTGCACCAGCATAACGGAGAAGTTTTCCGAGCAGCAAAGAATGGGAGAAACCATATTCATCGGCTGCTGTTAACGCACCGCTTACTGCTGGATGTGCCATGATGGGAATGCCAATCTCATCGTCTTCCCTTAGCTCCTGCAGTACATCAAGTCCGTAGGCAAAAACATTGAACAGCAATGCGTCCGCCCCCAATTCAGCTGCTTTTCTGGCCTTGTCTCTCAGTTGAGTGGTTCTGCCTGTCAGATTAGCAGCATACAGGGTTCTGTGACCGGTAGTTTGATAGACTTCTTCAAGGACCTGTTTTCCTAATATGATTCGCTTTTCAAAAGGAGCAAGCTCATTGTCGAACAAAATTTCGTCATCCTTGATCAGATCAACTCCGCCAAGACTTTGTTCTTTTAACTGTTTTAACAGGAATGGAAGATCGCGGCCAATCACTCCTTTGAAGATACTCATCAGTAATGGCCTGTTATAAACACCCAGCTTATTGCGGATTCCTTCAATTCCGAAACGGGGACCTGGAAAAGCTTTTTTCAATTCATCTCCAAATTCGAGATCGACTAGCTTTATTTTTCCGTCTAGCGATAGCTTGCCGAAAACAGTTGTAAGAATTGCCGGCAGATCCGGAGAAAAATTGATTGCCGGATAAGCGATCTTAATTGTCGCCACAGTATCAGAATTTGCGTCCAGGCCACTGCCTTCAACCGAAACCACTCTTCCCTTATGCTTTTTTAATTGTTTTTGGTCCAGTTCCGGAAGGTCTGTCCAGGATCCCACTGTCAAACCAAGTGCGATGCCCTCCGCCTTTTTCTCTGGATTATGCTTAGCATCATGGACAATGTAAGTTGCTGTAATTTCACTCATGAAGATCAATCCCTTCAAAACTGGTTTTTCCCGGCTATGCGGGGCATAAAAAAAACCTCTTCAAAAAGAAGAGGTTAGGACGTTCACTAAACTCTTCTTATCTTTCAGCTTTCGCTGCAAGAATTAGCACCGTGCCCAGCATTATGCTGGATCGGTTGCCGGGCTTCATCGGGCTCGTCCCTCCGCCTGCTCTTGATAAGAAAATAATTTAATTAAGTTATTTAATTGGTTAAAGTAAATTTATTAATTAGGATTATGTCAGGTTCACAAATCATTGTCAATATCTTTTTTGAAAATTCCTAAGCTTTCGATTCTGGTGACAGCTTCTTTCAATCTCGATTCAGATGTGAGTAAGCCTACACGCACATAGCCTTCACCATGCTCGCCGAACCCAATTCCAGGTGCAACGGCAATATGGGCTTTTTCCAGAAGAAAGTCAGCAAAATCGACCGATGAGGTGAATTCATCAGGAATCTTAAGCCAGGCAAAAAAGGACCCTTTCGGTGCAGTGACCTTCCAGCCAATACTTGTTAAACCGTCAATGAGTATGTTCCTTCTTGATTCATACAAGTCATTCAATTCCGCTACACATTCCTGGGATCCGAGTAATGCTTCCGCTGCAGCCTCCTGGATCGCGCCAAACAAACTGACATACATATGGTCCTGGAGTAAATTGATTGCGGCAATCACACTCTTATTGCCGGCAGCAAAACCCACTCGCCACCCGGCCATATTATACGTCTTAGATAAAGTATAAATCTCGATTCCGACATCCTTGGCACCCTTTGACTGCAAATAGCTATATGGCCGGTTCCCATCAAAGCCAATCGCCCCATAAGCAAAATCGTGGACAACACATATATTATGTTTTTGCGCCAGATCAATTGTCTGGTCAAAGAATGCCTGATCCGCAACCGCACCAGTGGGATTATTGGGATAGTTCAAAAACATCAATTTTGCCTTTTCGAGTTCTTCGGCTCCTAACTCTGTGTAGTCAGGGAGGAAGCCATTTTCTTCTCTTAGCGGCATTTTTATCATCTCTGCCCTTGCCAGCTCCACTCCAGACCAGTAGTCAGGATAGCCAGGATCCGGAACAAGGATCGAGTCTCCAGGGTTCAACAGGCATTGAGGAATTTCCACGAGGCCAGCCTTGCCGCCAAACAAGATGGCAATTTCCTCTTCAGGGTCAAGATCAACGCCAAATTCTCTTTTATAAAACTCAGCTGCCGCTTCTTTTAACGAACGAAATCCCCGGAATGGTGAATACTTATGGTTCAGCGGGTTTTCTGCCGCCGTTTTTAATGTTTCTACAATATGTTCCGGTGTCGGCTGGTCAGGGTTCCCCTGTCCGAGATTGATGACATCGGCCCCTTTTTCAGTATAAGAGCCCACCTTTTGCACGAGCGAAGCAAAAAACTGTCTGGGCAGGCTTTTCAATAATTCTGATTGTTCGAATTCCATTCTCTCACCTGCTTAATAATTTATAAATTTAAAATTTTTTAATTTGAAATTCTAGTCACAAATGATATAACGTAAATAGTAACTTGTAAAGATATAATTTTCAGAAACTATGGCGGTGACTTTTTATGAAACTCAAGATAGCATGCCTGCAAATGGATATTGCTTTCGGAAACCCTGAAAAAAACTATGATGCTGCATCCCGAATGATTGACCGGGCAAGTTCTCATGATCCAGATGTAATAGTCCTTCCCGAACTATGGACAACCGGATATGACCTGGCCAATTTGAATGGCACAGCCGATGAAGGAGCCCAGGAAGCCAAAGTTTTTTTACGTGAAGCAGCTGTGAAGCACCAAACCCATTTTATTGGCGGTTCCGTTGCCAACAAAACAGAAGCTGGCATTGAAAATACAATGCTCATATATAACAAGAATGGTGAGTTTGCGGGAAAATACAGTAAGCTTCACCTGTTCCAGCTTATGGATGAGCACCTATATCTCGCTGCCGGGAATGAAAAAGGCTTGTTCTCTTTGGACGGACATAATTTCGCTGGGCTGATTTGCTATGACATCCGCTTCCCAGAATGGGTGCGTGCCCATGCCCTCCAGGACGTTGAAGCACTTTTCATTGTCGCTGAATGGCCGATCCAGCGGCTTGAACACTGGCGCGCTTTGCTTATTGCCCGTGCCATTGAAAACCAGTGTTTTGTCATTGCCTGCAACCGTGCCGGCGCGGACCCTAACAATACATTTGCCGGCCATTCAATGATCATCAGTCCCTGGGGTGATGTGATTGCTGAAGGCGGAGAAGGCGAGGAAATCCTGTTCGCAGAAATCGATCTTGATCAGGTTAAAGAGGCGAGAAGCAAAATCCCTATTTTTGCTGACCGACGGCCTGAACTTTATTAATGCATAAAGACCGCCAAAAGAACCGCCAGGGACAATGCCTGTGGCGGTTTTTTGGCAGACAATGGAACATCACTCCGGTTTTGCCCACATCTCTTCCGGATTCAATTCGTAAATCCCATTTTCGCGATACATATAGTGATTGATGATGAATTCACGCCTGATTGTAGCATAGTCCTCGTGAAACTTTTTAATATATTCGTTCAACTCTTTTTCTGGGTATTTTTTACCTGTTTTTAAACCACGGACCATGTATTCAAAAATCATCAGCCTCTTCTTCCGCTGGGCCGGAATATTTTTTAATTTGCCGTCTTTTGTCATGAAATTCTCAATGACCTTCTGCCTTTCGATGTTCTGGTCGATCAATGCTTCCACCTCCTCTTCCTTTTTCATGATTAATTTGCCAAGCGACTTGGTCTGCTGCTTAATGACCGACTCGTTCAAATGGAAATAAATTGTGTTCTTGTCCCTGCGCTCAATGATGACATTGACATCACGCAATTTTTTTATATGATGTGTGATCGTGGGCGGCGTGAGGCCTAATTTGCCAGCGATCGCCTGGCCATGAAGCGGACCGCGGGCCAGCAGCGCAACAATTCTTATCCTGGTTGGATCGCCCATTGCTTTATGAAAAGCGACTATTCTATCCAGCTGCATGATGATCTCTCCTATTATTTTATAACTATCTAATTAGGTATGTATCTAATATATACCATTTTCCATTATTTGAAAAGTCTTTTTCATTTTTTATCATGTCTTTTTTCGCATGGCTCATTAGGGTCGGAACAGAGTTGAGTTTTCACCAGGCGAAGTCCTATCTTGGTATAACCTAAGAAACTCCCCCTCCTTCAGTTCAAAAAAAACGCCTGATTAGCAATCAATCAGACGTTTCTTCAGTAATTGGCAAATACAGATGGAAAGTAGTTCCGTGTCCCGGTTCGCTTTCTACTTCGATTGTGCCTCCATGTTCTTCAATGATCTTGAAACTAACCATCAGTCCGAGGCCAGTTCCTCTTTCTTTTGTTGTGTAGAATGGTTCCCCAAGTTTTTCAATTTTATCAGCGGGGATTCCTTCGCCCTCATCCTTGATTGAAATATGTATCTTGTTCCCCGGCGCCTTGCTGATTTCAACGTATACGAATCCGCCTTTTGGCATGACTTCGATGGCATTTTTTATGATATTTATAAAGACTTTTTTCAACTGATTCGGTTCACATAGGAGATTGGGTAAACTGTTGTCATAAATCGTCCTGAATTGAACGTCATGTAGGACTGCCTGGGCTGTCAGAAGGTCTACAGTCTCCTTCATTATTTTCGAAATATCTTCTCTGACATACTTGATAGCCTGCGGCTTGGCAAGGATCAGGAACTCATTTATGATTGAGTCTATCCTCTGGAGTTCTGACTTGATCACCTGGAAATAAAGGGAATACTGATCACCCGAGCTGTTCTCGAGAAGCTGTATGAATCCTTTGAGCGCAGTCATTGGATTTCGGATTTCATGGGCTATTCCGGCTGCCAGCTCCCCTAGTATATTCAACGTGTCGGATTTTCGGAGCTGTGCTTCCATTTCGACTTTTTCAGTGATATTCCTGAAGATAATCAAATTCAGGCTATCGACAAGATGCCGTTTGACCGTGTATTCAAAATGCTTCAACCTGCCATCTTCATATGGGATGGTAAGTCTTCCATCCAGCCTTCCTTTTCGCAGCAGTTCTTCAATTTTTTCATCAAGTAATGTCTCTGATAATCCAAGACTGACGAAAAGCTTCCGAAAATTTTCTTCTTCAAGGTCTTCAGGCTTCAACCCAAGCTTCGCCATGCCGGAAGGGTTGATTTCATAGTGTTTGCAATTTTCATCCCATAGTATCATGCCCTCGATTGAACCCTCGAAGATTTTCCTGAACCTCTCTTCGCTTTTCCGTATTTCCCGTTCCATCCGGTATCGATCACTTGCATCCCGTACAATGGTCATATGGTACCCATCACCAGCATTGAGCTTGACGGTGAATTCCAGCAGCCGCTTTTCCCCGCTAGGCAGCAAGAAGACCGCTTCCTCACGCAGGGCGCCTTTTTCTTTAATGATTTTTTTCATTTCGCTATATTTATCATCTTTTTGATAAATAAAGTCCGAGATTTTATGTTTCAATAATTCATCCAGAGTAAGACCGAAGATTTTGCAGGTCGCTTCATTAGCAGCAATGATCTGACCAGATTTTCCCCAGAACACAATGCCGTCAAGCGCTTCGCGGAATAAGCTTTTTAATAAGCCCCTGTCTTCGAGAAATCTTTCATCAAAAGCTGTATGACTGTCATCTGGATCCAAGTCTAAAGAACAGTCAGTGGCTGCTTGCTGGTCATTTACTATCTCTTTTAAAAAGGAATTTTCTTGTTCTAAAGCGGCTATTTTTTCCTTCAGTGCCTTAATATCATCCTGTCCATTAGCACTCCCCACCAGAAAGCCTCCTTGTCGGATTCCCATTTTTCTAGTAATTTCTACATCGATATTGAAAATCCCTTTTATTTCGTGATTATTTCCTGTTTATTTACTAGACTTTTTGGCAGAGACTGTAGAAACAAAAAAAGCCGGGAATCCCCCCGGCTTCTTAAAATATTATAGATATTCGTTTTCGTGCTTCGCCTTAAGGCGCTGCCATCTTTTTTCAACTTCTTCTTCGAATTCAACAAGCATGTCTTTGTTTTCTTCTTTTAACAAATGCTTTGTTTTTCCCATATATTTTAGCCAGTCTGACAAAGGGATTTTTTTGTTTTTCGCTTCAGGATCATACGTTATGTTCGTGACCCCCTCCTCCACCTCATAAAGCGGGAAGAAGTTGGAATTGACAGCCGCTTCTACGATCGTCTGTCCATAGCGATCTTCTGACTTCCAGTTAAGCGGACAAGTGATCAGCAGCTTGCCATATACAGTTCCAACATTCTGGGCATACCATTGTGCCTTCGCAGCCTTTTTCAAAAGATCCTGAGGGAATGCCTCGGTACCCGTGAAGACATAAGGTATATTGGTTGAAGCCATGATTTGGGCAGTATCCTTATGGTGGAACGCCTTTCCTTTTTGGGCCTTCCCTACATTTGAAGTGCTGGTCATATGCCCAAACGGAGTGGAATAGGAAAGCTGCGAACCTGTATTCATATATCCTTCGTTATCATATTCAAGCATGATCAGTTTATGGCCGCGAAGCGCTGTTCCGATTGCTGATCCCATACCGATATCCATGCCGCCATCTCCGGTTACCATCACGAATGTCGCATCTGCTGACACTTCGATCTCACCGCGCCGCTTCAATTCAAGGAATGCTTCCAGCGTCCCTGACAATGTTGCTGCCCCATTCTGGAACAGGTTATGGATGGTTGTCTGTTTATGGGAGGTGTGAGGATACGCTGTTGTAACAACATACGCACAGCCCGTCTGGAACAGGATGACAAGATCTCCTTCAATGCCTTTGAAGAACATTTCAAGGCCGCCAAAAATACCGCAGCCCGGACAAGCACCATGACCGGAGGCAATACGTTTTGGCTTTGAGGTCAGCGCCCTTAATGGCGGAATTTTAACATTCAGTTTGTTTTTCTCTTCATCCCTTGTTACCTGGATCAGTCCTGATTTATACACGTCACCGTGCTGCGGCTCAATGACAGTCTTTAATGTCTTTTCGGGTTCGCCCGGAATATGTCCGTAGTAGTCGAAAGGTTTTTCAGCATAGCCTTTTTCCATAGCGTCAATCGCCATAGCGAAAAATGCTTCAGCATCATCTGCATAAAAGTCCTTTCCTCCCAGGCCGAACACCCTGCTCAGGACGATGGTTTCATTGTTCCTGTCTTCCTGAAGCGCGGACTTGATTTCATGAGTCAGGTTTGGACCATGCCCGCCGTAAGAATCAGCTCTTTCCCCAACAAGAAGGGATTTCACATTCTTTAAAGCTTCCCTGATTTCCTGTGCTGGGAAAGGACGGATGATGTTAGGGCTGATGACACCAGCCTTGATTCCTTGCTCCCTCAGCCTGTCAACAACATCCTTGGCAGACTCTGCAGCTGAGTTCAAAAGAAATAGCGCTACTTCCGCATCCTCCATTTTATAGAGATCGAGAATGTCATAACCCCGTCCTGACAGTTTCGCATACTTAGCAGCCACTTCTTTATAAACATCTTTCGCTCTGTATATCGCTTCAGATTGCTGGAAGTGGTTATTGGTCAAGTCGTCGCCATTCATATGTGCTCCGATCGTCAACGGCTTCTTGGGATCTCGTGCGAAATTGTATTCAGTCGGTGCCTCTCCTACAAATTTCTGAACGACTGCGCGGTCCTTGAAATAATTCACCTTCCGTTTTTGATGCGACGTAAAGAAGCCATCATAGGCAACCATGACCGGCAGGCGGACATCGGAATGCTCGGCTATTTTCAGTGCCATGATATTCATATCATAAACTGCTTGAGGAGTCCTTGCTGTAAGGATCACCCACCCGGTATTCAAGGCAAAATACAGATCCGAATGGTCACCGCGGATATCAAGCGGACCGCTGATGGAGCGCGTGACCAGGTTCAGAACCATTGGATACCGTGTTCCCGATTGGACCGGAAGCTGCTCAAGCATATACATCAATCCGTTCGCGCTTGTTGCGTTGAACACACGCGCTCCTGTTGCGGCAGCTCCATAGCAGATACCAGCGGAACCATGCTCGCCATCAGCAGGGATCAACTTGATATCATGCTCGCCCCTTGCTTTCATCAGATCGAGATACTGGGCGACTTCTGTTGAAGGGGTGATTGGAAAATAGCCCATGATATGATAATTGATCTGAGCTGCAGCCATTGCCGCCATTTCATTTCCCGATTCAAAAGTGGTCAACTGCTCTGCTGTGCTCATTGCTTTTACGTTCTCTTCAAGAATGGACATTAAGAAACCCCTCCAGTCACATAAGGATAATTTTGTTTTACTTGGTTTTCCTCGGCATAGCCAATCATTTCCCTTAGTTCGCTTAATGCCGTTGTAGGACATGCCTCGACACATTTCAGGCATCCTTTGCAATATTGGTAGTCGATTCCCTTCAGGAACATTTGCTTTCTGCCGCGCTTGTCTTCACCTTCTTCCCAGACAAAGCAATAGTCAGGGCATGCAGTGTCACATGCTGCGCAGTTGATGCAGTCTGCCTGGTTAAATTGCGGCACGAATCCCTGTCTGGAACCGCTTAGATCTTTCAGGATGCTGTTTGCCTGAGTTGTAATGACTCCGCCAAGACCCTGCGTTTCATACCCAAGCAGCGGCATAGGACGCTTGAAACCCTTGCCCTGTGCTCCTTCTTCAAGCTCGTATGTCTTGAACTGGACCTCATTATAGCCTCTTTCGAATGTTCTTATGTTCGGTTCCACCAGATGAGGATATTTCTTTTCGAAAGTTTTACGGATTACATGTTTCATTGCGTCGGGATCAAGAAAGTCAATAATGCGGTACAAGGCACCAAGCATTGCGGTATTCACCTTCGTTTTTTCCTCAACGGCAATTGAAAGTGCATCGACAATCGCGAGTGTTCCATATTCCAGCTGAAGGTCTTGTTTGATTTCATCAAAACCCCTTGTTGAATTCACGAGCAGGATTCCGTCGGGCCGCAAGCCGCTGACAACGTCAACCGTTTTATAAAGCGCTTCATGGAAGACACCGACTACCTGTGGCTCTTCTATCGGACTATGGACTCTAATTTCCGTTTCTGGGTCACAGAACCGGACAAAGCTTTTCACCGGCGAGCCTTTTTTCTCCGATCCATATGAAGAAAAGTTGGAACCATTCAGCCCAAGACCGAGAACTCCTGCCTCGGCAAGCATCTTTCCGGCAAGGTTCGCGCCAAGCCCCCCAATCGATTCAAGTCTTATCTCATAAAACCCTAATTCATTCTTCTTCGGTAAGATAGACATAATCTCCCTCCCAATTTTGTTGTTAAGGTTATTGAATGTGAACATTCCCCACTTTTAATTTTATAGATAACAAAATGATTAAGCTGTGACATATATCAAACATTTGAATTTTTTTATTAGAACACACCCAAAAATAATTCACTTAATCCGTATGCTATAATGAATTCCTTTTATATAACAGAGAGAAAATTGTATTAATACAGCAGTAAACCCTGATTCAGGAAAGTATTCCTGAACCAGGAACCATTTCCTTAATTTTGAGCAAATAGCCTGGTTTGTCTTTGTCTTGAAAAGGGTAAATATAGGTGAGTATTTTTTGGGGGTCTCTAATTAAGGGAGGAAATATGAAACAGCGAGATTACTACTTTGACAATGCCAAGTTTATCTTGATTTTTTTCGTCGTCTTTGGCCATCTTTTGCGCTCGTTCATTGAAGACAATGAAATGATCTACAATATTTATAAAGTCATATATACATTCCATATGCCAGCCTTCATCCTGGTTTCAGGCTTTTTTGCAAGAGGCTTCAACAAAAAAGGTTATGTAATGAAAATAGCAAAGAAATTGATTCTGCCATATTTCATTTTTCAACTCATCTATTCAATTTTTTTCTATTTTCTTTACAGCAAATCGACCTTTACGATCGATCCGCTGAATCCGCACTGGTCATTATGGTTTTTGATCAGCCTGTTCTGCTGGAACCTTATGCTGATCGGCTTTGCAAGGCTTAGCGCACCGACAGGTCTTTTGATTGCATTTGGACTAGGACTTGGCGTGGGCTATGTTGATTGGATATCCAATTATTTGAGTCTCTCCAGGACATTCGTATTCTTTCCGTTGTTCCTGCTTGGATACCATTTAACAAAGGACCATATCAAAACATTGACCAGGCCTTCATTTAAAATTGGAGCACTCGTTGCATTCACAGTCGTATTTTTAGGATTCTATTTCAATCCGGATATTGACTATAAATGGCTCCTTGGATCAAAGCCCTATTCAATGATGGAAGCTGCATCGATTTCAAGCATGTTCACACGTTTAAGTTTTTACCTGTTAAGCTTGCTGATGGTGTTCAGTTTCCTGACAATCGTACCTAAAAAGCAATATTTCTTTACTGACCTTGGGAAAAATACACTTTATGTGTATTTACTGCATGGATTTTTTGTCCGGACCTTCCGCGAAAGCGAGGTCCAGAACTTTTTCCACAGTCCCGAACGTTTTATCCTGCTGGCATTCATCGCCCTGGTGCTTACTTTCTTGCTGTCAAGCAAATATGCGGCCGCATTCGCACAGCCGCTAATCGAATTCAAGACATCCAGGATCAACCGTCTTAAAACCAGGATGGCAGCCATCGTCCGCTTCTATCGCCGAAAGCTGTTGAGCCAGTAAATTATGACTAAAAATTGCCAAGAGCCATTCATCGAGAATGGCTCTTTCCTTTTTCTTCAACAGGATTCAACCTGTCTTTTTTGTCTAAACTGAGATATAATTGGAAGTTGACTTGCTGTGGATTTTTATAAAGGAGATTTTTACATGAATATCGTCTTAACAACGCTAAACGCGAAGTATATACACACGAATCTTGCCATTAGATACCTCAAGGCATATGCTCAGCCGGAATTCGATGCGAGCATTGTTGAATACACAATAAAAGACCCTGTGATCAACATCGTGTCAGACCTGATCCAAAAGAAACCTGATGTGATTGGTTTCAGCTGCTATATTTGGAACATCGAAGAAACCATTAAAGTCATTAAAATGATCAAAAAAATCAATTCAGACATCTTGATTGTCGTCGGAGGCCCTGAGGTTACCTATGATGTCCAGGAATGGATGGAAAAAGTGCCTGATTTCGACGTGATTGTCATCGGTGAGGGTGAACAGACATTCAAACAGCTTCTTGAAGGATACTCAAAAGAACAGGACTTTTCAGGAGTACCCGGCATCGCCTACCGGAATGGAGAAAGCATCCAGCTGAATCCTCAGCGCAACAAGCTTGACCTAAAAGACCTCCCCTCTCCATATCGCTTCGAAGAGGATGCTTCACACCTTTCCAAAAGGGTCACGTATATTGAAACGAGCCGCGGCTGTCCATTCAGCTGTCAATTCTGCCTCTCATCTATCGAAGTCGGTGTACGTTACTTTGACAGGGAAAAGATCAAGGATGATATCCGCTATTTAATGGCAAATGGTGCGAAGACCATCAAGTTCGTGGACAGGACGTTCAATATCAGCCGGAGCTATGCTATGGAAATGTTCCGATTCCTGATCGATGAGCATCTCCCCGGGACCGTATTCCAATTCGAAATCACTGCGGACATCATGCGGCCCGAGGTTATTGCCTTCCTGAACGAGGAAGCACCTGCAGGATTGTTCCGCTTTGAAATCGGAGTCCAGTCCACGAATGATTATACAAATGAACTTGTCATGAGAAAACAGAATTTTGATAAACTGAAACGGACTGTCACAATGGTCAAGGAAGGCGGCAAGATTGACCAGCACCTTGATTTGATCGCCGGTTTGCCGGAAGAAGATTATCAATCGTTCAAGAAAACCTTCAATGATGTGTTTGCGATGAGGCCGGAAGAATTGCAGCTAGGCTTCCTGAAGATGCTAAGAGGGACTGGTTTGAGGCTGAGAGCTCCTGAACATGATTATATCTATATGGACCATTCCCCATATGAAATCCTCGGGAATAATGTACTTGATTTCAATGATATCATTAAGATCAAGCAGGTTGAGGATGTGCTTGAGAAATATTGGAATGATCACAGAATGGACCATACTGTTGAATTCCTGGTCACCAGCGTCTTCCCCTCCCCATTCGACTTCTTCCAGGAATTCGGATCCTACTGGGAAACAAAAGGATGGTCGAGGATCGGTCACCAGCTTGAAGACTTATATAAAAGGCTATACCAGTTCCTGAAGGAAAAGGGTGTGGACCACCTTGAGCAGATTGTCAGTTTGATGAAATACGACTATCTCGCCAGCATGAAATACAAGCCCCGTAAGCCCTGGTGGGAGCTGACATCTGACAAAAAGCAGCGGTCTGAATTATACAGGGATATCATCAAGAATCCCGAGGCGCTTGGCCATCAGTTCACTAATTTGAAGATGAATGAAAAGGATCTATACAAACACACTCTGCTAGAAGATATCACAATCGATCTGGATAAACTGATCAAACATGGAGTAATGGAGAATTCTCCGTCACATCTCCTTGTCTATTTTGATTCTAAATCAGAAAAACCTTATTTTTTCCCATTTAAACAGGAAAATTTTAAGCCGGCTTGATTAAGCCGGCTTTTTTCTATTTACAGTCCTTTTCGGCTTTATGTTTCACCTTTTTACCAGCAAAAGGCTGTTCATAAAACTTCCCCGCATTAAAATCGCCAAATTCCATGCCGAATTCAACGTTCAAAGGCTTCTGGTGCCGGACTTCATGCTTTTTCATCATGCTCTTCCTTTCCTGCCCTGCTTTGAATTCCTGTTTGCAAATTTCCCCGGATCTTCACCATGAGCAAATTCAGCAGAAAATTCACTTTCCTGAAGATTCTTCTTAGGTGTGTTTGTATATTTAGCCACAGCATTTCTTTCTGCCTTCCTTTTAGCCATTCTAACCACCTCCATCCTTTATTTTTTTCAATGTGTGATTTGCTATGTACAGTTTTGATTACCTTATTTTACAAACTGAACTCTCTTATAAAAAGCTTCATACAACAAAAGATAAACTCAAAAAGGAGGAGCAGAAATGGCAAAGAATGATCACGAGCTAAAACCATTGGATATCGAAGAAACATTGCCCCATCAAATCAACGCTCCAAGCTTCAAGGATACCGGAATGGAGATGAAACCACCCTTTAGGAATGAGCATGGCGTGATTATCGGTGACAGCCTTTACGCTTCTGAGGATTCACCGCTGGAAAATTGGTCGGATGAGACAGATCCGGCCGTCATGGCTGGTGACGAATGGGTCCATCCTACCAATGACATCGGCTGGAACACAGCAGAAAACAGAGACCTTCTCGAGGAAAAGAGAAAACCACAGGGCTATCCATTCATGCATCCAACAAAAGATGTGAGCAAGGGTCAGGATTAAAAAAATCCGGGAATTCTCCCGGATTTTTAACATTTATCCAATAATCACACGTTCCTTAGGAAAACCGATGCTTTCCTTGGTTGTTTTTCCGCCGATGATCAGCAGGAAGGAAATGACTCCTACTCTTCCGATGAACATCAGGATGATCAGGACCAATTTGCCAATATTTGATAGGTCGGGTGTAATCCCCATTGATAATCCAGTTGTCCCAAAGGCAGATGCAACTTCAAAGATGATCGCAAGCAATCCATGGTCCTCTGTCACCATCATGATGATGACAGCAAGAAAACAAATCATGACAGCCATAATTGAAACAACAAGTGATTTGATGATGTCATCCTGGTGCAGCTCCCTGTTAAAGATCTTGATTGCTCTCCTTCCTCGGGCAAAATGATAGAGGAATAAGAGGTTTAGTGCAAAGGTAGTGGTCCGGATTCCTCCACCGACAGAGCTTGGTGATGCCCCTATAAACATCAGTGCTGCCATCAGGAATAACGTCGGGTCTGTAAAATCATTGACATCCATCGTGGACAGACCGCCACTTCTTGTTGTCGCCGATTGGAAGAACGCATAAAAGAAAGAATCAAGCCATGACTTATCGGAGAAGAAATGATTGAATTCCAGACCCCAAATAGCGATTGTACCGAAAATCAGGAGAATGAGAAACATCAGTGTAGTGATCTTCAAAAAAAGTGAAAAATGAAACGGAGCACTCTTTTTTCTCCTGAAAAGGAAGCTTTTCAATTCAACCAACACAGGGAAACCAATTGCCCCTAGAGTAATCAAAAGAATATTGATTGTCACCACAAAATAATCCTGAGCGTATGGAATCATTGAGGCACCGGTAATATCGAAGCCTCCATTGGTTGTGGCACTTATGGATGCAAACAAACCGTGGAGAAAAGCTTCCTGCCATGTTGGAAAGTATTTAAGAAAGTATATTCCCAGAAGCAGAGCACCCATCAATTCAATGATCACGATGATGATCAGGATATCCTTCAGCATTTTCACAAGACCGGACATATTGGTTTGGTTCTGGTCCATCATAATCAACCTGCGTTCTTTCAAGCCGATCTTCTTCCTGATGATCAGCCAAAAAAAAGTTCCAAGGGCCATGACGCCGATGCCGCCAAACTGAAGGACAAACATGAGTATAAAAATTCCTTGAACAGTGAAGGTATCACGAATTGTCACAACGGACAGGCCGGTCACACTGACTGCACTTGCTGCAGTAAACAACGCATCCATAAAAGTCCATTTTGCACCTGGCTGTATGGCAACAGGCAGGCTCAATAAACTCATGGAGACCATTACGGCAATTAAATAATACGCCACAATGATTTGTGCCGGAGATAATTTGTTTAACCTTCTTCTTATATTAATCCACATACTTATATCCTTTCAGTTCTCAGTTCATTACTACCTATGATAAAGAAATTCAACGGATTAATAAAGTATTTTCCTGCAGTTCCCATAGCCACTTATTATGGATGAGGCACCTTTGCACAAATTCTTCTGCTTTCTGGGTAAGAACGCGCAGATCACCTTTAGAGAATCGGAACGAAAAATCCATGATATAAAAGTTACCATTCATGAAGTTGTCCGCAATGTCCAAACTATTCATACAGAGATTTTTCTCTGTAAACCTATAAAAGGAGATGAAAACATGGCTCGAAATTCAAATAAATTGCTGGTTCCTGGTGTAGAGCAATTCATGGATCAGGTGAAATATGAGATTGCCCAGGAGTTTGGCGTAAACTTAGGCTCAGATACTGTTTCCAGAGCAAATGGTTCAGTTGGAGGAGAAATCACCAAACGTTTAGTTCAGCAGGCACAGGCCCAGCTTTCTGGACAAAGACAAGAATAAAATATAGCAAGTCCTCAGCAACGTAACTAAAACCGAATATAGATATGGAAAAAAGTCCGGAACCACGTTCCGGACTTTTGACATTCTCTATTTTTTGCCTGAATTGTCTTTTGGGTTCCCAGCTTTTCCTCTTTGGCCATTATTCTGGTTTTGATTCACATTCGGCTTTTTATCATTTTTATATTTTTGTCCACTGGGATCAGGCTTACTGCTCCTATTAGTAGCATGTTTCTTATTTGATTGGCCGTTGCCGTTCGATCCGGAATTAGAATTATCTTTCTCGTTCTTTTTATCAGAAGCTGGATTCCTTCGCTGTTCTGAATTTGAATTGCCTTTTGGTGGCTCCGGTTTATCTTTCTTTACCTGGCCTGGTGCTTCCTTTCTTTTTTGCTCCGGCTCCGGTTCCTGCCTTACAGGCTGTTGAATCGGCTCCTTCTTCTCTTTCTTTGGCTCGGCTTTCTTTTCTTTTTCAACCGGCTTTGGTGCAGCTGTTTTTTGCTTCTCTTTATACACACCAGTCGTAACACCCTGCTTAACAGCCTTCTCCCTGTCTTCATTCGTTGCTTCCATTACCTTAAGATTCAAATCTTCATCGGTTGTTGACTTCTTGATTTCAGCAATTTTTTGTTCCAATTTCCGATCCACTGATTTTTTTGCCTTTGTTTTATGGACTGTTGCAATGACGACTTCATTCTTATTGCTAAAATATCCCTGGGCCTCAATTTTATCAAGAATCATTTCTGCAACAAGGGCAGCATCTTTCTTCTTCCAGCCCTCTAATTCTGTGATAATTTGTTTCCCTTCCGGATTGTATCCTTCCATTTGAAGAACCTTCAAATCATCATTGACCGCCATTTCTATGCTCGGATTCACATCTATGGACATATATGCGTATACCTGTCCGTCCTGGTAAACAGGCAGGATTGCAGCCATGACAAGCATAAGTGCTGCAGCCAGCATGATTGACCTTGCCTTAAGACTAGTTAAAAATGAAACGTCTAACTTTCTTCTCTTTGCTTTTTCCGATTCTGGAAAAAAGTGAATTTCTTCTCCTACCTGATAGTCTTGCTGAAGCTTTCGGGCGCGCAAAAACTCGCCTTCGGGGGTCAACAATGTTAGGTAAAGATCATTGATTTCAAGGATTACTCCTTTTCTCATGTCTCCAACACCCCTTTAATATAATCCTTTAAAAACACATAATCCCCAATTAAAATAAGTGCAATTGCAATAATATATTTTCTGTTTCTCTCTATAGTTTTTCTGCTGACTTTGACCATTTCTTCCAGTTGCTTGATTGGCAGTCGTTTTTTCTCGAGCAGCAAGCCCTTCAATTCTTCATTTTCTACCATCGCCTTTGCGACGAGCATGGCATTTTTCCGGGCATCAGCATGCTTTGGTGACTGTTCCAGCAAGTCCTGGAATGATAAATCAAACTCAGATAATATTGTTTGGAATTGGATGATCTCTTCTCTTCTGAGTTCCTGTTCTGTTTTTTTACGGAACTCATCAAGTGAAAGCTCATCTTCAAGTGTAGACCGATGCTGCTCTTCCTCATTTGGGTCATTAGAGATATTAAAGCTCAGGTTTTGATTCCTGCTCTGCTGGCGGATATAATCGATAACCCTCCGTTTAATCATCACTTCTGCAAAACTCAACAAGGAATTCCCTTTTTCGGATGAATATTTCTGGATTGCCTCATTAAAGGCGATGAGGCCAATGCTAAATTCATCGTCAGACTCATGTATGTACCTCTTGCAGACAGACGAAACAGTCTTGGCAATAAAAGGTTTGTAAGAATCAATTAATTCTTCTCTAAGTGCAGCATCCCCCTGGTGGATTTTTTCAACGGTTTCTTCCAGCGGCCTGCGCTTTTTCTTTGCCATGAACAATAAACTTAGCAATAGCCTCACCTCTTTTCCTCCACACATTATATCATATCTGTCAATTTCTCTATTGTGGTTAGGCAGGGAAAAGATAGCCGTTTCGGGCTATCTTTTCGAGTCTATTGTTCAAACGATATTAATTTTTGTCATTCCCTTTTCCGTGGCCATTTCCGTGTTGTGCTTTGTTGTGTGTTTTCTTTTCTTCTTTCTTGCCTTGCTTAGCCTGGTGCTTTTCCTCTTTCTTCACCTGCTTTGCCTGACGCTTTTCTTCTTTCACCTGCTGCTTTGCTTCCTTACGCTCTTGTTTCACAGCAGCCTTTTCAGCCTTACGCTCTTGCTTGGCTTTTTCTTTTTGCGCCTTTACAGGAGCAGCAACTGCTGTATCATCATCAGCAGGCATTGTTTCTTCAACTTTTACAACATCATCTTCAGTTTCAGGTGTTTCATCTGCAGGCAGGAGATCTGGCTCAACCACAGGTTCTAATTCAATTGGTTCAACCTGGTCATTTTGATCTTCTTCTGCTGGCTTCTCACCGTACTTTTCTTCTATTTTCGCCAATTTCTTCGCCATCTTGGCATATGTCTTGTCAATATTCTTTTGAAGCTGTGCCCTTGCATTTTCATTGCCTACATGCTCCATAGCTGCTTTTAATGCAATGATATTCTGCCTGAGCATTCCTTCGATCTCCTCAAAAGGATCCTCGCTTACAGCATCATCGTCTTCATTTTCAACCACTTCTTCTTCATCAGTGGCTTCGTCTGTATCTTCGTCAGTTTGTTCAACCGCATCAGCATCATCTGCTGGTTCCACTTCTTCTTCAGCAGACTCCTCAGCTTCTTTATCTTCACCATCTTCTTCAGAGACCGTTCCGGCTTCAGAAGCTAGGTCCTCTTCTGCGTCATTTGATGTTTCCTGATCGACGATGTCCTGAGTGGTTTCCATGTATTGAACAGCCGCTTCAATCACTTTAAGCGCTTCTTCTTCTTTTCCTTCAGCGAACAAAGCCCCAGCTTCAGCAAGGCGTTCTGATGCATATGCAGCAAGCAATTCTGCTTCTTCAGCCTGATCAAATGTAAAAGCAAGCTTGATTTTCTCCAATGCTATTTTGGCAAAGTAGAAGAAATCTCCAGGAATCAGCGTTGGATTGATTTCTTCCAGTTCTTCCACCTGGGATTTTGCTTCTTCAATTTCTTCTGGACTGACATTTTGCATTTCTACTGTTTCCAGATCAGAATGGTTTTCTTCTGCCATTGCAACCGGGGAAAATGTGAATGTTCCAGCAAGCACTAGAGCTAGGGTACTCTTTGCGATTTTCTTCATCTCTTGGTTAGATAGTTTCTTCATTCTCTGTTCACCTCATGTGTTTTTAAGAGCGGCCGCTTTAATCACTAAATGGTTACGTTTGCACCTGGGGGGTTATGGGGGTTTTACTGAAAAAAATAAAAAATTCCAGTCTATAGTCGACCGGAATTATCTCTTCATTGCTGTAACCTTGATTTTTTTGCAAACCCTACCGGGCAGGATTAGTATGTAGATTGTTCATTCACTATAGAACCTTAAGATCAGTTTCCTGATCAATAAACCGATCAGTACTCCTGGAATGACAAACATCATCGGCAAAAACACCGGACCTGGAAAAATCCCAAAAATCTTGATCTTGGGTGAAATCATTAACCCAACAGTCACAAAGTAAGCCGAAAATACGAAAGGCAAAAAAGTAATCTTTTCATCTTCTGGCATCACGCTCCTATATGCATCCCACATGGCGAACATGTATAGACAGGGGTAAAACATCAGCCATTGATAATCCATCACCTGCATGGCCATTCCCGTCTCACCAAGGAAGCTGTACATTATTCCTTTGTTGAAATTACTTTTCACGTTAACAAGGAACTCGAGTAAGACAAATAATATGCCCTTCACAAGATTACCCGTCAACAATTGGGCAAATCCAGGCAGTGCGATGCTCCACATTACCGCTTCTAGTTTGGTTAATTTCTTTTTTATCGCCACGACAAGATTCATCCTTTAAACGATTTATTGGACTTTCATTGTATGAGTGCAAATTCCTTCAATTTCAAATTGGTCTTTTTCATCCTTTTCGTTCTTCTACTTGTTTTAGATTGTCCAAATTGTGCTTTGAATTATCATTTTTCCAGTTAATTGTTAAGAAATAATCTAAAAGACCCCTAAATCCCCTCACTATAGCAAACAAAAATAAAGGCCGTCCCTCAATTAAAGGACGGCTGACATTTATTTATTGCTTCTTAAAAGTGAGACATAATTCTTTGCGAAGGTGACCCAATCTCTTTTCTCGGAAAAATAGCTCTTGAACAAGTCCAGGAATAATGGATACTTTCCTTTATAGGGATACCATTGAATCTCTGATTGCATGAAACCCTGGTCCTCCATTATCGCTTTTTCATGGCAAAAAATCCTCAACCCTGCTTCGGAATGATAGCGCCCAATGCCACTTTCCTTTGCACCGCCGAACGGGAGACCATGATTGGCGACAGTGATGATGACGTCATTGATGACGACAGCTCCGGACACCAGGCGGGACGCAACACGGCGTGCCTTTTCCTTGTCCTTTGTCCATACGCTTGCATTTAACCCATAAGCTGTGCCATTCGCATAGACAATGGCCTCTCCTTCGGTATCGAATGGAACCACTGGAAGCAACGGTCCGAAAGTCTCATCCTGGATGATTTTCATATCCTGTTCAACATCCGTAACAACCGTTGGCGGCAGGTACATGCCTTCCTTCCACTCCTCAGGTTTAAGCCCTGTCACCAATTTCGCTCCGCGCAGAAGCGCTTCCTCCAGCTGCTCCCTAACCACGTTCTTCTGGGCTGGAAAGGTCATGGAACCTACATCTGCATCGATGTCATCCCCCTGCCTGAGTGATTGCACTTCACCCTTCAATTTCTCAAGGAAGTCTCCATATACTGTCCGTTCAACATACAGGCGCTCAGCACTCATGCAAACCTGGCCGCTGTTCGTAAAAGCACCCCAGACAGCAGCCTTCGCTGCCCGATCCAGGTTGGCATCGCCGAAAACGATCATCGGGTCCTTCCCGCCCAGTTCAAGGGTAGTCGGGATTAGATCTTTTGCTGCCTGCTGCTGAATGATCTTGCCGGTGCGTACAGAGCCTGTGAAAAAGATATAATCAGGCTTGCCGGCCGTGAAGGCGGCGCCAACTTCTTTTCCTCCGTGGGCCACCTGTATGGTCCCATCAGGGAATCCCGAACGCTTGAACAGCTCTTCGATACATTTTCCGACTAGCGGGGTTACCTCTGACGGCTTTAAAATAACAGAGTTTCCTCCTGCCAGGGCGCTAATCATCGGAACCATCGCCAGCTGAAGAGGATAATTCCAGGGGGAGATCACCAGAACCACCCCACGAGGCATATATTCTATGAATGATTTCTTGCCGAACAGCAGTAATGGCGTTTTTGCTTTTTGCGTGCCTAGGACCTTTTCAGCATGCCTGATGATGTGGTCGATCGCATCAAGTGTTGGCATAATGTCAGCCACAATTGCTTCGGTCAACACCTTCCCTGTATCATCAGAAATGACCCTCGCAATCTCGTCCATCTCATCCACCATTAACTGTTTGAGCTTTCTTAAGTAACCCATCCGCTGAGCGATTGGCAAAGTACTCCAACTGGCGAAGGCCTTCCTGCCCCGCTCATAAAAGTAAGGCATTTCATGGACAGGCGTCTCTTCCATTTCAGCGATTATTTTTCCTGTAGCCGGTGCGACAACAGGCATTCTCCGTATATCTTCAACTGAATGCACATTCATTCACCTGCCTATACTGATCAAGTATTTATATTATGTTTATTTGATAATGCGGCTTATGCTTATTCTCGCGGTAAAAGGCTGCCATTGAAGCAATCCCATCCCTGAAATCAGGACATACAATCCCTGAGTCTTTCAAATCGTCCTGGGCCTGCGAAGAGTCAAAACGGCCTTTCCACGTAAAATAATCAAGCGCTTCCTTTTCAACACCAAGATACCTTCTCAAGCCCCTGAACTGAAGCCCTGCCTTAGCCAGGGATAAAGGCACCGAACCCACTGGCTGCTTCTTCAACAATTCAAACATCATCATTTCATACAGCTCTGAGACTTTGTAAGGTTTCGGGTCAGTTAGATGATACGTCTTGCCTGACCCAATTTCTGCAAATGTCAAATAGGTGGTCGCTTCAATAATATAATCCACGGGAACGAGATTGACAACAGTTTCGCCCGTGCCAAGCTTTGGCAAGAAAGGCATGAAACCAAGCCGGTCGATAAAATTCATGATAAAATATGGGCCATCAAATTTAATGGTTTCCCCCGTTTTCGAATGGCCTTTCACGATTCCCGGCCTGATAATGGTGACCGGAATCTCCGACTTAAGAGAGTCTACCAAGACTTCAGCTTCATATTTAGTCTCCTCATAGAAGTTTTTGAAGCCGGGTGGCTTGATTAATTCGTCTTCATAAAGGATTCCCTCTCGTTTACCGGCAACATATGCTGTGCTGAAATACGTATAGCGTTGAATATTTTTTAATCTTTTTGCCCATTCATTCACATTCCTGGTCCCTTCAACATTCACCCGGTAGGCGATGTCCTTAGGAACTGCCAGGTCATATATGGCTGCAAGGTGGAACACATGGGTAACGTTCTTCTCAAGCTGATCAGCCTTTACCGGAGATATATCCAGACCGGAAACCGTTATGTCACCTGTTAAAATCTCAAATCGACTTTCATCAAGGTTAAAGTCCTTAACAATTGCAGCCCTCTCAGCCTCTGCCTTTTCAGCCATAGCAGGCAATACGAGGACATAAACCGTCCCTTTCCCTTCATTCCTCCGTAATACTTCCCTGATCAATTGATTGCTGATGAATCCTGGAAAGCCAGTGAAAAAATATCCGTATTCCATGGACGTCCTCCTAAACACAGTAATTAGCTATATTTTATCGATAAGCGCTTATATCCGCAATCACTTTGCTGACTATTCTGAAAAATACGATGAATAACGGGTATGATTCTTGATTGAAGTCCCTCGTTTATCGTGATGTTCTATTCCATAAAAAAATGCCCGGCTATTTCCAGCCAGGCATCACGTATTATCTTCTTCTTCTAAAATCTTGAGTTGAATCTTCTTCCTTTATGTGTTGGAGAAGTTCTTCCAGCATACCTGCCATCTCTTCCTTTGAGTATTTCCCTTTCTGGAAGGATTTTGTCTGCTGTTCGACTCCTGTTTCATATTCTGAATCTGTATGCTCTTTCAGCAGATAGGCTGGTACAAGATGGCCATCTGGTGTTGCATACATTTTATTCCTTCTGCGATAGTCCCTGTCGAAAAAGCTGTAGACCACCGGAATGACGAAGAGTGTCAGGAGCGTACTGCTGATCAACCCGCCAATAACGGTTATCCCCATTGGCTGATTGATTTCGGTTCCTTCGCCGATTCCGAGTGCGAGCGGAATCAACCCAAGAATCGTAGTTAAAGCGGTCATCAGGATTGGGCGTGCCCGGTCTTTTACCGAGAGAACAATCGCCTCATGCGGATTCAGGCCGCGCTCTTTCTTCTGATTGATGTAATCGACAATCACAATCGCGTTGTTCACTACAATCCCTGCGAGGACAATGATCCCTATAATGACCGTTAGGCTCACTGGAGTTTGCGTTGCGGTCAATGCAATGGCAACCCCAATCACCATCAGCGGCACAGTGAACATGATGACAAATGGATACTTCAGGGATTCGAACTGGGCAGCCATGACAAGATAAATCAGGATGATTGCGAGAACGAAAGCAAGCAGCAAGTCATCAATGGAAGATTCGAGAAGTTCTCTGTCCCCACTGAAAACAATCTCGGTTTCATCAGGCAAATCAAGCTCTTCTATCTTTTTATCCACTTGCTTGGACATATCTCCAAGGTTAGTTGAAGACTTGTACTTCATTGTGAATTCAACTGCACCCTGCTGGTTGATTCTCTGGATTTTAACAGGACCGCTGCCAGTTTCTATATTGGCAATCTGGCCAAGTGAAACATAGTTGCCATCAGGCTTCTTAATCAGCAGTTTTTTTAGATTATCGATATTCTGGGTTACATCGCTGTCATATTCCACATAGACACCGAGAATCTCTTCATCCTCCCCAGGCATTTGGGTCGCCATATCCCCTCTTGTCACATTGTTTACAACCATCGCTACTTGCGCAGGTGCCAGACCCTGTGCGAGCGCCTTTTCCCTGTCAACTGTGATTTGGACTTCTTCGACTGTGTCATTTTGGCTCGTTGTCAATTCATTGACATCGTCAAAGTCCTTCAGGGAATTATATATTTTTTCAACCGATTCATTCAGCCTTTTTTCACTGGAATCACGAACATTGAATGTAAGTGTGTTCGGAGCTGAACCTGATGTGGACTGGAGATTGAAACTCAGCTCAGCACTGCTGTTTGCCTCAGCTGCAGCTTGCTCAAGTTCCTTTTTCACATCATCAACAAATTGGAAGGTACTGACCTCCCTTTCCTCCAGCTCATCCATTTTCACATACAATTCTCCGATGTTTGCATTCGTTGTGCCTCTGAACGAGGCCTCCTGGGTTGTTCCAACCAGACTTACGTAGACATCAACATCTTCTTCATCTTTCAACTTATCTTCCAGTGCTGCCAGAACCTTTTCCGTCTCTGTCAATGCTGACCCATTTTCAAGGTTTACCCTGATGCTGAAGAAGCCTTCATCCGTCGGCGGGATAAATTGCGTACCGACCGTCGTCACTCCATAAGCGCCTCCGGCCAGCATCAGCAGTGTGATCAGAATGACAGCAAAACGATGCCGCAGAGCCCATCTGATCGATTTCTCCAGTCCTCTCATCGAGCCGGAGCGCTGCCTTCTCGCTTCGATGTTTTTCTTAGGCGCCTTCAGCAGTCTGCTTGCGAGCATCGGGACAACTGTCAACGCGACCACCAATGAAGCAAACAGACTGAATGAGATCGTCAATGCAAATTCTGTGAACAGTTCCCCTATGATTCCGGAAATGAATACAACCGGTAAAAACACGGCTACTGTCGTCAAAGTCGAAGCAGTAATGGCAGCGCCGACTTCCCTGGAACCATCCCTGGCTGCGGTTTTCGGATCCTTGCCCATCGACAGATGCCGGTAAATATTTTCAATGACAACAATGGCATTATCCACGAGCATCCCAATCCCGAGAGCCAGGCCGCCGAGCGTCATGATATTCAAAGTAAAGTCAGCGAAAAACATCAATACGAACGTAAAAATTACGGAATAAGGAATGGCAATCCCGATGATGAGCGGACTCTTCACATTTCTCAGGAAGAAGAACAGCACCAGCATCGCCAAGAGTCCCCCGACAATAAGCGAGTTTGAAATATTGCCGATCGCAAGTTTTATATAATCGCCCTGGTCAAAGAGTACATCGGACTTGATTCCAGCGTATTTATCTTTCTCAAGCAAAGTTTCCAGCTCATCAAGGAACGCTTTTGATACTGCTGCCGTATTCGCATCAGACTGCTGAAGGACACTCAGCAGCACTGACGGGGTCTGATTCGTCCTTGTGATTGTCCGGTCATCCTGTTTTTGCAGTTCGACGTTCCCGACATCCGCCAGTTTGACCTTCTGTTTCGTCACCGGATTGGTGAACACCGTCAGATTCTTCAATGTATCCAGTGAATCCAGAGTACTGATGATCCTCGTGGTCAGTTCTTTGCCTTCAGTCAATATCGTGTCACCCGGCATCGAGACATCATTCGCCCTGATCAGATCAACAATATCCGACTGACTCAGTTTATAATCTCTCAACTTTTCCTGGTCCAGTTCCACCCTCACTTCACGGACAGATGTCCCTGATAAGTTGATGCTGGCGACCCCTTCGACCTTGGTTAGTTCCAGTTCAAGCTCTTCAGCAAGTTCCCTTAGCGCGGATTCATCCTTTCCAGAGCTAAGCGATAGCTGGATGATCGGGAATTGAGACGGGTCAAACTTCATGAACCTCGGCTTATTCGCATCGTCCGGAATAGGCGTCATATCCAGTCTTTGAATGACTTCATCCTGGATATCATCTATATTGGTTGTCCATGAAAACTGCATCAGGATCAGGTTTGCACCCTCCTGCGAAGTCGATGTCATCGTCTTGATTCCCGGCAGTGTCGCCAGATTTGCTTCCAGAGGCTTTGTCACCTTCTCCATAACCTCTTCAGGACTTGCTCCCTCATAATTGGTCACGACCACGCCAACAGGCGGATTTATATCCGGAATGAGTTTCAATGGAATCCTCATCAATGAAACCACCCCGAGAATCAAGACCAAAAACATCGTAACCAATGTAAAAACAGGTCTCCTGATCGAAAAATTGCTGATTTTCATACGCTAACTCCTTTCGGCGGTAAACCTTATGACTGACCGGACGTTTTTTAAAAGATACCATTCTAAATATAGTGAAGCATCAAGGATAATTCAACTATCAAATATGCAATGTTTAAGAACAATTTTTAACATACCCTCCATTTTAAATGAAGCAACGGATTTATGAAAATTTAAGACACTGACTGTGCCTAGTTTTATCATTAGGGATGTGCCCCAACTTGATCGTTTTTTTGGGTTATGGGTACATAATTGAAGTTTATGTTACCCAATTCCTCCGTTCCTCTGAGTTTCGGGCACATATTCGGGGTTTATGTTACCCAATTCTTCTCTTCCACGGAGTTTGGGGCACATGTTCGGGGTTTATGTGACCCAAATTCTCTGTTCCTCTGAGTTTCGGGCACATAATTAGGTTTTATATTACCCAAATCTCCTGTTCTCTCGGGTTTCGGGCACATAATTAGGTTTTATATTACCCAAATCTCCTGTTCTCTCGGGTTTCGGGCACATACTTACCCAAAAAAAGAACGCGGTAGCCTAAGCCACCGCGTTTTTCCCAGTTTTTGATAATGTTATGCCGGTGAAGCCTGCTGCAAGGGTCAATACCGGTGAAAGCAGGCAAAAGAATGCAAATGGGACATATTCCATTGTGCTGACTCCGAGGACGCTGCTGAGGAAAACACCGCACACACTCCATGGGACAAGCGGATTGGTAACTGTTCCTGCATCCTCGAGGACCCGGGACAGGTTTTTCGCGTGGAGCCCGGCTTTTTCAAAATGGTCTGCGAATGTATTCCCTGTCAAAAGGATCGAAAGGTATTGCTCACCGATCAGCAAGTTGATTCCAAGAGCAGAAAGTGCTGCTGAACCAATCAGCACCGGCCCTTTTTCCAGACTGCCGGCCAGACCTTGTAATAACGCAGGCAGAACCCCTAGCTTGAAAAGCAATCCGCCCATGCTCAAGGCAAGCAGGACAAGTGTTACGGAAAAGAACATACTTTCAATTCCGCCCCTTGACAACAGTGAATCCAACTGGGCATTTCCGCTCTCAGAAACATAGCCAGAATATAAGATTCCGGGCAGCGCTTCCCACTCTTGCATTGGGACAATAAACATACTGATCACCATCGCTGCCAGAGTCCCTGCTGTAAGGGTCATAATTGATGAGACTTTTTTAATAGCCAGAACCACGATCACTGCCAGCGGAATCAAAGAGTACCAGTGTACAAGATTCATCTTCATAAGGGTGTTCTGCAAATTCTCTAGTTGGGTGAAATCCGCTGAATGGAGCTCCGGTGATAGAAACCCAAATAAAATAAGCGAAATGAAGAACGCAGGGACCGTTGTCCAGGACATATTTTTAATATGTTCAAACAGGTCCACCTTAACAGTGGATGAAGCCAGAACCGTCGTATCTGAGAGCGGCGACATTTTATCCCCCAGGAAGGCACCCGAAATCACTGCTCCGGCTGTAATAGCCAGGGAGAAACCCAGTGCTTCACTGACTGCGATAAAAGCAACCCCGATCACAGCTGAGGTGGTCAACGAGCTGCCTATGCTCAACCCAACTATGGATGTGATGATAAAGACAATTGCGTAGAACCACTTGCCAGTCACCAGATCAAATGCAAAGAATATCAGAGTCGGAATGGTACCAGCAGCAATCCAGCTGCTGACAAGCATCCCGATGAAGAAAAATATCATTACTGCACCAAGGCCTGCCTTCGCACCCTCAACCATGCTTTTTTCAAGGTCGGCCATCTTGATTTTTTTCATTAAACCATAAATCGTCAGCGCCATGATCCCAATGATGACAGGAATATGGGGCATTAGTTCCAGCTTGATCATGCCATAGCTAATTCCTGACAAAAGCAATACTATTACTGCTGCGGCTTCGAAAGTTTTTAAGGTGATAGATTCATTTTGATGGATCATGCTGATTCCTCCAATTAATCGTAAAATGCAAAAAACTCCTCAACGTTTAGGGACGAAGGAGCTCCGCGGTACCACCCTAATTGGCAAACAATTTGTCTACCCACTTAATTAACAGTGCCTTCTAAGACAGGTGTATTTCGAATTTGCCACCGCCTGGATTTTCAGCTGCCATCCAGTTTCTTTTCGCTGCTCGTGGGAATTCTACTAGGGTCTGTCAGCACAATCCCTCTTTTTCACTTAAACGCTTTTATGCATAAAAGCGTTATAGAATACTATTACTATATTATGAAAGTAATAGTACGTCAAGAAGAAACTGTTTGTGTGTTAGACTCGGCTCCACAAAACCTATAGGTTAAATTCCACCATAAAAAAAGAGCCGGCTATTTTATGCCGACTCTCGTTATCTTAAGATGCATCCATAGGGTTATAAAGTTTTACTTCCGGGTTCTTATCCTGGAACCATCTTAGGGCAAATTCATTTTCGAACAGGAATACTTTCTTGTCGAAGCGGTCAGTCACTAGCAGGCTTCGGGAGCTGGACAGGTTCTCGTTCACATCGTCGCCTTCGATCCAGCGGGCGATTTTGGAGCCTTGTCTTTCCATGATGACTTCAACATTATATTCATTCCGCATCCTGGCTTCGAATACTTCGAATTGAAGCTGTCCGACAGCACCGAGAAGGTACTCTTCCGTCTTCAATGTCTTGAACAGCTGGATGGCTCCTTCCTGGACAAGCTGCTGGATTCCTTTATGGAAGTGCTTTTGCTTCATGACGTTCTTGGCTGAAACCCTGACGAAAAGTTCCGGGGTGAACTGAGGAAGCTTTTCATACTGGAATCCTTCCTTGCCAGATACGATTGTATCGCCAATTTGGTATGTGCCCGGATCATAAAGCCCGATGATGTCACCGGCAACAGCTTCCTCAACAGTACTGCGGTCATCAGCCATGAACTGTGTGGACTGCGCAAGCTTCATCGTTTTCCCTGTCCGGCTAAGCTGGACGGTCATTCCCCGTTCGAACTTTCCTGAGCAAATGCGCAGGAAAGCAATCCTGTCACGGTGGGCCGGGTTCATGTTAGCCTGGATCTTAAAAATAAAACCTGAGAATTCTTCGGATTGAGGATCCACTTCTCCTACCGTGGAGTTCCTTGGCTGTGGCGCAGGCGCGAATTGCAGATAGGAATCAAGGAAAGTCTGAACACCGAAAGTCGTCAAGGCACTGCCAAAGAATACCGGTGTTAATGTCCCATCGACAATCCTTTCCTTGGAAAATTCATTTCCCGCTTCATCCAAAAGCATGATTTCTTCTAATGTCTGTTCATACAGTGAAGACTCTTTCATGGAATGATCTCCATCAATTTCGCCTTCTTCATTCAATGCAATAAAACGCTTGTCTTCATCAACCCGGAATTGCTCGATTCGGTTATTGAATCGGTCATAGATTCCGAGGAACTCTTTGCCCATTCCGATTGGCCAGTTCATCGGATATGATTCGATGCCAAGAACTTCTTCAAGTTCAGCTAATAATTCAAGAGGTGCTTTCCCCTGGCGATCCAGCTTATTGATAAAAGTGAAGATCGGGATTCCTCTCATGCGGCAAACCTTGAAGAGTTTGAGAGTCTGATCCTCAATCCCTTTTGCTGAGTCGATGATCATCACAGCGCTGTCTACCGCTGTCAATGTTCTGTAGGTGTCTTCGGAGAAGTCCTGGTGTCCAGGTGTGTCAAGGATGTTCACTTTGAAGCCGTCATAATCAAATTGCATTACACTGGAGGTAACGGAAATTCCGCGCTGCTTCTCGATTTCCATCCAGTCACTCGTCGCAAACTTTCCTGTCTTCTTCGCTTTTACGGTACCCGCATCACGGATCGCGCCGCCGAATAGCAGCAGCTTTTCCGTAAGCGTTGTTTTCCCGGCATCCGGGTGAGATATAATCGCAAACGTTCTGCGTGATAATACTTCATCTTGTAATTTTTTCATGATTTGATGTTTCCTTTCTGTTTAAAGGCAAAATTCCTCATAAAATTAATCTTATCTTTCTGGAGGAAAGTTTGCAATCCTGCAAATGCATATCAGAACTTTTAATTATTTCCTTGGAACTATTATAATAATAGTTCAGGAGGTGCGAAAGTGGATTCAGTTACCCATACTTTATTCGGCTTAGCCTTATATGGCGCCGTTGATAAAAACCATATGGAGAAAACGCAAAAGCGTGCCTATTTGCTGACAGCTGTTGGCGCAAGCCAAATTCCTGACATAGATGTCATTTCCCAATTTTGGGATAATGAAGGACTTTACCAAATGTGGCACAGAGGCATCACTCATTCTGTGTTTCTGACTCCAGTTTGGGCATTGTTGTTTGTATTGCTGTCTTTTCTTCTCTTTAAAGTGAAGGATCTCAAATTATTTTTCCTCGGTTGGCTGGCAGTCTTTATCCATAATACAAGTGATTTGTTCAATGCCTGGGGAACAGGCTATCTCGAACCATATTCAAATATCAGGATCACTTTCGGCACAATCCCGATCATTGACTTTGTATTCTGGGTCATACTAGGGACAGCTTTTATTGCTTCACGGAAAAATAAAGCGAAAAGTCCGTATTATTTTAAAATAGCATGGGTTTTCATTGCGCTGCACATTGTTGTCCAGAGTGTCCAGGGCTGGTTAATCTATAATCAGTATGAAAATGATTATAAGCAGATTGCCCTTTCAGCCGGCTTTATTCCATGGACATATACGGTAATAGCCAAAAACGACAGCGACGTTAAAATCTTTCAAGACAACCTGTTCACTGACAGAAAGCTGCAATATGAGCTTACTTCTGCTGAGGAAACAGACCTGAATGGACTTTTTGCGAGGAAACCAGAAGCAAAGACGCTTTACGAATGGTCGCCATTTGTAGTCATCGTCGATGATGGCGAGAAACTCGGAGTCTATGATCCGCGCTTTTACCGAAATGGCCAATCGTTCCTGTTTGAATATATCGATAAAACCCAGACCAAATAAAAGAGCAGCCAATTGGCTGCTCTTCTATTATTACATTCTCGTTTCTATATCGTCCATAAGTTCATCTATTGTGACAGTGATATCATTCGTTTTTCTGGCTACTGCGATCGTGAATTCCAATAACTCTTTATATTTATCTACTGGAATCATTGAATTCGTCTTCTCGTATTCATTCACTTTAAGACCGAGATTTTGCAGGATCATGATTGCCTCTTCTACAGATCCTCTCTCAACTTCATACATTCTGATTCCCCCTATTTCTCTGGTTGAATTCCATTATGAGGGAGATAAACCTATTTTTAAATGGTAAAACTTTCATCTATACCCAGTTACGCTGTAAAAAATAGGATATTAGTCTCTACTTTTTAGTTTGCGAGAAAAATATTGATTTGAAAACGTTCATTACAGTTAAAATCACACCTTAAGAACCATGTCGTTCTTCCTTAATTTACACAAATTTTTTCATGGTGTGTTCATATTTATATTACTTGATAATCTTGGAAATCTCACTGATGAATTCCTCACCTGGCATGAACCTGCCTCCGCCCTGAACAAGCTGGTCGCTGCCTCCGCCTTTGCCGTCAATCATTGATAGAGCATGTTTTGACCATTCTTTCAAATTGCCGCGGGTGTTCTTACCCCGGGCAAAAACAAATTGAAGTTTGTCATCATTTTCAGCCACTAGCAAGAATACCTTGTCCTCAGCCTGTACAGCGAGCATCCTGGCAAGCTTTTGAAGTTCCTGGATCCCCCTATTTTGATAAACACGGCTGACGATTTCTTCTGTATTGGCTGCAGCCAGATCAGCTGCTTCATATTTTAGTAATTGGTCTCTCATTTCCTCGATTGACTTTTCGGATGTCTTTTTCTGGCCAAGCAGTCTGTTGACCGCGGACACCATTTCCTGTTCAGGTGCATTCAGCAGAACCGCCAGCTGCTTAAGAATGTCATGCTTTTGCCCGAGCTCGCGCAACACTCTTTGCCCACATACAAACTCAACACGGATAATTTTCTTCTGTCTTTCCCATCCGAGGATTTTCAAATGGCCTACTTCGGCTGTGCTGTTTGGATGTGTTCCCCCGCAGCCGTTATAATCGAATTCCGGTATGATGACGAGCCTGATGTTGTTCGAGACTGACAATGCTTTTCTGAGTTTGTATTGCTTTAATTCGTCCTCATCGACCCATTTAGTCATGACTGGCCGATTTTCAAGGATCACCCGGTTAGCCAGCTCCTCTACCCTGTCAGCTTCCTCCGCTGACAGACTTTCTATATCGAGGTCGATTGTGAGCGTATCTTTCCCTAAATGGAAACTGACTGTTTTATAGCCATACAGTTCCTCGAACGCTGCCGAAAGAATATGCTGTCCAGCATGCTGTTGCATGTGGTCAAACCGGCGGTCCCAATCAATTTTCCCTTCTACAGGCATTCCATCTTCCAGCGGCTCTTTTATGTAATGGCGTATCTCTCCGTCAATTTCCTCGACATCCACAACTTCTACTCCATTCAGAATACCAGTATCAAATGGCTGGCCGCCGCCTGTCGGGTAAAAAGCTGTTTGAGTCAATACTGCATAATTCCTGCCTGACTCATCCAACCCCTGCCTGACCAGCTCAGCACTAAAGCTACTTATGTAAGCATCTTGATAATATAACTTATTCTCCATGGTCAAATTCACGCTCCCGATCATAACAACTTATGCTTTTCAGTATACCATTTTTTCTAATTCCTAAATAAAAGACAGCTCCCTTAAACGGAAGCTGTCTTCATCACTTATAAAGTGCCCAGAGCCTGTTCAGCTTTGCTGATCAATACTCTTCCCCGTTCCACAAGTTCCTCCGGAAATGGAGCGTCCTTGTCGGCAGGTGATTTGAACTGGTCGAATGAACCAGTCAGGGCCCCTATATTCCCTTCTTCATCCACATCTGTTTCAAATTGGTGATCCAGGAGGAACGGTGTCCCCATCTGGACGAATGTTCCATCATCGTCAAGCGGACCGCCAGTAGACTTGAAAGGAATCCTGACATACTGCTGGTCACCATGATCATCATTCATTTTGTAATCGATAAAGGCATGGTCATATTCCCAGTTGCCGTTTACTGTGAAGCCAAGCGGCTCGAGTTTTTGCTTCAATTCACCCACCGGGACCTCTTTACCGTCTAAATTTGATTGAATCGGTACCATTTTGCAAACCTCATTTCGTATTGGATTCGGTATATTCACTTTTTCCACCGCAATAAGGTTATCAAACATGCAGGAACACACTGGTAAGATATATGGTTAGCTATCAAACAGGGCACTTTCGTTGTAAATGAATAGGTACCGTGGTAATGCCCCCTTCTAAAACAGGCAAATCTCTACGAGTTACCCGCTAATCTCTACAGTTTCGCAATTATTCTCTACGGTTACGACCATAATCTCTACGAAATTCTGGATATTCTCTACGAAATTCACCTTATTCTCTACATTTTTCAATAAACAGAAAAAGTGGAGGCCGCAATCAGGCCTCCACCAATCATTTATTTCGTCAAAAGATACACTACAGATTCATACGGACGAAGATTGACCCGTGACACATCTATACTTCTATCAGCATAGTTGGAGAGCAGGATTTCTACATTATATCCCTCTGCTTCAACAGTATCCGGCAATTCAAAAACCGTATCTTTCCCATAAAAATTGTTCACGACGAGCAGCTTTTCATCCTGTCCGTTCCTGACATAAGCAAAGATGTCAGGGTTATCTTCGAGAATCAGCTGGTAATCGCCATATGTGATGATATCGTATTGCTTTCGCAATTGAATCAGCTTCTTATAATGATAGAAAACTGAGTTTTCATCTGCGAGCGCATTTTCAACATTCACACTCTGATAATTTTCCGCTGCACCAATCCATGGAGTCCCTTTTGTAAAGCCGGCATGCTCCTCGGCATTCCACTGGACAGGGGTCCGTGAGTTGTCACGTGACTTGCTCTGAAGGATTTTCAGGATTTGCTCTTCAGGCATGCCTTCTTCCTTTTTGATTTTATACATATTCAAGGATTCTACATCGCGATAATCCTCGATGTTTTCAAAATAAGGGTTGGTCATCCCGATTTCTTCACCCTGATAAATATAAGGTGTACCCTGCATCATATGAATTGCCGTTCCGAGCATTTTAGCAGATTCCCGGTGGTACTCACCGTCATTTCCATAACGGGAAACAACACGCGGCTGGTCATGGTTACACCAGAACAGTGCATTCCATCCTCCGCCCTTATGCATTTCTTCCTGCCAAAGAGATAAGATCCGCTTAAGTGCAAGGAAGTCAAAATCAGCCAGTGTCCATTTATCGCCGTTTTGATAATCTACTTTTAAATGATGGAAATTGAATGTCATGCTCAATTCATTTCGCTCTGGATTCGAGTATTTGATGCAGTTCTCAATCGTAGTCGAAGACATCTCGCCGACCGTCATGCTGTCATATTTAGAGAATACCTCTCGATTCATTTCCTGCAGATACTCATGAACCCGCGGACCATCCGTGTAAAATTTACGGCCATCACCTGGAGGCACGGAACCATCATCATCAGGAAAATCCTGATCCTTTGAAATCAGATTGATGACATCAAGCCTGAAGCCATCAACGCCCTTTTTGAACCAGAAATGCATCATTTCATATACATCATTGCGCAGCTGTTCATTTTCCCAGTTCAAGTCAGCCTGGGTCACATCGAATAAATGAAGATAATATTGTCCTGTCTCCTCATCGTACTCCCAGGCATTTCCGCCAAATTTGGACTCCCAATTTGTCGGGGCACTTCCATCTTCTTTAGGATCTTTCCAAATATAATAGTTACGGTATGGACTGTCCTTGGATTTCTTTGCATCCTGGAACCACTCATGCTCAGTTGATGAGTGGTTCACAACGATATCCATGATCAGCTTGATTCCGCGTCGATGGGCCTCTTCAAGAAGTCGGTCGAAGTCTTCCATCGTGCCGTATTCCTCATATATCTTGAAATAATCCCTAATATCGTAACCGTTATCCCGCTGAGGTGAATCATAGATTGGCGTAAGCCAGATTACATCCACACCCAGTTCCTTTAAATAATCCAGTTTGGCGATAATCCCCGGAAGGTCGCCTGTTCCATTGCCGGTCGTATCATAAAAACTTTTTGGATAGATTTGATAGACAACCGACTTTTTCCACCATGGTTCAGTCATGATAATACTTCCACCTCCATCAGGATCAATCAATTAATTATGCTTCTTTCTTTTTTCTCGTCTTGGCCATAATGAATGTCAGTACAAATGGTACGACAAGCGCGATGCCCATTCCAATGAAGAACACTCCCCAGAACTCTGTGAAGATTGACAGGAAAGCAGGCAGACCGCCGACACCAATCGAAGGCGCCATGACACCGCGGAGTGTAATGACAACTCCGGCAATGGCTGAACCGATGATGGCTGCAATGAACGGATATCTGTAGCGCAGGTTCACACCAAACATGGCAGGCTCCGTTATTCCAAGCCAGGCAGAAATAGCTGAAGTCATAGATAAACCTTTTAATTTTTCATTGTCTTTCTCAGCAAACATCATTGCAAAAGCCGCTGACCCCTGAGCGATGTTTGAAAGTGCGACCATCGGCCAGAGGAATGTTCCGCCAATTGTACCAATCAACTGCAAATCAACCGCAAGGAAGGTATGGTGCATACCGGTGATGACAAGCGGAGCATATAGACCGCCGTAAATCAGTCCGCCAATAGCAGGCACCGCATCGAAAATACCGACAACACCGTCAGTAATCAGATTACCGATTGCAAAAGTAATTGGCCCAATCACGATGAATGACAGGAAACCAGTTACCAATAAAGCAATCGGAGCTACCGTCAACAACTGAAAAGCATCAGGGATACGCTTACGCAAGAAAATTTCCATTTTCGCAAGTACATAAGAAGCTAACAATACTGGCAATACTTGTCCTTGATAGCCAACCTTCTCAACAGTCAGTCCAAATAAATTCCATGTAGGGATTTCTTTTGCTGCTCCGTATCCCCAGGCATTCAGCAAATCAGGATGGACTAACATGAGTCCCAGTACAATACCAAGCAGCGGGTTTCCGCCAAATTTATTTACCGCACTCCAACCGATTAAACCAGGCAGGAATACGAACGCAGTATTGGCAATTAAATTGATGATACTCGCAAAATCAGCCCAGCCGGTATATACATCGATTAACGCTTTTCCTTCAAAGAAAATATCCTTCCCGGTCAGGATATTATTGATACCCATTAATAAACCAGCAGTCACGATCGCCGGCAGGATTGGAATAAAGATATCGGCAAGTGTCTTGATCGCCCTTTGCAGCGGATTCAAGTTTTGCGCTGCCGCATCTTTGATTTCTTGTTTTGAGGCTTCCCCAATTCCGGTAATCGCTACCATTTCCGCGTATACCTTATCGACAAGACCCTGGCCAATGACTACCTGGTATTGACCATTCGCTGAAAATGACCCTTTTACAAGATCATTATCCTCCAGTTGATCCTTATCTACTTTTCCTTCATCCTTTAATGCAAAACGAAGCCTAGTCACACAATGAGTTGCTGCGGCGATATTCTCTTTGCCGCCAACAGCCTCAACAATTTGTTCAACTGCCTTGCGATCCATAGTCGCTCTCCTCCTGTTACCGTTTTCATTTAATATAAAAAAATAGCTTTGAACCTTGAACACTTGTATATACATCATGTTTACGCTCTCATTTTACTTGTATATACAAGATAAGTCAATGATTTTAATCATCTTTTACATTCCCCAAAAACACCAATAAAAACCGCCATCACAAGATGATCGCTGCTTATGAAAAAAATTACCAAATGACAGATTTGTTTTGATTACTGAAATCTAAGGGTAAAAATATAAAATAATGAAATTGAGACGGAAGGGTGTTTATGATGTTAGGGACAAAAAAACTTGAAGAAGGCTATAAGAGATTTGAATCCAAAGCTAAGGAATATATCAAGCGGCCAGAAAAAACGGATGCTCTAATAAAAGATGCCGGCAAGAAGGCAGATGAGAACAAAGGGGCCCTTGCTGAAAGTTGGGACAACCTCCAGCTTCTGTTCGATTTAGTAGGAGCCTGGCGTCGCGGGGAATACCGAAAGATCCCGACTGGATCAATCATGACCATCATCGCCGCAGTAATTTATTTTGTATCTCCCATCGATTTAATACCAGACTTCCTCATCGGGCTTGGAATAGTCGACGATGCTGCCGTGATTGGATTCGTTCTGAAACAAATCACCAACGATTTGGAAAAATTCCGTATCTGGAAGGAAAGGTATGGAGGAAACCATATCACAATAGAAGAAACTCCAGCTGACAATAATACACCAACTCTGAACTAGCCCGAAACTTGTCGGGCTTTTTTTCTTGGGAAAATTCCCTCTTCCCTCTCTAGTACAAAAGTGGCCATTTGCACAATAAACATTTTGTCCTATTCTAATTCAATCATCATTTCCGTAACTTAAAGTAATAGTAAATTTTTTACAAAGTTTACTATATGCTATCGAAAAATAAGGGGGAAGAATCATGCAAAAGCTATTCATGTTGACCTTTGTTTTGATGCTTGTTTTCTCTGGTTCTGTCATAGCCTCTTCTGCACAAAGTTCGAACAGAAATACCAGTCCAACTGAGGATTATAAAAGTAAGACCGGCATCAATCCTGAGGGCTACACATGCTGGCAATGCACAAAATATGCCTACTATAATGGTTATAGAACCTGTGTCTCTGGCGTATGGCTTACCACCTGCCCAGTAACAAACTAAGCCCAAAAAGGATGCTGAATTTTTTCAGCATCCTTTTTTTTCACCCCTTTGTTCCGGATGAGATATTCGAGCCTTCTATGAAGTACTTTTGGAAAAAGAAGAATAACAGAATGACTGGCAGCAATACCGTGACAGACATTGCCATCAAATAATGCCACTGTGTCTGGACAGTACCCTTGAAGGTTTGCAGACCAATTTGCAATGTGTACATGCTTTCATCATTGATATACAGCAGTGGTCCCAATAAGTCATTCCATGCACCATTAAATGAAAAAATTGCCACTGTGATCAAAGCAGGCTTTGTCAATGGCAGCATGATATGCCACCAGATCTGCAAATGGCCGGCTCCATCGAGTACGGCCGCCTCGATCAGCTCATTTGGAATCCCCATCATGAACTGGCGAAGCAGGAAAATGAAGAAAGCACTGCCAAGGAATGCCGGTACGAGCAAAGGCAGGTATGTGTTCACCCAGCCAAGCTTGGAAAACAGGATATATTGCGGCACCATCGTCACAAATCCAGGGATAAGCATGGTTGAAAGAACCAGGACAAATAAAGCATTCCTGCCTTTGAATTTGATTTTTGCAAAACCATAAGCCACCAATGAGTTAACAACTACACTTCCGATCGTACCGACGGTCGCAAGGAAAAGCGTATTCAAAGCCCAGCGAGTGAAAGGAGCAGTCTGCCAGGCCTCGATATAATTGTTGAAATTGAACTCCTTAGGGAAAAATGTAGGTGGATATTGCGCAATCTCAGCAGGTGACTTCAGTGAAGTCGAAATCATCCACCATAATGGCAGTAAAATCAGGGTACTGCCGGCAATTAGCAGCAGCGTCACAAATGTAAGTCTAACCCTATCTTTGAACTTTCTAGTCTCATGAAATTTTGGAGCTGTCACTGAACTCATTTGCCGTCCCCCCCTTCATAATGCACCCATCTTTTTCCGAGCTTCATATTCACTGCTGTCAAGATCATCACTATGATGAACAGCAGCCATGCCATTGCCGAAGCATATCCCATGTTAAAGACCTCAAATGCGTTGTTCCACATATGCAGATTATAGAATAATAGCGAATTTCCAGGGCCGCCACTTCCGTTTTCCGTCATGACATACGCTTCCTGGAAGATTTGAAAAGCACCAATGGTACTTGTGATGACATCAAAAAAGATAATCGGAGAAATCATCGGCAAGGTGATATGGTAAAACTTTTGCCATGGTGAGGCTCCCTCAATATCTGCCGCTTCATACATTTGAGGGGATACCCCCTGCATGATGGCAAGGTATAGCAGCATTCCTCCGCCTACACTCCACATTTTCATCAATAACAATGCAGGCTTGGTCCATTCAGGATCAAACAGCCAGGCCGGACCGTCAATGCCGAACCAGCCAAGCATTGTGTTCACAAGGCCAGTCGAAGGACTCAAAAGCTGCATCCAGAGAAAGTAAACTGCCACACCGGATAAAACCGCCGGCAGATAATAGATTGTCCGGAAAAACTTCATCCCTTTGATTTTCTGATTCAGCAGGACAGCCAGAATAATCGCGCCCGCAGTCGTCAATGGAACCGAGAAAATAACATAATAAAGAGTATTAAAAAGAGAAGTGCGGAATAAATCGTCCATTGTAAACATGCGTTTATAGTTTTCCAAACCGATGAAATTCATTTTTGACGTAATATTGTAATCTGTAAAACTAGCAGCCAGACTGAACAGCAATGGCCCCAAAGTCAGGCCGAGAAATCCTATGATCCATGGAGAAATGAATAAGTAACCAGCGAGATTGTCTTTTGCTTTTCTGCTTAGACCCTTCGTCCGGGCTGCTTCAGCAGTCTTACGTTCACTTATTACTTTTGGCCCAGCTTCTGTGTGCACTAATGTACTTTCCGATGACTTCATACTTTCCTAAACCCCCTTGTTGCATATGAGAAAAAACGAGTGATAATTCAGAAAAAAACAGCCAACCATCTTTTCAGTATTTTCACAAAAGAACCTTATCAAAAAGAGAAGGGCGGTTTGCGCCTTCTCTTTTTCTTAAATTACTTCTTCATTTTTTCAATATCTTCTTCCGCTTGCTTCAATGCTTTTTCAGGAGCTGTTTTTCCTAATAAAGCATTGTCGATATGCGGGTTCAATCTGCTCTGGTAATCAGGATAATCAACTGGTACCGGGAACATCTTTGTTTGGTCCAGATTCTTGACTGAAGCTTCATAAACCATTTTATCCGGGCCTTCTAGTTCATTGAGAGCCGCTTCAGCTGCTTCAATATTCGCTACATTATCATAGTTTTTGACAGCCCAATATTTCTGGGCTTCAACATCTGTCAAATATTTAATAAAGTCCATTGCTTCCTTTGGATGCTTGGATCCTTTTGGTACTTCAACTACGAAACCGCCGCCTTCTGCCCAATTCCCTGCGCCTTCTTCTTTGGCAGGAATTGGTGCTACGCCAAATTCAACATCCTGACCATAATCTCGTAATTGAGTATAGAATGTTCCTACATCAACCCACATTGCAACTTTCCCTGCAATGAAAGGATTAGATTGTTCACTGCCGAATTCTGCCTGGAAAGCCTGGACTGTCTTTTCACCAAGACGCTCTTTCCAATCAAGAATCCAATTGAGTGCTTCCACTTTTTTCGGAGTGTTGATCGCCAACTCTCCGTCCTCGATGAAGCCTTTCCCATTATCTGCGTTCGTCATCCAGCTGGAAGCACCGACACTTCCCCATAGCGGATAGAAACCAACGCGATCATATTTATCTCCATTTTTCACATCTAACTTTTGAGCATATTCTTCAAGTTCAGCCCAGGTTGCAGGTGGCTTGTTAGGATCAAGTCCTGCTTCCTTGAAAGCTTTTTTGTTATAAAAAAGAAGTCGCGTATCTGTGTTGAATGGTACTGCGTATGTCTTTCCATCATGTTCGACTGTATCCCACAGATGAGGATAAAACTGCTGTTTGAATGAATCATCAACATACTTGCTTAAATCCTCAACCTGCTTGTTTTCAGCACGCTGGGCAACAGTATTGATATCATTGACGATGACATCTGCTGGATTTCCGGCTGCAACGGACGCAAGGTTCTTTGTCCAGATATCACCCCATGGCAGGAAGGTGTGCTTCACAAAAACTTTGTCCTGGGACTTGTTGTAATCATCAATGATTTTTTCGATGATCGGACGTCGTGTTTCTGATCCCCAGAATGTCCAGAAATCAACAACAACTTTCCCGTCTTTCGTTTTTTCCGCTTCTGCCTTTTGCTCCCCTGAGCATCCAGCCAGCAATCCGATAAGCATGGATGCTGCTAAAAGTATTGCTAGACCCCTCTTCATCTCTGATCCTCCTGTATATTCAAGTTGATTTATAAGTACAACCCCACTTTTACCACCTCCTTCGGCACTCTAAACGTCTTTTTCGATACTTTTTTAAAATAGTACTAAAGCATCATCAGAATAATAAAAAAAACAGGCTCAAAATTGAACCTGTTTTTCCATGTCCCTGATCATTGCAATGACCTTTTCTGATTTTTCTTTTTCAATTTTGTAAACAAGCTGTCCTTTCATTTTTTTGATATATACAGTATCACCGTCAATCCATAATTTGCATTTATCCGGCTTCCGGTTTTCATAGACCACCAATACATCATAAGCCTCGTCAGGGGATGCGGCATCCTTCCCGCTGCTTTGCCCGCTGAGGGTCTTATTCACCGTCTCCATCCAGGAAGGTTCATCAATGATGGTCACTCCCTTTCTGGTCAGGTTAAAGTTCAGATTAAACTGGTCTGCTGAATCGGATTTTGCCAGATAGGTTATGACCGGAACGCTTGCCGCTAAGAACTGTGCCGGTTTGAGAGCAGTTTCTCCATCATATGCCGGGGTTTGTACTTCCGTAAAAAGGAATGCTGCACACGCAAGAATCATCACAAATGTCAGGAAATTGCCTGTCCAGGTTTTTACTATGTAGTGCAGCTGCCTTTCAGGCTTTCCGGTTTGGAGGATGTTATTATAGGTTTTCCTTTTTTGAATTTCCGACCTGGGTATCTGGTTGAGATTCCTGAAGCTATCTTCTAGTTCAAATGATTTCCTCAATTAGTTCCCCTCTTCTCTTCAACTCTTTTTTTAGCGCGGCCATTGCCCTGGAAGTGGTAATTTTCACTTTGCTTTCGCTCCATCCAAGTATTAAAGCGGTTTCTCTAATCGAAAATTCCTTGATTTTCCTTAGAATCAACACTTCCTGGTAGCTTAGCTTCAAAGCTTTGATTGCTTTGTAAAGTAGTGATGTCTTTTCTCCTTTTACAATAATTTCTACCGGAGAAGGCTGACTTGATTGGATCGCATACTTGTCCAATGAGAAAAACCGCAGTCTTCGTCCTCTTCTTAAGTGGTCAATTGCCACATTTCGTGCTATTTTCACAAGCCATGTGAACATTTGTGAGTCTCCATTAAATTGGTGAATGTTCTTGTACACTCTTAGAAAAGTTTCCTGGGTTAAATCTTCCGCGACTTCCTTCTTTCCGGTCAATAGCAGCAAATAACCGAATACCTTATCACTGTATTCCTCGTATACCTTCTGGAAATGGATGCTGTAATAATCGCTCAAATTTCTCCCCCCTTTTACAAACAGTTAGACGAACAAGCGCAAAAAAAGCAACACTATTTTCGGAATATTTTTAATTTAACTAAAAATAACAGGAATTCAATTTTTTTTCATCATTCTTTTTAACCAAAAGTGTGTCCGATTAAAGTAAAAGGTGCTTGAACGAGTGGTTCAAGCACCTTTTTATCACTCACTTCGATCACTTTACAGCTCGAGCGCTTGTCGGGATTGACCAAGACGCCTGTGATAACATTATTAGCGATAGCATGAGCAGCCGACGATAATCAAGAGGATAAACAGCACAACGATCAATACAAATCCGCTGCCGTATCCAACTCCTCCTACGCCGTAGCCGCCATATCCACAGCATCCGCCATATCCGTACATTCTAAAACCTCCTATTGAAGTTCACTTTAGTAACCGAAACCCCAAGACGCTCCGATAATGATTAAAAGAATGAACAAAACAACAAGCAAAGCAAAACCTCCGCCGTAGCCGCATCCATCTGACATCGTAACAACCTCCTTTTTTTGTGTCCCTATATCCTATTCAACCCGGGACATTTGTGCAATTAAACACCAAAAAAAATACTAGCCCAATTCAAAATTAAAAAAGGCAAACAAAAAAAAAGAACCGTGGAAGGTCCTCTTTCTGCCTGTTGTTATCCAATTTTTTGCACTTGTTCTTCCTGATTCTCATACAAAAATTCATATGTAATCAAAGGATTCACTGGTATTTCCAGCCACCTTGATACTCCAGTGTTCGTCAGTTTTTCTCTGTATACCGGCTTGCAATCTTCAAGAAGGCAAATCCTCAACGTTTCAAACCCGCTTAATTCCTGCACTGACCTCTCAATTTCCTTTATCTCTTCCGGGCTGGCAAGCACTTTATCTTTTTTCGGCTCGAGCAGGACCACGATTAGTTCTTTCTTCATCTGCTTCTCCAATTCCATTCGTGCAAACGCCAGTTTCTTTAATGTTCTGTTCAATTTCCACATGCTGATTCCTGATATTTTTTTATAAATCATAGTTGATGCCTCCATTTTTCCCCCAACTCACATTCTAAAAGACAATTCGTTTAAAAGTAAACTTATATTGGGGTATGGAAGAAATTCCAAGACATCTTTTACAGGATGAAGGCGAAAAAAAGATCGCATAGGAGACTTTGCAATCTTCATGGGGATGTCTATATTAAAGATCCAATAAAAATTTTGCATATCTCGTCATGCGATCCTTAGTCCATTTTGGGGCGGAAACCATTTTGATGTCGATATGCTCAAGATTTTTCATCTGGTCCGTCAAATGCTCCCGGGCAGAGAGCGCGATATAGTCCGCAAGCATACAATTCTCATTCCTGGTGGTCATCACGATTTCCACATCCCGATCGTCCTTGACACTGACTTCATAGACGAGGCCAAGGTTCACAATATCGACTCCGAGCATTGGTTCTTTTACTTCTTCGAGCATTTTATAAATATCAATCTTATCCATAGTGAATGCCTCCTCTCATAAAGTCATGCCTTTATAGCACTTACTTATATGATAAAAGATGGTGAAAAAAATTTGGAGTAACTTACTACAGCTTTCATATTATTGTCATGATTAAAAGGCTAATTTGTGTCATTTCCTGACAAGAAGGTTTATTTTTAAAGGCGCTGTTAAAGCCCATTGTTGTTTTTACACCTGTTGATTGTAGTGGAAAGCGCGTATACTGCTCCGAAAATGCTACCGCATTTCCATCGTGCGTGGGCTGATTCAGTAAGCTAATCAATGTCCTGCGGGCGCAGCTGGTCAGGTGAGACCCCGCAGGAGCAAAGCGACGAGGAGGCTCAGCGCCAGCCAGGAAGAATTGCCTTTTGAAAAAGCCGGCAGTAGGGCTTTTTCATTATTCTTCCAGCGGAAAGCGAAGCGCCTGGAACGAAAATCAACAGTCTTGTTTAATAGAGCCTTTATAAATAAATCCGCAGGCTGAGTAGTTACAGCCTGCGGATGGTTCAGCCGATTATTTTTTCTTTATCCTGCTGTTTTTGTAAGTATAGCAGCGTATCTTTATCGGATGATGTCGGAAGTCCGTATATGGTCTGATATTCCTCGGGGCCCTTGCCTGTGATGAGAATCCATTCCCCCATCCCGGCGCTTTCCCAGGCTTCCTGGATCGCGATCGTCCTGTCGGTGATGACCTTTCCCTTATTCATCCCAAACCGTTCATTCAGTTCCTTTAATTCATCCTCCATCTCATCTTCCGAAACACCGTTCAGATCATCAAATGTCAAAATGAATTCATCACTCATTGCCGCAGACGCTTTTACCATATGCTCTCTTTTCGTCTTGTCCCGCTCTCCGCGAAATCCGAATATATGCTTGATCTTCACGGCATCATGCTCCTGAGCCGCCTGCAGACAGTATTCAATTGCATCCTTCGTGTGGGCATAATCGATAATGAATGTTGCACCCTCCGGATGTGAAATCATTTCGAATCTTCCCGGCACACCTGGGAAAGTCTTTAATGCGTCCGTGATCACATCAGGATGAATGCCGATTTTTATTGCTGTCAAAAAAGCCATCGCAGCGTTATAGACATTATGGAGACCAGGAGAAGGAAAAGTTAAAGGATAGACAATCCCTCCCATTTTGACTTCAAACCTTGTTGCACCATTCAGCTTGATATCCCCTATTTTCAAATCATCGGTTTCGTTATTTCCCATTGAATAGACAGGTATCTCTTTGGCACTCAATAGATCGGTCAGTTTTTCTCCCCACTCGGTCAACATGCTGACAACTGCTGAACCTTCTTGCTTCATGTAATTGTACATCAGTGTTTTTGCCTCGAAATAATCCTCAATCGTCGGATGATAATCCAGATGGTCATGGGAAAGGTTCGTGAACAGTCCATAATCCAGTTCCAATCCTTCAATCCGATACTGCTTCAAGGCATGTGAAGACACCTCTAGAACAACAAATTCATCATTGCTGTTTGCCATTAATTCCTGGATTTGCAAGGCATCTGGAGTAGTATTCGAAGGCTTGTACACTTCATTATTTATAATATAAGACACCGTGCCGAGCAAAGAGCAACTTTTGCCGGCATGCTCAAGAATATGCTTTAAAATATATGAAACCGTCGTTTTTCCGTTTGTGCCTGTGATGCCAATCACCGTATGCTTTCTTGACGGATGTTGATAATAAGCACTTGCAGCCCTCCCTAGAGCCAGTCTGCTGTCAAATACCTGGATATACGGTACAGCAATTTCAAGCTCATTTTCTCCAATAACGGCAGCAGCACCATTGTCAATTGCTTCTTGAATAAACTGGTGACCATCAATTTGATAACCAGAAATCGCAACAAACAAATCCCCTGGCTTCACCTTTCGTGAATCCATTTGTATACCTGCCAAATCAGGATCTGCATCGTTTATGTATTTTTTCAAACTGCCGCCGAGGGCTTCAAGTACTTTTGATAATCTCATTTCCAAAACTCCCTTTTTAACTGCCTATAAATTCCACATCTGGAACCTAGAAACGTATAGAATATGTCTCTTTTTATATTCCCCCAATTTCTAAAACTATGCCTCGTAAATTGTATAAGAAATCACTTTAAAAAAAATGAGCAGAAAGAAGCAGCAAAAAAGGCCGGCAATACAGCCAGCCTTTTACTGTTTTCTGGGATTATCTGCCGGAGAACTGGGACAAGTACTTAGAGTTCAGCCTGCTATGTTGCTGCAGCATAAAGGCTGACGTTGTTGAGCCTTCTTTCCGGAGGGTGTTAAGAGCCTCAATCATTTCTTTAGCCGTTCCAATACCTATTCCATGCCCATAATATAATCCTTTTCCCAGGACAACCGCATTTTCGCCTCGCCAGATGGGCATTTCGAAATCAGGGTTCATGAAATAAACCACATCACCGGGGATAAACTCACTCCCTTCCAAGGTTATGATGGCCAAATCAGGGTCATAATTCCAGTTCCAGACAAGCAGTCCCCTGAATAAATAGTCAAAATCCGTCAACCTGATGGAATCGAGGACTGCTTTGTAAAAAATGATCACCATTGCGGTAGAGCATTCAAACCCATACTCCTGCCCATTTTCAAAAATGTCAGAAATGGCATCAGACGGTCGTGCATTTGGATTCAAAAGGTAACCTCTTGGTCCTTTTGTCCAATAAATCGGATTGAATTTAGAGTATTTGAACGAAGTGAAGGCCACCGAAGCATCTTTCAGTTTCAGTGCCGTTTCAATGATATTTTCCCTTAGCCTGATTTCAAATAGGAGCTGAAAGGTTGAGTCAAACTCAAACAAAGTCAGGCTATGATCCAGATGCTCGTATATTTCCCTCTGCTTCCCAGACAGATTCTGCAGCTTTTGCTTGCCTGCAGCATCTGGAAACCGGATGATAATCATCACGCTCCCCCTCCATATTCCAATAATTAAACATACATTCTAACTATATGAACTTTCCCGGCACAAAAGACATTGGACAGCGTGGTTAATTGGAATCCAGGTTTAAAGTGCCATGACACCATGAATTGATAAAGTTGGGGTCTATTCATTCGCGGACCTCGCTTTTGGGTAATCATCTAGTTACTTCTATGTGATAGCAAAGGCTGTGTTATTACCTTCCTCGCAACGGAAGTTTGTTTTAAATTGATGTGAAAGGGTATTTTCAATGTAAAAGGAGGTTTTATCATGCCAGAAAAAAATCACAATGATGGTTCACCAGAACAGGAGAATAAGCAAGCGCACAATAAGGATATCGAGCCTCAAAGGGATCCAGTAAAACCTCAGGAAGAGTCAAAAGATGATAAGTAGGCATTAAGTGCGATACTCGGAAGAATTAATCAGTGAGGTGAGAAATATTGAAAAAAGATGATAAAAAGCCTATACCAGTAGATAATACTCAAAATATGGACAACCCGGAACAGTATGAAACCCGGACGAAAAGCCTCCATGATCGATACAAAAGTGAATTGACAGTAGACACGATTCCGATGGAAGACCTCAATCAGGAAAAGCAAGAAGAAAAGGACGGTCACCATTCAAAAGATTCGTCTTCAAGTGAAAAGAAGTACAATGTTGATATTGATAATGAATTATAGCAACAGCCCTGGGATTCCAGGGCTTTTTGGTTTATCACAGGCAAAAAAGTGAATAGTAAGAAGGTGCACAAAAAGGAGGAAACGAAATGGAGCAACAACTTTTGAAGGAAAAAATCATGGAAGTTCTCGGTGAGTCAAAGGTAGGAACCCTTGCGACCGTTGTGGATAATAAGCCGCACACACGCTATATGACTTTCTTCCATGAAGATTTGACAATGTACACCCCGACAAGCAAGGAAACATATAAAGCTGAAGAAATTGAAAAGAATGCCAATGTCCATATCCTGCTTGGATATGAAGGCGAAGGAATGGGTGATGCCTATATCGAAGTGCAGGGCAAGGCTGCGATCCGGGAAGAACATAGCTTAAAGGATAAATTCTGGAATGAAAGAATGAAGAAATGGATTGAAAGCCCAAATGATCCCGAGTTCATCATCCTGGAAATAAAACCAGAAACGATCCGGCTCATGAATGATCATGGAGAACCTGAAGAGTTGAGATTATAAATCGCGATGGAGAGCGGGAAAATCCCCTCTCCATCTTTTTATATATCGAAGAACATGCCGGATTTTGTTCAAACATTTGTTAAAAATAACAGCATAAAATGACTTGATATAAAAATAGGTTTATTGTAATCTATTGATATAAACAATGTGAAACATTTCACAAATTTTATTTTAAAAACCAATAGCAAAGTTTATTTTTTTACCCTAACTTGTGAAAATATTCACAATCACCCAGCCAGAAAGAAGGAAATACAATGAATACTCCCAAAATAGTCATACTAGGCGCAGGATATGGCGGACTGATTACAAGCCGCCAACTTGAGAAATCCCTAAGGAACGGCGAAGCTGAAGTAACATTGATCAATAAACATGATTACCATTATATTTCTACCCAACTTCATAAAACAGGTGCAGGTACGGCATCTGACGATAAAATTACATTGCACATCCCTGACCTGCTCAAGACAAATAAGGTCCAGTTCAAAAAAGGAACCGTACACGATGTTGACTTTGGTGCAAAGAAGGTCTGCCTCGATTCTGGCGATGAAATTGATTATGACTACTTGCTGATCTCTCTTGGTTTTGATGTTGCTACTTTTGGTATTCCCGGTGTAGAAGAAAATGCGTTTAAAATTAAAAGTTTCCAGAGCACCAAAGCTATCTACAATCATGTTCTCAGACAGATGGCTGCTTACAAGGAAGATTCTGATCCTTCAAGACTTACATTTGCGGTTGCCGGGGCAGGCTTTACCGGTATTGAAATGGTTGGCGAACTTATTGAAGCATTGCCCAAGCTTTGCCGCAAATATGAAATTCCTTTATCCGAAACAAGAATCATCAATATCGAAGCTTCTCCAACGGTTCTTCCAGGGTTTGATCAAGAAGCAATTGATTTTACAACCAATTATTTAAAGAAAAACAGCGTTGAATTAATGACATCTACAAAAATACTAGAATGTTCTCCAACTTCCATTGAATTGGACAATGGAGAAGTACTTCCGTCCAGGACATTGATTTGGTCTGGTGGTGTCCGCGGCAATACTCTCCTGGAAAAACTGGACTTGCCCGTTTCAAGAGGACGCATTCCGGTCGATGAATGTTTACGGGTAAAAGGTGTTGAAAATGTCTTTTGTATCGGGGATGCCGCGTTATTCATGAAGGATGATAAAAACGCCCTGCCTCCGACTGCGCAGGTGGCCATACAGCAGGCAGAGTTATGTGGTCCAAATATTATTGCCAGCCTGAGGGGTGAACACCTTAAAAATTTTGTTTATCACCATAAGGGCACTGTAGCTTCCATTGGTAATAAGGCGGCCGTAGGAAAAGTCTTCGGTTTGAAGATCTCAGGTTCATTTGCTGCCTTAATGAAGCAGGTCATCGAGGCACGCTACCTGTTCGTGCTCGGAGGACCTGGCCTCGTCGTTAAGCAATTTTTTAAGATTGGTAAGCCGTACTCAGAGGTTTCCACTGTCTCCCATCAAAAATAACAACCAAAAGCATCGGAGCAGTTCTCAGTGAACTGTACCCGATGCTTTGTTTAATTTTGTGATGCTGTCAACGAGTCTTCCGGAGGGCGTTTTCCTCTTTTCAAATCATCAATCGTCAGTCCAAAGCGCATCTCTAAATGCGGATAATCTTTAAAGTGCTTCCAATCTCCACCCCATTGAAAGCCAAGTTCCTTGGCAATGGAAACTACCTCCCTCCAATCGGATTTTCCGTTCCCATTCCCGTCATAGGCCGTATCCCATAAGGCTTTACCTTGTTTATCCAATAAAGCAAAATCTATTGCGAGTCCAAAATTATGATAAGAATCCCCGCCTTTTGCATGGGTGACAATTTGGCCGTCTGCCGTCCTGCCCTTTTCATACAAAGAATCTTGTTCCTGGAAACTCCTGAATCCATCTGTAACAATGACCCTGATCCCTAAATCAGCTGCTCTTTGAATCAGGGCCTCCTTATTCTCCGAGACAACTGGATGGAGTCCCTCTGGCAGGGGAACGTCTTCATTGAATTCCGGCCTGGTCAGGAACTGATAATATAGCAGGAGCACCACCAAAACCAGCAAGAACGTGACGGATGCATTCCCAAACAGCTTTTTTTTCACGGTAAAAGTCCTTTCAGTTATTCTTTCAGTCTATTATATTACGAATTCAAACCGCCTCGGGTTTCATGGATTGAGAAATTGAAAAAACCTGGCAATAACTTTGCCAGGCCAATCCTATTCGAACTGGTATTTTTCTAAAATACGTTCAGAGACCAGCTTGTATCCTTTATCATTTAAATGGAGGGAATCACTGAAATATTGTTTTTTATTTTTCCCTTTAAACAAATCATTGGTAGGAATGTAAACGATCTGTTTTTCATCTTTAATCATTTTACTGATTTCATTATTCCAGTCATCAATCACAGTTTCTATTGCCTTGCTGTCAGGATAGGGATTATAAAGTCCAAGCAGCAAGATTGGTGCTTGCTCATTTTGTTCAGACAGTATGTTGATGATGGATTTTAGATTTTTCAAATAGTCTTCCTGACCTTTGGCAATTGCATCATCCTTCAGGTTATTCAAGTTTCCGCCATTGCTGTTGATCAAATCATTCGTACCGATAAAAAGAATAAAATAATCCGCTTCATCAAGTTTCCCTCTTATCCCAACATCAGACAGTTGGGCAAGGATTCCCGATGATTCAAGACCGTAAATTGCTTCGTTATCAAAATTGAATTCTTTCTTGCTCTGGGTATTCAATTTTACTTTTAACGTATCAATATAACCTGAACCTTTTTCATCTCCGAACCCATACGTAAGTGAGTCGCCAAATGCAATAACCAGCCTTTCCACTTTGTCTTTTTCTTGTGTGTTACCATAAATGCTGACTCCTGCCAGCAGAGCGATTACAACTACTAGTGTTATTAGAATTCGATTGGTTTTCATGATGGTTCCCTTCTCTGTTTGATTTCTCTTTTTCTTACCCCTTTGGTACTGGACCTGAAACCTAAAGTGCCCTCCCTTAAAATTCCTCTTGCCAATTCATGCGTTTAAATGATATATTAATCAAGCGATGAGCTGAATTGTGTAAGCCGACTGACACTCCTTCATGGAAATGTACGATGTGGCGTACAGTCAGTCGCCTCAATACGCAGAAAAGACGCCCCTGAGGCGTCTTTTCTTTTTTTATTCTCTTATCGATCCCTGTAACCGTCACGATCAAGATCAGTATCGTTTCTTAACTCGTTGCGGTTAAGATCAGTATCGTTTCTTAACTTATTGCGGTTCAGGTCGCCATCATTCACGATCCTGTCGTCATCAGCCTCAAGATGAGCCTCCTCACGCTTGACACTTTCTACAACCTGTTCAGTATCGGTCACTTCGCGCTTGCCGATGACAATTTCTTCTGAAACAACAGGTTTCTTCGTGACCTCTACTTTTTCTTCCATGATCGGTACACGGATTGTTTCGTCATCTTCGATTGCAGCGTCAGTTCCAGTTGCTGCCTCATTCACATCCCGTCTTTCAATGTATACTTCCTCACGGGTAACCGGAATATTGACCTTCTGTTGGTCTTCAACTACTTCTTTATGCACTTCGACTTCACCTGCCTGGACGCGCTCCTTGGAAACATCCAGCTGTTCTTCCCTTAATCTCAGAGTTTGTTCATCTGTATCCTCATAGTTTCCAGTTACAGACGTGTCTGTATTTTGATAATTCCCTGCTACTGATGTGTCCGTAACATAGCCTGTTTCCTCAACATCAAGGCCAGAAGCATTGGTTTCCGCTAACAGGATGATACGGCCAGCTCTTACATCCGCTTCATATTCCCTTGCAGCGTCATCTGTCAATCCCAGCCCTACTAGACGGTCTGAAATAGAAGGTTCATTGCCGCCGAGATTTCGGTCCGCATCGAACGCAGTCATTAGGCTCTGCCAGAATCCTCCTTCTTTATGATCATCATGATCTGTTCCAATAGTTTCCGTCGTTACGCCTGTCCTGCTTTCCAGTGCAGTGGTAATGTCATTTGTGTCCCCAATAATGGAAAAATCCTGGACAGCATATCCCTTGTTTTTATGCTCTTCAATTGCTTCAATTAATTCCGTTTGATTATCATAAACTCCAACTACTTTTTTAGACATTTTAAATTCCTCCATTTCAATGTAAGTTACATCCGGTTGCACCGGTAGTGTATTCTTACCCCGCATGGCCAACCCCTCAAACTATTTAGCACATACCAAAATTAGCCACAACCGGAAAAGAAGGCAGAAAGATATCTTGTACGGAATAATGGATACAAAGAAAAAAACCGGTTTACACCGGTTTTAAATCATCCTCTATCTTAGTCACTTCTAAATAGGCGATATGGTATTCATCAATTTCAATGATTTTGAAAAGATACCCCTCTTCCTCGATCTCATCTCCAATTTTGGCATCAATATTCTTGGTCATGAACCAGCCGCCAATGGTATCGACATCTTCTTCGGAAATATGGATGCCTAAGAGGTCATTCACTTCATCAATCAATACTCGTGAGCTGAAAAGATAATGGTCTTCTTTCACCTTCCTGATTTCGGCAATTTCGTCTACATCAAATTCGTCGCGGATGTCCCCGACGATTTCTTCAAGGATATCCTCAACAGTTACGAGGCCGGAGGTGCCGCCATACTCATCGATCAAGATTGCCATGTGGATGCGCTCTTTCTGCATCTTCACGAGCAAATCATGGATGGGAATAGTCTCAATCACTCTGATGACAGGCTTAATGAATGACGACAAAATCGAATCTTTTTGAAGTTCTTTTTGCGTCAGTTTGGCAGTCAGTATTTCCTTGATGTTGATCATTCCTACTACATTATCCTTTTCACCATCGATTACGGGATAACGAGTATATTTTTCCTGCTGGATCACATCGATAATTTTTTCAACATCATCAGAAATGTCAAACGTAACAATCTCAGTTCTCGGAACCATGATTTCCTTGGCAATCCGTTCATCAAATTCAAAGATGTTGTTAACAAAGTTCAATTCATTCTGATTGATTTCTCCACTTTCATAACTCTCCGATAAAAGAATCCGAAGCTCTTCCTCTGAATGGGCTATTTCATGTTCTGATGCCGGCTTTAAGCCAAATAGTCCGACAAGAAGCCTGGCTGATCCATTCAGCGCCCAAATGAAGGGGTACATAATTTTATAAAACAAGATGATTGGCTTTGAAAATGCCATGGTTATTGATTCTGCTTTTTGGATGGCAACCGTTTTAGGGGCAAGTTCCCCAACAACCACGTGCAAAAAAGTGATCGAAGCAAAAGCGATTGCGAACGATAAAAGACCTGATAATGACGGATTTAGATCTAAGCTTTCAAAAACGGGATGGAGCATTGCTTCCACTGTCGGTTCCCCTAACCACCCAAGACCAAGAGCTGTGATCGTGATCCCCAGCTGACAGGCAGAAAGATATTCATCGAGATGCGTGATTACATGTTTAGCCGACTGTGCACCGTTCTTTCCTTCAGCAATCAGTTGATCAATCCTTGAACTCCTGACTTTAACAATCGCAAATTCCGTCGCAACAAAAAAACCGGTCAATGCAATCAAAAGGATAACTAACAGCAAATTCGTAATAATCAATGGGCAAGCCCTACATTTTGTAAGGCATTCACCTCCTAACCAACATTTCCTCCAAAATTTCATTACCCAAATGAAATCATTTTTTAAATTATACCCGTATATTAAGCAACTAACGCATTATATAGAAAGAACTTGAATCAATACAGTCCTAGTATTCGATATTACGCCTCAATATATCAGCAATTCTCATACAAATTCATTTTGGAGGTGGCTGTAAAATTTGATTAGGATGCCTTTTTAACGGTATCTTCAACCCTGGTATTGGATAAGAACCATCCAGCAGCAGCTATCCCTCCCAGAACAGCATAGAAAATCAGCTTCCATAATGACGAGTGAGGGAAATTCTGATTGATTACTCCTAGTGCAGGATGGGATAGGGTCAATACTGCCAGTTTCACCCCAACCCAGCCGACGATCGCAAATGCCGCAATTTCAAGACCCGGCCTTTTTTCAAGCAGACTGACGAACATATTTGCTGCAAATCTCATAATGATTACCCCAATCATGCCGCCCGCAAAGATGACGAGAAATTGCCCACCGTCCATTCCTCCGATATCAGGGATAGGTGTTTCTGGCAACACCACTGCCAGTGCAACAGCTGCAAGAATCGAATCGATGGCAAAAGCTATGTCGGCTACCTCCACTTTCAGTACGGTCATCCAAAAACCGCTTTTGTTTTCCCTTTTCTTGGACCATGCTTCCTTCTGGATTTCTTTATTAGGGACCAGTTTTTTAACTATTTGACTTACTGACATGAATAGCAGGTATAAAGCCCCAATAGCCTGGATTTGCCATAAATCAACCATGAAGGAAAGAACAAATAAAGATGTGAATCGAAACACAAATGCTCCTGCAAGCCCATAAAACAGCGCTTTTTTTCGTTTCCCTTCAGGAAGGTGTTTCACCATGATCGCCAGCACTAATGCATTATCCGCTGCTAAAAGTCCTTCCATCAATATAAGCACAAGCAGTACCCAACCATATTCAAGCAACAAAGTTAGTTCCATTTTCTTCTCCTCCATTCCGGATCATCCCCGGCATACGAAAAAAAGCCTTGCCGCAAATGGCAAAGGCCTTAAACAAATAGAAAAAGACCTTTACCGTTTTCAGTAAAGGTCTTGCTAACAACGTCAATGTTGCCAATAAAGCCGGAGACTTTCATCTCGGCATGACGACTTTATTGTAGCAGCTACTCCCCTTTAAAAAGGATGATCCTCTTAATTTAAATATATTGGAGCAGCTATTATTAGTCAATTAACTAGGCTTTTATTATGGTTCTTGCAGCCGGCGCACAAAAAACGTAAACTCATCTGTTGCCCCGAAAAAGCCATTGGTCCCTGATACTATCGGAGACTATTGCGATCTTCAGCAATCAATACTCTACAAGTAATTAACAATATCTACTCTAATAGTACTTTTTACTTAACAAATTTTGAAATTTGCCGAAAATAACAATAACGATATTTTCGTCTATGCAGAATCAGAAGGAGTGGACAAATTGCGTTTTAAGAAAAGAAAGAATACTGTCAAAAAGACAGCGGAAAAGAAAAAGCCAGGAAGAATCCTGCTCAACAGGAATATGAGTTTAAAGCTGAAGATTGTATCTTTGAGTATCATTTCAATACTTGTCCTTGCAATGGCAACGACTTTCTATGCCCAGCATACGATAAAGTCCAGTAATTTCAATTCTATGGAAGCTGAACTCACTACGATTTCAAGCTTGTTGTCGGATCAGGTTTCAGTAGGAAAAGCACAGACCATCATTAGCAATCCATCCAAGAACAATCCGGGTGTCACCTCGCTGCAAAAACAAATGGACCAAATTCTTAAGGAAAACCCGTTAATACATAATCTCTATTTGATCACCTTGGATGGAGAAAAATTCATAGTCCCTACAATGAGTTCTGCCATGATGACGGATGAGCTCACATACGGTTCACAATATTCAGGCGGCAAAGCATTCGACCGGGCCGCACTGGAGGCTTTTAAGGAAAACAAGAGAACGACAACTGAAATTTACAAATCGGATACTGGGGAAAAAATGACCGGATTTGCCCCAATCAACGACATGGGCGGAAAAACAATCGCCTTATACGGGGTTGAGTTTGATGTATCTCAAATAAATAAAAAGATCAATGGTGAAGTTGCCGGAATTTGGGTCCTGTCCATCATTATCCTGCTCCTTTCAAGCGCAGCAATGTATTTCCTGGTTTCAAGACTGATTACACCATTGAATAAAATCAAAAACCTGACCTCAAATATCGCAAATGGCGATTTGTCACAGGATGACATCAAGGTCCGTTCAAAAGATGAGATCGGTGCACTGGCTGAAAGCATCAATACGATGACTGCTTCACTCCGTACATTGGTTTCACAGGTTCAGGCAAGCACAAAGGAAGTTACCAATGAAACAATGGGGTTGTCAAGTGTTGCTTCCAGCTCTGTTGATGCCATCAGGGAATTGACTGCAGCGAACCAGCAGGCTGCTGCAAGCACACAGGAGCAGAATGCCAATATAGAGGAAATGCAGGCAACTTTGGAAGAAATCAATGCAGGAATTGAAGAAATCAACGCTTCCGCACAACAAGCAAGCTATATCGCTAAAAATTCAACTGCCACTTCCAGGGAAGGCACGAAAAGAATCGATGAAATGCTGGAGGGACTGGAAGCAGTTGACGAGAATACAAATCAACTGGCTGATATCATCACGGAACTTGAAAAACAGTCTGATAAAATCACCCAGTTTGTTAAGATCATCAATACGATCTCAGACCAGACAAACCTGCTGGCATTGAACGCAGCCATAGAAGCTGCAAGGGCTGGTGAACATGGAAAAGGTTTTGCAGTGGTCGCAAATGAGGTCAGGAAACTTGCTGAAGAAAGTGCGAAGTCTGCTGCAACGATTATTTCCATTGTAAATGAAAATGTCCAAAATACACGTAATGCAGTAGATTACATTGTCAAGACGAGAGAAGCAGTACAATACAATAAAAACTTATCCGTTCACGCCAAGGATACACTGAAAGAAATATATGAAACAACATTGGAGATCGAGGATAACTCGAGCAATATTGCTTCTGCAATTGAACAGCAGGTCATTGCAATCGAACAAATCACAAACTCACTCGATACGGTCTCACAGGCATCCCAGCAAATTGCCGCAGGTACAAGCCAGACAGACCAATCAACACAGGACCAGTTGAGAATCGCTGAAAATGTGAATGAAACAACTAAAATCCTCCAACAAACAGCATTAGAGTTGGAAAAGTTGACTGGCAGATTTAAATTATAAGCTTCTGTTGTAATGACAAAAAAAGTCCATAACAGCATAAAACATAAAAAGGATGCCTGCGGGCATCCTTTTTATCTCCTCCTAAAGCCTTCTTCTTCTAAATATTGTTTGGCTTCATTGTAAGAAAGAAATGTACCATCCAGATTCAGTCCTGCATACACATTCCACATATCATCTTCATGGACCAGAATTAGTGTGTGGTTTTCTGTATTGACCCAGCGTTCTTCTTCATTGTCCTCTATGATGGCTGATTCAATTGTATTGTTACCAGAAAGGGACTTAATCGAAAGTTCAATGATTGATCTAAGCTCTTTCGCAGTAAAATCGCGAATATTCACCATCCCCTTCGAATCCGACTCATATCCTTCTAAAAATTCTCCATAGACAAACCCATTCCCATTTGGATGTAAGTGATAGACCACATTTTTCTTGTCATAGATGCTATCTGCATAATGGAAGTTAACACGGTTCATAGAAACATTTTTTCGTTCCAGCTCCTGGAAAGATTCAATGATTGAAAGTTTTTGTTCAAAAGTCAGCATAATTGCCTCCAGATTAATGACAGATTTTATGATTCTGTTCATTATAACATTTGGCAAAGACTTAACTAAAAAATTCTTTTCAAGCATTATATATGTTACAAAAACTAAAATAAGTTATAATTAAGTTACATAAGGAGGGGCATCGATGCAAACAGTAAGCCCGATTAGATCCAGATCTCAAATTGAACTTATGAAGGAATATCTAGAAGCACACTCCACCAGAGATTACAGTCTTTTTTTGCTGGGAATCAACACCGGCATCAAGCTGCAGGAATTATTGAACCTCCGGGTACGCGATATCCGTGATGATGAAGGAAATATCACAGAATTCCTTTCAAGCCCTCAATACAGCAACCCTCCCATCTACTTGAATCCATCCATTAGGGAGATTCTTTCAGGATACTTAAATGAAGATCCTTTCATTGAAACAGACTATCTTTTTAAGTCGCGAAAAACTTCTGCACCAATCACGCGACAACAGGCATACCGAATCATCAATGCAGCCGCAAAAGAGGCCGGTGTCACGGAACCGGTAGGGATGACCACACTCAGAAAAACATTTGGATATCATGCCTATTCACAGGGGATAGCCATTTCTCTTATCCAGAAAAGACTGCAGCACTCATCTCCCTCCGAAACGATGCATTTCATCGGATTGGACCAGTATTCAGTAACAGTCAACATAAATATCAACTTATAGTGAGGAGGATTTCATTGAACGAACAGGTTTTAAGCACAGATTCATTTATATTACTTTTGGCTTTCTTATTCATTGTCGGTGTAATTACGACTAGATTTTCGACCAGACTGGGGGTTCCCTCGCTGATTTTCTTTATCATGGTCGGGATGGTCATGGGCAGCGATGTCCTTGGCATCATTTATTTTGATAATGCAGCATTGGCGCAAATGATCGGAGTCATTGCTCTTGTTATCATCCTGTTTGAAGGTGGATTGCAAACAAATTGGAAAGACGTCAGGCCAGTGATCGTTCCATCATTGTCTCTCGCGACAGCAGGAGTGTTACTTACCTCTGGAATTGTTGCCGTCGCTGCAAAACTGATTCTGGACGTCGATTGGCTGGAAGCGATATTATTTGGTGCAATCGTTGGTTCAACCGATGCTGCGGCAGTATTCGCAGTCCTCAAAGGCCACAATATTTCTTCAAAATTAGGTTCTACCCTCGAAGCAGAATCTGGTTCAAATGATCCGATGGCTGTATTTCTAACTGTTGCAATGATCGAGCTTATTACGATGCCTGATGCGAGTATCCTGAAACTGATCGGGGATTTCTTTTTACAGATGGGACTCGGCCTGATTTTGGGCATCCTATTTGGCCGTGTCGCAGTTAAAGCCTTAAACTCCATTAATCTTGATTCAAGCGGCCTGTACCCGGTTTTTGCCACGGCTTTTGCCTTGCTGACTTATGGAATAACCGCGTTCTTGAATGGCAGCGGCCTATTGGCTGTATATATTGCAGCGATCATCATCGGAAACGCTGAGATTGCTTATCGCCATTCCATTTTCCGTTTTTCAGAAGGCTTTGCCTGGATGATGCAAATCCTTATGTTTGTCATTCTTGGATTGCTCGTATTCCCCTCTGAATTATTCAAACCGGGTATTTTAATTAAGGGAGTTTTACTTTCAATAATCCTGATGGTCGTAGCAAGGCCTGTAGCCGTATTTATCTCGACCATAAAAATGGGTTACTCTCAAAAAGAGCGGATTTTCCTCTCCTGGGCTGGACTGAAAGGCGCAGTCCCAATCATCCTGGCCACCTTTCCATTACTGGCAGGAATCGAGGATAGCCATCAGATCTTCAATGTTGTTTTCTTCGTTGTATTGACAAGCGCCCTGATTCAGGGAGCCACCATACCCAAGTTAGCGAATAAACTTGGATTGAACGGACCAAAGAAAACAACACCAATGCAATCGCTTGAACTGGTTTCCCTCGGAAAAGCGGATGCTGAGATGATTGAATATGAAATGGAAAGCGATCATGCAATCGTCGGCAAAACACTTTTGGAAATTTCTTTGCCAGAAGGCACACTTGTCAACGCGATTATCCGTAATGGCAAACTGATCGCCCCGACAGGCAATACAGTGATCATGGCAGGAGACTTCCTTTACATTTTATCTGCCAGGAAAAATAAACCTCTGCTGAAAAAGCTTCTAAAGGAAAAATTAGCTTATAAGCAAAATACCCTAAAAATATAATGAGGCTCTTTTCAAGACAAAGTTTATGCGTCCTTTCCGGAATCTGATCCGGAAACATTTTCTTTATGAGCCCCGAAACCAAAAAAAACAGTGAGGATCGATTCCTCACTGGTTTTTCAGGCTTATGTCTTTATTTTTTCCACGAACATAATTTGCATCTCTTTTAAAGTACTTTTGTAATCAAAGTCTTCTAGGATTGTCGCCTGCAATGTGACCCCATTTACCATCGCCCAGAAAATATCAGCATAAGTGGCTGGATCTAGCTGACTGTTGAATTCCCCGGATACCTGCCCTTCCTTAATGATGCCCGCTAACAATGATATAAAGAAATCTTTATATCTCTCTGTCAAAGATTTCTTTAATTCAGGATTTCGTGTCGAATAAAGCCTGAACTCGAAATGTACAAGTGCCTGATCCTTGTTCTCTGCATCGTTCGGGTCATTAGCCAAATAGGCATCGACCAGAAAGTCAAGCTTCTCCAAAGCAGTATGCCTTTCTGCGATCGCCTTCGCGAATTTCGTGCCTGACTCACTGGTCTGGCCTTCCATTAGGGCAAGGTATATTTCATCCTTGCTTTTGAAATAATTGTAGATCGCCCCTTTGCTCAGGCCAGATTGTGCGACAATGTCATCCACAGTTGAAGATTCAAACCCCTTCTTGGCAAAACAAGCATGGGCACTTTGCAAAATCTCCTGCCGCTTCCTTTCCTTATACTCCTCTGAAACAATTGGCGCCATTTTTTTAACCTCTATTTCCAGCTAATATGATAATTTGTATACTTTGCTGTACTTGTCTTCGAGATATTCCACCAAATAATCCGCATTCAGTTCTTCACCGGTAGCTTTAACAATCAGCTCGTTTGGTGTATAAAGCATTCCATATTGATGAATGTTTTCCTTCAACCATTTTTGGATCACGGCAAAGTCACCTTTTTCGATGCTTCCGTAAAACTCAGGCACATCCTCTCTAATCTTGTTAAGGATCTGTGCTGCATACAAATTTCCTAATGAATAGGATGGGAAATACCCAAAGCCCCCAAACGACCAGTGAATGTCCTGAAGTACTCCCTCGCTGTCATTGGAAGGGACAACTCCTAAATATTCATTCATCTTCGCGTTCCATATTGCCGGAAGATCCTTCGCTTCTACTTCCCCCGCAATCAATGCCTTTTCAATTTCGTAACGGACCATGATATGCAGATTATATGTCAGCTCATCAGCTTCGACCCGGATGAATGATGGCTGAACGGCATTGACGGCACGGTAGAAATCATCCAGTTCGACATCCCCAAGCTGCTCAGGAAAATGTTCCTGCAGCTTCGGATAAAAGTGTTTCCAGAATTCCTCGCTTCGGCCTACCATGTTTTCAAGGAAGCGTGACTGAGACTCATGGATGCCAAAAGAAGCCCCTTCCTGCAGGACTGAATCTTCGAATTGCTGGTCAATGTTTTGCTCATAAATACCATGACCGGCTTCATGGATCGTGCCAAAAATGGCCGAACGAACATTATGTTCTAAATATCTTGTGGTAATCCGTACATCTCCAGTATTAACCGTCTGCGCAAATGGGTGAACGGTCTCATCCAATCTGCCAGCATTCAGATCAAAGCCAATCAGCGGCAAAATATATTGATTGAACTCTTTTTGTTTTGCTACTGAATACGGCTGGTCAAAAATTTCTACTCGCGGTTTATACGCCGCCTGTTGGATCCGCTTTAGCAAATCAGTGCTTGATTTTCTTAATTTATCAAATAAAGGATCCAGCTTTTCAACAGTCAAGCCAGGTTCATACTCATCCAGCAGCGCATCGTAGGGATGATTTTCATAGCCATAGATTTCAACGGCTTTTCTTTTAAAATCAACGATTTTTTCAAGGAATGGCAAATATTTCTCAAAGTCATTATTCTCCCTTGCCTCTTCCCAGGCATCATTAGCCCGTGATGTCAGCACGGAAAAATCCTTGATCATTTCTGCGGGAATACTCTTGGAACGGTTATAGAAATTCAGTCTTTCACGAACCTTCGCTTTTGCCGCTTCATCAAGATAAGCTTCTGCTTCTGGTGAAGAAAGTGCGTTTAACAGTTCTCCCATTTCCTCTGATACGGTCAGTTTGAACGCTTCTGTCCTTAATGTACTGCTGGCTTTAGCGAAAATAGACCGCCCCTTCTTGGGAGCGATCACTTTCTGGTCCCAGCTAAGCAATCCTGAAATACTATTAAAATGTGATATTTTTTCATCCAGCTCCGTGAATTTTTCCAATGCTGAAATGATTGGTTGATTCATCACTTTTTGTTCCATGATATCTCCCCCTACTTTTAAATAAACTATCCAGTCGGTTTATTATAATCTATATTACATTGTTTTTTCAATTATCACAAAATTATTAATAAATATTTCTAAATTCTTGCAACCTTTCATAATTTTACTACGTCGAATAAAAATATAATGAAATTTTTTCCAAAGGAGGACTTATGCATAAATTCTTTCATTACATCCTATTATCACTGACCTCAATAGCAGGTCTGCTCTTTTTTATGTCATTTCCTGCGCTTTTTACATTCAGAGGAGGCGATAGTGAGCACCTTGGCATTAAACTGTCCGCTTTTTTAAAAGGGTTGGCAGAAACATCTGCACAGTTAATCAAGCCATCCAGCTGGCAATTTTTCGAAGGATGGTTCCGCGAAACAGTGATCGACAGGTATACATATTCCATAGAAATCATTTTTGTAAGTCTGCTATTCACTATTTTCATAGGAAGTTTGATCGCTTATGCATTTATGCACCTTTCTTATTCTCATCGCTCCAGGGTCAAACATTTCCTGAATTTTTTTGAGGGATTGCCTGATTTACTCGTTATTTTCATGATTCAGATGGTCTTGTTCACGCTATACCGAGAATTTCACATCCGCCTGGTTACGATGTATGGGCTGGCCGGGAAGGAACCGCTCATTTTTCCGATGATCATCAACTCCATTCTCCCATCATTGTTTCTCGCTCAATTCCTGATAAAAATAATGGAGGAAGAATTCGAAAAACACTATATACTGCTGGGCCAGGCGAAAGGTTTATCGAAAATGCAGCTCCTGTTTTTCCATCTGACCCGTAATATAGTGCCGGTTGTGTCCATCCACTTCAAAACAATCATCTACCTTGTGTTAACCAACATGGTGCTCGTTGAACACATGTTTGTCCTTGATGGATACATACAAGAACTGTATAACCTTATGATCGAACAAGGAGCTTCACCGGCCAGCATATTGTTTTATGTAGGTGTATTTATGCTTCCAGTGTTCATTGTGGAGCGACTAGTTACTTTTTTCGGTAAAAATGCCGGGAAAGCACGGGGGTTGAATATATGAACAGGATCCTTAAGCTCGTGAAGATGAAAGGCAATCCCCAGAATAAGAAAAACGGCTTAGCCAGGCTATTAAGGGAAATTAAAACCTTGAATATGAACAAAGCAATAAAAGGGCTGGGAGCCGGAATAAAATACTTATTTTATAGATTCATAGCACTCCTTCACCATCTCAATAACCTGAAACACAGGAACTTTAAAATTGGTGTTGCAATCCTTATTCTATTGTTCGCGGTCAGCTGGTTCACTGAACCAATGCCTGAAAGCAACGAACCATTAATTTTTGATGAGAACGGCAAATTTGTCGCAGCACCTCCAGCTCCCCCTTCCCTAACGTTCCCGCTTGGAACCGATCTAGGTGCAAGGAGCATGGTGAACCTGGTACTTGTAGGGGTTAAATACACACTTGGAGCCGTAATCGGCATCACTCTCGCTCGGCTCCTTGCAGGAATCCTGCTGGCGCTGTTGACGGCGTTATGGTACCCGGGCTTAAAACGGTATTTCAGTGCCTTCTTTTGGCCATTTCGGTATATACCGCCATTGCTGGTCGGAATCATTCTGATCATCCCTGTGGCCGCGATGCCATTGGGAATTTCTGCAAAAATAATATTAGAATATCAAATACTGGTTTTGATGATGGTTGGTCTTCCTGGAGTCTATTACTTTATCCTGGATATGATGGCTGAAATCGAAAAACAGCCTTATGTATTGAGCTCCACACTGATGGGCGCAAGTAAATTCCATACTTTGGTCAGGCATGTCTGGCCGAATATCAAGACCCATTTATTGTTGTTATTCACCCAGCAAATTATATCCGTTCTTCAGCTTTTAACATTCATGGGAATTTTTTCGCTTTACCTTGGCGGGCCTCACCCGACAGCACTGACGAATGAACCACGGCTGATTTATCGAACAATATCGAATGAACTTGCAGGTATGGCGGGCCAAAACTTCTGGTTGATCAGGAGAGCGCCATGGATGTTTTACAGTCCGGTCCTGATCATCGCATTCATCGCAATCACCGTGAACTGGATGAAAAAAGGGATTGAGGACCATATTGCGGGGGTAGTGCCTGCCACACAAAGGGCTGGATCGAATGCAGTTGATGTTGTTAAATCAGATGATACCGGCCTTTCTAAGAAATTCGTATTGGTTGGCGTCCCAGAGGAGCCTGAAGAGGAATTTAGAGAGAAGAAATATATTAGTGATGTAATTCGTGAAAAGCTCAGAATTGCACGGAGTTATCTGAATCGATACAAGGTTTACCGCATTACGGATAAGTTTTTCGTAAAGGCTGCAGGTTATATATCAGAATACCCTAAGCCTGTCTTCACCACATTGTTGACCGCATCGCTCGTACTTTGGGCGGGTTTATTTTCGTACGCTGAGTTGATCGGGAATGAAAAGGCAAAGAAAGAAGAAAGCAGCGTGGGTGCATCAGCTGAACCGGAAAAAGCTAAAGACCTATTTAGCTACAGCTATACCAATAAGGAGCATGAGCCTGTCGAATATAAAGCTGAACTGACTTACCAGGATGCTGACGCAACATTAAAAGGAAGCATGCATGTTTCCACAACAAATACAACCGGTGCTGACCAGGATAAAATTTATTTTCACCTGTATCCTAACCAGTTTAAAGATCCGATTGATGGACCTGAATGGGAATTCATCCGAGGGCCATCACCAACGCCTGGCTGGATTGAGATTGAGGAAATCAAAGTGAATGAGCAAAAGGCAGATTACAGTGTCGATGGAACGATATTAGAAATTAAGTTGGGCGATTGGGCTGACAAGGCAACAGCCGAGCTGGACATTCAATTCAATTTCCAGCTCCCCGTGAATTATAGCAATGCAAGCTATGATTATGCAGCAGTATGGCTCGGCAGCTTCCTGCCAACTCAGGCTGTATATGATAAAAACGGCTGGAACCTGGATCCTTATTCACCACTCGGTTCCCCTTTCTATAGCGAAACTGCCAACTATGATGTGACCATAAACGCGGCTGCCAAATACGAAATTCTATCGAATGCCGAAGAAGCGAATGCTAAAATTGAAAACGCAGGTGATAATCAGAAATATCACGTCAACTTAGAGAATGTCCGTGACTTTTCTGTCGTCCTCCTGGATAAACAGTACTATCAAACTGAACGGTTCATGACTCGCAACGATACACTTGTGAACGTATGGTACCGCCCTTCCATCGACAAACAGGAGACTGCAAACAGGAATGCAATGGGTGCCGGCCAATCCATCGATTTTTTCGAGGAATTTTACGATTCGCTCTTGCCTTATAAAGAACTGGATATTATCCGAACTGGGGAAAGTAACCCACAAATGGCTTACCAGGGAATGATTTTTTCACCTGGTTACAATTTCGCCGACAATAGTTTTACTTCTCTGGGCATGACAGATGGAGTCATCCGACAATGGCTGTCAGGATTGGTCGGAAGCAATGGATATAAAGAACCCTGGGTTAATGAAACTCTCGTTAGCTATTCCTTGAAATCTTATATGGGTGCAAGAGGCTACCAGGCCAGCAGTTCTGCGGAAGAACAAATTAAGCAGCAGGAAGAGATTGCGAGAATCCAGAAAGAAGGCCAATACTTAAGCAGCCCATTGAGCGACTTTAAAAATTTGAATGATTACTCCGTTATGATGGGAATCCAAGGTTTCAATTTGTATGCAGAACTGGATTACCTGGTCAAAGCCGGAAAAGTTGATAAAGCCTTGAAACAATATGTAAACGAGTATACAAATAAAAATGCATCTGGACATGATGTGATTACCCACTTTGAAAAAGCAGGCCATCCACAGGCAAAAGGATATTTTGATAGTTGGCTAAAGCCTGAGGGAAAAGAATAGTATTTTAGTTTTCGCCTGAGCTGTTGGAGTTTGCTCAGGCGTTTTTCATTGGCAAAGGAAACGATTGTACAGATTGATTTACACAGAAACTACAGTTAGTCTGAGGACTTTGGCCCACTTCGGACAGCTTTTGCTTGTTTAACCTGAATCCTGTCCGAACTCAGGGTTACTTCGGACAGCTTTTGCTTGTTTACACTGAAACCTGTCCGAACTCAGGGCTACTTCGGACAGCTTTTGCTTGTTTAACCTGAAACCTGTCCGAACTCAGGGCTACTTCGGACAGCTTTTGCTTGTTTAACCTGAAACCTGTCCGAACTCAGGGCTACTTCGGACAGCTTTTGCTTGTTTACCCTGAAACCTGTCCGAACCCTTATGCTCCGTCAATTAATAATAAAAAACCTTTTATGATCAGAGATGATTTTTTTACATTATTCATAATAAGTATCACAAGTCCTACCAGTTGATACATAATTCTTCTTTAGAATTCTAGTTATTGTCTTCTTGCTAACTTTTTCTTTGCACCATTCATAGATTATCTGCGTAGTAATTTTAATTTCAGGAAAAAGCACTTTTAATTCCTGGATATATCGCAGAACGGCTTGATCAATCCTTTCCTGTTCACTACATTTACCGCAGACTAAGTCATAGTTTTTAATCACTGTATTAAAAGACCCACAAGCCCTGCAATGCATCCCCTTTTCCAACCGATCATAATCATATTCGGGCAGAGTGGTAAACGGATTTTTATCCTGGTGCAATGAGAGCAATTTTTGGGCGAGTAATTTATAGTTTTCGTCTAACTTAGAAGGTGTATCATTTAGTTCTTTTAAAAAGCGGTTGATCTGGGTTGGTAGGATGATTGGTTGGTCCATTGGGGCTTGGTAAAGTGTGAATTCGGGATTGTTGAAAACCACAGAGGCCTGGACGAGTTAATTTAATTTGAGGTTCTGAAGGAGTTGGCGAAAGAGTGTCTCGCTTCGCTTTAATTGTATGACTGGATTTCTGTATTCTTTGCCACTTTTCAATGAGTAAAATTTGTCTGATTCCAGATAAAAATCACCTTCGTGATATTTCACATCCAATAGATGTATCAATCCCCCAGAGATTATTACCTTATCAATTTGAAAATAAGAATTGTTCACCTGTAGCAGAAGGTCATCTATTATATACCTTTCCTCAGAGAGCTGTTCAGTTAACACATCAAATTCAAGCTCCCCTCTATACCCTTTTTCCAAATTCGCATAATGAAATTTATCCCCGGCAGTCAACTCCATTCGCGTATTCAGATAGCGCATAACTACTAATTCCTTAGATTCACTTCTTTTTTTAAGTAACATACTCCACTTCCTTTCTTTAAGCTTATTTTAATCTAAACTGCCATTTGTTTTTGTGAATGTTTCGTTAATTTTTTCGTAGGTATTAAAAAAAACCGCCTGGAATCATTCCTCCAGACGGGTTTCCCTTCTTATTCTTCCTGCTTAATTGCTGCTTCGATCCTGTTTTCGGTCTTGTTTTCGCGAATCTCGTCTGCCAGTGCATCGATGCTGTGTCTGACATTGGCTTTTCCTGAGAAGTTCTCGATTAGTTCTTTTACGTCGATACCTGATGATGCTTTTAGTGATTCCTGGAGTGTCGACATCAGGTTTGTGGCATAGCCTGTTACTTTGTTTGCTCCGCCATTGGCCTCACTGCCGCCTGTATCGACAACGGTGATCTTGTCAATATTGCCAAGTGGTGCTGCCACTTGCTTCGCGTATTCAGGAAGCATTTTCACAATCATGTCGAGGATTGCGGCCTGGCCGAATTGTTCGAATGCTTCTGCAATTTTTTCTTTCGCTTCTGCTTCTGCAAGACCTTTCAGGCGGATGATTTCAGCCTCAGTTTCACCCTGTGCCCGCTCAGCTTCAGCTTTTGCAAGACCATCCATGCGGACTTTTTCTGCTTCGGCACGGGCCATTGCTTCGATACGATATTTATTTGCATCAGCCTCAGCGATTTGCCTTGCTTTGTCAGCTGCTGCAGATTGTTCAACAGAATAGCGGTCTGCATCGGCTTTTTTCTTGACCTCGGAATCATACTGGCGTTCACGGCGCAGGATTTCTTTTTCCTCGAGCTCGATTTGCTTTTGGCGCTCGATGATCTTGACTTGCATTTCCTGCTCTGTTACTTCCTGCTGGGCACGGGCATTTTCGAGGTCATATGCCTGGTCGGCACGTGCCTTGGCAATGTCTTGCTCACGTCGGAATTCAGCCATTTTCAATCCATTGATTTTTTCAGCTTCGGCGATTTCAGTCGCACGTTCAAATTCTGCTTTCTTGGCTTCTTTATCTGCTTCCGCTTTTTTGATGCGTGTTTCTTTTTCCGCATCAGCAGTTGCGATATCTGCATCACGTTTTACCTGGGCAATTCGAGGTTTACCAAGAGAATCAAGGTATCCATTTTTATCCCGGACATCTTTAATCGTAAACGAAACAATCACTAACCCCATTTTTGCAAGGTCCTGGGAAGCAACACGCTGGACTTCCTGGGAGAATTTATCACGGTTTTTATAGATTTCTTCTACAGTCATCGATCCTAAAATCGACCGGAGATGCCCTTCTAATACTTCCTTCGCTTCATTTTCCCTGTCTTCTTTCGTCTTGCCAAGGAACTGTTCGGCAGCTGTGGCGATTTCACTGATGGATCCTCCGATTTTGATAATCGCGGTACCGTCAGCCATAACCGGTACACCCTGTTCTGTGTAAACCTCCGGAGTTGTTACCTCAAGCTTGCTGGACAGCAGGCTGAGCGGACGTGACTGCTGGAACACCGGGAAGATGAACGTACCGCCACCCCTGATGATTTTTATCTTGTTACTCGATTCATCTGTGTGCACATTGCGGCTTCCGAGGAAGCTTCCTGTTACAATCAGTGCTTCATCCGGTCCAGCCGTTTTATACTTTGTGATGAAAACGGCGACCAACGCGATGATTAAAAAGACAACAAAACCAATAACAATAAACATTAGATCCATACCTTCTCCTCCTAAATATAAGTCTCTAAGTCTTCATATAATTTCACTTGCAGCACCCCGTTTTCGATGTCGATGACGAGGACTTTTTTTCCATAAGAAATGTTGGTGTTCGTGAAGCTGACTGCCGGTTTGGAGATGCGGCCGCTAATATTCTCAATCAGGACTTCACCATATCCATCTGCCGGGATCCCGGTAATGACGGTTCCGATTCTTCCCCGCAAGTCACTCTCTTTGTAGACAAGTGACTCCTCGGCATTCGATAAAGGAATCAATACAAACACATTCAATAAAGTGACAAGAATAAGAGCAATAATGGCTGAAGCTCCAGCAATCAACATGCTGTGAAGACCTGTGAAGATTTCTCCTAAATATCCACCTGCAGAAAAAATCGTCACGAATGAAAAAATCACGGTCGGATTCACAAAAGGAATTCCTTCTGTCAGTCCTTCAAGGGCGTCACCGAAAAATAGATAAAGAATCGTGACCACACCTGAAATTACCAATCCGTATAAATAAATCGTTTCTAATGGCATGCCAAACATCTCCATAATTCTCACCCCTTGCTAAAATTGAAATTGGCACCCTCCCTTATTCCATTTATTTCTTGATATGTAATACGATTGGACTGGAAATAGGTTTCAAAACTTTTAAAAATTTGTAGAATAATAGCTAAATCTTCCCTGAAACCTATAAAAAGCCTGTTCCCTATTAATGGGCACAGGCTTACAATTATAAGGCTCGTTTTTCTAAATCCTTCGCTGTTTTGCTTGTTTCCACTTTCTTTTCGTCCCGGAAAGTTCCAAATAAGTAATCGGCAAAAGGTGTGCTGACACCGTACCAGAAGTTTTCATTCTTAAAGTGATGGAGAATATGGACCTTTTTTACCCAACGTCCGAATCTGGTCTTTGGCTTGATCGGCCGGTGGGCAACATAATGCTTCCACTCATAGACCAGCAGCATCGCCATCAGCCCGGTTCCGAACGCAATAGTCCGACTCACGTTATGGGAAACTAGATAAAAAAGAAATGACAGGACCAAAAAGCCGGGCAAGCTATACCATAATGGCAGAAATAGCAGCTTGAGGTTATTCGGATCGGTGTGATGGTCATAGTGGATCCTTTTCATGAACCTTAGGAATAATGGGTTCTTCGGTGCTTTGATATGAAAGAAGAAGCGATGGGTAAAATATTCGCTAAAAGCGAATGTAATCATTCCTATGATGAAAAATAATACCATGTACCATGTCAGGCCTTTCCATATGGACATCCCGATGCCAGTAAATATTAAAACAATCAAGATACTAATATCGGGAAAAAACAAAAAGTCCTTATATAGCTTCTTCATAACACCGCCCCTTTTTTACCGTTTAAACCATTATAATATTATCTGATTATTCAATCAATATAAAAACAACCTGCGAATCACTCTCCGCAGGCGTCAATCATGTTATTTAACTAGTTCTTTACTGTAAATTTTCTTGATCATTCTGATCTGGCCGCGGTGGTTGATTTCATCTTCAAACACATGAAACCATTTGAAGTAATTGTTGCCGGGCTGGTTCCACCACCAATTGGTCTGCTCAAACAACCATTCATCTGAAAGTGTCTGGAATTTATCATATGTTTCACTTCGGACAGTCTGGAGTTCTTCAAGATAATGCTCTAGCGGAAATCCTTTAAAAGCTGCTTTTCCTTTCTCGCCCAGTTCAAGTCCGGCAGATAAAGTTTGCTCTTCTTCTTTGGTAGGGTCACGCTTTTCAAAGGTAATAATTTGATAGATACGTTCGACGGCAGCCATGTGGCCAAGCAGCATGCCGATGGAATTTGCATCATCATGAATGAGGTAATCCAACTCCTCGATTGATAGCCCCTCAACTTCCTCCAGAGTGGTTTTCCGGGTGTAGTTCATCATCGACACCAAATGGCCGAGTGTAGGAGTGAATCCTTCTTTCTGATCAACCAGAAAAATCGTAGACATATCAAACAATCGTTTTTCCTCCGTTTCTGAAACGTTCTGAGATTAATACTATTCGCCCTTTTCCATGATTATCCTTTAATCTCTTTGGATTTTATTCAATTGTAACGGAGCGATTGAGCTCCTATCAGGATTAGAAGCCCGGCCAAGGCACTGAAGAACGTTTCTATTCCATAAAAAAAACCCAGCTAAAAAATTAGCTGAGGCTGAAAAGTTAGATCGCCAAGTCCGGAGAGTTTGCATCTTCATGGTCCTGGGGAGCGATCAATTCATTATAAAAAGTGGCATTTGCCGTGCTAATGTACGGAGCGAGCCACAAGAACCCAATTCCGAAAGTAAAAATCGCAATGAATGCCCATCCTATAAAGCTAAGATTCAGCAGGAAATATTTCCATTTATACCCCTTCATCCTGATTTTACTTTCTGTGATCGCTTCTAGTGCCGAGAGCTGCGGGTTATCTTTAAGCAGGAAAAACACTTGAGAATAGGAAATTCCTTTGATAATGCCAGGGATAATCAATAATAAAGACCACAGGATGGTAAAAAATCCGACGAGGATCGATGTTCCGATGAGCTTCAGTGATAGCTCCCATTTTTTATAAACGGTAAAGATATCGGAGATTTTCGGATCATTCCACCTGGCAATGACCAGAAAGAACCAGTAACTGGCAACTGTCAGCGGGATAAACAAAAATGAGACAAGAAGATTAAGCATATCTGCAATGAGAGGGGTTTCCGTCTGATTCGCCCAATCTGAGAAACCGCCACTCAATATAACCTCAACAATACTCGGAACGATTGCTGTGATCAAAAAGATAATGAACGTTAAGGCGACTCCAATTCCCCACTTTCCTTTCAATGACGCCAGAGACTTCTTTTTAATTTGTGAAATCGATAAACTCATTTTCTTTCCTCCTATAGTTGTTTGTACCGGCAATACGAAGATACACCATGTATATTTAAAATATGATCAACAAATACATTGAATATTTTATGAAACATTCAATGCGTCCCTAAAATCATCGCTGCAAACACACTTTGTTAGGTTTTCATATTGGTTACATGACTATTATATCGGATAATCTTCCTTACCTTTAAATGACTAATTTTTTTGAAATCTCTTCAAACAAAAAAGACCGCAAAGAGACTCGATGAAAATCGATCTCTCTGCAGTCTGAATCTGCTTTTTGTTCCTATTCTTGCATCAGTTTTTCTTTTTTTCCTGTTCCTTGCTTGCCGCTTTCTCAAGTCTCCTGAATCTCCTTAAATCTGCTGGCCTGATTGGCAATGGTTCTTTTTTCAGGAGCTTAAGGATCGCCAACATCAACAGCAGGAGCAAGACTGTGAATGGAAGTGCGGCAATCAAGGAAGCGGTCTGTAATGCTTCCAGTCCGCCTGCATACAAGAGGACTGCAGAGATCGCCGCCATTAGTGAACCCCAGACGATTTTTGCGAATATTGGCGGGTTCAGACTTCCCGAGGTCGTCATGCTTGCAAGTATATAGGTTGCAGAGTCCGCGGATGTTACCAGGAATGTGAAAATCAAGATAATCGATAATATGGACAGAACAGTCGACATAGGCAAGACTTCAAATGTCTTGAATAAAGCAGAGGTTAAATCCGCATCTACTGCCGCAGCAATACCTGTGTTGTTATTGAGGTCATTCCATAAAGCCGTCCCGCCGAATGCCGCAATCCAAAGGCAGGCAATCAAAGGTGGAATCACCATTACACCAAAGATGTATTCCCGTATTGTTCTCCCCTTTGAAACCCGGGCTACGAATGCCCCGACAAATGGCGACCAGGCAATGGCCCATGCCCAGTAGAAGATTGTCCAGTCCCTTGTCCAAGTTCCTTCCTGGTAAGGCTGCAGCCTGAGGCTGTACTGAATGAAGTTGGCAAAATAATCCCCGATTGCGAGCGTGAAGCTTTCCATAATGAAAACAGTAGGTCCGGCAATCAGAACGAACAATAAGAGAACCAGGGCAATTCCCAGATTAAGATTACTCAACATCGCAATTCCTTTATCAAGCCCTGTGGAAGAAGAAATCATATAGGCAATGAAAATGACTAAAATAATGATCATCTGGATTCCGATAGAATTCTCCGTATCAAATACAGCGTTCAATCCGCCATTCATTTGCAGGACACCAAGCCCGACAGAGGTAGCAATCCCCATGACAGTTGCGACAACTGCAAGCGTATCAATAGTGTTTTTCACTGCAGGCTTTGTGCCTGTAATCGGCTCAAGAGCCGTCGAGACCAAGCCATCTTTTTGTTTCCTGAATTGAAGGAAACCAATTACCAATCCCACAATCGCAAAAACGGACCACTGACTAAGCCCCCAGTGGAAAAAGGAATAACCCATAGCAACTCTTGCTGCACTGCGGGATTCTCCTTCAATGTTTGCAAACGGCGTATTAAAGAAATGGCTCATAGGTTCTGCGATTCCCCAGAACACAAGTCCTGCCCCGAATCCAGCTGAAAAAAGCATGCCGATCCAGGTGAAAAAGGAAAATTCAGGTTTCTCCCCTTCCCCGCCAAGCCGAATGGCTCCATACTTACTAACAGCCAGTCCAATCAGGAATAAAACAATAATGAACACGGCCAGCAAATAGAACCAGCCGAAATTAATCGTGGTAAAACCAAATAACTCACCGGCTACTGAGCCAAACTTTTTTGGCATGACAGCCCCAACTACGACGAACAATAAAATCACCGCAGCTGACACTGTAAAAACAAAGTTCGATAAAATATTCTTGAGCATGTCAGCCTCCAAAAGATCTATGATTTTTCAGTTATGTAATATGAAATTATTAAATTCATAAAAGGGAAACACTTATTTAGCCTGCTGCCATGTAATTATTCTGCAATCTTTTCCCCTTAAATATCCAAAGAGAAACTATTTTTTCACACTTATTCAAAGCCAAAAAACGAACGCTTAGAGACCTAAGCGTTCATCCTTTAAAATGTATTGCTTAAAAACTCACGTGTACGTTCTTCAGTTGGGTTTTCAAAAAATTCTTCAGGGTGACCGACTTCGACGATCCGGCCTCCATGCATGTAGACGACCCAATCAGCCACTTCTCTGGCAAAACCCATTTCATGTGTCACGACAACCATGGTCATCCCTTCTTCTGCAAGCTCTTTCATGGTTGCCAAAACTTCTCCGACCAATTCAGGGTCAAGTGCCGATGTTGGTTCATCAAACAACATGATGTCTGGTTTCATCGCAAGGGCCCTCGCGATTGCTACCCTTTGCTTCTGTCCGCCCGACAGCTTTGATGGATAAACCTTCTCTTTATCAGCCAGTCCGACCTTTGCAAGCAGTTCCTTTGCTTCCTTGATCGCCTGGTCCTTATTGACACCCTTCACATGGACTGGTGCCTCTATAATGTTTTCAATCACGTTTTTGTGAGGAAACAGGTTAAAGTGCTGAAATACCATGCCGATTTTCTGGCGCACTTTATTCAAATCATGGCTATCAGCATTTATTTCCTCGCCTTCAATGATAATTTGGCCATTATCTTTGATTTCCAGGAAATTCAGGCAGCGAAGCAAGGTACTTTTTCCAGATCCGCTTGCACCGATCAGGCAGACTACGTCGCTTTCTTTTACAGTTATATCGACATCCTTCAAAACATGAAGGTCGCCAAATGATTTATTCAATTTCTTAACATTGATCATATCTCGTCCGTCCAAAATAGTTTCCCCCTTAATCACTTACGGATAGTTTTTTCTCAAGCAATCCAACCAGAACAGAAATCAAGTAAACCAGGAATAGATAGTAAACGGCAACAATGAGCAGATAGGTCATATTGTCAAAGTCATTTGCACCTTTTGTTGTCGCTACATTGAATAATTCGTACATTCCTATGAAAGCTGCTAGTGATGAATCCTTGAGGCCAATGATGAATTGATTCCCAAGTGGAGGCAAGGCACGACGGAAAGCCTGCGGAAGGATGATTCTTCTCATAGTAAGCGTCCTGCTCATCCCAAGTGAGCGGCCGGCTTCCATCTGTCCTTTGTCAATGGACTGGATGGTTCCCCTGAAAATCTCGGCGATATAGGCACCATTGTGGAACGCAAGACCGAGGGCTACTGACCAGAATGCAGAAATATTCAGATTGGTCATACCAAAATAGAAGATGAAAATCTGGACAATCAACGGAGTTCCCCTGACCAGATAAATATAGACATCTGCAATCCATTCGAGCACTTTAACTCCTGATATTTTTAAGAAGGCAAAAAATAATCCTATGAAAATAGCAATGAAAATGGAGATTGCTGTAACTTGCAATGTGAGCAGCATGCCTTTGAGGAATATGTCGTACGTGTCAAAAAATACTTCTATAACATGCGATAGACTTGGCAAAATTCATTCAACTCCCTATGGGCTCATTATCGTTCTTCATTTGTTTGCTCATGTTGGCAAACAGCATTTTTAAGCAGAAACGAATGTGCAGTTATACCGCACATTCGCCCCAGGTTGACAACCTATTACTCCGGTTTAGCCGTGATGTCTTCACCGAAATATTTTTCACTGATTTCTTTCAACGTTCCATTTTCTCTTAATGTTTCCAATGCTTCGTTGACTTTTTCCAGTAATTCATCGTTGTCTTTGGCTATGGCAATTGCCTGTTCGCTTCGGCCAAGAAGCTCCTTGCCCTCAATTTTAAGGCCGGCACCCATTGCTTCTTTACCTGTAATAAAGTCCGTTATAACAGCGTCGTGCCTATTATTGGCCAACGCTTCTAAAGCAGTTACGTCACTGTCATAAAGCACAATATTATCTGTCACTTCTTCAGCTGTCTTTGCATATGTGGAACCTTTCGAAACTGCAATTTCCAATCCTTTTAAATCTGAAAGCTTCTCAACATCGCTGTCGGGTCTGACAAAAATCTGCGGACCAGAATAGTAATATGGTGTTGAAAAATCAACAGCCTTCAAACGATCCTCATTGATGGTATGGCTGGCAACAGCAGCATCAAAGCGTCCTGACTTAACCCCTTCAACGATACTGGCAAACTTGAACTTCTTTTGGTTTGGTTCAAGACCGAGTTCCTTTGCGACTGCTTCTGCAACATCGATGTCAAAACCGGTCATCTTGCCGCTTCCATCCGTTACGCTGAACGGCTTAAACTCACCAGATGATGCAAAAGTGAATTTCCCCTTCTCAGCCAGGTCCATGCCGCCTTCGCCTGAAGTTTTTTCATCACTGCCACAAGCAGCCAGGAGACCGATCATGGTCACCATTAGAATGAATAATGTTAAAATTTTCTTCACTGTTTAAAACTCCCCCTCATAATCATTAATTTCTTTAAATATTTATTCTGTTAATCGGTCTTCAAAAACTATGTATGAAAAACCGCAACATTCACCCATAAATTCATATACCCGCTTGTTTCATACAGTAAACTATTATTTTAAAAAACAGTTCTTTCGTACTTTTGGGCAATGAAAATCTAAACATCCAAAAATATGTTTATGAATATAATTGTAACAATCGTGTAATATGCTTTCAAAATTCAAATTATCTGATAATTCTTGAAATCACAGGATAATCCACCTTCTCATGCACTCAGCTTGGTGAGCCTCCCTTTTCCCGCCATATACTCTTCTATGCTCTCGATTCTTCCTCGTCCGACAAGGTGCGCGAAAATATTACATTATACTGGAAAAAGCCAGAACCCTTTGAAAGGGCCTGGCTTCACTCTAAATATTTTTATATAATTATTTGCTTACATGACAAAAGGACTAAAGCTATTAATCTACAATTCTTTCTGGACAAGAATAGACATTGAACGATTTCCCTCTGATAAAACCAACTGCCGTGATATTTAAATCCTTAGCCAGTTTGATTGCCAAATCTGTTGGTGCTGATTTGGAGAGCACGATCCCGACGCCAATCTTCGCAGCCTTCAACAAAACTTCCGAGGAAATACGGCCGCTGAAAACGATGATTTTATTCCTGACTGGCACCCTGTTTAAAATACTATATCCATATAACTTATCAAGTGCATTATGGCGGCCAATATCCGTTCTGACCGCAATCATTTCCTCAGGAGAACAGAGGGCTGCATTATGCACGCCGCCGGTTTCAAGGAAAACCTGTGAATTGTTCTGCATCTGGTTCATAAGTTCGATACTCTGGCCAGCGGTGATTCTTGTTTTGGACATGGACGTCTTTGCTGTCCTCGCATCATTGTGAAAATAAAACTGCCGGCTTTTCCCGCAGCATGAGCCTATAAAACGCTTTGAATAATATTCCTGGTTTGTCGTCATATTCACTTTCAGCATGACGTAAGCATAACCCCTGCTCTCGTCGATACTGAGTGAATGGATGTCATTATAGGATCGGATCACCCCTTCGGATGCCAGGAAGCCGACAACCATTTCCTCAAAATGAGTCGGAGTGCAAACCATTGTTGCGAACTCCATATCATTCACATAAATCGTCAAAGGGAATTCATTCACAATGACATCCTCTACATCCTGGAATTGTCCATCATGATATTTCGTAATCGTATATTTATCACTCATATTTTCCAACATAGTCTTCACCTGAATCTTGAGAATTTGAGAATACTTAAAATCTAAACACAGTATTTTCGATTTCTCAAGAAAAATTTACAACACAACTATAGTGTAAAATTGATTTAGCAGGCCTAAAAGGTGTTGCATCTGCATTTGAGAAGTGATAAAATTTTTTCGAAGTTCACAAATCTGTAACATTTTGATTCGAGATAGCGGCCCTGTCATCGGTTAAGGTGTCACAGAGATGTAAGCGATTAACTGTTGGCCATTGAGTAGCGATACCTGCTTGATTCTAACCGTCAATCTTTCTCACGAGGTCCTGTGCTATTTAGCGCTGGGCCGGAAAGATTGGCGGTTTTCTGTTGGTTAAGAAATTAACGCACTTGTGGACAGACCATGTACATAACGACCGGGAATCATAGTTTTCGAGATTCCGAAAGTTTCACTTTGCCATGAGGCAGACTGAAAAATTAACAAAGTAAAGGGGAAAAAGTATGAAGAAGACGAAAAATCGGTGGCTGATTGCAGCATCTGCAGTGGGCATCCATATTTCCATTGGCTCAGTATATGCCTGGAGTAACTTTACTAATCCATTGATTGAGGAGTTCGGGTGGACTTCAAAGCAAGTGCAATTCACCTTCAGCCTGGCAATCCTGTTCTTAGGATTATCTGCTGCCTTCCTGGGGCATTTCGTTGAGAAGCATGGTCCAAGAAAAGCCGGACTGCTGGCGGCAGGCTTTTTTGGAGCAGGCATCTTAGGTTCAGGGCTTGCTGTTAACCTTGGATCCTTGCCATTATTGTATATTACATATGGTGTATTAGGCGGCATTGGACTTGGAGTAGGTTATATTGCTCCTGTCTCCACATTGGTTAAATGGTTTCCTGACAGACGCGGGCTTGCCACTGGACTTGCGATCATGGGTTTTGGATTCGCGGCCGCCATCAGCAGCCCAATCATGGATTCATTGATTAAGTCTGTTGGAACTGCCAATACTTTTTACATTTTAGGCGCAGCTTATTTTATTATCATGTCATTATCATCTTTGTATCTTGAAAAGCCGCCTGTTGATTGGGTTCCTGAAGGTTTCAAGGAAAAAGCTAAAGCTGGCAAAGTAAAGGTTAAAAAGGACCTTTCACAGCTGACAGCGAATGAAGCCATCAAGACTTCACGCTTTTATTACCTATGGATCATGCTTTTCATCAACGTTACTTGCGGGATTGCCATCCTTTCGGCTGCGAAACCATTAGCAGAAGAAAGTATTGGCCTGACGACCGCTGAAGCTGCAGCACTCGTTGGCATCATGGGGCTTTTCAATGGCTTCGGCCGTATTGCCTGGGCTTCGATTTCTGACTATATCGGACGTCCGAATACGTATACCATTTTCTTTGCGACTCAAATTGTACTATTCATGCTGCTTCCGCATACAAAGGAAGCTTTCCTTTTCCAAGTAATGCTGGCAGTCGTCTATACGATGTATGGCGGAGGTTTTTCAGCAATCCCTGCCTTTATCGGCGACATTTTTGGAACAAAGCAGCTTGGTGCGATTCATGGATATATCCTGACAGCATGGGCAGCGGCCGGCCTGGCTGGCCCAATGTTTGCAGCATGGATGAAGGACACTACAGGAAGCTATGCTTCAAGCCTGACATTCTTCAGTGGACTGTTCGTCGTTGCTCTTGTGGTTTCTATCTTGATTCGCCGTGATATCCAAAAGCTTCGCAACCAAAATGAAGCAAATGAAAGAATGGCTGGTTAATTCTTTTACAAGTATTAGACATTTCTAGAAATGTCTAACTCGAGCGCCTGCCCACTCCTAGCCGCTTCTGTCCGCCCGGAGAAGTCAAAGAAAGACTTAGCTGGGCGACATTTCAGCGCTTGTCGGGGCTGAGCAAGGCGCTTGCGCTTTTCCAATTGCCTCACAGTATGGTAAAATACCAATCATCTTATAACCTGTATGGATGACAGGAGGATAACATGAATAAATACGAGGCAGAGTTCAGCAATTTGGTCCGTTCCTTCCGTAAAAAGCATATGGGTAAAGGCCCCAGTAAAATAACCACTACATTCTGCAAAAAGTGGGCGATATGCGAAATGGAAGGGAATCTATCGCCTGTTGAGAAGTTCATTGCTTCAGCCAATGAAGGCAAGCAGGCACTGCGGGCAGCCAGGACGGAAATGGTAAAAGAAATGTACCGGAAGAATCCTCCGCTGGAAATGGAAGAATTCCTTGGCTGCAAGCTTGTCGAACTTTTTGTAGACATAGATATCGACCGTGATTTCGGAATGTCCATCTTTGTTTTTGAGGATGATATTCAAGCGAAGTTCAACAACTGATTAGGTATGGCACTTGGCAGCGACCCTGCTAAAGACTAACCACCGTTTATTTCCGAAGCATTGTTTCGGAAAACGGTGGTTTTTTTTTGACTTAAAGATTTAAAATGGGAGTGTTTCAAATTGGGAAAAACTAAACATCCAGGACCACAGAAAAAAGCGGCAATGCCTGCACCAGAGCATTGGGTAAGCCCTATACCTTTTGGGCTTGGCAAGGTGAAGCCTAAACATATTAGAGATACGATGAAAACCCTTTGGGACAATAGGGATAACTTCGGATATGCCACAAATATCCTGACTAAAGGTGTATGCGATGGGTGCGCACTTGGTGTGTCCGGCCTTCAGGACCAGACATTGACTGGCCCGCATATTTGTACGACAAGATTGAATGTTTTAAGGCTGAATACTGCCGGTGCCATCAAGCCGGAAATCCTTCACGCAGACATTGACGAACTCAGAAAATATGACAGCACTCAGCTGCGAAAGCTGGGACGGATCCCATATCCAATGATCCGCAGAAAAGGAGAGCGTAAGTTTTCACGCATCACCTGGGATGAAGCCATGGACATGATCGCAGAGAAAATGAAAAAGCTTGACCCGAAACAGTATGCTTTTTACCTGACAAGCCGGGGAATCACAAATGAATCCTACTATGTCGCGGGAAAAGTTTCCCGTTTTCTTGGAACGAATAATATCGACAATGCCAGCAGGATTTGCCACTCCCCTTCGAAAACAGCATTGAAACGTTCAATTGGTGTAGGAGCTTCGACTTCAAATTACCAGGATTGGATTGGCACTGATGTTTTATTATTCTGGGGAAGCGTCGCTTCGAACAGCTCCCCTGTTTCATCGAAGTACATGCTCGAGGCAAAGAAAAAGGGAACGAAAATCATCGTCGTCAACCCATATAAAGAACCTGCAATGGACAAGTACTGGATTCCATCTAATCCTGAATCCGCACTATTTGGCACAAAAATCGCAGATGATTTCTACCAGGTAAATATCGGCGGAGACATCGCCTTCATGCATGGAATCATCAAGCACTGGTTTGAGATGGAGTCAAATAAGTACGGCTCAGCGATCAATCATGAATTTGTGAATGCTCATGTAAATGGCTATGAAGAATTAAAATCAAAGGTTCAGGAACAAGAATGGGAAGATATTGTTGCATCTTCAGGCATCTCCAAAGAACGCATCATCGAATTGGCAGAACTGCTCGCTAACAGCAAGAACGCCGTGTATGCATGGGCTTTAGGCTTAACGATGCATTCATTCGCTACTGACAACATTTCACAAGTGGCTAACCTTGCCCTGCTCCGCGGTCACCTTGGCCGAAAGCATGCAGGGCTGATGCCTTTCCGCGGACACTCATCAGTCCAGGGGAGCGGCGAAATGGGAGCGGATCCTTTTGTTCTGCCAGGCGGGGATTTCTACGGCGACAATATTAAGCGCATCGAAAAACTATGGGGATTTGACCTTCCTGAATGGCAAGGTGACATTGTCGGAGTTACTCTTGAAAACATCCTGCTCCCTGAGGACCACGAACGAAAAATCAAGATGTACTACTTATCGGGCGGCAATTTCCTTGAAACGATGCCAGACCCGAATTTTGTGGAAAAAGCATTATCCGATTTGGAAATCCGTGTCCACCAGGATATCATCTTAAATACTTCTACTCTTGTAGATGCGAAAGAAGCCGTCCTAGTCCTACCTGCCAAAACACGTTATGAGCAGGAAGGAGGCGGAACGTCCACTTCTACTGAACGAATGGTTTACTTCAGTCCCGAAATTGAGGGCAACAAAAACCAGGTTGAAGAAGCTCGTGCAGAATGGAAAATTTACATTGATTTAGCAAAGCGAGTCAAGCCTGAGACAGCCCACCTGGTGGACTTCAAAGATGCTCAGGAAATCCGGAATGAAATCGCCCTGGCGAATCCTAATTATGACGGAATCCAACACCTGAAAAAAGCGGGAGACGTTTTCCAATGGGGCGGCGCCTGGTTATGTGAGGATGGCATCTGCCCTACTTCGGATGGCAGAGGGAACCTGATCTCAGTTGACATCCCAGAACTAGGCAAAAAGGAAGGACAATTCATCGTCACCTCCCGCCGGGGAAAACAGTTCAATTCAATGGTCTATAATGAAGTCGATCCTCTTAACGGTGCTGGGCGCTATGATGTCCTTATGAATGCTGAGGATGCACAGGACCTTAGCATCGCTGAAGGTGAAGGAATAGTTCTGTATAATGGCTTTGGTGTTTTCCAGGGAAGGGCGAAATTCGTTGACATTTCCCGTGGTAATGTCCAAGTCCACTTCCCGGAAGGAAACTTCCTGCTGCCAAGAGGCCGTTATGAGAAGTATGCCGGCATTCCAGACTACAATATTACAGTCACACTGGAAAAAGCTGACCGCTTCAACGCTCGCAAAGATGTGGAACACTATGAGAAGCGGGTTGAAGAAGACGAACTTGATGCACCAGCTTAAAACGGCTTAAAAAAGATAACAGCCTGCAGCGATCAAAGCTTGCAGGCTGTTTTATATTGAAGAAAGTTATTTTACATTTTATCAGCTTACTCTACCAAGGGTCCCCACTAAAGGACACAATCATGCTTCATTGAAGGCCAAATTCAACCTCCTAAAACCACCTAAAACCTCTGCGCCTTTCTTCATGTCCCCCTTCAGAACTGCTTTCATCTTTCCTATGATGCTCATCATCCATTTTCCGTTCTATCCTTCTTCTAGGACCAAAAAAATCTAAAGGGTGTCTCCTTTCCTCATGGTGTTCTCTTGACCTATCGTGAACGATTTTTACATCTTTGGCATGGATGGTGAGATGATCGACGTGGATCTCCTTGCCTGCTTTTTTTCCGGACATAATTTCGCCTCCTGTATTTTTGTTCAGTATTATCCTATTCTTACTCCCAGAAAGGGGTATAGGCGGAATTGTTTTATATTTCCATTCACTGACAATAATAAGGATGATATGTCATATTTTTCAGTTTCCAGGTTCGTTTATGATCATATCGCCCGGGTATAACTTGTACATCGACAATTCAAAATACAAAGAAGGAGGTTCTGACTTCATGTTCGGCTTTTCAGATTTTATAGGTTTTCTATTTGCCCTTCTATTGATATATCCTATCGTTTCACTCGTCCATGAATTAGGCCATTCCTTCTTCGCATGGCTGTTTGGCGGCAAATTCAGTTTTTCACTTGGAAGAGGAAGACAAATTTTTAAAAAAGGCCCATTCATCTTAAATAGCATGTATTTTTTAGATGCCTTTTGTGAATATGAACAATTAAAATGGAATAACCGGCTCACCCACTTTCTTGTACATGCCGGAGGAGTTATTTTTAATCTCGGATCCGTACTAGTATTAAACCTGCTCATTTCACAAAACATACTTGAACCTCACACGATTTTTGTCCGCTATTCCTATTTCTCTGTCTGGCTTGCGACTTTTTCATTGGTGCCAGTTGATTATGGAAACGAAAATTACAGTGATGGACTGTCCATTTATCAGGTCATTCGTCATAAAAAATGGCCAAAATTAACCGGGTAAGTTAAAATTAAGCAACTATGATCATTGCAGGTGCTTTTTTAACCAATAAAACAAGAGGCATTCCTGACTACAGGGATGCCTCATCTTCTTGAGTGGTCGATTTTCCTACAGTTAGTTCAAGGATATAAACTAAAGGCTTGTTCAGCTTTATTTCGATTAGCTTTATGTACTTAGATCAATCTCAATGATTTTCCTTTAAGACTGTCGATAAATCTGCATGGTCTTACCTCCTATCTCATATGATGGTGAAAAGGAGGACAGTCCATGTTCATTTTCAATGCTTTTGTATTTTTCACTCTTTCAGCTGCTTTACTTGTATCCATTATATTGATTCGCCGCAACAGGGTGAGGTTGTCTGGCATGAGCGGGATGATTATCTCAATGTACATAGGAATGAATATAGGGTTAACATCCGGCATTCTGCTTGGAACTGTTTATCGTGGCGACCTTTTTATTTCCACTGTACTTTCAATGTTGATTGGAGCTGCCAGTGGGTGCATTTTAGGAGTTTTTTTCAATACTATCTCCTCAATCGAGGGACTTATGTCCGGTATTATGGGCGGCATGATGGGGGCTATGCTAGGTGAAATGCTTTTACCTGAAAAGTCACATATCATGATTAATATTTTTTTAACGATTACACTTTCTGCTTTATTCCTTTTTAAAATCCTGCTAGCTAATTCCTCAACGATTAATTCATTAAAGGATATTATCAAACCAGCAATCTTTTTTGTTTTGCTCGCAGTTTATCTGTTATCAGGCAGTCTATTAGGATTCCAATGGGTTGCCGATCTTCAGCCTGCACAGGATCCACCTCATCACATGAAGCATCCGTGAAATGAAACTAAAACGCCAAGCCAGTTAGTTTTCCATTACATAGATATTGATTCACAAAACCCTGCAAAACGGATACTAAGATTGTCGCCCGTTAATCTCAGCATTTTATATATAAGAAAGTGCGCTCAGGGACCACCCAAGCGCTTATTTATTCATGACCTAATCAATATTGAAAGAATATTTTTCGCAAAAGCAGCCGATCCAGCAGTTCTAGAGCTTGACTTAATCCTATTCAATAAGCCCGGTCCGTATCCTTAATAACCCTTAATGCCTTACTCACTGATTGGTACATCAATTAATACAATTCCTTCCTGGGAAGAAATTTCATGTGCAAGAAGATTGTCAAGCTCAATAAGGTTATTCACCCTAACACCCTTGACCCCAAAGCTACCTGCCAGTTGAACAAAATTTGGATTGCTGAAATTCACACCATAACTGTGGCCAAACTGCTTTTCCATCATCTGTTTTTCAATCTTCAGCATCGAATCATTCAGACAAATGATCACAAAAGCTAACCCTAATCTTTTTGCTGTTTCGATTTCCGCCACGTTCATCAGGAGTCCTCCGTCTCCTGTTATACATATTACATTTTTATTTGGCGCAGCCAATTTTGCCCCTATTGATCCTGGCAACGCGATTCCCATGGATGCAAGTCCATTTGAAATGATTAATTGCCCTGGCCTATCAGGTTGGAAGTGACGTGCTATTTTCATTTTGTGTTCGCCAACATCAGATAATATGATGGTGTTTTCGTCAGTGTGCTTTTCGATTATATGGAGAATATTTCTGGTCGTTAGTGGCTGTTTACTTATCGTTTCTTCATTCCAGGAGACTTGACTTTCTTGCAAAATCCTCTCTTTAAGACTATTGGCGGGGACCCATTCTTTAGAAACAATTTCCCGATTTTTTAATAGCTTAAAGATTTGATTCAACTCACCGGTTAATTGACTGCGAACTGGATAATATTCATCATACTCTGCTTCTTGAGAATGAATATGCACAACCGGAACTTTGTTTTTATTCCAGTTTTTCGGGAGGCTTTCAATCAGATCGAAACCTATCACAATCAGTAAGTCTGCCTCCGCTATTCCCTCTGGTACTAAATCATGGTCTTTGAATCCAAAGGTAAAGTAGTTAAGAGGATGATTTTTTGGTAAGACCCCTTTGGACATAAAGCTGTTTGCCACTGGTACTTTAAGCAGTTCAGCAAAGCTTTGGAATGCTTCGCTAGCTCCTTGCCTAATTACGCCGTTTCCAATCAGGATAAAAGGTTTTTGACACTTTTTAAGAACTGCTTCTGTTTCATTAATTTCCTCCATCGATGGGACGACACTTGGTGCAGTTCTTTTAGGCATAGCTTTTCTGGAAATTGTCTCTGAAGCCAGGTTCTCTGGTAACTCTACCAGCACTGCTCCAGGCTTTTCACTTGCTGCTCTTCGAAAAGCGTTATGGATAATTTCTGGGACCGTGTCTGATTGTTTAATTTGAACGGACCATTTCGTTGCTGGTTCAAAGATTTTTACTATATCAATAAATTGATGAGACTGTTTATGCTGTCTTTCCATTCCGGCTTGTCCAGTTATCGCTACAACAGGTGACCCATCCAATGTGGCACTTGCAACTCCTGTTAATAAATTTGTGGCACCAGGGCCCAGGGTAGCCAGGCAAACTCCAGGTTTCCCCGCTACCCTTCCATATACATCTGCCATAAATGCTGCGCCTTGCTCGTGGCGAACAGGAACATATTGGATTTCTGTTGATCTGGACAACGAGTCTGCTAGATCTAATACTTCCTTGCCGAATATCCCAAATACGTACCTTACTCCTTCTGTTTCTAAACATTGAACAAGCAAATCAGAAGTTTTCATCATTTCCCTCCAAAAAAATGTACTAATTTAATGGTTTCCTTTGATAACTGATTCATTCAGGGGAAATGATAAATTTTCAAAAACTAAAAAGCAGTATATAAGTCATTCATCACAGCTTTGCGGAGAAAACCGAAAATGCTGATGAATTTTTTCTGATTTCTCGTTCATAATGGTTCACACTCAATTCACTCACAGAAAAGCTTATATAGGCCACCTGCATTTATAAAATAATGAAATGGAATGAGGAAAAGCCCCAGCCAAACAAATTTCTCATATGCGCTTAACTTACCTGGTTCTGCTGCTTTATAGCTGAGAAAAGCCTTAACCTAATCCATGACCCTATTCTGGTACTGTTAGAGGATTCCTGACCATATTCTTATAAAAGAAAACAATAAGCTGAGGTGAATATTTACTTGGAAAAAGTTAAGGTAAGTTTACGTCCAGTTGTAAGCAAGATCAATTTACCCACCGTTATGAAAACAGCCCTTTTACCGGGAGACTCAATTGAAAGATTATTTATTGCAACCCAAATAGGAGAAATTTTTTATATAGGTAACGGAGACATTAAAACTTTTTTAGATATTCGACCGCAAGTCCTTAAACTTGGTGATCAAGGTGGTGGATACGATGAACGGGGATTATTAGGGCTTGCATTTCATCCCCAGTTTTATTACAACGGTCTATTCTATCTTCATTATTCAGTAGCTGGGTCACAAGGGCAAGGTGCACTTCCTGATACTTCTATGCCTGACCCTTGTGACCCAAACACCCTAAATCGAAAATGGGTTAATAGAGAAGTTCAATTTGATCATATAGATACAGTAGAAGAATGGATTCTTCAAACGAATGGACAGCCTCAAAAAAGACGAACATTGCTGAACTTAAGAAGGCCCTTTTTTAATCATAATGGTGTCAATAGCTTAAACTTTTCACCTGAAACAGGAAAACTGGTTTTAACAACAGGAGATGGCGGTTTAGGATATGATCCATTTAATTTGAGTCAGGATGATATGGAAATCGCCGGTAAAATAATTGAAATTGATGTAGTTAAAAATACATCTTTCAATAATCTACTCGTAGTTACTCGTTTTCCTGAACTGCCTGCACCAATCCAGGAAATACTAACGGTGATTGCCAAAGGAGTTCGCAATATACCAGGGATATCATTTCAAAGGAATTACAATCATTATATTAAATATGTGGGTAATGTCGGACAGGATTTGGCAGAATCGATTTTTTCATTCATTCATTATAGACCGATACCGGTCCCTGAACTTGTAATGAACTCCAGGACCACTCAGGAAATGTATATTAACTTTGGCTGGCGTGGCTGGGAAGGTGCTTTTCCTACTTCGATTATGAATGTCTGCTCTGCTAATTCGAATTCGGATAAGAAAACCATTGTTTATTACGATGAAGCAATTGAAACATCAGTTAGGCGGATCCAGCCATTAACTAGTTATTATCATAAAGATCCACGACCAGATAAGTTTGGCGGCACTGCCCTTACAGGAGTCCATCCATATATGGGAAAAGGGATACCGGCTTTAACGGGAAGCGTTTTGTTTACGGATTTAGCCCGCAAGGATGAATCGGCCACTTCAGTTAAAGGAGTATTAGCTTATACTAGGGTAAGGCCAGACTGTAAACTAAATGATTATAGTATTATTGAAACTGACTACAATTTTAGAACTGAATCTGCCTATTATGTTAGTTTGGGAGCGAATCTGGACCAAACCAGATTATTTTTGGGGGTTTATGGCTCGATGAAAGTGACTGACTTTAACCAGGGTACAATTTTTGAAATCATTCCTTGAATCTTGAACCCTTTCTGATTTCTGAGGGCTTTATCTGCCAGGCAATAGTGAGAGATTTGGCAGACACTAAATTATTAACCTTTTTAATCTTTTAAAAATGTTTAATGCAATTTCAACCCATAACCAGCTATAAAGGAAAGCAAATAAAAAGATCCCTGCGGTTGTAAGAAATGAAAAGGAATCTGAAACAACTGGTCCTAAAACGGGAAAGTCGAAGATAAATAGCAGAATGATAATTCCCAGCATTAAAAAAATTGTACCTGCCGCAATAATGCTTAATCTCTTCCTAAATAAGCAAAATGCTGCTCCTATCCCCAGTCCCAACAGTCCTGTTGTAAAGGCGAATACAATTAATTCACTTGGCTGCAGAATAAATAACAAGATAATGGTCAGCAAGTAAGACATTACTCCAAGTGGAATGGAAAACATTGAACATAACAAAATAGGTGCAGTGGCGAGCGGACTAAAAAATAATCCTATACCTGGCAAAAAGCCTCCAGCTGCCTGTAGCATAACTGATATACAGGCCAAAAAAGACCCCAAAATGAGCTTCATCGTTTTTTTGCGTTTTTTGAATATCAGTTTAGATAAACGCACTTCATTAGAAATAGGCTTAAAAAAATACAACTTTCCACCTCATCTTAAATGATATATGGCTTACCGTACATTATATTTATCATTATTAGAAGTGGAACTACTCTTACTATTTTAAACAAAAAAGGAGCATGGATGGGACACCCAAAAAGTTAGATTTCACTCTAACTTTTTGGGTACTCAGTACATTATTGTCCCTGCTTTTTAATTAACATTTACTTTCCCAACCATACCTTCCTGGAAGTGATACCGGCATATCAATTCATAAGTACCCTTCTGTTCTGGTTTCACAGAAATGTTTTTTTCTTTTCCTGGCTGGAGCTCGATGTCAATCCCCAGCTTTTCCACTGTAAAGGTATGCTCTTTCTTCCCTTTGTTTCTCAATATCAAGGTTGTAGTGATTCCGTTTGGAATGTTGATAACTTTAGGATTAAAATAATCATCATTCAACTCTACCTCAATCATTTTAGCATTCTCCATAGGTTTAGTTGCAGCAACGGATTCGGCAAAACCACTATGTAACCCTATAGTTGTCACAACCGTGAACATAGCTACAAACAAAATCAATCCTGTAACCCACTTTTTCACAGGCATTTGCTATCCCTCCTTTCCTAATCCTTATTTTTTTCAAAGTTAAATTAAATTATCACTCTAAATTAACGGGAAGCAGCAAGAAGGTATAATATCAGTAGCTAATAATAAAAAAGCTCTGTTAAGTATTGTTCTTAACTGAACATTTTTGAACGGAAACGGCAATAAGTTTTAATAAGGTAGCGGCTGATTGAATTACGCCTACTTGTCTGTTAAATGAGCAAAAAATGTTAGCAAAAAAAACAAAAAAAGCCTCCATCCCCTGTTATATAAGGGATGGAGGCTTTTTCAAAAGTATGATTCCTACTGGGTTCGAACCAGCGACCTCTACCCTGTCAAGGTAGCGCTCTCCCAGCTGAGCTAAGGAATCGTTCTAAGTTGTCCTATTTAATGAGGACATAAATTAATATATACTGGATTCAGTATAAAGTCAATAATTTTTCCCCATAAAGTTTTCTGGATTATGAATTTCTTATACTTTGGATGATCCTATTAATATACTCATCTTCATGAGGTACAAAATCCTTTTTGGAGACCAGCATCTCTTTTGGTTTCTTTTCGCCTTCCTCACTTACCATGAAACCTTTGAGCCTTATTTCATTGGATTTGGCAAACCATAGATCTTCAAAATCGGTCATGCTTGCCACCATGATCCCTGAGACCTCATCCTTTTGAAGCTGGAATTTTTCAATAGGCTGATGTTTCTTGTACAAGAAAACATGGCATAGCTCTCGGTCAATGAATTCTGGGCTGATTAGTGAATCTTTGATGGTACCTAAAGATTGTAAATCTTCAACAGTCACGTCGATTCCGAGTTCTTCCTTTACTTCCCTCAAGCCATCAAGAGGAGTTTCATGCGCCAGAATATGCCCTGCTGCGGTGATATCCAGCAAACCGGAATAATCCTTCTTGGCGGAACTCCGAACTTGAAAATAAAGAAAGTCCTCCCCGTTTATCCGCTCTGTAAACCAGCAATGGAATGTCTCATGCCAGTGGCCAGCTTTATGGACATCGGACCTCGGTGCTGTTCCCAGGCAAGTCCCATGTTGATCAAAAATTCTAAGCATTTCACTCTCCATCCTTCACACCTCCATTCCAAATTATACCACCATTTACCTTTCAAAAAAAATAACGAACAAACGTTCCAAAAAAATTGAATAGAGAACAAATGTTCGGGTATAATATAATTATTAAAAGATAAGGAGTGAATACACATGAATTTTCTTTTGGAAAAATCACTAAAAGAAAACCAGCCTGTTGAAATGATTTATTTTGCAGTCGATAACCAGATCACACAGCGAAGGATCATTGTAAAAGAGATCAGGGGGAATTACTTTAAAGCATTTTGTTTTCTTAGAAACGAGGAACGTTTATTCAAGGTTGAAAACATCCTATCCATCATGCCAGAAAAACGGCACTTCCTTAAAATCAGTTAAAAAAGAAGCCCCCGGAATGAGGACTTCTTAAAATTAACTAACTGTACTTGGCTCAGGTGTATTGTTTCTCTTGATCAGTATTTGCAAAGCAATGAGTAGAACAAAGGAACCAAGTCCGATTATATCCGTAATTTTCTCAGGATAAATCAGCATTAAGCCGCTTACAACTCCAATTATTCTCTCGTACCAGAACAATTTCCTCAGCCAGAAACCAATAATACCTGCACCAATAAGCATCATGCCGGCAAGTGCTGTAAACACCACCCAGATTAAGTAATACCATGTTGTATCAATCATTAACAATTCTGGAGACAATACGAACATATAAGGGATGATGAACGCCGCTATTGCCAGCTTTGCTGAGTTAACCCCTGTTTTTATTGGTTCACCGCCTGACACACCAGCTGCCGCAAAAGCCGCCAGCGCTACTGGAGGTGTAATATCAGCGATGATCCCGAAATAGAATACAAATAAATGTGCAGATAAATCAGGTACTCCCAGCAAAATGATGGCCGGTGCTGCAATGGTTGACGTAATGACATAGTTTGCTGTTGTCGGTGACCCCATTCCTAACACCAGGGATGCAACCATTGTAAACGCCAGGGTCAGGAGTAAATGTCCTCCGGCAAGATCCAACAATCCATTGGCGAGCTTCAGGCCAAGGCCGGTTTTCGTCACTACCCCTACAATGATCCCTGCAGCAGCAGTTGCAGCCGCAACACCTAACGCCGTGCGTGCCCCATCGACAAGCGCATCAATTACATCTCTGAAACCAATCCGGGTTTCTTTCTTTATCGCACTAACCACAACGGTAATAACAATACTCCATAGAGCGGCTCTCATAACACTCATTCCGCTTACCATCAGGACAATGACAGCCAATATTGGCAATAGCAAATAGATTTTAGCCATAACTTCTTTGCGGTCAGGCATTTCTTCAACCTTCAATCCCCGCAGGCCGACCCTTTTTGCTTCAAAATGTGTCATGATCCAAATCCCGGTAAAATAAAGCAGCGCTGGAATTGCTGCAGCCTTAGCGATATCCCAGTAAGTGATGCCACCGCCAATGAATTCTACCATCAAGAAGGCAGCTGCACCCATGATAGGCGGCATAAGCTGGCCACCGGTAGAAGCAGCTGCTTCTACTGCACCTGCAAATTCTTTACGATATCCGAGCTTTTTCATCATCGGAATCGTGAATGAGCCAGATGTAACAACGTTAGCTACAGAACTGCCGCTGATTGTTCCTTGCAGGGCACTAGAAAAAATCGCAACTTTAGCAGGACCGCCGACTCTTTTTCCGGCAATGGAAACAGCAAGATCGTTAAAATATTGGCCAACGCCTGTTTTCACTAGAAACGCGCCAAATAACAAGAATAAGAAGATAAACGTAGAAGAAACCCCCAATGGTGTTCCTAGGATCCCTTCAGTTGTGAAAAACATTGTCTGGATCAAGCTGTCAAGTTCAAGTCCTCTGTGTGCGAGGAAACCCGGCATATATGGACCATACAATGCATAACCCAAAAACAGAACCGCAATAATCGTAATCGGCAGACCTACCGTTCTCCTTGTCGCTTCGAGGACGAGTAAAACAGCAGCAAGCCCAATGTAAAAATCAACCGGGGTCAGACGGCCAACCCTGTTGACTAGTTCATCAATCATCAGCGGCCAATAAGCACCAACAGCAATCGCAATAATCGCTAATAGGATATCGTACCAGGCGACTTTATGATGAACACGGTCTTTTTTTCGGGCAGGAAATAAAATAAAAATCAGTGCAAGCGCAAAGCCCAGATGGATGGATCTTTGCAACTGTGCAGTCAATACTCCAAAAATTGATGTGTATAACTGGAATAGTGAGAATGACAGCAGCAAGATGAATGCAATCATGCCCATTATCCCTTTTAATTTCCTTGATGCAGCTTCAGGATCGTATTTTTCCAACAGCTCCTGCTGTTCCTGTTCTGTTAATGTTTCATTCTTCATGCTCAAGGATATTCACTCCTTTCATTTGCTGAATAACATTAATTTTCATTACTTTTATCCTTACTCTCGTTCCAGGTTTTATTGCCTGAGCAAGCGGAAAGGAGATCTTACCTTGCAAAAACGTGTGATTTGCCCTCACTTTGCCGACGCGGAGGTCAAAGTGCTTAAATCTTCTATCCATATTCTTAATAAGGTACTTGCCATCCTGCATCTCAAAATGTTCACCTTCCGCAATTTCTGATGGCATACCAATCGCAAAATCTTCATACTCCAATTCATATTGCTGAATCTCATTTTGTTCGGTAATTTTATAGCTTTCAATTACGTCGGACAAATGGATGGAATGTGTATACTTTATCTTAAACTTGTCCCCTTGTGCAATAGGTACATAGCATAGTACATCTTCTTCTTCAGGTTGAAGAAAAACAAGAGCTTGTTTATAAGGAATATTGATTGAGATTAATAAAATGAACATAATGAGGAGCAACAGAACGAAGATCTTTTTATTAAAATTAATTAAGTTCATATAACCCATGCCTCGCCTGTCCTATAACGTTCAAAGAGGTTTGATTAATATTCAGTAAAAAAAGACCGGAATAGGGTTCGGTCTGTTCTGTCGTGGAACCGCCGAAGTAACAAATGCACTCCAGAAATATTAATTGACCGGGCAAAATCCAATGATGGATTTTGTCCGGCCAGAGTTTGAATATTACTCAGCAGCTTTGATTCCTTTTTCATCAAAATACTTCTGTGCTCCTGGGTGTACATCAATTCCTACACCATTCAAAGCATTTTCAGGCTTGATCTGCTTAGCTTTTGCATGTTGTACCTGGTCAAGGTTTTCAAAAATTGATTTAGTGATATCGTAAACAACTTCATCTGAAAGATCCGCCTTTACTACCAGCATTGCCAGAACAGCAACTGTTGGCACATCAGAACCCAATTTGTAAGTTCCTGTTGGCACCACTTCTTTTGCGTAGTATGGATATTTTTCAATTAGTTTATCAGCCTTATCAGCATCTATAGGAACAATCACAACTTTTTCTGTTGCTGAAAGTTCTTCAACAGCCGCAGTTGGATGTCCGGCTGTTACGAATGCAGCATCAATATTGCCGTCTTTAATGCCATTTACCGATTCATCAAAGCTTAGATCCTGCTTTTTGATATCATCAATTGACATTCCATAAGCTTCAAGTATTTGCTCTGCATTCGCTGCAGTACCAGATCCTGGTGCACCTATCGATACCTTTTTGCCTTTAAGGTCATCGACAGACTTGATACCTGATTTTTCAGTTGTAACGATTTGGATTGTTTCAGGATAAAGCGTACCAATCGCTTTAATATTATCGATTTTGTTTCCATCAAACATCAGCTTTCCTTCAGTTGCATAAGAAGCGATATCTGTTTGAGTGAAGGCGATTTCACCTTTACCATCTTTAATGCTCTGCATGTTTTCAGCAGATGCTCCTGTTGTTTCCGCATTTGTATCGATACCTGTTGCATCAGACACAATCTTGGCAAAAGCTCCGCCAAGCGGGAAGTATGTACCACCCGTACCGCCAGTAAGGATGCTCATGAATTTAGGTTTTTCTTGTGATTTTCCTTCTCCGCCCTTTTCGTCAGAGCTGCTGCCACAAGCTGATAGCACCATCGAAAGTACTAGCACAAGTGCAGTGAACAAAAGAAACTTTCTTTTTTTCATCAGATTTCCCCCTTTGATATATAATTGTTCACCATAATTCTACCATAAGACTTCACACAATTGTCAAACATGTTACTTGCTTACTAATTTCATGCCGGCTTATAATACATTACCTGAAAAGCTTTTTGAAAATACATATGCTAAAATCGTCTTGACGGCAAAAATGTAAAATAGCAAATCTAAGGTTTTGGAGGTAAATAAATGGATTTTCCAATGGGCAAAATTGAAGAAATCACACTCCAAAGCAAGGAGCTGGGCGAAGAAATAACGATGCTGGTATACCTGCCTGCCAATTATTCCCCATTGTATAAATACTCCTTGCTGATCGCACAGGATGGACGCGATTATTTCCAATTGGGGCGGATAGGCAGGGTTGCGGATGAATTCCTTGCAAAAAAAGAAATTGAAAACGTCATCATCGTTGGAATCCCATATGATTCTGTCGAAGACCGACGCCAAAAATACCATCCGAAAGGAGAGCAGCACCAAGCCTATATTCGCTTTTTGGCCCATGAGCTTGTCCCTTATCTCGATGAACGCTATCCAACCTACCAAATGGGGATGGGACGCGCTTTGGTCGGTGATTCGCTTGCAGCAACCGTTTCACTGCTTGCAGCTATCCAGTATCCTCATACTTTTGGAAAAGTTCTGCTTCAATCACCTTATGTGAATGAGGAAGTATTTTCGGCGGTTAAGAACTTCAATCAACCTGAGTTGCTGAATATATACCACAGTGTCGGCGAACAGGAGACAGTTGTTAAGACGACATCATCCAAAAACAAAGATTTCCTTACACCAAACAGGGAGCTTTCAAAGATGTTCAAGGAAAAAAGCTTTGGCTATTTTTATGAAGAATTTAGTGGAGACCATACATGGACTCATTGGCAGCCCAACCTTAAGCGGGCAATGAAAAGAATGTTTTCCTAATGAATGCTTCTTTATATTATATATTTCAAAAATTTGTTATAATGAATGGTAAATCATAATTTTCAGTTTTCTTAACTGAACGAGAAGCAACACTATAATGAAACGGGGGTATTTAGATGAAATTCGGTATTGTCATTTTTCCATCAAAGAAGATCCAGGATTATGCTAATTCGATGAGAAGGCGCTATGACCCACATTATGCATTAATCCCGCCACACATCACTTTAAAATCTCCATTTGAAGCGACAGAAGAGGAGATTAAGGATATCGCCAATAAGATCGATTCGATTGCCAGGAATTTCAAACCAGTCAAACTGAACATCAAGAAGATTGGTTCTTTTAAACCCGTAAATAATGTCATATACCTGAAGGTTGAATCACCTGAAGATTTAGGCTCACTCCATAATGAACTAAATTCAGCATTCGATGGAAATCAGGAATATAACTTTGTACCGCATATCACTATTGGGCAAAAAATGTCCGACGATGAGCACTCGGATGTCTATGGTTCATTAGGGATGACAAAAGTTGAATTCGAAGATACTGCCGACCGCATTCATTTGCTGTACCAGCTGGACAACGGTTCATGGACTGTATATGAAACATTCAGGCTTGGAAAGGAATAAATAATCGTGGAAGTAAAAATTGTAAATAGCGAACAAGAATTAGCAGACGCATTTGAAGTACGTAAGACCGTTTTCATTCATGAACAAAACGTTCCGGAAGAAGAAGAAATTGACCAATACGAATCAGACTCTGTTCACTTCGTATTATATGATGACCACAAAAAAGCAGCAGGTGCCGGCAGGTTCCGTGTCCTGGAAAGTGTCGGCAAGGTTGAGCGGATTTGTGTACTAAAAGAAAACCGCAAAACCGGAGCGGGTGTCGCCGTCATGAATAAAATCGAGGAATATGCAAAGTCCCAGGGCATCTCAACCTTGAAATTGAATGCACAGACACACGCCATCCCCTTTTACAGCAGGCTAGGATATGAAACAGTTTCAGAGGAATTCATGGATGCCGGTATCCCACATAAGACAATGAAAAAATCAATATGAAGCTCAAACCCCCCATTCTAAGTTGAATGGGGGGTTTTGTATGTAAGACTCTTTCCGTTAACGATGTTTTCACACCCTATTGACTCTGTTTTTTTCATTAATGTAAGTGTTCGTATAGCAACATCCCCTGCGAATAACAGCAAAGAAAAAAGCACTGCAGCTAGTTTAAATTGACTCGCTGTAGTGCCTTCCCTTACCCGTGATTTCAGCATACGCCTGGCTGACAACCGATGGATTTACCTTTTTCTTATAAACCCGATCCATTCCAGGAAAACTTGATTCTGATGCTGCGAGCTGCATGCGTGACAGAGGCTGATGCTCCTTCTGCTTCTGCATAGGCGCTGTTGCTTGCTCTTGTTGTTCGTGTCCCTTCAGCACCGGGTCTTCTTTTCGAATCCTATTCACGCTATTAATCATAAACGGGTCATAATCCAATCCGATTTCCCGCTCAGCATATTGTATATATTGATAATTTGTCACTGGAAGAATGTATCCCATTTTTGATATCCCCCAATTCACGTTTAGTGAATTTCTCACTATAATCTTCTATTCTTCTTCCCTGTTTATGACCGTAGTAAACTGCTATTTTTAAAATTTTATCTGCTGCGGAAACCATGAATAAAACTGTATCAGCTGCCTTTCCTTATCTGAAAACATCTTTTGTTAGAAATTCTATTCTGGTATGATAAAGATTGTGCTATTTTTTGGCCGGAGATGAGGGAAAACATGAAAACAGCTAAGTATAACCAGCAGATAATAAACCTTGACCAATATGATCGCAGTGACTATCAAAAGCTTTATGATGACGGGAAGAAAGGAATGCTTGCCTGTACAGTATGCGGAAATCCTGTTCGTCTTTACCTTGGCATACAGGAACAGCCGCATTTCTATCATCATCTTTCCGGAAAAGAAGATTGTCAGGAAGAGAGTTTGCCAACGCCATCGTCTCCGCCTTCTGAAAAAACGGAATATATTGAGCGAAATGGGTTCAAAATCCCCAAATCGCGTTCGATCACAGCTGAGGCAGTAAAAGAAGATACATTCATATTTCCGCGGGAAGTTAAGGTCCCCTCCCCCTTCACTTCGCATCCTCCGGTTACGCCGGGAGTCAAGTTGGATTACATAAAACAGCTTAAGCAGGCCGGCATCCATTTTGACGGAAACCAGGAAAAAGCGGTTGTGTCGACCGACGGCCCGTTATTGATTTTAGCAGGAGCGGGAAGCGGGAAGACAAGGGTTCTTACCGCGAGGACTGCGTTCATGCTTGAAGAACAGAAAATAGATCCAGGTTCAATCATGCTTGTTACCTTTACGGCAAAGGCTGCCGCTGAGATGAAAAAAAGGATTTCCCATTATCCAAACATGTCGCCTTCTAAAGTCAACAGGCTGATTTCCGGTACGTTCCACAGCATTTTCTACCGGATTCTTTGTTTTCACGAACGTGAAAAATGGACATCGGACAAGCTGATGAAAAAAGAATGGCAACGGGAACAGATTCTGAAGGAAGCCGGGAGAAAGCTTCAGCTGGACGAAAAAGAGTTTGCCTATGATCTCGCTCTCCAGCAGATCGGTTTATGGAAGAATACATTGATCATGCCCCATGAGGTTAAGCCTGAATCACCATGGGAAGAGAAGGTTGCATTGCTTTACAAAGACTATGAGTCTGCTAAGGACAGACAGGGATTATTTGATTTTGATGATATGCTCATTGGATGTTTTAAGCTTTTTATAGATCAGCCTTCTATACTGGAAATCTACCAGAACCGTTTTCAATATCTATTGATCGATGAGTTTCAGGATATTAATAAAGTGCAGTATGAACTCGTGAAGATGCTTTCAAGAAAACACGGAAATGTTTGCGCAGTGGGCGATGATGATCAGTCAATCTACTCTTTCCGGGGAAGCGACCCTGCCTACCTGTTCAACTTCAAAGCGGATTTTAAAAATACCGAAGTGATCATTCTTAACCAAAATTATCGATCGCCTCATGAAATTGTTGAAACGGCTAACACTTTGATTTCAGCTAATCAGATTCGCCATGAAAAAGAAATGCGCGCCCAGTATTCAGGTGAGTGCCCGCCAGTCATCTTCCACCCTTATGATGAAGAAGAGGAAGCGACGATGATCCTGACAGACATCAAAGAGCGGATTGAACAAGGAGAACGTCCCGGTGATTTTGCTATTTTGTTCAGGACCAACGCAGCAAGCCGGGCGGTATTCGAGAGGCTGGCGAATTCAAGCCTTCCATTCCGGCTTGACCAGGACATCGAATCCTTCTATGAACGATTCATGGTAAAAGGAATGCTCTCCTTCTTGCGGCTTAGTTTAAATCCTGATGATTCAGATGCGATCAGGAATATCCTGCCATCGCTGTTCTTGAAACAGTCGGCCTTCAGGGATTTACAAGCGAACAGTATCCTGAATGATTGTTCCATGCTTGAAGCACTTACTTACGTTAAAACAGGCTTCGCCTTCCAGGAACAAAAATTGAAGAGGCTAATCCCAATAGTCAGGTCCCTGTCATCCCTGTCCCCTGTCGCTGCCATTGACATTGTGGAAAAAGACCTGGGCTATCAGGATTTCATTAAAAAACGCGGCAATGAAGGCAATCAGCTGGAAAAAGGCTCTGATGATGTCCGTGACCTGAAAGTGGCAGCCCGAAACTTTAAATCGGTTGCAGAATTCATTGAGCATGTTGACCATATGATTGCAATGAACTCCGAAATCAAGCGGACAAGTAAAACAATTTCTGATGCCATAACACTGAGTACCATCCACCGATCCAAGGGTCTTGAATTCGGGAATGTCTATATAATCGGAACAGTGGATGGAAGCATTCCGCATGACTATGCTTTGGATGCCTACCGGAATGGCGACCGCCAGCCACTTGAAGAAGAACGGCGACTGCTTTATGTAGCGGTAACAAGGGCAGAAAAAAGGCTGTTCATTTCCGTCCCGCAACGGAGAAGAGGTCGGAAAGCCAACCCTTCCCGTTTCCTAGGAAGAATTTGAACTTGGACTATTTCAACCAGGCAACTGGAACATGAGAACAACAGCTTTGTACACATAGTCAAATAAAAATGCCAAATCAGGACCCGGGTACCGAAACTCGGGTCCTGATTTGGCATTCAAGAATGTGATTATTTCTTGTTGATCATTTTGGAAATCTGGCCGAAATCAAGCTGCTTTCCATCCTTTACGATGGATTCGACAATCTTGTCTTCCATTTCTTTGTTCACCGGCTTGTTGGCCAATTGGGAAACACGGCGGATTACCCCTCTTACAGTTTTCTCATCTTTAAAGTTCGCATTTTGTAATGAATTAGCCAGCTCAAATACATCTTTCATATTGACGCCAGTCTTTTTCTCTATATTCTTGAAAAAATTATTATCCATATAAATCACGCCTCCTTCTTTAACTACTCTATAGTATGAAGGAAGACGAAAATGGTGAAAGACAGTGCCTGGATGATTTATTATTCACTCGTGACGCAGCAAAAGCTGCTCCGGACGCGGAACAGCTTTCGCCAGTGTTTTCAATTAGTTGTAGAAACTTGCTCCTACAATAATCAACAAAATGAACAATACGACGATCAATACGAAAGTGGAGCCGTAATATCCGCCACCACCGTAGCCGTAGCCGCCGCCACACCAACCGTAGCCCATTCTTCTTCACCTCACTTTTGATTACTCATTAACAATATATGAGAGGTGTTTGGGATTTGTATGGGCGAGCCCCTACCCAATTTGAAGAACAGGATTAAATTTCGTCAAAGTCCGGAAAATGGGACCTTAAATACTCATCATATAGATCGATGCTTATATCCCCGTTTTTGTCGATTTCTGCATAAAAAACATTATCTTGTTCATAGCCTTTATCTTTAATAAGTTTTAAAAACTGTACTTTATCCATTTTTGCCTTTTGTAGATTCTCCTCGACCAATTCCCCGTCCATAATCAAGGTGACCGGAACATTGTTATCCACTGTAATGTGACTGATGTCCTCATACTTTACTGGCTGTTTTTCCTTTTTTAAAAGAACACTCAGTTCTCCGTTCGAATCAAGCGATGCAAATTCTACATCTGCTACCTTGAAAACACTTTTTTTGCGGAGCTGCTCAAGGAGTTCATCAAGACTATATTTTTCGTTGCGCATATTTTTTTCAATGATATTGCCGTGTTCAATAAAGGTTGTGGACTTTCCTTCAACGATCGTCCGAAAGGCCCTGTTTTTTAATGAAATTAATGAAATGGCGAACGGGACGAATGACCAGATAATCAAGCTGGCAATTCCGTCCCCAAGACTCAAGTCTGGATCCATTGACAATGTTCCAGCAATATCACCGACAGTGATTCCAACGATATATTCAAAAAATGACAGGCTTGATAACTGCTTTTTGCCAAGAAGCTTTGTAATGACGAATAAACCAATAATCAATAAGATGGACCTTATGATAGTTCTAAAGATATCCGACATTGGATCATCCCTTATAGAATTAGCCTTTAGGTTTAAAAATCAGTGCCCCGATAAAACCGAAAATGACAGCAGCCGATATACCAGAACTTGTAATTTCGAACATCCCAGTCAAGACGCCTACCAGCCCATGCTGCTCGGCTTCCTGTAACGCACCGTGGACCAGCGAGTTTCCAAAGCTGGTAATTGGAATAGTTGCACCGGCTCCTGCAAAGTCAATTAAAGGCTCATAAAGTCCAAAGCCATCAAGGATTGCTCCGATTACTACAAGCAAGCTCATCGTATGGCCAGGTGTCAATTTTGCGATATCGAACAGCAGCTGGCCAAATACACAAATCAAACCTCCGACAACAAAGGCCCAGAAAAACATTGGCAGCATTTCGTTTCCTCCTTTCTATTTCATTTCAATCGCAACAGCATGCGCAATACAAGGTATGGTTTCCTTCTGCTGGAATGAAAGCGGTGAAAGCAATGCTCCTGTTGCGACAACAAGTATCTTCCTATAAATGCCATTTTTCATTTGGTTCAATAAGTGGCCATACAAGACAGAAGCCGAACAGCCGGCACCGCTGCCGCCAGACTGAACCGGCTGATCCTCCTTATAGATCAACAGTCCGCAATCCTGAAACTTCTCTCTCGCAATTTCAAGTCCAGCCTGCTGCAGTAGGTCGTATGTAGTAGCCTGGCCAATCCTTCCGAGGTCTCCCGTAACTATTAAATCATAATAGGACGGCTGACGATTTAAATCTTTAAAGTGGGCGATGATTGTATCAGCTGCTGCTGGAGCCATCGCTCCCCCCATATTAAACGGATCCGATATCCCCATATCGACCACCTTCCCAATGGTAGCCGATGTCGTGACGATCTTCCCCCGCTTATCCGAGTTATCTGTCAGCACTGCCGCCCCTGCTCCTGTCACTGTCCATTGTGCCGTCGGAGGCTTTTGCCCGCCATATTCTGTCGGGTATCTGAACTGTTTTTCCGCTGCAGAGTTGTGGCTGGATGCGCCCGTTACCACCTTTTTTGCTCCTTGATAGTTGATGATAAAGGATGCAAGCGCAAGTCCCTCCATTGATGTGGAGCATGCGCCAAAAAGTCCGAAATAAGGAATTGCCATTGTCCTTGCAGTAAAGCTGGTAGGTGTGATTTGATTAATCAGATCGCCAGCCAGCATGAATTGCATATCTTCCTTTTGGAATTCCCCTTTTTGCAATGCCGAATTGATTGCCTCTTCAAGCAAGACTCGATGAGCTTTCTCATACGATTCTTCCCCCATCCAAAGATCGTCATGGAGGACATCGAAATCTGCCGCAAGCTTCCCTTCCGCCTCAAAGGGACCTCCAGATGAACCCCAGGATTCAATGACCGGGCTATTGTTGAATTGCCATGACTGCTTTCCAGTCAACATTTAAAGCACCCCCATCATTGTCAATAAAGTCTTAATCAGCGCAACGACAAAAGCTGCAAAGACGCCAAACAATATGACGCTCCCGGCCAGCTTGAACATATTTCCCCCAACTCCGAGGACAAAGCCTTCCGTCCTGTGTTCAATCGCTGCCGAGATGACCGAATTCCCGAATCCAGTCACCGGCACAGCACTGCCTGCCCCGGCAAATTGGCCGATATGGTCATACACTCCGAAACCTGTCAACAGCATTGAAAGGAAAATCATCGTCGCTACAGTCGGGTTCCCGGCTGTCTGTTCGGTAAAATCAAAGAAGTATATATAAAAATAAGTGATCGCTTGTCCAATTGTGCAAATCAGTCCGCCAACCAAAAATGCCTTTATACAATTTTTCAATACAGGCCGCTTGAGTTCGTGCTTTTGTTCAAGCTGCTGATACTGCTGCTGTTCTGGAGTCATCTTTTGCTTCTTTTTATCCCCCATCTCACCCATCCTTTCTTAAGTCATTTCTTTTTTCAATGAAATAATCCGCTGCAATTCTTTTTCTGCTTTCTTATCAGGATAGGCCGGATCTTTCATTCTTTCACGCAGCTCGACCGCTTCAATAAAGATCTTGAAATCACTAGAAACAATGAAATTCTCGCCAGGATAATTTTTTTCCAGCTTCTTATTAATTTCCTTTTCGATCGCTTTCATGTTAAACCGCTTCATATGCTTTACTTTGTATGCAACCAGCGTATCTTTTTTACCAGCGATAACGGCGACATCGAAAATCTCATCAAGTCCAGCAATATCTTTTTTCACCCTCGCAGCAAGCTCGAGATCCTTTTCCTCAAGATCATTTGTCGCTCCCGGATCAGGATTGACCGACTGGATCATGGACGCCCTGCTCTCCGGGGATGTCTTTCCGAAGGAACATCCAGCAATACCGGTTACAAGCATCGTCAGTACTGCGATAATTTTGATTGTCTGTTTTATATTCATCCTTAATCCCCTTCTATGATTCATCTGATTGGTTAAAATTATTTTCCACGTCCAAAACCTAATTTATGAATTTTTTATTGCGGGTTTTATTTCCATATCATTGTAAGGACAAGTTTAATATCCCCCAGCTTTCACACCCTGAATACAAAAATCGCCTGCCAGTTGTTTGGCAGACGATGAATTTATGCTTTCTTTCTCTTTTTGCCGCAGCCACATCCGCCTTTTCTGCGTACCCGGCGGCGGGTTGAGGCTGTTTTGCTTTTAGTGCTTTCTTCGTTTGGATTGCTGCTATTTGGTTTTTGCTTTTCCTCCATGATGACAACCCCTTCATTAAGAGTCCATATGATAGTCTATGAACAAGTCTCATCAGGGGTTCTGGACGGTCTCACTAATTCCTGCTGGTTAATCCTTAATCAGGACATGTTGTATAATGGAGGCCATCCCGGCAATAGCCAGTATGGTGATAACCGGCATCGCAAGCAGAGGATACAACAAATATCCAAAATACAAAAATGCTGCTGCCCAAATGCCGGTGCACCAATGGCAGCTTAACAGCTCACCGATCCAATACCTCAAACCTGCACCTTTAATTTCTATATAGGTTTCCGTGCTACCATCCTCAAGCGTTTCCACCACTGTTTCGTGGAATGGCTGACGGAGAAATTCAGTAATCACGTCGTATACAATGAGTCTCGTCAGGCGAAAGCTCGCCATCCCCAGAAGAAATAAATCCAGCCAATTACCCATATTCTCACCCACCTGTATTATTGGATTCAATACAGCTTATGCTGGGCAATTTCCTATGGATAGGCACGAGCCTGTCCGCTTCTGTCATAAATTTTTGTTGCAACGTGTTGAAAATTAGACAAACACCCACACCATTAGGAGGGCGATTCATATTCTATTAAGGACAATAGGTCATATCAACAAAAAGGAGATGAACTTATTATGGGTTGCAGAAATAAGAAACATGATGGCGATAGCTGTGTATGCGAAGTCCTCAGAGCAGTAGCAGATGCACAGGACGAAGTGGATGTAGACAATGATTGTGATGTAAGCTGTCATAAATCTATCCAGGAATTGCTTGCAGGTGCACAAACTCCTACGACAGATTTGGATACAATCCCGTTAATTTTATATTGCGGTGACTGCCAACCATTCGAAGGATTTGGAACTCGCATCCGCACAACAAATGGTAATGGTCCACAAATGCTTGACTGCTTCAACTCTTTCTTCTTCCGTGTAACTTCCGTGGATGATAACTGCTGCGCAAAGCTTGAGTTGCTGGCTACACGGGGAGGAAATCCTGAAGATAGCACTCCTTGCGAGCAAATCACAACTGGCGGATCTAGAAATGAATTCTTCAGAACAGGAATCTGCCTCACTGTAGACTTGGATTGCTTCTGTGCAGTCACATGCCTTGACCCGGTTGCAGCTTTACCACTTTCAAGCCTTCCTGGCAATACAAAATAACAAAGGCTGGAAAATCAGGCTTACCTAAATGGTAAGCCTATTTTTATAACCCAACCCTCTTGATATCGATTAAATCCTCTTTCGGGATGCTGACACTTTTCTTCCTCGGAGTTACAGATTGGATGAACAATACTTCCCCCTTCAATTCGATAAAATAACCTTTATATGACCTTCCCATGGTAATGAATTCGTATTTCACCTTAGCTACAGATGCGGGGACAAGCTTTAAATGTTTAATTTTTTCCTCTAGTGTATAATCATTGAAACTTCTCTTCCCTCGGTTCTTGGACTGGTCAGATTGGATGTCTTCTTCCTCTTCTGCTTGGTGATTGACTTCCTCTTCAGATGATTCTTTTGCGTCAAGATTTATTTCATCAGTTACTGGGCTATCATCGTGGTCTTCCAGAATTTCAGACGTATCGGGTTCATTTTTAATACTATATTTATTTTGCATTTCGGGTTGTGGCAGATCAATAACAGGCTGATTGATGTAAAACAAAGGAGATTGCTTACGACTTCGCTTCCTTCCCATTTACGGCACCTCCATAACTTCGCTCACCCTATATGTATGCGGCCGCCCAGGATAGGTGCCGGAATCGTCTATGGAATTGGTTGAAAGAAATTATAAATCGAGAAAATAAATAAGGCCCGCTCATGTGGCGGGCCAGATGTTTCTATAAGATATGGAATCCAGAATCAACGTGGATGTTTTCGCCAGTGATTCCTCTGGACATATCACTGAAAAGGAATACAGCTGTATCGCCGACTTCTTCTGGAGTCGTATTGCGTCGAAGCGGAGCTTTCTCTTCAATTTCCTTCAAAATCGAGTTGAAATCACTTACGCCTTTAGCAGATAGTGTGCGGATAGGGCCTGCTGAAATCGAGTTAACACGGATATTGTGTTTTCCTAAATCGGCAGCAAGATAGCGGACACTTGCATCAAGTGATGCTTTTGCCACTCCCATGACATTGTAATTCTGGATCGCACGCTCTCCGCCCAGATAAGTCAAGGTCACGATGCTTCCGCCTTCTGCCATCAGTTCCTTCGCTTCCTTGGCAACAGCAGTCAGTGAGTATGCACTGATGTTATGAGCCAGAAGGAAACCATCGCGTGTTACATTCAAATAGTCCCCCTGCAGTTCTTCCTTGTTCGCGAATGCGATACAGTGGGCAACACCGTAAATCGAACCTGCTGCCTCCTTAATTTCTTTAAAGCATTTCGCTACATCTTCGTCACTTGTAACGTCACATGGCAAAACTAAATAGTTTTGATCAAGTGATTCGGCAAGTTCGCGGACACTTTTCTCCAGACGCTCACCGGCATAAGTGAAAATTAAATTCGCCCCGGCATTGTGGAGAGATTGAGCAATACCCCAGGCGATGCTCCTTTTATTGGCTACACCCATTACTACATATGTTTTACCGTTCAATGAAAGAGTCATTTTTAAAATATCCCCCTGTTAATACAAGTTATTAGTACCTAGTGCTAATTCTACACCATATTTTTTCATTTGAAAAGGAAAACCCGCCGGGAAGGCGGGTTTAGTTTCAAATCAGCACCAAAAACAGAATTCGAGTTCCCTTTTCAGTTCATCGACATATTCCTTTGATCCTGTAACAATCAAACGGTCATTCAGCCTCAGCTCGGTATCTCCATGAGGCACGATCGATTCATTTTCACGAAGGATCCTGACAAAGATGACATCTCCGGTGAATGGAAAACGCCTTAGTGTCATACCGTCAAAGTGATCATTGAGCATTCTGATTTCATGCAGGGAATTTTCCTGATGCGTCAAAATGGTCATGACTCCTGGTGATTCAATCATTGCACGCAGCAGCGACTCAGTTGAACGGAGGACAGAGAATACTTCAATTCCCTCTTCTTGGGCTTGCTCAGCAAGGTCTGGACTTTCAATCCTCGCGATGACCCGTTCAACTCCACGTTCTTTTGCGCTGACCGCGATGGTCGCATTGAGATCGGGATCTCCCGTAGAGATTACAATGATATCCGCATCATACACTTCAACCTTATCGAGTGTATCAATATCATAATTCTCAATTTCAACGATTTCAAAAACAGTGTCAGCTAATTTTTCCGCTTTATCCTGTTTCGTATGATAAATAACCGGTTCGTATAAAGAAGATTGAAGTGCTCTTGATACGGGAAGTGTCATCTGGTTGGCGCCAATAAACGCCACCTTTACTTTAATTTCCTCTGCTTTTTCTTCAGGGAACAACTTTTTGAATAAAATTGGCGTCAAAACACTGGAGATGACTGCCACCAGAATCAGTGTTCCGCTCATCTGAGGCGAGATCATTTCCATTCTTTCACCAATCGTTGCTGCAGCAATGACGAGTGACAATGTGGAGGTCAACAGGAAGCCAGCCGCGAGAACCGTCTTTGTGTCGTACCATTTTTTCAAAAGATATACTGGAACCATTTTTGACAAAAACAAAGCCAAAAGTAATAGCGGTATCAATAATAAGAGCTTTTTTTCAGTGAACAGGGACCATAAATCGAGTTCGACACCCACCATTACGAAAAAGATGGGAATCAGGAAGCCATAACCAAATGAATCAAGTTTATGGACCATTTCCTGGTCCGGTGCCAGCAGGGAAACAAGGACACCTGCAAGGAATGCTCCCAGGATATTTTCCGCGCCAACCGTTTCTGAGATGGCAACCAGTAAAATGATCAAGGCAAAAACCGCACGGGTGCCAATTTGTGTGGTACCTGTAGACAATGCATTAATGAATGTCCTATTTTTGAAGGATCTGCCGATGAAATAAAGTGCTACACCAGCAGCAAAAAGCACGAGCAGCAGCCATGTATTGCCACCGCCAGTATCATAAAGGGATACAAAGACAGCAAGCAGGATCATGGTGGCAAGGTCTGCAATGACAGCAACCAATAAGATGATCTGCCCTATATTCGTTTTCATTAAATGCGCGTCCTTTAGAGTAGGAACTACCACTCCAAGAGAGATTGTCGAGATGATCAAGGTCATCAAAAATACATTCTCAATGAAACCTGCAAGCACGAATAAATACGACAATCCAAGAGAGGCAATGAATATCCCGACAAATATGACAGAAGCGACGACAAACGTATTTGGTTCTTTTTTGCTGTTGGATTTTGCTCTGCCTTTATTTTTCCCGCTGGAGAATGCAGTGAAGTCAATCTCCAACCCACTCAAAAACATCAGGAACAAGAATCCCAGGGTGGAAAGTGTGCTGAGCCATGCATCCTCATGGACAATGTTGAAGCCGCTTTTACCGATAAGCAAACCCATGATGATTTCAGCTACAACGACGGGTATGAAACTCAATTTTAAGCGGTGCAATATAATAGGTGTTAAAAATGCAACAATAATGACGATTACCAGTGATGTAATCGAAGCATGCTGTTCCATCCGCTCCCTCCTTTTTATAAAAGAATGACGTAAAACAAAGATTTTTTGCATTACACAAAGTTCGACTAATCACTAAGTAAGATAACTCATAAAAGCTGTAGCAATTCCAAAATAAATCAAAATACTAATAATATCATTGATGGTTGTGATAAAGGGGCCTGATGCAACTGCAGGGTCAATTTTCAACCTGTGCATCAGCAGCGGAACAAGCGAACCGGCCAGTGTCGCGAAAATCAGTGTAACAAAGATCGATATGCCGACTAAAACCCCAAGAAAAAATTCGCCTTTCCAAAAATAAACGACAAATGCAACCAGGATCCCGCATACAGCACCGGTTATCAAACCTGTACCAGCTTCCCTAATGATAATGCTCCATTTGTTTTCTTTTTCAAGGTCTCCAGTAGCAATTCCCCTGACTGCTACTGCCAGGGCCTGTGTTCCGGTGTTGCCAGCCATCCCGGCAATCAAAGGAATAAATACAGCCAAAATTGCAACCTTATCCAATGTATCCTCAAACCTTCCAATCAGACTCGCTGTGAACATCCCTAAAAACAGTAAAATGATCAGCCAAGGCAGCCGCTTCTTGGCGGCAGTAAATGGATTTCGGTCGACCGTGTCAAGATCTGCAATACCCGCCAGCTTAGAGTAGTCATCCGACGCTTCTTCTTCCATAACGTCAATGATGTCATCGACCGTTATGATTCCAAGGAGATGGTTTTGAAAATCAATGACAGGAAGGGCAAGGAAGTTGTAATCACGCATCATCCGCGCTACTTCTTCCTGGTCCTCTCCTACTGAAACGGAGACTACCCGATCATTCATCACTTCACCGATCATCGTCTCGTCATCCGCCACGATCAAATCTCTCAAGGAAATGACCCCAGCCAGTCTCTTCTCCTCATCGACAACAAAAATATAATAAATCGTCTCAGCCCTGGGTGCTTCTTTTTTCAGGATATACATGGCCGATCTGACCGTCTGGTTGGCAGAAATCGCAATGAATTCTGTCGTCATGATACTTCCTGCTGTGTATTCTTCATAATGCAGCAAGTCCTTGATTTCCTGTGCTGCTTCCTCATCCATGATTGTCAAATAACTGGCAACCTGGTCTTTGTCAAGCTCATTCAAGACATCCACCGCGTCATCGGCATACATATTTGACAGCATGTCGGCCGCGTAATTCGGATTCATCTGCGCCAATACATCCTTAAAATCCTCTTCATCCGCTTCCAGGTTCTCGAACAGATCAGCCATCTCTTCAGGTGAGAGAAAATTATAAACTTTCGCACGATCTTCGTCATCAAGTTCACTGAAAAATTCAGCCTGGTCATATGGATGCAGGTCTAAAAATTCCTCACGAAAATCATCAATTTTTTCAGAGTAAAGTGCTTCCAACAGCAATTCAGAATTAATTTGCTGCCTGGATGCTGATTCTTGACGTTCTTCAGACATCCACCTTACCCCCTTTCCTTTAGTACATTTCATTATACTAGCATTTATTGAAATCTTTGTCTTTTATCTTCTCTTTTTCATGTGAAATTAAAATGGGTAATATAAATTTGCCTTTTCTATAACATTCCCTTTTTTAAATTTAAACTTGTCTTTTTTTCGGCAGCGGGAATGATAAAAGATAAAAGGAGGATTGCTCCATGAAACTAGACATTATTGGCGATATTCACGGCTGTTATGCTGAATTTGAAAAGCTTACCCAACAGCTTGGATATGACTGGGATTCTGGTCTACCGATCCACCCCGATGGCCGGAAGCTTGCTTTTGTCGGCGACCTGACAGACCGGGGACCGGAATCGCTGAAAACCGCTGAGCTGGTTTGGGAACTTGTCGTGAAAAAAAAGGCCGCTTATTATGTTCCTGGAAACCATTGCAATAAGCTGTATCGATATCTTTTGGGCAATAAAGTACAGACTACTCACGGGCTTGAGACTACGGTTGCTGAATTTCTGTCACTGAGTACTGGACAGAAAAATTCATTCCGGGATAAATTTTTGAGTTTATATGACTCAGCGCCTTTGTACCATGTACTAAATGAAGGACGTCTTGTCATCGCCCATGCAGGAATCCGCGAAGATTACATAGGGAAAAACAATTCAAAAGTTAAAACGTTTGTCCTTTATGGTGATATCACCGGCCAGAACAATCAAGACGGGACTCCCGTACGGCGTGATTGGGCGAAGAATTATCAAGGGAAGGCGGTCATCGTTTATGGCCATACACCTGTAAAGGAGCCGAGAATCCTGAATAATACCTATAATATAGATACAGGCGCTGTTTTTGGCGGTAAACTGTCAGCTCTTCGTTATCCTGAAATGGAATTAATGTGCGTTCCATCCACCATGCCTTTTGTACCCGAAAAATTCAGGGAGATATAATAATTACCCAAATAAAAAACGAGCTAACCACGGGAATGGTGGTTAGCTTTGTTCTTTATTTTCCAATAAACATTTGTGTCCAATAATTACCTTGTGTTGTATGGCCTACACCGATATGGGTGTAATTCGGGCTTAAGATGTTTTTTCGGTGTCCTTCGCTGTTCATCCATGCATTGACGACTTCTTCAGCACTTTGCTGTCCCATTGCGATGTTCTCTCCAGCTGAATTATAAGAAACGCCGAAGTCCCTCATCATATCGAATGGTGATCCATAGGTAGGGCTTGTATGCGAGAAATAATTCTTCGCCTGCATATCATTTGATTTTTCCTGTGCAACATTACTTAAAGCTGTATCGGGCTGCAGGTTTGGCAGACCATTTTTACGACGCTGTTCATTCGTCAGGTCAATGACTTTTGATTCAAAATCACTGATCTCGGTCCCACTTGGCGCTGCCTTTTGCTCTGGAGCTGGGGCAGCCTCCTGCTGTGGTGCTGGTCTTTCTTGTGGTGCTGGTGCAGCTTCCTGTTCAGGTGCCTGTTTTTCTTGTGGTGCTGGTGCAGCTTCCTGTTCAGGTGCCTGTCGTTCTTGTGGTGCTGGTGCTGGGGCTGCTCCTTGCTCAGGTACAGGCGCTGGCGCAGGTGCAGCTCCTTGCTGAGGTGCTGGTGCTCCCTGTTCAGGTGCTGGTGCTTCTTGCTGTGGCGCAGGAGCGGTTCCTTCCGTTGGTGCAGGAATCCCTCCCCTTTGAAAATCAGGAAGTTCAACGTCGGTGCGGCGCTGCAGATCTGCAAGCATTTTATCCAGATCGGCCTGCTGTCCTTCTGTAAGTGTCAATCTACCTTGCATCATTTCTGTATGAGGATATTTTGAACTTGGAATCCCAGTACTGTATGAGTTAGGGTCGACTGTAATATACCCATCAGGCATTTGCATGATTTCACTTGTTCCATTCATGCCATTTTGGTTAATCTTAGGTCCTTTTGTATTTCCTTTAGCAGCATTTATTTCAGCTCTTCTTCTTTGCTGCTTCATTCTGTTCGCATCATTATCCCAATAACTTGCCTGGTCTTTCCCCAGGGTGGTCACCCTGTTGTCACGCGTATCCATCGCTTCATTGTTATTGTTGCATGCTGCAAGGCCTAATACCATGACAGCAGATACTGCCATAATTTTTCCGTGTTTATAGATGTTCAAGTGCTGCTTCCTCCTTCATCTTTCATTTATTACTTCTATATCCTTTGATTTTTTGCGTGGAATTATCTGATGAAATATTTGAGAGAAATGTAAAAAGGCAAATCGCTTTTATAACGATTTGCCTTCTTTCAGCACTTCCTGCATATCCTTGGGGAGACTTGCGGTAAAATGCATTTCTTTATGTAAAAAAGGGTGGGTGAAAAGGAGTTCCCGGCAGTGCAATGCTTGTCTCGTTATTTTACTTTTATTGCCCCCATATAAAGTATCCCCGAGCAGCGGATGGCCAATAAAGCTCATGTGTACTCGGATTTGATGGGTTCTCCCGGTCTTTAGCCTGAGGTGTAGATGAGTGAAGGCACGATAACGTTCTCCAACCTTGTAGAGAGTACAAGCGTATTGACCATTGGGATGCACTTCTCGTTCGATGATGCTGTCGGGTTTCCTAGCAATCGGGGCTTCAATTGTTCCCTCATCCTTTTCGACGATTCCTTCGGCAAATGCCTCATAGCTCCGATTAACACCGCCAGAACGCTGCTGCTTGCTGAGTAAATGATGGACATGACTATGTTTTGCAATCAGGACCAGCCCTGAAGTATCCCTGTCAAGCCTGGTAACAATATGGGTAGTCGCAGATATTTCGTGATCTTCATAATACCCGATCAGCCCGTTCGCCAGACTGCCAAAAGGATGCTCCCTTGAAGGGATCGTATTCATGCCAGAAGGCTTATTGACCACCAGTAAATATTCATCCTCATAGATAATTGAAAGAGAAATCTTTTCTCCCTTCATCCCCTCAGACGGAATTTCAGGAGGGAAGTCAATTCTGACTCGATCATCAGCCTTCATTATGTACCTGACATTCACTTCCTGGTCATTTACGGAAATTAATCCGCCCTTAAACTTAATATCAGTCAGAGCCGATTTAGAGATTTCCATCTGTTTGAGAAAATCCCTGAGCATCTTTCCCTCGTCAGAAATCCCGGCAGTAAAGTCCAATGTGAAGTTTTTCGCCATATCAACGGCTCCTGTCTTCGTTGTTTCGTTTATGTTGTGTCATTATGTCCCATGGTTAAAATTAAATCCGGTTTCTTAGACATTTCAGTCATCCTCAAAGTTGAAAACGTCCATTAAAACGGGTTTCTTAGACATTTTGAGCATGCTCGAGCGTTGAAATGTTCATTAAGATGGGTTGCTTAGACATTCTGGCCGTGCTCTTGCGTAAAAATGTCCATTAAAACAGGTTTCTTAGACATTTCAGCCTTGCTCGGACATTAAAATGTCCATTAAAACAGGTTTCTTAGACATTTCGGCCGTGCTCTTGCGTAAAAATGTCCATTAAAACCGG
>NZ_JAGGQK010000002.1:109174-248422 GCF_018613355.1 Bacillus sp. ISL-35 | reverse complement strand
GTCCATTAAAACAGGTTTCTTCGACATTTTGGCCCTAAACGAGCGTTGAAATGTCCATTAAAGGACACTTCAATGCTCGGTCGCCGGATTCACCATTAGTCACTATCAGAGATAAAGGAATCATGCACCCTTTTCCAGAATGGGAATGGGCGGAATCGGGCGAAACGGATTTTTTCATCCGCTACCCGGAATTGGATTGATTTCACGTCTTTATGCAATAAGGTTAAATGGTCCACTGTCACCTGGAAATCCGGCCTGTTTACAGGTTTCAAGGTACACGTATGGTGGTCAGGCAGGATTAGCGGGGATCCAACTGTCCTGAACACCCGGTTATTAATCGATGCCATTTCTGCTACCTGGATCGCTCTCAGGGATGGATGCAGGATTGCCCCGCCCAATGCTTTGTTATAAGCTGTGCTTCCGGAAGGCGTGGATACACATAAACCATCTCCGCGGAAGCGTTCGAAATGCTGGCCCCTGATTTCAACATCCATGACCAGTGTACCTTCCACTGATTTTACAGTAGATTCATTCAGGGCCAGATACCTGGTTTCCCTGCCGCCATGCTGATACCTGATGATGACTTCAAGCAGCGGATACTCAATCACCTGGTACGGTGTTTTTGCCACTGCGATGACAAGCTTTTCGATTTCTTCAGGAACCCAGTCGGCATAAAAGCCAAGGTGTCCTGTATGTACTCCAATGAATGCGGTTTTATCCAGCCTGCTGCTGTACCGGTGGAAGGCATACAAAAGCGTTCCATCCCCTCCGACAGAGATACAGATGTCCGGCTGGTCTTCATCATATTCTAGATCAAAGTCCAAAAGATACGTCCTCATTTTATGCATCAATGTATTGGACCGGGAATCCCCCTTTGAAGTAATCGCAAATTTCATGTATCAAACACCCCTGCATATCGGATTTAAACTATTTCTTCCCATCCTGCTGCATTTCTTTTTTCCGTGTGAAAAATGCTTGTGCGTCCTGGATTTCTCCCCTGATAGTCGACATTTCTTCATCAAGGCGGAACGCAGCCTCGGCCGCCCGCTGCAGCCTGGTTTTAATATCTTCAGGAAAAAGTCCTTTGTACTTATAGTTCAATGAATGCTCCACCGTTGCCCAGAAATTCATGGCCAGCGTCCTGATCTGGATTTCGGCAAGAATCTTTCTTTCTCCCCTGATCGTCTGGACTGGATAGCGGATGACTACATGGTAAGAGCGGTAACCGCTTGCTTTTTTATGGGAAATATAATCCCTTTCCTCGATAATCTCAAAATCATTCCGGCTCCTTAACAGTTCAACGACTGTCTTGATATCGTCCACGAACTGGCACATGATTCTCAAGCCTGCGATATCCTGCATTTCAGAATCGAGTTTATCGAGTGAAATCCCCTTTTGATGGGCTTTGTCCAGTATGCTTGCAATTGGCTTTACCCTCCCCGTGACAAATTCAATCGGGGAATGGTCGGAATGAAGCTCATATTGGCTCCTGATTCCTTTAAGCTTTACCTTCATTTCTTCCACAGCGTGCTTATAAGGTTCTAAAAATTGATCCCAGTGTTTCACATCAGTCACCTCATCCGGTTCTTTTCACGAAAGCTTAAGCGGAGGGTGCGGCAAAAACCTGTTCCACTTTCGTGACCATTTCCTCTCCATAGTTGCTGTTCCCTGTTATATTTTCAATCAGATATTCCATTTCACCACGGAAGCTTTCCAATTTAAGCTTGCCGCCGGCATTTGCCAGAAAAACTTCAAGTCCGCCCTGAATCCCTTGCTGAATGGCACTCCAGGCAGATTCAGGAATGGTGACATATTGATATCCATCTTCATTATCAACAATATAAATAAAGGATAATTGATCAGAATCCACAAGCATTTGCCCGGTGGCTGAAAGGCTTGTTATTTCTGTCTCCATGTCTGTAAAAAGCAGGAGCTCATTTCTTTCTACTTTTGCATCTGTAACGATAATCTTTTTACTCATTTTTTCAACCTCCATAATCTTTTTTATTTTATCATATCGAACCATTTTCTACTAAAGATTGAAGCCAACAGGATTTCGCGAGATAATAAGGACAACTTATTTGGAAAGGGCGGACGGACGTGAGCCAGAATATCGAAATCGAATTCAAGAACATGCTGACGGAAAAAGAATTTAACTTCCTGTCAAGTTACTTCAAACTGGAGCAGGTTCACTTTAAAAAACAGATCAATCATTATTTCGATACCCCTTCTTTTACCTTGAAGGATAAAGGGTCCGCACTGCGGATCAGGGAAAAAGGCAATGAGTTTGAACTGACTTTAAAACAGCCTGCACAACAGGGATTGCTCGAAACGAACCAGATCCTGACTGAAGGACAGGCAAACGAAGCCTTGAAAACTGGCAAATTGCCTGATGGTGAGGTGAAGGGCGCTGTTTCATATTTAATGTCCGATATGGATCAACTGCAATACTTCGGCTCGCTGACAACGGTGCGCGCCGAGGTTGAGTATAAAGAAGGACTGCTAGTCCTGGACCATAGTTACTATTTAAATACAGAAGATTTTGAGCTAGAATATGAAGTGACAGATGAGTTAGAAGGATTTCGAAATTATTCCAATTTACTCACTGAACTAAAAATACCTGTTCGACAAACCGATAATAAGATCAAACGCTTTTACGCTAAAAAATATAATCTTTTAAGAGAATAGACCAGGCAGGAGAATCACGATGAATGTTGATCAGTTAAAAGCCATGCTTGAATTGCAGGCGCTTCAAAATTTCAATCGGACCCCAGGACAATCGGGAAACGGCCTATTTCAGGAAATGCTTTCCGGCATTTTAAATGACCAGAGCGATGCCCTTGGCGCCACGGCAACAAAGCTGGAAGAGCTGTTCGAAGATGCTCAGGCTGCAGTCAGCTCATATGATTTAACCAAACAGAACATTGCCCAAATGCTCCCTCCCATTCAACTGACAAAGGTAGCGGCCAAGAATAACACTGATTTTGATGGTATGATTGACCAGGCGGCTGCTATGTTCAATATACCAGCCAAGCTGATCAAGTCAGTCATTCAAAAGGAATCCAATTTCAATCCCAATGCCGTAAGCCATGCCGGGGCATCCGGATTGATGCAGCTAATGCCTTCTACAGCAAGGGGCCTTGGAGTTAAAAATGTCTTTGATCCCGCAGATAATATCCTAGGAGGCGCTAAATACCTCAAGCAAATGCTCGACAGATATGACAATAATATTGAACTTGCCCTCGCAGCTTATAATGCAGGACCTGGTAATGTTGATAAATATGGAGGAATTCCCCCATTCAAGGAAACCCAGAACTATGTACGAAAAGTGACCGATGTTTTTTACAGTTAAAAGGATAATACTTCCAATTTTTTTGCCCGCCTGTCAGTGGTAACAGGCGGCTTTTTTGTGTAAATTAGTAAAGCAAACCGAAATTAATCAAACCAGAGACAGTTTTCACAGAACACAAGCCGATTTGTTTGAGATATAAATATAGCATTGCTACAATAAATAGCATAACTATCAAAGCAGAATGAAATTTCTAAAATCTATTTTAAAGGAGTTATCAATATGGTTGAGAATAAGACCTTACCATTCGAAGCCATTGGCGAAGGGACACTTCACCGGCTGGTCGATGCTTTTTACCACCGCGTTGGAATGCATCCTGATCTTGCTCCTATATTCCCGGACGACTTAACGGAAACTGCCCGTAAACAAAAGCAGTTTTTGACTCAATATTTAGGCGGGCCGCCTTTATATACGAACGAACATGGCCATCCAATGCTTCGCGCCAGACATCTGCCTTTCGAAATCACGCCGGTCAGGGCTAAAGCTTGGCTCGGCTGCATGGCAGAGGCCATGGATGAAGTGGGTCTCGATGGTTCTGTCAGGGAGGATTTTTACGCCAGGCTCTACCTTACCGCTCAGCATATGATTAATACACCAGACGATGAAACCGGTGAGAACTCATGAGACTCAGCCGTGAAAATCTTTTAAGCTATGACCCGTCAGAATACTGTCATAACATAGACAAGAAGCCTCTAGAAATTTATATGTTCGTTGATCCGCTTTGTCCTGAATGCTGGGCACTAGAGCCAATCATAAAAAAGCTGCAGATCGAATATGGCAAGTATTTTTCAATCAAACATGTATTGAGCGGCCGTCTTGCCACCTTGAACATGAACCGAAAGAAACGCTACGAAACCATAGCAGAGCTATGGGAAAAAACAGCAAGCAGAACAGGCATGTCCTGTGACGGTTCGCTTTGGTTTGAAAACCCTGTTTCGTCTCCCTATTTGGCTTCGATTGCCATTAAATCGGCAGAACTTCAGGGAAAAAAGAAAGGCATCCGCTTCCTGCGCAAGCTCCAGGAAGTGTTGTTTCTTGAAAAACAAAATGTCTCGAGTTTTGAGGTGCTGAAAAACTGTGCCCGAAGCGTGGGGCTGGATGTTGAGGAATTCGTGACGGATATCCATTCTGAGACAGCCGCAAAGGCGTTCCAGTGTGATTTAAAAATCACCAATGAAATGGACGTCCAAGAAATTCCGACGCTTGTCTTTTTCAATGCCAATGTTGAAGAAGAAGGCATCAAGATTACCGGACTTTATCCATATGAGGTATACGTACAGATTCTTGAAGAAATGCTCCAGCAAAAACCAGACGCAACCCAGCCGCCAAGCCTGGAACAGTTTTTGAAGCAGTATAAAATGGTTGCCTCAAAGGAAGTGGCTGTTGTATACGACATGACAGTTCCTCAGGCTGAGAAGGAATTAAAGAAACTGATGTTAAAGCAAATGGTCGAACAAATCCCCGCAAAATACGGGATGTTCTGGCGTTATCTAGAAGGATGACCGTGCAGATGCTCGGTCATTTTTTTATTAGTCCGCTTCATTGTTTTTTGCAGACTTTAATGCTTTCTATTGAATTGTTCGAAATAATTGGGAATATGGTCGAAAAACCTTAATAAATGGTCTAATTAATTAAAAATGTGCAGCAATAATCCATAATCCGGATCGCAGCAAGTAAAAACTGCCACTTTTTTTACTCCTGACTGCAATTCAGAATGATTGCACTTGAATGTAACCTTCAATCAGCGCTAATCTAACATTGCACGCAGAAAAAGGCCTTGCAGCTCTCCAACTGCAAGGCCTTTTTTCTATTTTATACGAACAAAGGGGATGGGAGAAATTTTTCACGGTCAAACAAAGGGGTAAATGTTTGCTTGTGATCAACTTCACGCCATAAATATACCATAGGCACTACCAGTATAACAATATACTTGTGTGTTATTTCACAATATTGTCAAATACCATTCATGATTATATGGACAGAAGCATATATATCAAGTATTAAGCGATCCGGAGTGATGTACGTGGACAAAATAGGTCTCTTCTTTATGGCGCTATTCATCGTTTTTTCATTTGTTCTTCATATCGGAGGATTAATGCATCTTATCCCTTTATATCTGACCTCCCCCATCCTGTTTTTCTCCCTTTTTATTTTACTGATATATTTAAATAACCGAAAAAAGTTCAGAGGATTCTAATGAAAAAACCGGCTGCACCCTTGCAGCCGGTTCTTCGTTTTATGAAAGCAATGCTTCCATTTCGTTTAGCTTTTCTTCGAATACCTTCAAGGCTTCCTCGATTGGCTGCGAGCTTGTCATATCTACTCCTGCCTTTTTCAGGACTTCGATTGGATAGTCTGAGCTTCCTGATTTCAGGAATTCAATATAGCGCTCGACAGCCGGCTGTCCTTCATCAAGGATCTGTTTGCTCAGCGCTGTTGCTGCACTGAAACCTGTGGCATACTGATACACATAGTAATTGTAATAGAAATGCGGGATCCTTGACCACTCCAGTCCGATTTCCTCATCAATAATGATGTCTTCTTCGCCGAAGTACTTTTTGTTGAGCTCATAATAATCCTTTGTCAGAGAATCAGCTGTCAAAGCTTCGTTATTCTGTGCTTTCTGGTGAATCATATGTTCAAATTCAGCAAACATGGTCTGTCTGAACACAGTTCCCCTGAAACCTTCGAGATAGTGATTCAATAGATACAGGCGCTTCTGCTCATCATCGATCGTTTTCAGCATATAGTCATTCAGCAGCGCTTCATTGCATGTGGAAGCCACTTCTGCAACAAAAATGGAGTAGTTTCCATATGGATATGGCTGAGTTTTCCTAGTGTAGTAGCTATGGACGGAATGTCCGAACTCATGCGCAAGCGTGAATAAATTATTTACATTGTCCTGCCAGTTCATCAGGATGTATGGATTTGTGCCATATGCACCTGAAGAATAGGCTCCGCTGCGCTTCCCTTTGTTCTCATACACATCCACCCAGCGATTTTCGAACCCTTCTTTTAGGATTTTGTTATATTCATCACCAAGGGGTTCTAATCCTTTTAGAACGTATTCTTTTGCTTCTCCATAAGGAATTTCCATTTTAACATCCTTGACCAACGGTGTATAAAGATCATACATATGCAGCTTATCAAGACCCAGGACCTTTCTGCGAAGCTTTACATATCTGTGAAGCAGGTGCAGATTGTCATTCACCGTATTCACAAGGTTTTCATAGACACTTTCAGGGATATTATTTGCAGCAAGCGCAGCATGCCTCGCAGAATCATATTTACGGATTCTCGCATTGAAGTTATCCTTCTTGATATTGCCGCTCAAAGTGCTTGAAAAGGTATTTTTGAAGCTGCCATATGTTTTGTAAACAGCTTTGAAAGCATCCTCGCGCACCCTGCGATCTTCACTTTCTAGGAAACGGATGTAACGGCCATGAGTGATTTCCACATCTTCACCGTTCTCGTCCTTAATCGAAGGGAATTCCAAATCCGCATTGTTGAGCATACCAAAAGTATTTGATGGCGAGCTCATTACCTCTCCTGCCTGGGCAAGCAAGGCTTCTTCTTCGGCAGACAGGACGTGCGGCCGCTGAAGATTGATTTCCTCCAATGCATGCTCATAAAGCTTCAGCTCTTCTTTTTCCTGCAAAAAGCCTTTGATCTTTTCTTCTTCAACAGCAAGGATTTCCGGCACAATATAAGCCAGTGCACTTCCCGCCTGGGAATAGAGATTCTTGATACGGTCATCTAGTCCCTGATAAAAAGAATTCGTCGTATCCTGGTCATAGCGCATATGTGCATATGTATAAAGTCTGCCAAGACGCTCTAACAGCTTATCCTGCAATTGGAGTGCATCGTAAAGCTGATCAGCACTTTCCCCAAGTTTTCCCTGATACTCCTGGACAGAAGGAAGTAAGCTCTTCACTTCATTGAATTCTTTTTCCCAGGCATCATCACTCGCGAAAATATCTTCAAGTCTCCACGTATTCTCGGTGGCAGCCTCATCTCTTGATGGCAATTTTTTAACTGCTGATTCATTAGACATATGGATCCTCCTAACAAAATTTCGGAATTCGAAAAACTTTTCTACTATCATATTATTCGATAATAGCTCCTTATTTCCTTCATAAAAAAAGAAAGGGATGAAAAGTTTTTTCGCTAACTTCCTTATTTTACTCTTGAACTTCATTTTTCATGTTATTGGAATACCGATTGAGCAATTTTATTTTCATACTCAGCAAAAAACTTGGCTTCCGCCTCCAACTGGCGGTCGATTGAAGATGGAATCTCAATCTCTTTTTGTACTTTTACCATCCCTGAATTAATCTTTTCCAGGTACCCCACCTTTGTTAAAAGAAAAACGTATTCTGCTAAAGCATACCAGGCATCTCTTTCCCCGGCGGCAGGCAGGACCCTGAGCCTGATATCACCTTTTTTGACCCTTTTGGCAAAAGCATCCTGGATTTGTGGATAATGAATGAATTCCCCTATTTTATGTTGACGAAATACATCGAGATAGAGGTATGTTTGCCAGATGAAGGACGGTGTTTCAATATAGGGACTGAAGTGGACAGGCAATCCGAGGACAGGGGGAAGAGTTAGAAGGCTGAGACGATTGCGGTATAATTCTTTTAGGAAACGATTTTGCCAGGCGCCGGGATTCATCAAATAGCGGGATTTTAGTTTTTGATTTTCTGTTTGCCAAATTTTTATGAAAGGTTGGTGTCTTGCTTTTGGATTAAGGAGATCCTCGATTGAAGTTTGACTCAGATTTTTCACTTCTAGAATTGCGATCGCCTTTCTTGTGGAAATTGGAATACTGCCATGAAGGTTGATGAGCTGGCCTGAGATCGGGCAAAAAGCAGGAAAATTCCAGTCATTGTGGGGTCTTCGCAAAAAAAGATAGAGGAAATGATTCATGGAAACAACCATATGGGACTTACGTTTGATCAGGTTTTCGGCTGCAATCCATATGGGGATCACATCATGTTCCAGGTAGGTTTTTGTTCTTTTTTCGAAAATATCTGCATGGATGATTGAACATTGGAATTCAATTGCATATTTTTGACCGTTCCAATCAAATGCAATATCCGGTTTTTGTCTCATCTGCTGATCGAACTTTTCAAGCTCCGCATAGATTCCCTGTTTCTTCAGCCAATTATATAGTTTTAGCTTGCCAGAAAGGTGGTACTCAGATTCTCGATCATACTCATATTGGCAGCTTCCGCTTGCAGTATGGGAGAAATGCCAGATTTTCTTACTGCCGAGTTTCATGATTACCTCCTCGCCACAATCAGGACAATAAAACTTTTCCCGGGATCTGATTTTCTCTAATTCTTTCTTGGCCTTACCGTTCGCGAGTGAAAATACTTCCCCATTACTCTTATTTGCCACTAGCATATAATGAACCTCCTTTCTCCTCCTATTATTCTGGAGTACAGGAGTGATCACCTCTTATAATTGAAACAATTAACAAAATGTTCACAGAAAAAACAGCCCGTAACACCTACGGACTGCTAAAGCATGGGCGACAGAAGTCTTGATGTTGATTCGAGAAGCCTGTAACCGATATTGCGTTTATTGAAGTCTTTCAAATCAATTTCGTTTGATTGATGGATATCATTTTGGTACTCTTCCACCAATTTCAATGTGCTGCTTGTTTTATAGAGGAAAGCATTGACCTCGAAGTTCAGATGGAAACTTCTCATGTCCATATTGGACGTGCCAATGGAAGCAAGCTGGCCGTCAACAATGACGATTTTGCTGTGCATGAACCCTTTTTCGTATTCATAAATTTTTACCCCCGCTTCAAGTAGCTCTGGAAAATACGACCTCGAAGCATAGAAAACGATTTTTTTATCCGGCTTTTTTGGGACAAGCAGCCTGACGTCAAGCCCGCTGAGAGCAGCCACCTTGATTGCACTGAAAATATCTTCGTCCGGGATGAAATACGGAGACGCAATCCAGACTGACTTATCGGCCGACGAAATCATCGAGAAAAAGATATTCTTGATCACACTCCACTCGTTGTCTGGGCCGCCGGCAATCATCTGGACCCCTCCATGGGTGTTAACCTCCAGTGCGGGTGATAAATATTCTGCTGTCAAAAAGCTGTTATTCGTCATGTAGTACCAATCCTGCAGGAAAATCAGCTGCAGGCTCCTTACTGCTTCTCCTTTTGCCATTAAGTGAGTGTCACGCCAAAAACCAAAATCCTTATTTCTTCCGAGGTACTCATCACCGATATTCAGCCCTCCGACAAAGCCAACTGTCCCATCAATCACAATGATTTTACGGTGGTTCCGGAAATTGAACTTGCTGTTCAGGAACGGCAGGCGGACAGGGCCAAATTCGACCACTTCGACACCCGCGTCAATCAAATCCGCGATATACTTTTTTGAAAGCTTCCATGACCCAACCGAATCATACAGGAACCGCACCTTCACTCCTTTTTTGGCTTTTTCGATCAGAACATCCTTGATTTCATGGCCGATTTCGTCATCGCGCACAATATAATATTCCATATGGATATGGTGGGTTGCCTTTTCCAATTCTTGGAGAATATGACTAAAGGTTTCATCACCATTTGTCAGCACTTTTGTCGAAGTTGCAAAGGAAATAGGGCTATTCCCGAGCTTCTGGGCAAGATTGAACAAACGACGGTGATCTTCTTCCATTTCAAGCATCCGTGCTTTGTTCGCACTTTCACTGTCCCCTTCAATTCGTGTAAAAGTTTGTTTATCAAGAAAGTATTTTCGGCGGAACATCTTTTCTTTCCGATGATTGCGGCCAAATAATAAATAAAATATGAAACCCACAACGGGGAAACCACCGAGAACCACTATCCAGGTTAAAGTCTGGGCAGGATGACGATTCTCAAGGAAGATCACAAAACTGATAAAAATCACCGTCAATGTCATGAAAATACTTATGTATCCCAGATAAACAGCATCAAGTTTTTCATAAAACAAATAATAAATGCCTGACAAAATGAATAAAAACGTTAAAATCCGAACTGTATTCTTCATGGTAACCACCTGTTTTCCCGCTTCTGATTTCCAAACCACTGTATATATACGTTTCTATTTAGTGATGGGATTCATACAAATTATATCAAAAAAACTGCAAGTACCCTGTACAAAGCCTGCCGGTGAAATCGTATTTTGATTTCAATGGAAGTGTCGCAGAGATCTCGCTGCCTGGATTAAAAAAGCCGATTTCATTTCTGAAATCGGCCCTGCAATCAGGAAAAATGCTTCCTTATAACATTGAATACATCGTTTTCGATAATCTTGTTGCCATATTCATCAAGACGATGAATTGTCACGCTTGATTCCTGCCCATATTCGAGAAGGACACTTAGAATATTATCAATTTCCTCTTCGTCTTCGAAATCTTGCTCAGGAAATTCAATGTATAAATAATACTTGTCAGAATAACTATACAAGCTTGTTTTAATCTTATCGATCCCCGGCCGTTTTGATAGCGAGATGACATCCTCGAAATCCTTAAAATGCAATAAGAATTCAAGATCATCCTCGAACGAATTCTCTTCATCATCAAATCCTTTTGGATTAAATTGATGGTCAAGCAGCTCTTCGATTCGCTCATCAACTGGCATATCCTTCATTTTATCGTTTGGAAGCGGCAGTTCAAATTTCGGCCCATCCTTCGACAATTGAGCCTTTGTAACCAATACCTCCAGACCTTTTTCCAGGGCCTGGACCTGGATCCATAATGGACCTTCAACAGTAAACTCTTCTTCTGCATGGACTTCATCCATCATCTCCCAGAAGAGTTCCTCACTGCGATCGCGGTTATACCAGATTTCTTCCCGGTCAAACCCGCGTTCCTCTATGTCCATATATGAAATGTAGAACTTTACCGTATTCTCATTAATGCGCTCGATTTCCATTCGCTTTCTCTCCCTTCCAGGCAAAGATTTGAAGGGACTAAATACCCCCAAAAGCAGTTGGTCCATATCTTTTACCCTTAATAAATGAGTCTGAATCACCTTGTGTTTATTAAAGGAAGGTAAATAGAATAATCTTGTACTTTCATTTTATGTTATAATCAGCCATTTTGGAAATAAAATATGCACCCATTTTTACAAAAGGCTTTTTTATTATTGTTTAGAGTCCTGCGTGCAATGCACTGGTTTGATACCAGAGAAATTTCACGCAAACAAAGGCAACTATAAAATTAAAGTATTCTTTACATTTTAGCAGAAACCTGCCTTGATTTCAATTTGTCTGACTGTCTTTGATATGCGGTATAACATGTATAGTGGTAAACGATGAAATGTTGTCCGAAGTAAGCCTGGATTCGGACAGCTTTCGTGGTAAACGAAGATAAGTTGTCCGAAGTAAGTGCAAGTTCGGACAGCTTTTGCGGTAAACGAAGATAAGTTGTCCGAAGTTAGCCCAGGTTCGGACAGCTTTTGTAGCAAATGAAGAAAAGCTGTCCGAAGTAAGTGCAAGTTCGGACAGCTTTCGTGGTAAACGAAGATAAGTTGTCCGAAGTAAGCCTGGGTTCGGACAGCTTTCGTGGTAAACGAAGATAAGTTGTCCGAAGTATGCCTGGGTTCGGACAGCTTTCGTGGTAAACGAAGAGAAGTTGTCCGAAGTATGCCCAGGTTCGGACAGCTTTTGTAGCAAATGAAGAAAAGCTGTCCGAAGTATGCCCAGGTTCGGACAGCTTTTGTAGCAAATGAAGAAAAGCTGTCCGAAGTAAGTGCAAGTTCGGACAGCTTTCGTGGTAAACGAAGAGAAGTTGTCCGAAGTTAGCCTGGGTTCGGACAGCTTTCGTGGTAAACGAAGAGAAGTTGTCCGAAGTAAGCCTGGGTTCGGACAGCTTTCGTGGTAAACGAAGATAACCTGTCTGAAGTAAGTGCAAGTTCGGACAGCTTTCGTGGTAAACGAAGATAAGTTGTCCGAAGTAAGCCCAGGTTCGGACAGCTTTTGTGGTAAACGAAGAGAAGTTGTCCGAAGTTAGCCCAGGTTCGGACAGCTTTTGTGGTAAACAAAGATAAGCTGTCCGAAGTAAGTGCAGGTTCGGTCAGCTCCTGTGGTAAACAAAGAAAAGCTGTCTAAAGTATTAGTGAAAATAACAAGCTGGACAAAAGCCCAAATCAAAAAAAGCTCCCAAAATTGGGAGCTTTATAATTTAATTGACTAAGCGCTGTGCTTCGCGCAATTGGAATGTGCGTACTTTGCGCGGAAGGAAACGTCTGATTTCATCTTCATTATAACCAACCTGCAGGCGCTTTTCGTCGATGATGATCGGGCGGCGAAGTAATCCTGGGTTTTCTTTGATTACTTCGAACAATTCCTGTAAAGGCATTGTCTCTAAGTTAACATCTAATTTTTGGAATGTCTTCGAACGGGTTGAAATGATTTCATCAGTTCCATCCTCGGTCATTCGAAGTATTTCCTTTATTTCATCAATTGATAAAGGCTCAGAAAATATGTTTCTTTCAGTGTATGGAATTTCATGTTCTTCAAGCCATGATTTTGCTTTTCTGCATGAAGTACAACTTGGTGAAGTGTATAAAGTGACCATTGGTAATTCACACTCCTTAAGATTTACTTATATATTATTTGCTTCAAATGAGCTGTCATTTATTAAATAATAATAAGTTTAATTTTATAATTCATATTGTTTATTATACACCATGAAGAGGATAAAAGGTATCCTTTTCATAAATTTAACGCGGTGACTATGTAAGAATTTTTGTCCTTCTTTATATATAACGAATGAAATAGAAAAAAGTTTCAATAAAAAAGAATAATTTTCATCTCCCTCTGATTTCAATCTATATAAATATTCGTGAAATTCCAGGCGGGTCTGTCCGTCAGTGCACAAAATCATAATTTAATTATATTTACCCGCATTTGATCTGCTTAAACATTTTTTTATTAATTTTTTTGATTCTCAATTAAAACTATCAAAATGAAAACGCAATCAGGTCAAATACACCTGATTGCGTTTAGGATCAAAGGTCTTCCAGTAAATCATCCCGTCTATCTTCAACCGTCAATACTTCGTCTACCGGCTGGTAGGACTCTCCGTAGAATGTCTTGTCTTTGTAGGTATGGATCATATTATAGGTCTTCTTCATTGCTTCATACACTATATCTTCAGAAGCTTCGTTTGGCGACCAATATAAAATTTCCATTTCATTGATTTCATTTGTTGCCAATGACCTGCGTCTGTATCCAACCGTCCTGGCATGCTCAAACCCTTCCCTTTTGTAAAAGCGAAGACGTTTTTCCGTATCTGTGTCTTCATAATTCACCGGCTCCACTTCGAGGATGATCGGCTTCCCTTTATCCTTGAGCTTTTCAATCAGTTTATGTCCAAGCCCCTGGCCACGAGTATCCTTTGAGACAAAAAGGTAATCAATGAATACGAAATCGTCGGTTTCAACATACATAAGGACATGTCCTGGTCCCTCGTCCTTATGATAAATTTCCGGACGCTCCTTTAATAATGTTTCCATGTGTTCCTTCGATTTCATTTCCTCAATAGGGAAATACTGATTTAATTTTTCATACCAATGCATTGCTTATCTCCTTTTCATTTTTATTCCATCCCGATAAGCACCCAGCTTTTCTTATATACTCATGATCACAATGCTCGTATTATTTTTTCTTTATAAAGTTCTTTTAATACGCTTACAATTCTTTTAAAATAAAGATGTACGGATCATGCATTTATATTTACCACAATCATGAAATTGTGAAAAAAAAGGTGGAGGTTTATCATGGGCGGTTACATAATGGATTTAACTATCGTTGCTTTGCTGATCGTGGGAATTACCGCAACAATTGGTGTCATTACGAATGGAGTCGGCACCAGATTCTTTAGTGGGAATAAAAGAAATGAATTCGTCAATCAATCAACCAGGTTGCAAAACGGCTGGAAAAATGTTGGCGGCAGCAAGAAGTAATCCACATCATCTAATATTATAACTTATTATAATGGCGATTATCTAATAATATGAAAAGCCTGGACGGATTCATCAATCCGTTCAGGCTTTTTGTTTGCTTATGGTGTGTAATCCACATTCGGAGAATATCTGTTGCTGGCATTCCATAATAAGTATTCATTGATGCCCTGATCCTTAAGTGCTCTTATCTGGTCTTCTACTTCCTTTTTGCCATACACAATGTAATTCCCGCTGCCAAGCCACGATGCTGTGAAATCCTGAAGCCACGGACGTGATACCGGAGGAGTCTTCAATTCAGCCAGTTTGTTTTTCTCCATCTTGGCATATTCCTCGACAAGACGGTATGGCTGAGTGTCAGGCTTTGCAATTCCAAAATATGAAGTCCAATGGCTAGGATAAATCATCGAAGAAATGACATCGACATTTTCCGAGATTTTCGAGAAATTCTGGCCAATGCCCGGAGCTTCCGGAAGTGTTGCTGTATAACCGAATATATCTACAGATACCTTCACATCATAAGGTTTTAATTCTTCACGAGCATAAGCGACGAAATCGGTCACAGCTTTTACTCGTTTTTGGATATTATCCATCTCGATATTCTTGTAATCTCCCATTGAATACTTAAGGGTGCTGTCTCGCCGTTCAAACCCTTCAGGGAATCGGACATAGTCAAATTGGATTTCCTTGAAACCCATTTTAGCGGCTTCTTTCGCGATTTGGACATTATAATCCCAAACATCTTTGACAAACGGATTGACAAAAGCTTCTCCTCTGCCGTTCTTCCAAACTTCATTTCCATCCTTATATGACCATTCAGGCTTCTTATTTGCCAGTGCAGTATCTTTAAAAACAACCACCCTGGCAATCGGATAGATTTTCTTTTCTTCCATAGTCTTTAGCATTTTTTTGGGGTCCTTGATATATGGCTTTCCAATCTCTTTAAATGGAGAGTCATCACCCGGCTTGTATGTAAGAAAACCATGATCGTCTTTTATATCGATTACCATCGCATTTAAATCCGTCTCATCGACTAGTTTCACCAGACTGGAAAACTTCTCCCCTCCTGCTGAATTACCGGTAACATAGATTCCCCTGACTGCATCCGGATACTCAAACTGATAACCAGAGTCAAATTTGAACCTTTCCAGCTGTTCTGGTATTTCCCTGACCAATGACTGGTGTTCCCTGACTGGAAGTTTCTCCGTTTCCAGGGGTTTCGATTCAGCAAAAACTGTTCCGCCTGCTTGCGAAAAAGAGGCAGCCAAGAGTGCTGCTGCTGCGATTTTTTTAAACTGCACAAACACCTCTCCTTTCAAAACGCACATCAATTATTTCTATATATATATTGTTATTTCTATTTTACCCACTTTCGACAGATTTAGATATTATAGAGTAATATTTTCATATGGAATTTATTCCCTCTTACTGAATTAAGCAAAAAAAAGGCGATCTCAAATTAAGAGATCGCTTTAATTATTTTACATATTGTTGCTGATATTGTTTTAGTTCTTTTTCAGAGCAATAAACATAATGCCCCGGGACAACCTCACGCATCTTCACTTCTTCTCCATCAGCATACTGATGTACATTCGGATCATATGTTTTGCGGCGGCGTGTACGCTCAGATTCAGGATCTGGAAGCGGAATTGCCGACAGCAAGGATTGAGTATAAGGATGCAGTGGATTTTTGTACAATTCTTCAGCAGTCGTTAATTCAACCAGCTTACCAAAGTACATTACACCAATTCGATCACTGATATATTTTACCATTGAAAGGTCGTGTGCGATAAACAAGTATGTTAACCCTTTTTCACGCTGCAGTTTCTTCATCAGGTTTACAACCTGTGCCTGAATGGAAACGTCTAATGCGGAAATTGGTTCGTCTGCAATAATAAATTCCGGCTGCACGGCAAGTGCACGTGCAATTCCGATACGCTGCCTTTGGCCGCCTGAAAATTCATGTGGGTATCGGTTGGCGTGTTCTCTGTTTAAGCCAACAGTTTCAAGGAGTTCATATACCCTTTCCATTCTTTCCTTCTTGCTTGTGGCCAGGCCATGAATATCGATGCCTTCAGCAATAACATCGGATACTTTCATCCTTGGATTCAGGGATGCATAAGGATCTTGGAAAATCATTTGCATACTTCTGTTGAATTTCTTTAAATCTTTTTTACTTTTCTTGCCGTGTACGTTTTCACCTTTGTAAAGGACATCTCCATCTGTTGCTTCGTAAAGCCTGATGATTGTGCGTCCAGTTGTGGACTTGCCACAGCCTGATTCTCCAACCAGTCCAAGAGTCTCTCCTTTAAAGATATCAAAAGTAATTCCGTCAATCGCTTTTACTTCATTTGGTTGACCAATATTGAAGTATTGCTTCAGATTCTTTATTTCAAGAAGTTTTTCTCTATTTTCCATCAGCCAGTCCTCCTCCTACAGTTTATTTCATGCCCATGAATTTGCGCATTCTGCTCTTCACAGCTTCCGGTGGTTCTACCTTAGGAGCATCCGGATGCAACAGCCATGTAGCAGCATAATGTGTATCGGACACTTTAAACATTGGAGGCTGTTCTTCTAGATCAATTTGCATTGCATATTCATTTCGTGGTGCAAAGGCATCACCCTTCGGCGGATGCAATAAGTTTGGCGGTGTTCCAGGAATTGCATATAGCTCTTCTTCCTTAGCATCAAGACTTGGCATTGAACTGATCAATCCCCAAGTATAAGGATGCTGCGGATTGTAAAACACTTCGTCAACAGTTCCAATTTCAACTATTTTACCACCATACATTACGGCAACCCTGTCTGCTACGTTCGCGACAACACCAAGGTCATGAGTAATGAAGATAATAGAAGTATCAATTTTTTTCTGCAAATCCTTCATCAATTCCAAAATCTGCGCCTGGATGGTTACATCCAATGCAGTTGTTGGCTCATCAGCAATCAGGACCTTTGGATTACACGCTAATGCAATCGCAATAACAACCCTTTGTCTCATACCGCCAGAGAATTGGTGCGGATATTGCTTGATTCTTAATTCTGGTTTAGGAATACCTACTAGCTTCAACAGCTGTAATGCGCGTTCCCTTGCCGCGGATTTACTCATATTTTGATGTTTGATCAGCGGCTCCATGATTTGCTTGCCAACAGTCATTGTTGGATTCAAGGAAGTCATAGGATCCTGGAAAATCATAGAGATATCCTTACCGCGAATCTTTTGCATCTGCCTGTCAGTTAAGTTTGTCAGGTCTTTACCTTCAAACAAAATTTCTCCCTGCTTGATTTCGGAATTTCCTGGAGGCAGCAACCTCATGATTGCCTTTGTCGTTACAGATTTGCCTGAACCAGACTCACCTACAATTGCTAGTGTTTCTCCCTTTTTCAGTTCAAAGTTCACACCGCGGATTGCTTTTACTTCGCCCGCAAATGTATGGAAAGAGATATTTAAATCTTTAACCTCTAAAATATTTTCCATTATATTCACCTGCCCTTTTAATCGCGCATTTTCGGATCAAGCGCATCACGCAATCCGTCTGCCAGCATATTGAATGTAATCATGATAAGACTGATGATAACAGCTGGGATGATCATCTCATGTGGATGCAATCTTAATACTTTAAATCCTTCATCAATTAAAGTACCCAATGAAGCTAGTGGGTCCTGCAGACCAAGTCCAATAAAGCTTAGGAATGCTTCAAAGAAAATCGCGTTTGGAATAGTAAACATGGTGTTAATAATAATGACACCTGCAAGGTTAGGAAGTAAATGTTTGGAAATAATCTTCCCGTCAGAATTACCTAATGTTTTAGATGCAAGAACAAATTCTTGTTCTTTTAGCTTTAAAACCTGTGCACGGACAACACGTGCCATTCCAACCCAACCCGTTATAGTCAGAGCGACAGTAATTGAGATGATACCTGGCTGAAGTACAAGAATCATTAATATTACAACGATCATTGTAGGAATACCAACAAGGACTTCTGTGATCCTTTGCATGACATTATCCAGACGGCCGCCATAATACCCTGATACCGCTCCATAGGCAACACCAATAATCATATCAATCAGCGCTGCAAGCAAAGCAATATACAAAGAGATTTGGGTTCCCTTCCAAGTACGTGTGAAAAGGTCGCGTCCTAACGCGTCAGTACCAAACCAATAATACTCGTCTACTTTTTTAACTTCATACAGATTAATTTCTTTGCCAGCTTTATTTACCTTAACTCCATCAAAAGGGAGCCAACTGATATTTTCAAGCCCCTGGATTCTTGGCGGCAAATTATTATGGCTGACTTTTTGTGTATCAAAATCTTTTCCACTAATTAAAGGGCCAATGAAGGCCATTAAAACAAGCAGAACCATAACAATTAAACTTGCCAGTGCACCTTTGTTCTTACGCACACGCATCCAAGCATCCTGCCAAAAGGTTAAGCTTGGCTTGTTAATTTCTTCGCTTTTAGCTGAATCAATGATTGCAGGCTGAAAGCGATCTTTTGAAATTTTCGTTTCAAGATTAGCCATTACTTTTTACCTCCTGACAGTCTGATCCGTGGATCAATGATTCCATATAAAATATCCACGACAAGGATGATCACTACAAATAAAGCAGCAAATAAAATGGTTGTTCCCATGATAACAGGGTAATCATTAACTGTAATAGATTTTACAAACTGCTCTCCTAAACCAGGAATAGCAAATATCTTTTCTACTACTAGTGAGCCTGTCATCAAAGAGATAGCCAAAGGTCCGAGTACGGTTACCAAAGGAATAAGTGCGTTCCTCAAGGCATGTTTTACTGCGATTTCATAGTAACTTGCGCCTTTTGCTTTAGCAAGAAGAATGTAATCCGACCCTAAAACTTCAATCATTTCTGTTCTCATGAATCGGGCTGAAATTGCTATTGGGAAAATAGATAATGCAATGGTTGGCAGGATTGTATATTCAAATCCTTTCCAGAATAGCACTGGGAACCAGCCTAATTTTACAGCTACAAAATATTGAAGAAGACCAGCAAAAACAAAGTTTGGAACAGCCTTGCCCAATACTGCAATAAATGTTGCACTATAATCTACCCATGTATTTTGTCTAAGAGCGGCAAATATACCGAGTATGATGCCTAATAAGGTACCAACAATCATAGCCTGAGCACCTAATTGCATGGATGGGCCTAGACGCTTGATCATTAGGTCCGTTACAGGTGTGTTATTAAATTGAAATGAAATGCCCAGATCTCCTTGTAGCAGGTTGCCAATATATTTAGCATATTGTACAGGCACTGGCTGGTCCAACCCATACTTAGCTTTCATTATTTGCAATTGCGCAGGCGGCAATTTAGCTGCACTCGCAAATGGCGTACCCGGAATGATTTTCATTAAGAAAAACGTTATGGACGCAATAATGAAAAGCGTTAAAATCATAAAGAGAATCCTTTTAGCCAGGTATTTTCCCATAGTGTGCACCTCCTATATTGTTTCAATTTTCCCTATTGTTCGACAAATGCCATACAGGGAAAAAGAGAGTATATCTAGATATACTCTCTTTCTATCATCAGAATTATTACCTTCTGAAATAAGAAACTGCTTTAGTTATTATTCTGCTTCAGTAATCTTAACCCACTGGAAGCTATAGTCAGGACCGTAGTTGTAGATCGCAAGACCTTTAACACCTGGGTTCAATAGGATGTTAGCAGCACGCTGGTAAACTGGTGCTAAACCATAGTCTTCTCCAAGCATGATTCTTTCAGCTTCCTGTTGTGCTTCCCATTGAGCTTTTTCATCAGTTGCAAGTTTGCCTTGAGCATCCTTGATCAGCTGATCGTACTTAGGATTTGAATATCCCATTCTGTTGCTTCCGCCATCAGTGATCCAAAGGTCAGTGAACGATAATGCGTTACCGTAGTCAGGACCCCATCCAGCGAATTGAAGATCATAATCCATAGCGTTGTCACGCTCTAGACGTACTGCGAAAGGAACACTTTCAAGTTTGATAGTCAAACCTGGAAGGTTAGTTTCCAATTGGTTCTTGATGTAAGCGTCAGTTTTCTTAGCTGCTTCAGTGTCTCCACCAAGGTAGCGAAGCTCAAGCTTATCTACGCCAAGTTCCTTAAGCCCAGTTTCCCAAGCCTTTTTAGCTTCTTCAGCATTGAAAGTTACAATGTCGCCATTCTTTTCACGGAAATCTTCGCCGTCAAGAGTTACGAAATCTTTTGGTACGAAGTAGTTAGCAGCAACGGAACCATTGTTCAGGATGCTTGCAGCAAGGTCTTCTTTGTTGAAGCCCATTGCGATTGCTTTACGGATGTTCACGTTTTTAAGAGCTTCGTTCTTCTGGTTCAATTTGATCCAGAATACAGTTGGCTCCATCCAGCTAAGCATACGCTCGTCGCCTTCGTATGAAGGAACGATATCAGAAGAAAGCAATCCAGTCATGTCTGTTTCGCCAGCTTCAAATGCGTTTACAGCAGAGTTTGAATCTTTTACTACGTTTACAGTGATTTTCTCAAGAGTTACATCTTTAGCATTCCAGTAATTCTCGTTCTTTTCAAGTACCCACTCAGTGGCATCAGTACCTTCCCACTTAGTCATCTTGAAAGGTCCGTTGTAAAGTAAGTTTTCAGCATTGCTTGCGAAAGCTTCGCCTTTCTCTTCAACAAACTTCTGGTTTTGCGGATAGAATGTTGGGAAAGCGAATAGGTCAGCCCAGTATACTACAGGCTTATCAAGAGTTACTTCCAAAGTCTTGTCGTCAATTGCCTTAACGCCAAGTGTATTAAGGTCGTAGTCTTTCTTTTTTGCTCCAGCTTCAGTGATTTCTGCAGCACCCTTGATCTTGCCGCCCATCATGTAAGGACCATATGGAGAAGCAGTTGCAGGGTCGATTGCGCGCTGCCAAGCATACACGAAATCATGAGCTGTTACAGGCTCGCCGTTAGACCATTTAGAATCACGAAGTTTGAAAGTGTAAACAGTCTTGTCTTCGCTGATTTCTGGTTCGCCATCAGCAAGTGCAGGTACTGGCTTGTGGTTCTGGTCAAGGCGGTAAAGACCTTCACCTACGTTGTTTATGTAAGTGAAACTTGTAGAACCTTCAGCTAGGACAGTGTCCATTGTTGGGATCTCGGAAGAATCCAACATTCTTAATTCTTGTGGTACGTTAGCAGTTTCTTCGCCTGTTGTGCCTTCATCAGCAGGCTTTTCTTCTCCAGTTTCTTTCTTATCTCCGCTGCACGCAGTCAGAAATAGAGAGAATACTAGAGTCAAAACTAATAGCAATGAAAATTTAGACTTTTTCAAAGTTTTGCCCCCTCTTTTTTGTTGTTTTCTGAAAACTTTTTACATTCCCTATTATACATAGATTAATTTAAATGTTCAATATTTTTGCGAGAAAAATTTACAACTTTGAAACAATAGTAATAAATTTCCTGCTTGATTTATGTTATAATGGTGACTTATAAGCCTTTCTTTAGCAAAATCAATATGTTGCCTATTGTAATATTTGAGTTTTTTAGAGACTTTATTTGAGATATTACTTTTATAAAATAGTAATTCAAGGGAGAATCGGTAAAATGCGCAATAGAGTTGGGAAAATTTTTTTTGGTTTTTTTTCATCGCAACTAATAATTCTCATCCTCTCTTTACTCTATCATAGGAGTTTAACCTTACTGAGTTATATCGATATTTCATTTTATATTGCTAGTGCACTATTATTCACTTCATTAATTGTCTATAGTGTCAATTCAGGATTCTTTGACACAATGTCTTATTCGTTCCGGACCGTTTTTTCAAAGAAGGAAGACGGTGAGAAGAAAAAGTCTTTTGAAGATATGACCCCTTTGTCTGAGTTGGTCACCTTCAATGCGAATCCTCTTCTCATCGTCGGCCTTCTTGATTTAGCCTTAATGCTTGCAGCCCTTTACGTTTACTATTTGTAAATTAATCCTGATCCACTTGCTTATGATATGAAATTTGATTATAATTATTTTTAATAAATCTTTAAAAGCAATGAAGAAGAATAGTACATTTGTTCAAGGCTTCTCAGAGAGTTTGTGGTTGGTGAAAACAAACAGCCTGGCATTTGGAATGGACTTCCGAGCTTCTGGTTCGAAACTAAGTAGATCCAGGCGTAAATCCTGCGTTAAAGGAAGCCATGCTTCATGAGCATGGGCAGAGTGACTCATTCGTGAGTAATTAGGGTGGCAACACGGACCATTCGTCCCTACATATTAGGGGGCGAATGGTCTTTTTTGTGTTCTTTTTCCCTTGCAATCAGGAAAAAGAATCATAATAGAAGGAGGAATTTTTTATGCAAACCATTTTTTCCGGCATCCAGCCGAGCGGAACGATTACACTTGGCAACTATATCGGGGCAATGAAGCAATTCACGGAATTGCAGGAAGAGTACAATTGCTACTTCTGTATCGTTGACCAGCATGCGATTACTGTTCCCCAAGATCGGCTGCAGCTCCGCAAAAATATCAAGAGTCTCGCAGCCTTGTATATCGCATCCGGAATTGACCCTGAAAAGGTTACTCTCTTCATACAATCAGAGGTTCCGGCACATGCTCAGGCAGGATGGATGATGCAGTGTGTTGCTTATATCGGTGAACTCGAAAGAATGACCCAGTTCAAGGATAAGTCTTCAGGAAAAGAAGCAGTTTCAGCAGGTCTTTTGACATACCCGCCTCTTATGGCAGCTGACATTCTTTTATATGGAACAGACCTGGTACCTGTCGGTGAAGACCAAAAACAGCACCTTGAACTTACAAGGGATCTGGCAGAACGATTCAATAAAAAATACAACGACATTTTTACAATCCCTGAAGTCCGGATTGCAAAAGTCGGAGCAAGGGTAATGTCCTTGCAGGATCCACTGAAAAAAATGAGCAAGTCTGATCCGAACACCAAAGCTTTTATTTCAATGCTGGATGATCCTAAACAAATTGAAAAGAAAATCAAAAGTGCTGTTACTGATTCAGAAGGAATCGTGAAATACGACAAGGAAAATAAACCAGGCATCTCCAATCTTCTTTCGATTTACTCCATTCTAACCGGCAAATCTGTTGCTGATCTTGAAAAGGAATATGAAGGAAAAGGTTACGGAGATTTCAAAGCAGACCTTGCAAAGGTTGTAGTGGATGTGATTGAACCGATTCAGAAAAAGTACTATGAACTGATTGATTCCCCTGAACTTGATGTAATTCTTGATAACGGCGCTGAAAAAGCAAACCAAGTCGCAAACAAGATGGTCAAGAAAATGGAAAACGCCATGGGTCTTGGCCGCAAGAGAAAATAAGCAGAAAAGGAGCTGGCATGTACCAGCTCCTTTCTGTCTTTTTATTAAAGAATTTTTCAACCCAAACTTCTCAAGACACTGGTCTTAAAACAAAAAGAGCTGATTTCATCAGCTCCTAGTTCACTTTTGGACCGTGCTCCATCTCCCATAATTTTTCAAAGAATGCCTGGCCCTTTATGATATTTTCACAGAAATTCTCATGCTTTCCTGACCAGCCGAATTTTGTTTCATCATATAATCTTTCCCATACCTCTTCAAAGGAAAGCTGTTGGATCTCTTCATATTGTTCAGGTTTCCATTCAGTGAACCAGTAGCGAACTTCAGCTACGTTTTTAGAAGAGTTCAACTGGTCCATCGCCATAAACAACAACTGCTTCAATTGTCTTTCTTTCCGGGTCAATCCCCTCATTAAATCTGGGGAAGGCGATAAGATATGGAAATCCTTCAGAGCAGTTTGGTCATTGAACCCATACTGAATCGTATCCTGATTTTCAATCATTTCATAAACTAGCTGTTCCTGTCTTGGAATCAGCCGGCTTTTGCGTATTGGGATATTGTAACCGATGGTATCTACAGCAAGAATTCCTGTTCCATCAGAAACAACGAAACAATAATCAAGCTGTGTGCGTTCATGATTTTTCCTCAAGTATGCCTTGCGGTAAATGTCATCCAGAAGCTGTTGAGGCAACTCTGATAAATCGTTCTCAATGTAATTAAATAATAGATGGTCAATTTTCAGCAGCGGCACCTGGTCAAGGAGCTCAACTCCATCATCCTTGCGCCACTCATGAAAGTGGCAGACATTATAGCCGTTCTCTTCCCCTTCGAACCAGTTTACCCAGACATCATGAAGATACAACATGATTTATAACCCCTCACTTCAAGAAACTGTTTGTCCATCAGTATGGGCAGCACCAAGTAAAATTATTCCTTAAAAGGAAGATCAATTTTCCTCATGATTATGTGGCCAGTATATACTTAACCAGATGACGCTAATTCCCGCTGGAAGAAGATAACACTCCACCCTCCGAGATATAAAGGCTAAATACTCATCAACTCCGTGCCCAGCCGTAATCATATTCAAATAAGCGATCGTGCTGATTCCCCCCGAAACAGCTAAACCAAAACCAATCGTCAAAACAAACAACCTAAAAATCATCAAATTGGCTCTTTTCACAATTGACATTTACATCATACAACCTACTCACCCCGGCCTGTCCATTTTATATATACATATGAAGGAAGTGGGTAAGACAGTACAGGAAGCAGAATTAATTGTACATGCAGTTGGGTAGGAAAGTATACTAATTGTCCGGGCTACTTTTGACAGAGTAGAACGCACCTGGGTCACTTCGGATATTTTGAGCGCCTACGCTTGCTGTTTTGTCCGAACTGAGGTGACTTCAGACATTTTAAGCAGTCTGGCTTGCTGTATTGTCCGAACCTGGGGAGACTTCGGACATTTTAAGCACCCACGCTTGCTGTTTTGTCCGAACCTGGCGCGACTTCGGACATTTTGAACGCCCTCGCTTGTTGTTTTGTCCGAACCTTGGGTCACTTCAGACATTTTGAGCGCCCGCGCTTGCTGTTTTGTCCGAACCTGGCGGGACTTCAGACATTTTGAGCGCCCACGTTTACTGATTTGTCCGAACCTTGGGTGACTTCAGACATTTTGTTCCCCAAATGCTTGTTATTTTGTCCGAACCTGGGGAGACTTCGGACATTTTAAGCGCCCACGCTTGCTGTTTTGTCCGAACCTGGCGCGACTTCGGACATTTTGAGCGCCCCACGCTTGCTGTTTTGTCCGAACCCGGCATCACTTCGGACATTTCGAGTACCAACTCATCCTGTTTTGTCCGAACCCGGCACCACTTCAGACATTTCGAGCGCCCGCGCTTGCTGTTTTATCCGAACTTAAAACACGTTCCGCGCGCTAAACCTAGAAAAATAGCCAAAATAAAAAATCTACCTGTGTATGGTAGATTTTTTAACGGCGTGATCTTGGGTTCAATGCGTCTTTCAGGCCTTCACCTACGAAGTTGATGGACAAAATCGTCAGTGTGATGGCAAGGGCTGGTGGAATCCAGATCCACGGCTTTCCTTGTAATACGTCTGGTTCATTTGCGAATGCAAGCATGTTGCCCCAGCTTGGGATTTCAGATGGTACACCAAAACCAAGGAAGCTTAGTCCTGTTTCTGCGACAATCATGGAAGCAAACAAAATTGTTGCTTGTACGATAATGGTAGAAAGGACGTTTGGAAGCAAATGCTTTGTGATTACTTTGAATGGTGAACATCCGATGGAAATGGCAGCAAGAATGTATTCATTCTCTTTTTCCGCCAAGATCTTGCTTCGGACAATACGTGCTACCCCGCCCCAGCTCAGCAAACTGATAACCATGATCAGGATAACAAGACCATTGATTTTACCATAGAAAATTGTAGCCAATACGATAACGAATACCAGGAATGGGAAGTTCAGGACGAAGTCAGTAAAACGCATCAGCATACTGTCCACGATTCCGCCGAAGTATCCAGCGATTGAACCTACAATTGTTCCAAAAATGATAACGAATAGTGTACAGCTAATTCCGACTAGAAGGGATACCCTTCCGCCATACAATAATCTCGTGAAAACATCCCGGCCATTTTTATCCGTTCCCAGCCAGTGCTCTGCGGATGGCTTCAAGGACATTTGACTGATATTGATTTTCGTAATATCGATTGTAGTGATGTATGGAGCCAGGAAAGAGACAACGGTAACGATAATCAAAAAGATCAGACTTGTCATCGCAAGCTTGTTCTTAATGAACTTCTTGCGAGCAATGGCCCAAGGAGACAAGCCTTTTTCCGGCTTCAGGTTAATCTGTGTATTTTTTGCTGTAGAAACTTCCATAGCCATCCTCCTTAATCCAGCCTGATCCTTGGATCAACAATTCCATATAGTATATCTGCAACCAGGTTTCCAAACAAAGTCAAGAATGAGAACATCATCGTCAATGTCATAAGAACCGGATAGTCTCTTTGACTGACAGAGTTCAAGAATAATTGACCGATTCCAGGATAAGTGAAAATCGTTTCGGTGATGATTGCTCCACCAACGAGTGCTACGATATCAAATCCAAGGAAGGTAATCAGCGGAATGATTGAATTACGCAAAATATGCTGATTGTAAATTTTCTTTTCAGGTGTTCCTTTAGCTCTTGCCGTTCTTACAAAGTCCTTACGGCTGTTTTCTATAATGTCATTACGCAGGAATTGCGTATAGCTTGCAGTACTCAATAGACCTAAAACAAGTGCTGGTAAGAATACATGGTGTACTCTGCTTAACCAGTATGCAGCTGTTCCTTCTGTCGTGGATATATCAACCGATCCGTTTGAAGGGAACCAGCCTAAATTGAATGAAAAGAAATAGATGGCAAACACACCCGCAACGAATGAAGGCAGTGCCAATCCTATATAGTTCGCGGTGCCTATGACGTTGTCGCCAATTGTATACGGCTTTCTGCCGGCATAAATTCCCATGATAAACGCTAGAATATAAGTGATTAAAATACTGGAGAAACCAAGAAAAATAGTATTAGGCAAACGTTCACCAATGATTTCACTCGCTGGGATTTTATAACGGGTCGATTTCCCGAAATCTCCCTGCATGAAGTTTGAAATCCATGTGAAATATTGAATGTGGATTGGGTCATTGTAACCAAGCTTCTCGCGCATCTCTTCTATGTATGCCGGATCCGTATTATTCGGATCGATCTCCCCACTGAGTGAGTCCCCTGGCATAAGTTTCGCCAGGGAAAACACTACGATGGAGATAAGGAAAAGCATAGGAATCATTCCGAGTATGCGTCGTAAACTGTACTTAAGCATATGCATTCTCCTTAACTGAATAGGTGGTACTTAGCAATTATTGCTTGATCCACCATTCATGAGGTGAGTTAGAACCAGAAACGTCGAACTTAACGCCTTGAACGCGCTTAGCAACAGCCATAACTTCTTCTAGTTCAAGAATTGGAAGTGCTGGTACTTCTTCGTTGAAGATCTTCTGCCAGTCAGCATACAATTGTGCACGCTTCTCAGTGTCAGTTCCTACAACTTCAAGGTCAACAGCATCTTCAAGAAGCTTTTGAGCGTCGTCATTTACCCAACGAGGGTAGTTCCATACAGATTCAATGCCCCAAAGTGGTAGTGGATCTGGATCAGCGCCAGTTCCCCATCCGCCGTAGAATACTTCTAGAGCTGGGTCATCTTTTTCAAGTTGATCGTAGTAAAGGTTAACATCAGTCATTTGAAGCTCAGATTTCAAGCCAACTTCTTCCCAGTACTGAGTCATAGCTTTAGCACGTGCTTCGAAAGTTGGGTTGCCAGTTGCGTAGTGAGAGAACTTAACAGTGAACTTCTCGCCTTTTGGATCTTCACGGAAGCCGTCTCCGTCCTTATCAACATAACCAGCTTTATCAAGAATTTCTTTCGCTTTTTCTGGGTTGTATTCGTATTGGATCGGCATATCTTCGTTAGGTGCTGCAATCCAGTGTGAAGATGGGATTGGACGGTTAAGCGGTTTGCCTAATCCGCTGAAGAATGCATCTGTCCACGCTTGGCGGTCGATTGCGAACAGCATAGCTTGGCGCAATTCTTTGCTTGCGTACTTATCTTTGTCCATTACGTTTTTCTTGCCATCGTATTTACCAAGTTTGAAACCGATATAGTAGTAAGATAAGCCAGGATATTTTACTACTTCAACATTGTCAAGCGCTTCAATTTCAGGAAGAACTGTTGGGTGGAATGGAGTCATGTCAAGTGTTCCATTCTTAAGTTCACCAGTTGTAAGTGAAGTATCGATAACTTTAACAATGATCTTTTCAATATGCGGCTTGCCTTTCCAGTAGTCTTCATTACGAGTAAGCTCTACTGATTCACCAGGGATAACCTTCGTTACCTTGTAAGGGCCAGTTCCTACAGGCTTAGTACGAACCTGCTCAGAAGCAGCCATGTCTTTAGGGTCGATTCCTTCGAATTCCTTGCGAGAAAGCGGGTAAGCCCAAACATTCTCAAGGTTGTTTACGCGAGCTTTGTCAAAAGTGATTTTCAAAGTATAGTCATCAACTACTTCAAGACCTGAGATTTTGTCAGCCTTTCCTTCGTTGAATTCCTTAGCACCTTCGATTGTGTTAACGTTAGACCAGCGCTGGTGTTCTCCACCAAGTTTAGCAATAGTTTCAAGAGCGAATACCCAGTCATTAACTGTCAATTCTTCGCCATTGTGCCATTTTACGCCTTTTTCAAATGTGAAAGTGAAAACTTTGTTATCATCAGTCTTCCAGCTGGCGATGTTTGGCTCAGCCTTAAGGTTTTCATCATAGTCGATCAATGCATCGTCGAAGAATGCGATGATGTCATCGTCTCCGTCAGCATCGTAGAAGTTCCAGTTCAAAAGGCCTTTGAACTCAGAGCTTAAAGCGTAAGTCAATGTACCGCCATCCTGCGGTCCTGATTCTTCTGCAGCGTTGTCTTTGTCGCCGTCTTTCGGTTCGTTTGATGCTTTTTCTTTGTCTCCTCCGCTGCACGCAGCAAGGAATGTCGATAAAACCAATACTAGCATCGCTAGCCAAAGCAATGGTTTCTTCATGGTTTTCCCCCCGTTTTTCTTTTATTTTTTGTAAAAATTATGCCCTAGTAAAGGTGGCAAGCAACCTGATGTCCTGGCTTCACCTCCTTTAAAGCTGGCTTCACTTGGGAACACTCTGCCATCGCAGCCGGGCAGCGTGGGTGGAATGGACATCCTGTCGGCGGGTTCAGTGGACTTGGCACATCTCCCTCGAGAACGATCCTTTCTTTTTTCCTGCGCGGGTCTGGCATTGGAATGGCTGAGATCAAAGCCTGGGTATATGGGTGGAGCGGCTCAGCATACATGCTGTTGCGGTCGGCAATTTCAACCATATTGCCGAGGTACATTACACCGATCCGGTCACTCATATGTTTAACGACACTAAGGTCATGAGCGATGAATAAAAAAGTAAGATCAAATTCCTTCTGAAGTTCTTTTAAAAGATTGAGAACCTGGGATTGTACAGAAACGTCAAGTGCAGATACCGGCTCATCCGCAATGATGAGTTTTGGTCTCAACGCTAGCGCTCTGGCAATGCCGATCCTTTGTCTTTGTCCGCCGGAAAATTCATGGGCGTATTTATAATAAGCATCTTCAGGAAGACCTACTTTGTTCAATAAATCCATTACCTCATCCTTCAAGTCCTTCATGCTGACATTCTTGAAGTTCCTGATTGGTTCGGAAACGATGTCGCCAACCATTTGCATCGGATTCAGCGAAGCATATGGATCCTGGAAAACCATTTGGATATCCTGGCGGATTGCCTGGAGTGTTTTGCCTCTCAGTTTGGTGATATCCTTTCCTTCAAAAAGGATCTCTCCATCAGTAGCATTCAACAGGCGGATGATTGTCCTTCCCGTTGTTGATTTGCCGCAGCCTGATTCTCCTACAAGTCCAAGTGTTTCACCCTTCTTGATTTCGAAGGATACATCATCGACTGCCTTGACGTTTCCGATTGTACGTCTGAAGAAACCGCCTTTTACAGGATAGTAGGTTTTAAGATTCTTGATTTCCAGCAAATTCTCTTTTTCTACTAAAGTTGTATTGCTCATTATGCCTTGACTCCTTCTTTTGGCATACTTGCTTCATATAGAATGCACGCCACTTCATGACCTTGTTCAACCTCTCCAAGCTGTGGAGTGATGCTTGTACACTCTGGCATTGCTTTCGGGCAGCGGTTCGCGAATCGGCAACCGGTTGCCGGCATATTCTTAAGTGATGGAACAATTCCTTTGATTGAGCTTAATTCTTCTTTATCCTCATCCATTTTCGGAATAGCGCCCATCATCAGTTCAGTGTATGGATGCTTAGGGTTATAGAAAAGTGTGTCAACATCTGCCCGCTCAACGATCCTGCCGGCATACATTACGATAACCTCATCACACATTTCTGCGACGACGCCAAGATCGTGCGTGATCATGATGACGGACATATCATTTACTTCCTGGATGCTTTTGAGCAATTCAAGAATCTGCGCCTGGACAGTAACATCCAATGCTGTAGTAGGCTCGTCCGCAATTAGAAGCTTTGGCTGGTTCGCAATCGCCATGGCGATCATGACCCTTTGTCTCATACCACCGGACAACTGGTGCGGATACTCATCAACTATCTTTTCTGGACGTGAAATGCCGACGCTCTTCAATAAAGCTACGCTCTTCTGCCTTGCTTCTGCTTTTGAAATTTTCGTATGGTTGAACAAAACTTCCTGCAGCTGGAATCCTATCGTGAAAACTGGATTCATCGATGTCATTGGTTCCTGGAAGATCATCGAGATATCGCGGCCGCGGATTTTATTCATTTCTTTTTCTGACATCTTTTCAAGATGAACGCCTTCAAATACGATTTCTCCACCGCGAATCTTGCCTACTCCTTTTGGAAGAAGCTGCATGACCGAAAGACTCATTACTGATTTCCCGCACCCTGATTCGCCAACAACCCCGACAATCTGTCTTGGTTTGACAGCAAAACTAACCTTGTCTACAGCGTTATAAAATTCACCATCAATATTAAATGCTGTTTCAAGGTTCTTGACCTCTAGCAAAGGTGCTTCGTTATGTATTGAATAGTTGCTCATTAGGACACCTTCTCACATTTAAATAATAAAATATTCTGCATATTCGATATATTTTAATAAAATGTTATTACAGATTTGTTACATTTGCAATACTTATTTTTCAATTGGGAAATTTAATATTTTTCTAAATTAATAAAAAACCCTGCAATATCAGGGTTTTTTTAAAATAATTAAAATATTAAAATTTTAGCAACTTTGTAAATTCATTGGCAGGATAATAGAATGATGCTTTTTCAGAAAAATTTCCATGTTGCTTATATTGTTTTATAATTTCATAGCCCATGGCATAACCAAGGTGCCTTGGCTTGCTTCCCAACCCGAATAAAATTTGGTCATGCTCCCGATCATTCCGTGTTAGTGACAGCTTATTTTTAAGCTCTTCCTCCCAAAAGCCGGCCAATGTTTTTGTCGAATATCGCCTGCTCCATTCGCCAGTATATTCCACACCGCATTGGGTGGCGACAGCATGCTCTGCCAGACCTTCCAGAATGATTGAATCAAGCAGTGTATAATCAGCAGGACTTTTCTTTTGTGCCTGCATCCTGCATACATGATGGTATTCATGGACAAATAATGCTTCCAATTCTTTTATGTCTTCAAGCGGAGTCAGGAAAATAAACATTTTATCAATAAAAGACAAGCCTGACTTTTCGTTGCCTTCTTTCATCAACCTTGAATTGGTTACATCCATGGGGAAAATGAAAATCGGAATATCCGGCCCTTTCCATTTCCGTTGGTATTTACGAAAGATCTTTTCAGTTGCTGACCAGAATTTTTCTGATTTTAGTTCCTCAAAAATCTTTTTGCTTCTTCGCTCCGGCTTGTACATGCCAAAGTTCTTTAAATAACTGTATACTTTTTTGGCTTCAGCATCACCAGCAAAAAAAGCAAGCAGTTTTTCACATATAACCAGAGGCCTGTTGAAATCTGTTTCCAGCCATTCATCTGTCCTGACTACCCCATCTTACTCCCTCCAGAATTCAACTTTACAGCTATTCTATGAAAGCCACAGCCAGCCGTTCTAGAATTCGCCTATTTTGCACCTAAAATTTTCCCAACAAAAAAACCAGGGGAATCCTGGCTCTGCTAACACATACACAAATGAATGAAAGTCTATTTATTTTCTGGAATTACTCGTTAATCTTCGGGTCTAGCGCATCCCTCAGCCCATCCCCGACAAAATTAAAGCAAATGACAGTTAAAAGAATCATTAATCCCGGGGCCAGCGGGTACCACCATGATTTTAAAAGTATGGTGAAGTTCTGTGCGTCCTGCAGCATATTCCCCCAGCTTGCATGCGGCGGCTGAATGCCCAGCCCTAAATAGCTCAATCCCGATTCCGCCAGGATTACATAACCTACTGCAAGTGTAGCCGAGACGATGATTGGTCCCATGGCATTCGGCAGGATATGAGAGAAAATGATTGATGGCGTTTTTGTCCCAATCGTTTTGGATGCAAGGACAAACTCTCTTGACCTTAACGAAAGGAATTCACCTCTGACCAATCGGGCAGTAGTTGTCCACCCCAATAGCGCGAAGATCAAAATAAGTTTATCCACGCCCGGCTTGAAAATCGTAACCAATGTAATCAATAAGAATATGGATGGAATCGAAAGGATGATATCGACGAATCTCATGATCATCGCATCAACAATCCCGCCTACATAGCCGGCTACTGCTCCAAGGAAGGTGCCAATCGTAATCGACCCAAGCACGGAGGCGAAACCGACCAATAAAGAGATTCGGGCTCCATATAATAGTCTTGATAAAACATCTCTGCCAAACCTGTCTGTCCCCAGCCAGTGTTCACTGTTCGGCGCCTGCAGTTTTATTAGCAGGTTTTGTTTGGAAGGTGAATACGGGGCGATCACTGGCGCTAACAGTGCAGCAGTTATGATGATGATCAGGAAAATGCCGCCGAAAATGGCTAGTTTGTTTTTCATGAACTTCCTGACAATGATGCCAAGCATTGTATCATGCGAGGTGTTGACACCGTGCATTTCCAGACTGCCAGATTGTCCAGCTAGATTTGTTTTTGCCATGTTTACCTCCCTTAATACTCGATCCTCGGATCAAAAATTGCGTACAGGATATCGGCGATCAAGTTTCCGATGACGACAAACACTGCCGAGATGACGGTCAGCCCCATGATTACCGGATAATCCCGCTGGAACGCAGAGTCCACGAACAACAAGCCAATCCCTGGCCAGGTAAAGATTTTTTCAACAATGACCGCTCCCCCAATGAAGGAAGGAATCATCAGGCCAAAAATGGTGATGACCGGGATGAGTCCATTTCGAAGCCCGTGTTTATAGATGACTTTGTTTTCCTTGAAGCCCTTTGCTCTCGCAGTCCTCATATAATCCTGCTTGATCACTTCCATCATGCTCGACCTCGTATAACGTGTCAGTCCCGCCATGTCTGCGGCGGCAAGAACAAATGCCGGCATGATCAAGTGGTGAATCCTGTCCCAGAGACTGAATGGAGCATTCAGGGTTGCGACCCCTCCTGTCGGGAACCAATTATTCTGGACGGCAAAAACCATGATCAGGATCAAGCCGAGGAAAAAGTTTGGTGTTGCGACACCGAGGAATGATGTGATAGTCACTGAATAGTCGAGCTTCGAATACGGTCTGGTTGCCGATATGACTCCAAAGGGAATCGAAATCAACAATGCCAGCAAGGTGGAAACGACCATTAATAAAATGGTATTCGGCATCCTATTCATAATCATTTCTATTACAGGGACACCTTTGCGGATCAGTGAAGTGCCAAAGTCCCCTTGAAGCATGGCTCCCAGCCACTTCAAATACTGGATATGGATAGGGTCATTAAGACCGTATCTTTCCATGAACCTTGCCTTGTCCTCAGGGCTGATCGTCGGATCCATCATCAAGCTGGCAGGATCCCCGGGGGCCAGCTTCATGATGGCAAAAGAGACAATCGTAATGCCCAGCAGCAAAGGAATGGCCATCAATATTCGGCGAATGATATAAGATAGCATGGCAATTCTCCTTTTAAAATTAAGAGATTATAAGAAAAGCGCAAGCGCCTTGGTCTGCCCCGACAAGCGCTGCAGCTGGACAAAGACTAGCGCAAACTCTGCCCGCCTTAAGAAGCACGTCCTCCCAAAAGCTATTGCTTTCGTTCGAGCGATGAATTGCTCTAAGAACTCTTTTTCCTGTGGCTGGCCGTTGTTACTGAAAATCTGAAAGGGAAGGGATGCTCCCTTCCCCCCATCCTGATCCTATTTTTTCAGCCACCATTTGGAGATTTCATAAAAATCATCCTTCGCGTGGAATACATAGCCTTCCAGATTTGCCGGCATGACCCTGTGGACATTTGGATAGTACAGGAATGTGTATGGCTGGTCTTCTGCCAGCATCTTATAAATTTCAGCATACGCTGCTTTGTACTCATCCTGGTCAAGGATCTGCTTCGCTTCTTCCATCAGCTTATCTGCCTCAGGATTTGAGTACCAGACGAAGTTCAAGCCTTCTTTCATCTGGCTAGAGTGGAAAATGTCATACTGATCCGGGAATGTTGACAGGCTCCATCCTAGTACAAGGGCGTCGTAATTCCAGTTTGGCGCAGAGATTTGCTCGATGAACGCGCTCCATTCAACAATTTCCGGCTTAGCTTCGATTCCGACTTCCTTCAGCTGCTCTTGAAGAACAACGACAATGTCTTCCCTAACTTTATTACCCTGGTTTGTTTTTACCGTGAAAGAGAATTTCTTGCCGTCCTTATCGAGGATTCCATCACCGTCTGTATCCTTCCAGCCAGCTTCAGCAAGCAGTGATTTTGCTTTCTCGACATCATATCCAAATTTCGGTACATCGTCATTGTAAGCAAATGAAAGTGGGCTTTCTGGAACATCAGCGACTTTACCATCACCGTTCATGACAGATTCAACGATTGCTTCCCTGTCGATCGCGTGTGTAATTGCCTGACGGACTTTCTTATCTTTGAACAGATCATTCTTCTGGTTGTATCCCAGATAGGTGTAAGAAAGAGCAAGACCTGACTCAACCTTCACACCAGGGAATGACTTGACTGTTTCAATGTCAGTTCCAGGGACACCAGCGGCAAAATGAATATCTCCAGCCTGGATTTGCGCGATCATGGCATCCATATCTGGAACGATTTTATAGGTGAGCGTATCAAGATATGGACGGCCTTTGAAGTAATCATCGAAGGCTTCAACCTTTACGTACTCTCCGTCTTTCCATTCAACGAATTTGAATGGACCAGTACCAATTGGCTTTTTCGTATTGAATTCATGCTCACCAAGCTCGGCAACAGGTACATCTTTAAGGATGTGTTCTGGCAGGATATAGTAGCTCAGTGAAACCGGATAGAAAGAAGCATCCTTCTTGCTCAGCTTGAACTCGACAGTATAATCATCAATTTTTTTGACAGATTCCATTGATTCGAAAGCTGATCCGCGCTCACCATTATAATCCGGGTCTTTCGGTATGCTGAAGGTGAACACGACATCATCCGCTGTGAACTCTTCTCCGTCATGCCATTTGATTCCCTTTTTCAATTTGGCGGTGAATGTCAGCCCATCTTCAGAAATATCAATTGACTCCGCCATGCTCATGGTCGGATTGAATTCCGTATCAGAAGATACTAGGCTGTCATAAATGAAGCCTTCAATGTCAGAGCTTGATGTATCAGTTGAATATAGCGGGTTGAAGACGGTAGGCGCACCAGTGGAACCAATGATTAAATCCCCGCCCTGCTGCGGACCTGATGCCAGCTCTTCTTCTTTTTTGCCATCATCTCCAGGCGTTTCTTTCGGATCCTCCGCTTGATTTCCTGTACAAGCTGTCAGGAAGATCGACAGGATCAGGGTAAGGCTGATTAATAACCAGGAAGCTTTTCTTAATTTCACATTTTTTCCCCCTTAAATTTTTTTACTGGTTTTCTAGACATGCAGAAAGGTGTTCCTATCTCCCCCCTTCAAATCCTGCCCCTGCCCTATGTATATAGATGGCAGGCAACATAATGATTTTTATTGACTTCTTTGACTTCGGGATCCATCTGTCTGCACAGGTCAAATGCAGCTGGACACCTTGTATGGAATACACACCCTTTGGGCGGATTCGACGGACTGGGGAGCTCGCCTTTCAAGATGATGCGCTCACGCTTCATGACGCCTTTCTTTCTTGGAACCGGAACAGCTGACAGCAGTGCCTGTGTATATGGATGGAGCGGTTCTGAATACAGGTCTTTTTTGGAAGCGAGTTCCATCATTTTCCCTAAATACATGACACCAACCCTGTCACTTATATGTCTGACAACGCTCAGGTCATGGGAGATAAAAATATAAGTAAGTCCAAACTCCTCCTGGAGATCTTCCATTAGATTAATGATCTGGGCCTGTATGGAAACATCCAGTGCCGAAACTGCTTCATCGGCTATAATCAATTCCGGGTTCAATGCCAGTGTTCGGGCTATTCCAATTCTCTGGCGCTGTCCACCGGAAAATTCATGTGGATAACGATTGATAAAGGAAGCATTGAGTCCTACCTTTTCCAATAAGTTCTCCACATGGGTGTCCCTCTCTCTACTCTTATATAATTGATGGGTATCAAGAGGCTCCCTGATGATTGATCTCAATGTTTTTCTCGGATTGAGCGAAGCGAATGGATCCTGGAAGATCATTTGGATATTTTTGCGCACATCCCTTCTCAGTTCACTCTCTGAAAGATGGGAGATATCCTTGCCGTTGAAAATGATTTTTCCATCGGTAGGTTCATAGAGCCGGATAATCGTCCTGCCGACAGTCGATTTGCCGCAGCCTGATTCACCGACGATTCCTAGAGTCTCTCCTTTATTCACCTTCAAATTTATTCCGTCAACCGCTTTTATATGACCAACTGTCTTTTGCAATAGTCCTGCTTTAATAGGAAAGTGCTTCTTTAAATCTTGTAATTCAAGCAAGGTTTCAGAGCTATCTTGAATCGTTTTGTTTTCCACTGAGTCATTTGTTGAGATCATTTCTCCACCTCCTTGCTTTCATGTAAAAAGCACCTTACAGAGCGTGTGCCATATTTCCTGACAAGGTTTGGCATTTCACTGAAACAGCGGTCAAAAGCATGTGGGCATCGCGGCGCAAAACGGCAGCCTTTTGGCAGATTCTCGGGTGAAGGCACATTTCCTTCTATTGACGCAAGCCGTTCATGGTCCTCATCTACAGACGGGATGGAACCCATCAACCCCTCAGTGTATGGATGCAGTGGATTTTCAAACAGGTCCTCGACAATTGCTTCTTCGACAACCTGGCCTGCATACATGACAACCACCCGATCTGCTACTTCGGAAACCACTCCGAGATCATGGGTAATGATCAGGATTGAGGTATTGAACTTTGTACTCAAATCCTTCATCAAGTCGAGGATTTGCGCCTGGATCGTCACGTCTAATGCTGTAGTCGGCTCATCCGCAATCAATAGCTTTGGGTTGCAGCTCATGGCCATCGCAATCATCACCCGCTGGCGCATTCCTCCCGAAAGCCGATGGGGATAATCATTGATAATTTCCTTCGCCCGTGAAAACCCCACGAGTTCCAGCATCTCAATGGCTTTTTGCTTCGCCATCACCTGATTCAATCCCTGATGGTATGTGAGGACTTCCGTTATTTGTTCTCCAATGGTAAGCACAGGATTCAATGAAGTCATCGGTTCCTGGAAAATCATCGAAATGTCATTGCCCCTGATTTTGCACATTTCATCCTCAGTGGCCTTCACAAGATCCTGCCCATCAAAATGGATCTGCCCGTCCACAATTTCCCCGGGCGGGCTAGGAATCAATCGCATGATTGATAGAGACGTAATGCTTTTGCCGGATCCCGATTCTCCCACCAAAGCGACAGTTTCCCCTTTATTGATGACAAGGTCCACTCCGTCCACTGCAGGAATCACGGTCTTTTTTCTTTTAAAATAGGTTTTTAGGTTCTTTAGCTCCAATAAGGCTGTCACGTTTCTTGTACACCGCCCATCCCAAGTAATTAGTAGTAAAAGAATTGACTATCTGCCTGGATAAAACATTCTGATAATTATTAATTATTAGGAAGATGGTACTTTTATTACACTTTCATTACTTTTTTTAAAAGGATGTTTTGGTAGCTATGTTGCTTTCTCAATGAAATTAACGAGCATTGAGGCTAATTCTAGTATGACGGGAGAGGTTTTCATAAAGGTGTCATTGGAATCTGATCAGCAGTAAAAATGCTGCTTAAGTGGGAGGTTGGACACTCTCATAACCGCGAGAGAAGGAATGAATAGCCTGATAAAACCCTTAACGGGATTCTTATGGGCAAAGGAGGATTTCTGGGCAAAAAAAAACAGAAACCCACTAGCTAAAAAGGGTTTCTGCTTCTGTTAGGAGGGATTTCCTCCGATATTATTAAGCATCGTATTTTCTGAATGCGATTGTTGCGTTGTGACCGCCAAAACCGAGTGAATTGCTGATCGCTGCGTTTACTTGCTGGCTGCGTGCTGTATTTGGCACATAATCAAGATCACATTCCGGGTCTGGTGTCTCTAAATTAATTGTCGGCGGGAGAATTCCTTCTTTTAAAGCCAGGACGGTGAAAATGGCTTCGATCCCTCCAGCAGCTCCCAGTAAATGGCCTGTCATCGACTTGGTTGAACTGACTGCCAGCTTGTATGCCTGTTCGCCAAAGACAGACTTGATGGCCATTGTTTCGTATTTATCATTATACTCGGTGCTTGTTCCATGTGCATTGATATAACCAACTTCTTCTGGTGCAAGACCAGCATCATCAAGGGCCATTTTCATCGCTCTTGCCCCGCCTTCACCTTCTGGAGCCGGTGCGGTGATATGGTATGCATCTCCGGTTGCCCCATAGCCGACGATTTCTGCATAGATTTTTGCTCCACGGGCCAGTGCGTGTTCCAAATCCTCCAGAACGACAATCCCCGCTCCTTCACCCATGACGAACCCATCACGGTTTTTATCGAACGGCCTGCTTGCTTTCTGTGGGTCATGATTTGTCGATAAGGCGGTATTTGCACAGAATCCAGCAAAAGACATTTTTGTTATTGGTGCTTCTGCTCCGCCGGTTACCATCACATCAGCGTCACCGCGCTGGATAACCTTGAAAGCATCACCGATTGAGTTTGTCCCAGTCGCACACGCTGTGACTGTACATGAGTTAAAGCCTCTTGCACCCAGAGTGATCGATACCTGCCCTGTTGCCATGTCAGGAATCATCATTGGCACGAAAAATGGGCTGACCCTGCGGTATCCTCTATTCATGAATGTTTCATGCTGCTGCTCAAATGTTTCCATCCCGCCGATTCCCGATCCGATCCATACACCGACTCGCGGAGCATTCTCATCGGTAATTTCCAGCTCGGCATCTTTTACAGCCATCAAGGATGCGGCAACAGCATAATGTGTGAAGCGATCCATCTTCCTGGCATCCTTGCGGTCTATAAAGTTTTCAACATTGAATTCTTTTACTTCCGCTGCGACCTTTGCCGGGAAATCATCGGCATTAAGTCTGGTGACCGGGCCGATTCCCGAAACACCTTCCACGATATTTTTCCAGGTAGTTTCTGCATCATTTCCGAGGGGCGTGACAGCCCCGATTCCAGTAACTACGACTCTGCGTTTCTCCATCATTTATTGCATCTCCTTTATCTGATCTCTTATTTTGATTGTAGTTGTTTGAATTATTTACCCCATCGCATGGCAATCGCGCCCCAGGTCAGGCCCCCGCCAAAGCCAACCATTACCACTACATCGCCATCCTTGATTTTACCAGCTTCAAGTTCTTCAAAAAGCGAAATTGGAATGGAAGCGGCAGATGTATTACCGTACTTATGGACTGTTTTTGACATTTTCTCGATAGGAAGCTCAAGTCGCTGGCGCGCAGACTCCATGATCCTGATATTTGCCTGGTGGGGAATCAGGAAATCGACATCTTCTTTTGAAAGCCCGGCTTTTTCAAGTACATTGATGCTGCTCTCACCCATTTGCCTTACCGCAAACTTGAAGACTTCCCGGCCATTCATGACAATATAGTCGTCCTGATATAGATACTTTCCACCGGTTCCGTCAGAACCCAATTCAAACGAGAGTACTCCTTTACCGTCTGAAACTGGCCCCATCACTACGGCTCCGGCACCATCACCAAAAAGTACAGCTGTATTCCGGTCATTCCAGTCCGTGATTTTGGAAAGTTTCTCAACCCCTACTATTAACACATACTTATAAGTGCCCGCTTCGATAAATTGCTTCGCGGTTACCATCCCATACATGAATCCGGCACATGCGGCACTCAAGTCCATTGCTGCAGCCTTCTTTGCACCAAGCTGCTCCTGGAGCATGCATGATACCGTTGGGAAAGGCTGATCCGGCGTAACTGTAGCCACCAGGATAAGGTCAAGTTCTTCAGCAGAGATCCCAGCATTTTTGATGGCCTCTGCTGCAGCACGATAGGCTAAATGAGAAGTATCCATATCATCATTTGCAATTCTTCTTTCTTCAATCCCCGTCCTTGAGCGAATCCACTCATCCGAAGTGTCCATTTTCTTTTCCAAATCAAGGTTTGTTACTACATTTTCAGGCAAGTACCGCCCAACCCCAGTTATCCCTGCATTCATGGGATCCATCTCCTTTATCCTTTGGATTCTGTCTATTAAGAGCAATTAATTATTATCAATTATTATGACTTGGTACTAATTTTAGCAGATAATGCTCTCCTACTGCAACTGAAAAATAAGAATTCCACTTTTGACCCAGTCCATATGACCAGATTCTTCATAGACTGACAGTGAAGACATTATGTCTCAAAATAGCCAAGTGCCAGCCGCCAGTTTGCACTATATTCATGTATAAAGAGATAGAGAAAGGTGGGAATGAAAATGGAGGATGAAAGAGCTAGAGACCTGTTTGGTTTCAAGCTCAGAACAAGTGAACAAGACGTCAGCGCTGAGACCGGACATGATTTCGATCATTTTGACCACTTCATGTTTGGAGGTCAGAAGAACATAGACGAAAGTAATGACCATCCAGCCGAGCCTTTTTCCCCTTTAAGCAAGTACCTTGATCATATTGATTTAGATGAAGTGATGTACCATGTTGATACACTGATCACATCAGCCAGAGAGCTCAAGCCCCTTTTGGGCAAAGTAAAGCCTTTTTTTGACCAGATTATTGATAAAAATAAAAGCTGAGGCATGCCTCAGCTTTTGTTGTGATCTATTCCTTTGCAGCGTCTGCTTTCCCCAGTTCATATGCTTCGTTCATTACATTTGTGAACAAGGTGAAAAACGGCTGGAGATTGTCCATTGTCATCTCGATGCCTGCTTCTTGCAGTTTCTGCTGGGCTTCCGGCAGATACTTCATGGCGATTTGCATGAATTCCATTGTTTTGTCATTATTTTGCATGTTCTTTGCCTCCTATAGTCTTGAATCATTGGTTAGGTAATTTGCCTGTGTTTTTATAAGTATTGATATAAGTATTCAACTTTTTACGGTATTCTGAATCGACATCAGGGCTGAATTTGCCAAGGGTAATCACCCCGTCCTGAAAATCGAATGATAAATTGCCAGATTCAAGATTGCCGTTATTGTACTTCTCAGCCGTTAATTCATACAAATCGTCAACATGCTGGACAGTGCTTGTCAGAACGGTCGACTCACCGAAATCGGACTGGTCGGAAATATAGCCAATTACATAATTGCCGCTGTCCTTCACTTTTTCGATAACGGGAACATTATACCCGTCCCCGGCAGGATAAATGACATCCGCGCCATCGCTCAAAACTTCATCGAGAACTTCCAGCGCTTTCTCTTGATCATCCCAGTGACCAACAAAGCGGATGTCGACCTTCATATCCTTTTTCTCAAAAATGGCCCCATCATAAAAACCTTCGACTTCAGGCTGCCATTCATACGCCGCAATAATACCGACCTTGCCGGTTTCAGACATATGGCTCGCGACCATCCCCCCAAAGAATCCCATGGCATATCCCTCAAAGTTCAGGCTGGTCGTATTCTTCTTCCGGGAATCGCCATTGAAACTGATGAAATGGATTTCAGGATATTTCTCAGATATCTTATTGAAAAAGGCAGCGTACTCATTCCCATGGCCATAGATCAGGTTCACACCTTTACGGTCGAACTCCTTGACAGCTTCTTCTACGGCTTCTTGGGAATTCATACCTTCCTTAAAAAAAACATCAACCCCCAGACGGGTCTGGATTTGCAGAAGACCTCGATATCCCTTCGTCCCCCACACCTGATCATCAATAGTTTCAGGCACCAGCAGACCGACTTTCTCCACCTTCCCGGATGCAAGAGGTTGTCCGCATCCTCCAAGCAAAAGAAGGCTTAACAATATCAGCCCGAAACGTTTCAGCATCCGATGCATCTCCTTTATGCGCCACTGTTCTTATTCTATATGATCCTGCAGTGTTCGCTTATTAAAATGGAACCGATAAAAGAATCTTTTACCATTTTACTCTGTGGCGTATCGTTTGAAAAGTGATTTATAGAAAATCCCTTTAGACTCTGCTGTCCTGTATCCGGGAATACTGCTCCCTTTGTTTGCCCAACCCTCTTCTGACTTGCTCGTTTTTCCCCACTTTTTTGACCTTAATGGACTCTTTTACCTTTGATTTTACAAACCGGCTTTCAGGCACTGCGAAGTCCTGGCCAAGCAGTTCCCTGGCACATTCTTTCCAACTGTCAGGTTGTCCGCTCGTCAATATATACTGCCCTTGTTCGCCCGATTCAGCCATTTTTCTAATGCAGTTCACTGCATCATCAATATACAAACAATCCTTCGTCCATTCCCAAGGATCGATTTCGGGAATTTCTCCTCTTTCTCTTGATGTATGATTCATCGCTTTTTGGAAAAAACACTTTTCAGGCTGCCATGGCCCATAAATAGTCGGCAAATAAATGACCAGAACAGAAGACTTAGCCCTGTTGAGAAACTGGTCCAATCCAGACTCCGTTTTTTCCATCTTCACATTTTCCTGCGCCAAATATGCAGGTAGGAGCAAAACTGTCCGCAGTTTCTTACAATGCCGAGCCTCAAGTTTAGATAAAATCATCTCTAGATCCTCTGCTGTGCGATCCTGATGGAGGAACGCTTCAAACAAAGTGACAAACAAGGAATCAACTCCTTCTTCACCCTGCCACTCCACTAGATTGATTTCTGAGAAGTTGGCATTCCTGCCAATTTCCAAACGCTTTTCTTCTGTATAATCATCCTCTTTTTCACCCGCCGGATGGATTCCTGCCACTTCAATGCCCATATCGAGCAAATGCCGACAAAGACTATACCCTACAAAATCATATACACCAACAATAGTTGCCCTTTCCATGTTGATTCCTCCTTGCAAATACTCTCTTGTATCCTATGAATCTAATATTGAAAATATTTGCAAGGAGTTATAGGACGTGCTCATGTTTGGACAGAAATTGGACGATTTGGAATCCTAACTGCAGTTTTTTTTCTGGCAGAACGTAACTTATGGTAATAGGCAAACTGTCTTTTTCCCAATCAACGGATAAATCCTTAATGACATTCGATTGTTTATATGCTCTGTTACCAGACAAAACATGGATGATCTTCACCGGTGTTTCTTTATTAAATCCTTCGGAACCTGACTCTTCATCATGAAGTCGCTGAAGAAGATTCTCGATATCCGTTTCGTATGCGGCTTCTAGTTCTGCAATAAGCTTTTTATAAAAAAACTTGTTCTCTTTTTCCTGTTCCAGGTGGGCACTTAATGAAAGGATTGGATTGATCAGTACCAGAGACCTGATCTTATTATCACTGTTGGCTAGAATTTTCATTGCCACGAGTGCCCCCATTCCCTCTGCTACGATATGGAAGGATGGGTTCAAAATTTCGTTGCGGACAATATGAGTGCACAATCTCATCGCCAAATCGACAGCCTTCTCACTTCCCCAATGCCTGCCGTATAGATTTGAGTAAAACACAGTATATCCGTCATTTTTCCAAATGTTCAGCATTGAACGTTTACCTTCATTCTGTGTCCAAAAACTGCTGCTGCCATTCACAAAATGTCTTTCATCTCCAATTGCCAGGATACCGAAACCATTGGGTCGTTCAGGATAATGGATTACATTCCATTCGGTATCCAGTTTAAAGTTCCGGCTCTCCACACTACCAACCCCTTCCCTATAGATTATTCATATTACTGTATGTTATTTAACAGGAAATGAACGGGAGTTTGCCCATTTTTCTCATTAAACCTTAAAATCGTCACAATAGGCTTTTATCATTAAGCAAAAATATCAAATAAGCCTGAATTCCAGCTACATCTATATAATAATTCCTACAGGCGGGAAAATCGATTGATTACATGAAAACGCTTTTCATTTTATTTAAATATTATTTATAATTTGAATGGCTTGTGGTAAGATGAGAAAAGATTTAATAATGTAAGAGGTGAAAATCGTGAAATATTTCTGGACTTTATTCTGGACATTCCTTCTTGTTCTAATGCTGAATTATGTAGCCGGCGCAATGATTGGCGTTGGATTGGACCTGGCTCAAAGCACGATCCTGGCTGTTGTGGCAACCATTATCATCCTGGTGATTCCTGCAGTCCTTCCTGGCGGTTCCGAAGAGAAGCACGGTCATTAAAGTACATAAAAAAGTCATCCTGCTGGATGACTTTTTTCATTGTTATTCTACTTCCAACTCAATATCCCCATTTTCAATTCCAATTTCCACCTTGCTTTTTTCTTTGATCCTGCCAGCGATAATTTCTTTTGCAAGCTTTGTTTCCACGCTTCGCTGGATGAATCGCTTCAACGGTCTGGCACCATAAACAGGATCGAAACCATGTTCAGCTAAAAACTCTTTGGCTTCATCGGTAATATTTAGCTGTATTTGCTGGTCTGCCAGTCTTCCCTGCAGCGTCGAAACCAACTTTCCGACGATCATTTTGATTTCACTCAATGCAAGCGGCTTGAACAAAATGATTTCATCGACACGATTCAGGAATTCAGGACGGAAATGGCTGCGCAGCTGGGACATGACCAGGTCCCTTGTTTCCGAAGTGATATCTTCAGCGCCGTCCTGCCGCTCAAGCAAATAGTGCGATCCGATATTGGATGTCATGATGATCACTGTGTTCTTAAAGTCGACTGTTCTTCCCTGCGAATCGGTTACCCTGCCATCATCCAGCATTTGCAGAAGGATATTGAATACTTCAGGATGTGCCTTTTCCACTTCATCGAGAAGGATGACAGAGTATGGATTCCTTCTGACAGCTTCTGTCAGCTGTCCTCCCTCTTCATACCCGACATATCCTGGAGGAGCTCCGATTAATCTTGAAACTGCATGTTTTTCCATATACTCGGACATATCGATTCGGATGATATGCTCTTCGCTATCGAACAGTGATTGTGCCAGCGTCTTCGCCAACTCCGTTTTTCCGACCCCGGTAGGGCCGAGGAAAATGAATGAGCCAATAGGCCTGTTAGGATCCTTGATGCCCGCCCTTGCCCGCAGGACTGCATCGGCAACTAGAGATACCGCTTCATCCTGTCCGACAACACGTTCATGCAGGATGCTCTCAAGCTTAAGGAGCTTCTCACGTTCTCCTTCAACAAGTTTCATGACGGGGATGCCCGTCCATCGCGAAACAATTCCGGCAATTTCTTCTTCGGTTACTTCCTCACGAAGAAGCCTGTCATCCTGGTTTTTGCTAACTTCCAATTCAAGCTCCTTCAGCTCTTTTTCCAGCGAAGGAATACGGCCATGCCTTAATTCAGCTGCCTTGTTCAAATCATAATCATTTTCAGCCTTTTCCAATTCACGGCGCAGTTTTTCAAGCATTTCACGTTTTTCCTGGACCTTTTGGATTCCCTCTTTTTCCTGCTGCCATCTTGCCTTCATTCCATTCGCTTTTTCCCTCAAGTTAGCGAGTTCCTCGCGGAGAATTTCAAGGCGTTCCCGGCTGGCATCATCTTTTTCCTTTGTCAATGCAGCTTCTTCGATTTCCAGCTGCATGACCCTTCTGGTCACTTCATCAAGTTCGGAAGGCATGGAATCAATTTCCGTACGGATCAGCGCGCATGCCTCATCAACAAGGTCAATCGCCTTGTCAGGCAAGAACCTGTCCGTGATATACCGGTCAGATAATGTGGCAGCAGCAACCAGTGCACGGTCATGGATGTTCACTCCATGGTGGATTTCGAATCTTTCCTTCAATCCCCTTAAAATTGAAACGGTGTCCTCTACGTCCGGTTCTTGTACCAGTACCTGCTGGAATCTTCGTTCCAAGGCGGGGTCTTTTTCAATGTATTTACGATGCTCATCGAGTGTAGTTGCGCCAATGCAGTGAAGCTCTCCACGGGCAAGCATAGGCTTCAGCATATTCCCCGCATCCATTGCGCCTTCTGTCTTCCCAGCCCCTACGATGGTATGGAGTTCATCGATGAACAGCAGGATTTTTCCTTCACTCTTTTTCACTTCATTTAGAACGGCTTTCAATCTCTCTTCAAATTCCCCCCGGAACTTGGCACCTGCAATCAGCGCGCTCAAGTCCAGTGCGAATACCGTCTTATCCTTCAAGCCCTCAGGAACATCTTTACGGACGATCCTCTGTGCCAGTCCTTCCACGATCGCAGTCTTGCCGACGCCAGGTTCCCCGATCAGGACTGGATTGTTTTTCGTTTTCCTGGACAGGATACGTATGACATTGCGTATTTCACTGTCCCTGCCGATTACCGGGTCAACCTTTCCCGAACGGACTTCCTCAACAAGGTCACGCCCATATTTCTTCAACACTTCATAAGTCGCCTCTGGGTTTTGTGAAGTCACTCTCTGATTCCCCCTAACCTCTTTAATTCTTGCCAGCAGTTTCGCTCTGGTTAAGCCTGAGTTCCTCAAGGCAGAGCCTGCCTCAGAACCAGCAGTTTCGAGTGCTGCAAGCAATACATGTTCTACCGACAGATATTCGTCTTCAAACTGTTTCATTTCCTTTTCACCTTGAGCCAAAACCTTTTGCAGTGTCGAGGTAATATATAATTTCCCCTGCTCGACTCCACTTCCTGAAACTTGTGGTTTTTTTGCAAGGAAAGTATTTAAGTCTACTTTATATTTCTCCAGATTCATTTCCAAACCCGTCAATAGGGTGGCAGCCAGGTTGCCCTCTTGTTCTAGTATGGAGAGCAAAAGATGGGTATCGTCCACTTCCTGGTGATTATGTTGAACAGCCAGGGTTTGGGCTGATACAAATGCCTGCTGCAAGCTTTCCGTCATTCTATTCAAATCCAACCCAACCACTCCTTTGACCTTTTTTGACCTTTAATTTAATTATAATAAAATTTTCCAAAAAGTAAAGCCATCCGCACTGGATGGCTTTATTGCTTTTATTTGAATTTCGGCATGTATGTCCAGTGGCGATTATGGTTTGAGTTTTCAGGAAAGCGATCCCCGGCTTTCAGCTTGATTTTTTGCGGGTTGTTGACATTGCTCCCTGTTTCACCGATTTCAATGTAAATACCATTATTAGGTGCCTTTTGACCGGCACGGAACTGATGACTCTGACCCATTTGCCTTCCTCCTTCATAAGTATTCCGGCTTTTATATTATTTGCATACTCAAACAAAGTATTAATGTTTATTTTATCCTTTTAAAAAAAAGGGATATGCTGTACATTAGTTTGTATGGGTAAAAAAATACATGGAGGATCTGAAATTATTATGGAGAATTTTTTTGATTTGCTCAAATACATACTTTTAGGTTTATTCCAGGGAATTACAGAGCCAATACCCGTGTCTTCAAGCGGCCACCTTGAAATTGCCGAGCATTTTTTCGGGCTTGAAATCAGGGGCATGAGCTTTGCCCTTTTGGTGAACACGGCTTCATTATTTGCGGTATTATTCATTTATCGTGAAGATATCTGGCGATTAATTGTCAATGGACTTGCATATCTTAAGGATAAAAATCCCGAAGCGAAATCTGATTTTATGTTTATTATCTACCTGATTGTCGGAACGATTCCTGCAGGAGTGATTGGTGTCCTTTTTGGCGATTTCATCGAGGAAAATTTGGCTTCAATAAAAACTGTCGGCATTACGTTATTGGTGACGGGCTTTGCACTTTGGATGATCCGAAATTTGCGCGGACGCAAAAGTGACGGTGATTTAAGTTTTAAGGATGCGATCATTGTCGGTCTTGCCCAGGCTGTCGCCCTGATACCAGGAATCAGCCGATCGGGTGCTACAATTGTTGCCGCTATGGCTCTTGGAATGAAACAGGAAACAGCATTACGATATTCCTTCCTGTTATATATTCCTGTCAGTGTCGGTGGCATGATCCTTGGATTTTCGGACATTTTACAAGACCCTTATCTTAAGGACCTGGCATTACCGTATGTGTTTGCATTTATCGCTTCACTGATCGCCTCTTACTTTTCTCTAAAATGGTTCATGAATATCATGGCCCGAGGAAACCTGAAGTATTTTGCGATTTATTGCTTTGTTGTTGGCACAGCTGTTATCCTTTTCTCTTAATGAATGTAAAAAGCCGGCTACTTTTTAGCCGGCTTTATTTGTATCTTCTTCTAGTCCTTCAAGATCTCCACCAGCAATGCTTTTTGGGCGTGAAGCCTATTTCCTGCCTGCTCAAAGACCACGGAGTTCTTTCCGTCAATGACATCTGCAGCTACTTCTTCGCCTCGATGCGCGGGAAGGCAGTGCATGAAAAGGTAATCTTCATTTGCTGCCGTCAGCAATTCAGCATTCACCTGGAAATCTTGAAAATCCTTCATTCTTTTTTCGTTTTCGTCTTCCTGTCCCATGCTGGTCCAGACATCTGTATAGATGACATCTGCTGCAGCTACGGCTTCCGCTGGCGATTCAGTAATGACGAGTTTTGCACCACTCTCTGCAGCAAAGCTTTCACAAAGGGATGTTATTTGCGAATCTGGGTAATACCCGTTTGGACATGCAAGCGATATGTCGATACCCACTTTTGTGCAGGCAATCATCAAGGAATGGGCGACATTGTTGCCATCCCCGATATATGCGAGCTTGAGTCCTTCCAGCTTCCCCTTCTTTTCGTATATCGTCATTAGATCGGCCAGCGCCTGGCATGGATGATATAAATCGGTCAATCCGTTAATGACCGGTATATCGGCATGCTGTGCCAGTTCTTCTACGGATTTATGCGAAAAGGTCCGTATCATGATGCCATCCAGGTATTGTGAAAGAACCTGGGCTGTATCGCTTAGCGATTCACCTCTCCCCAGTTGAAGGTCATTGCCATTTAAATATAGAGCGCTGCCTCCAAGCTGGATCATGCCTACTTCGAAGGAGACCCGGGTTCGAGTCGACGATTTATCAAAAATCATTCCGAGGATTTTCCCTTTTAAAGGATGGTCAAATTGTTTTTTGAGCGTCTTCTCTTTGAGGGTCACCGCCTTTTCCATCAATGACAGAATCTCATATTTTTCTAGATGAGCAAGAGTTAATAAATCCTTGCCTTTTAAATTGGTATCAAGCTTCTGCAATGTTGTCATTTTACAATCACTTCCTCATCTTTTTCTATCAGCCATTCCCCCAGGGATTTTACATTCCAGGTTTGCACGGATTGGCTTTTTAACAAAGCATATAAGGTTTCCTTTTGGGTCAAGACGATCTTCCGGTTCTTTACTGCCCACTCCCTTAGAGCGATATCCTCTTTCAAAGTCCCGGGACAATACAAGGCAGCGATTAAGGTTTCATCAGCTACATGGTCGATATCCACAAACTGTGCGGCAGGGTAATCTTTTTCCACTTCAGATAAAATCCTTTTATCAGTAATGGCAATGGTACCCTGGACACTCTTTCCATTTAGCGAATGAAAACTTTTATTGATGGCTTCTTGAAAAGAAGATCCTACACTGATTCCTTCTCCAGTCGATATCATTTGCGGACCTGTTTTGCTATCTAACCCTTTTAAGGCGAAGTTCGAAAATACTGGATGTTTGACACAGATGAAAGATGCATCCGAATCAAGTTTGAGTTCGTCTTTCGACAAAAAGTATTTCCCAAGCAATATTTTTGTCGCTTTTTTCACTAAATCCACTCCGGCAACCTTGCTAACTATTGGCATGGTCCTGCTTGAACGTGGGTTGACTTCCAGTAAATAAACGTCATCACCTTTCACAATGAACTGGATATTCATTAACCCCTTATATTTCAAACTGCTGACGATTCTCTTGGCATAATCTGCCATTCGTTGTTTCGTCTCCGGCGGGAAGCTTTGGGCCGGAATCATACAAAAACTGTCCCCTGAATGGACACCTGTTTTCTCGATATGCTCGATGATCGCCGGAATCAGGATATGCTCACCATCCGCTGCGAGGTCAAGCTCTGCCTCACTGGCTTCAAGATACTGATCAACCAGTATCGGATACTGTATATTTCCTGCTTCCAAAACATTACTAAGCTTCTGGTGGTTATGAATCACGACCATATTCAGCCCGCCAATGACATACGATGGCCTGATCAGTACAGGGTATCCCAGACGCTCGACTGCATTCCGCAATTCTTCTTCGTCCGCAGCTGTCTCGCCTTTTACACGCGGAATCTCCAATTTATCAAGCAGTTTGTAAAATTCATCTCTGTCCTCAAAAACATCTATTGTCCCGGAGGTTGTTCCCAGCAGCTGTACTCCTTCTTCTTCAAGCCCTTTGGCAAGATTTAAAGCCGTCTGCCCGCCGAGCTGTACGATGACTTCATCAATTCCTTCGAGCTCAATTACATTCAAGATATCTTCCAATGCTAATGGCTCGAAATACAGCCTGTCGGAAATCGCAAAATCTGTGCTGACTGTTTCCGGATTGTTATTGATCATGATCGTTTCAATGTCTTCTTCCTTAAGTGCAAAGACACCGTGAACCGAGCAATAATCAAACTCAATTCCCTGTCCGATGCTGATCGGGCCGCTTCCGATGACGAGGACCTTCCGCTTTCCGCCCGAGACCTGCGCTTCATTTTCTCCGAGGTAGCTGGAGTAAAAATAATTGGAAGCCGATTCAAATTCAGCAGCGCATGTATCGACCATTTTGTAAGCTGGGATTATATCATGTTGTTTACGGAGTTCCCGTACAGCTTTCTCCGATACTTTCCATTCTTTTGCAAGGAAGGCATCGCTGAATCCTTTTTCTTTAAAAGTTCTAAGCTCTGAAGCTTTAATGCCTTCAAGGTCATGCTCTGAAATCTTCTTCTCCATCTCAATCAATGATTTGAATTTCGACAGGAAGAACAGATCAATTCTGGTTCTTTTATGGAGAGCCATCATCCCCTCACCTTTGCGCAGCAGTTCCAGCAAAGCAAATATCCGCTGGTCTGTCTGATTGTCTGCAAGTGTGTACAACTCTTCAACGGAATAATCGGCAATAGCAGGCAGCTTTAAGTCCAGGGTTTTGATGTTAAGGGACCTGATTGCTTTGATGAAGGCACGCTCAAAGCTTCTGTCAATCGCCATCGCTTCCCCTGTTGCCTTCATTTGGGTCCCCAGGGTCCGTTCAATTTGCGGAAATTGTTCGAATGGCCATTTAGGGATTTTCACTACTACATAATCGAGCGCCGGCTCATAGCTGGCAAATGTATTGCCCGTTACCGGGTTCTTGATCTCTGCGAGGTTATATCCAACAGCCAGCTTTGCTGCCATACGGGCAATCGGGTAACCTGTCGCTTTGGATGCGAGTGCTGATGACCGGCTGACCCGCGGATTCACTTCAATCAAGTAGTACTTCTTGCTTTCAGGATCAAGGGCGAACTGGATATTGCAGCCACCGACAATACCCAAAGCAGAAATAATTTTAACGGCGGAAGTCCTGAGCATTTGATATTCCCGGTCAGTCAGCGTTTGGGAAGGTGCAACGACGATCGAGTCACCAGTATGGATCCCGACCGGATCAATATTTTCCATATTGCAAATGGCAATACATGTTCCCGCAGAGTCACGCATCATTTCATATTCAATTTCTTTGAAGCCGGCAATGCTTCTTTCCACCAGACATTGGTTGATCGGGCTCTCATTCAATCCCCCCGACACAAGCGCCATTAATTCATCCATGTTATCGGCGATTCCGCCCCCGGTGCCGCCAAGTGTGTAGGCTGGGCGTACAATCAGCGGAAAACCGATTCTTTCTGCAAAAGCAGCGGCTTCTTCCACCTTTTGTACGATTTCGCTTTCAGGCACAGGCTCATTCAGCTTGTGCATCAGGCTGCGGAATGCTTCCCTGTCCTCACCCTGCTTGATGCTCGACACTGAAGTGCCAAGTACTTTCACGCGGTATTTTTCAAGGATTCCTTCTTCACTCAGCTTGAATACCAGATTCAGTCCTGCCTGGCCTCCAAGTGTGCCGAGAATGCCATCAGGCCTTTCTTTTTTGATGATATTTTCTACACTTTCCACTGTCATTGGCTCAAAATAGACTGCATCGGCAAACACATGGTCAGTCATGACGGTGGCCGGGTTATTGTTGGCAAGGATGACGCGGTAGCCTTCCTCCTTCAGGGCGATGCAGGCCTGTGTTCCTGCATAATCAAATTCTGCGGCCTGGCCGATGATGATAGGGCCAGATCCAATGACCAATATTGATTTAATACTTGTATCCTTAGGCATAGCTGACTTCTCTCCGCTTTCTGTATTTGACTGTATTGATGAATTCCTCGAATATGAAGATGCTGTCTTCAGGTCCTGGACTTGCTTCCGGATGAAATTGAACGGTCATCAGAGGCAGTTTCTCATGATAAAGCCCCTCGATGGACTGGTCATTTTTATTAAGGAAACGTATTTTCAGACCTGTATGCACGATACTATCTTGATCGACGGTATAACTGTGATTTTGGGATGACATGAATACTCGGTTTCCTGTCACATCGAATACAGGCTGATTTGCTCCCCGATGCCCAAACAGCATTTTCTTCGTATCCCCTCCGAAAGCAAGGGCCGCCAGCTGATGGCCGAGACAGATTCCCAACACCGGAAAATATTCGGCCACTTTCCTGATCTCAGGGAGCTGATCAATCAACTCTTTCGGATCTCCTGGTCCATTTGATAAAAGCACGCCATCAGGCTTCAGCGCCGAAATTTGTTCAGCGCTATAATCGTAGGGAACGATTGTAACAAGGCATTTTTGTTCAACAAGATAGTCGGCAATCGACTTTTTGAATCCATAATCGACCAATACAATGTGAGTATTGCCCCTTCCAATCGTCACCGGTGACTGGACCGAAACCTCTTTTACTTTCAGGCTGTCTATGGTGTCGCAGCATACATCATTTTCAGGACCGGCTGCCAAAACTGCCGGCATCGTGCCGTTTGCCCGGATGCTTTTCACCAGCTCACGGGTGTCAATATGTTCAAGGATTGGAATATTCCATTTCTCAAGATACTCGGTAAAAGAATGCTGTGCCTCATAATGGTAAGCCTCTTTGGCAGCTTCACTGACAATCACCGCTGCAACATGGGGCTTCTTGCTTTCAAAATCCTCATTATTTATGCCGTAATTGCCAATCAGCGGATAAGTGAACACAATGATTTGATTCTTATAGGAAGGATCGGTCAATACCTCCTGATATCCTGTCATTCCTGTGAAAAAGACAATTTCACCGGCGATTCCCTCTTCAGGAAGCGAACCAAGCAGGGATCCCTTATATGTCTTTCCGTCAGCCAGATGCAAATATCCTTTCATTCGTCACCTCTCCAGTTGAATATTTATTTATTACTTTAAATTTTTATTCATTTATTTTTAAAAAATATACAGCTCTTACGCTGTTACAGTTTGGTTTATTAGGATTTCCTTTATTAGAGATACTGCTTTTTCCAGCTCTTCAGCACTAACATTCAGCGGCGGAAGAAGCCTGATTACCTTTTCCCCTGCCGGCAAAACAATCAATCCCGATTTCCTTAGCTGCATGAGATAAGGCTGGGCTGCAACAGTCAATTCAATACCGGCCATCAAGCCGATGCCCCTGATTTCCTTTACCACTTCCAAACACCCAAGTTCATGATCAAGCAGCTGAAACAAAGTTTCCCCTTTGGCAGATACTTCTTTAAGGAATTCATTCTCAAAGATTATATCCATCACAGCGCAAGCAGCAGCGGTACTGATCGGATTCCCTCCGAATGTTGAACCATGGCTTCCCGGGCCAAAATGTTCTGCAAGTTCCGCTTTACCGACGGCTGCACCAATCGGCAATCCATTACCAAGCCCTTTTGCAACCGTTATGATATCGGGTGAAATCCCAAAATGCTGAAAGGCAAAGGGCTTTCCTGTACGCCCGATCCCCGTCTGGATTTCATCGACAATAAGCAGTATTCCGTTTTCTGTACAGAGTTTGCCAGTTTCTTTAATAAACTCCTCATGAACGACGTGAATTCCACCTTCACCCTGGACAATCTCAATCATGACGGCTGCTGTATCGGAATCAATTTCATTTTTTAGAGCTTCCAGGTCATTGAATGGCAAGTGAACAAAGGTTTCGAGCATATTCCCGAATCCATGCTTGATTTTTTCCTGCCCTGTCGCCGCCATGCCAGCAAACGTACGCCCATGGAAGGATTGCAGGAACGTAATAATCTTCTTCCTTCCAGTGGCTTTTCTCGCCAGTTTTATTGCTGCTTCATTGGCCTCGGCACCGCTGTTGGCAAAAAACACACAATCCAAACCGGAGGCTTTCACAAGTTTCCTGGCCGCTTCCTCCTGGATGCTTTGTGGAAAAAGATTTGATACATGCCAGAATAATTCCAGCTGTTCTTTGATAGCGTGTTCAACAGCTTCAGGGCGATGGCCCAGATTGCATACACCGATTCCTGAAGTGAAATCAAGATATTCACGTCCATCTTTCCCATGAATGACCGACCCGCTTGCTTTCTCTGGCTCAATCTCCCATCTCTGGTAAGTGGGGAATAAATGACTCATTTTAACACTCCTTCCTGTGCGGCAATCGCGGTTCCATGCCAGCAGTTATTTTTATAGAATGGCTTTTTGCCAGAAATGATCATCGCTTTCTCTACACCGGCAGCTGTGGCTGATAATGCTGAATTCACCTTTGGTACCATCCCGCCATAAATGCTTCCATCAGCAATATAGTTTTCTATCTCAAGATCGGTTATTTCGGAGATCAGCTCGCCGTTGATCAAGATTCCATCGACATTGGTCACAAAGGCACAGCGCTCGGCATTCAGAGCTTTTGCGATGGATGCAGCAGCGTAATCACCATTGATATTCAGCTTGCAGCCATCCTCCGAAATTCCGATCGGAGTAATAACGGGAATATAACCCGACTCAACTGCCATCTTGATCAGGTCAGTATTTACCTTGTTGACCTTCCCTACATAACCCAGCCCTTGTTTATCGATATAGTCGGCCTGCAGGCAGGACCCGTCGCTCCCATTAATACCAAGAACCTTGAATCCTTGCTTCATCAAGATGCCGCACAGCTGCCTGTTCGTCTGGCCTGACAGGACCATTTCAACGATTCCCATCGTTTTTTCGCACGTTACTCTAAGTCCATCCTTGAAATTCGCATTGATGTTATATAAATCAAGCATTGAATTGATCGCTGGCCCGCCACCATGGACGATGACCGGATAATATCCGTCTTTCATCAATTCTTTAAGACTCGTAAAGAATGGTTCATCAAGTTCGCCCAGCACACTTCCGCCGCATTTTATGACTACAGTTTCCAAAGAATCCGCCCCTTTAAGTCCGATAGCTTGCGTTGATTTTCACATAATCATATGAAAGGTCACAGCCCCATGCCATTCCTTTGCCTTCACCAAGATGGAGATCCACGAAAATTTCCACCTTGTCATTCATCAAGTACTCTCTAGCGACTTCTTCGTCGAAAGCAATCGGTGTACTTCCCTTCAGCATTATGATGTCACCAAGCGAAATGTCCACGGTATCCGAATTTACGCTTGCCTGGCTCTGGCCGATTGCTCCAATAATCCTTCCCCAGTTGGCATCTGCACCATAAACCGCGGTCTTGACAAGGTTAGAACCGGCGATTTGCTTGCCAATGATCCTTGCCTCTTCATCAGACAATGCACCGGATACGGATATTTCGATCAGTTTTGTCGCTCCTTCCCCATCCCTGGCGATTTGTTTTGCAAGGCTGGCACAGCTTTCTTTTAACAGTTCAACAAATAGGGGCCATTCAGGATGCTCAGGATTCAGCGGTTGATTCCCGGCAGCTCCGTTTGCCATTACAAGGACCATATCATTTGTCGATGTATCGCCATCGACAGTGATCTGGTTAAAGGTTGTATTCGTTACTTCTTTTAGTGCGTAAGTCAGATCTGCACTTGATATATTCGCATCTGTCGTTAAAAACCCGAGCATCGTAGCCATATTCGGATGAATCATGCCGGAACCCTTGGCTGCTCCTCCGACCGACACTGTCATTCCGTTAATCTCGGCTGAATAACAGGCGTGTTTCATGACTAGATCGGTTGTCAGAATCGCCGTCTGGAAATCTTTTGCATCTTCGGAATCTTTTCCGACAGCAAGCTGTGCGATTCCCGCTTCAATTTTTTCCATTTGCATGAATTCACCGATGACTCCCGTGGAGGCTACAGCTACATGATGTTCAGGAATCGCTAATTTTGCGGCTGCCAGTGCCCTCATCTTCAGTGCATCACTATATCCCTGTTCGCCTGTGCAGGCATTCGCACATGCACTGTTGACGACAACGGCCTGAAGAACTCCTTCGCTGGCAATGCTCTCCTGAGTCACGGCCAGAGGAGCAGCCTGGAAATGGCTTGTCGTGTACACCGCAGCACAGCTTGCCGGTGCCTCACTGACAATCAGTCCTAAATCAAGCTTGTTATAGCGCAATCCCGCATGAATTCCGCCGCACTTGAATCCCTTTGGAGTCAAGATCCCGCCTTCCGGAATTTCTTTGATTAACTTCTGGTCTGTCAAAGCCTGGTACATATAATCCTCCTTTATGGATACAGGGGCATCAGATTAAGACCCGCCGTTTCATCCAATCCAAACATAATATTAGCGTTCTGGACAGCCTGCCCTGCAGCACCTTTCATTAAATTATCAATAACCGAAACAATCGTCAGCCTTCCAGTCCTGCTGTCAGCATGCAAGCCGATATCGCAGTAATTCGAGCCTTTCACTTCTTTAACGGCCGGAAAGATTCCTTCCTTCCTGACTCTTACAAAAGGGTGGCGAGAGTAGGTTTCCTCATATAAATCCAGTAATCTCGAAGTATTCCAATCTTCCTTAAGGTTCATATACATAGTGGTCATGATCCCTCTCGTAACCGGAATCAGATGGGTGCTGAAGGTTATTTTCACCTCTTCACCATTCCAAAGACTTAGCTGTTGTTCAATTTCCGGGATATGCTGATGTTCGTTCACTTTGTAAATTTTGAAATTTTCATTCAACTCAGCATACAAAGTGCCCAATGAAGGCGACCTACCAGCCCCTGATACGCCGGATTTTGCATCAATGATCATACTTTTTGGATCGATCACTTTTTCCTTCAAGACCGGCGCGAGCCCAAGAAGCGCTGCTGTTGGATAGCAGCCTGGGTTGGCGAGAATGCTTGCATGGGCAATTTGCTCTTTGTTCCATTCGCTGAGGCCATACACAGATTCGGACAGAATCGAATCGTCAACCGGTTCATGCTTATACCAATTCCTATAAGTATCAGAGTCTTTTAATCTCAGGTCTCCGGACAGGTCAATGACTTTAATATCTTTGTTAAAAAAGCTTTCGACAAGTTCTCCGGAAACTTTCGATGGTGTTGCCAGGAAGACAATGTCTGCTTCCTCAACGATTTTATCTGGATCGATGCTGGTAAGGACTTTGTCAAAAATGCCTGACAAATGGGGATACTCTGCAGAAACAGGCTTTTCATCCCGTGTTGTATGTACTGACTGAATGCTGAAAGATGGATGATTGTTAAGTATACGGATCAGCTCCCCGCCCCCATAACCTGTCGTTCCGATTATAGCTGCCTTCACGTTTTTCCTCCTTTCACAATATGCATAAATAAACATCTTTTTTTATAATTATTAGTAAAGTTCTTCTTATTATAAAAACTAAATTATAAAAAGGCAACTAAATTATTAACAATATGTGAACATTTCACAATTAGATTGATGATTTTGTATGCTTTACAATATAATTATATTAATATCAGATACGGACGGGTGTATAGATCCCTTAATAAGGTGGTAATCACATGTTGACGGCTGCAACCTTGTCACCAAATATGAATAAGCTGTTTGAAAAAGTCCATAGAATCAAAAATATTGATAAAGGAAGCTTCCTTTTTGAAGAGGGAAATACTGCGAATGAGTTGTACATTATCCAGAGCGGTAAATTTCAGGTCAGCAAAATGATCCCAGATGGGCGTGAGCTGACAATCAGAATGTGCTCTGCTGGTGAGCTGGTTGGAGAATTGACATTGTTCAGTCCGGCGTCGCAGCATATTTTGAACGCCAGGGCTTCTGAAAGCGGGAGCGTTGCGGTCATTCAAAAAGACCGGCTCGAGGACGAAATCGGAAAGGATAGCGGATTGGCACTGGAACTCGTTAAATGGCTTTCCCTGCAGCACCGCAAATCCCAAACAAGGTTCAGGGATTTGGTCCTTCACGGAAAGAAAGGTGCATTATATTCTACTCTGATCCGCCTGGTGAACAGTTTTGGCGTAAAAACCGAAGACGGCATGAAAATAGATGTATCTTTGACAAACCAGGAACTCGCAAACTTCTGCGGCACCTCACGAGAAGTCGTAAACCGCTTATTGAGCGAGCTCAGGAAACAGGATATCATCTCCATCGACAAAGGCTATATAACCATACATGCGCTCAATCGGCTAAAACGGGAAATCGACTGCGAGAATTGCCCGATTGAAATATGTAATATCGAATAGAGAAAGCCGCCAGAACTCTGGCGGCTTTCCTTTCTTTTATAGGATTGCGAAAAGCATAATGATAAAAAACAGTGCTGCGTTTATGATTTCATATATTCCCACCTTCATGACGCTAAGCGGCCTGCCGTAAAATACGATGGCTCTGATCAGGCTTGGTATTGCCGCAACGGCGACAATTGCTTCTCCTGCTGCCAGCCACAAAACCGGGACGAGAAGATGATAGGTCCAGGAGATCCACTTGAATTGACTGTTTTTCTTTTCCCGGATCATCGTTTTCACATAGAAAGTGCTTCCTGTGAAAAACAGAATGCATGATGCAAAGACGAGAATACCCTGCTGATTGATTTCTGCACCAGGCAGATAACTGCTTGCCAGGCCAGCGATGGAAAAAACAATGATTGCACTGAGATCATTCATCAATGCCCTGTCTTTATTTTTGGCCGAGAAATAGGCGTTAAGGATGAAAAATGGAATCATCGCAAACCCAAAGAACACAATCGATGGTGTCGTGAATAATGGGACCATCAAGAATACTAAGGATGGGAGGATATAAATCAGTGCCCATTTGCGATAAAACGGGATTTTCTTTTTCTTGAACATCAACAGAAGCGGATATGTTCCCAAGTATAGTAATAGCCACCCAATAAAAAACGGGATATGCTGCCAGACGATTTCACTTGCCGCTGCTCCGAGCCAGAAAGGGATGATCAACATCGCCCAGGCTCCATGCTGTTTTGGCATAAATAATTTCATGAATGAACACTCCCTTTTGGTTCCTGCCTTAACTATAAAACAGCCGGAAGATATTATAAGTGAAACACATCACATTTTGGCGGCCCCTTTTTCAACTGACACCGAACTGTCAAAAAAGAGGCACTAAAAATAAATAAGCTGCACACCATAGGTTAAATTCAATAACCAATGGCGTGCAGTTCAAGAGTTCATCCTCTTTTCTCAACCTGAAGCTTGAGATAGATTTTCTTCAAATATAGATGCGGCTTCAAAAGATAATAAATTTCCTTTGTGAACGCCAGACTTAACAGGAATAAAAACACAACGACAAAATGGATCTTTGAGAGAATGGAAATTTCCAGGATCAAGCTCATGTCTGGCTGCAGCTGTGCGAGACTGATCAGCCACCTTAACAGGAGGACCGGTTCATCTGCCATGCTGCTCGAAAGCATGATGGCAATCCCGGTCGCTGTACTCGCAGCCATCATGATTTTTACCACCATCAGCAAAAGCCTCCCTGCTGTTGAGCGTGCCTCCTCATCCCTTGATGCATCATATCGCCAGACTATGCCCATCCCAACTATGGCAACTACCGTATATGGGTAGACAATCCATAAAAAAATCTGCAGCATTTCCACTGCTCTCACCTCACAAAAATTACACAATCATCGAACCCCATTAACATTCTAACTGTGCAACTGTGAAGTGACAGTGATAAAAGTCGCCCAACCAGTCAAATTTGACATAAAAATAGGTGGAAAGACGAACTTTCCACCTAAACATGATTAAGTATATAATCAAGAACCCAAGTCACTCCCCTGTCATCTTCCCTTTGAAAGACAGGATAGGCACAATCTTTCAATAAATTGGCCAGATTCGGATCATGATAAAAAACCACCTTGATATTGGCAAGGACATTCAATAACTCTAAATCTGCTTCGTCCCTCAGGAAGACTGCTTTTGGATAAGCCTCTTTTTTGTAACCTTCTATCAGGATGACGTCTGTCTTGAAACAGGATAAAACGTCTATTTCTTCAGACAGGGACCATTGCCCATTTTCCGCTTGAAGGACGAGCCTGCCTCCGCCTTCAATAAGGGAGACGGCTGCTCCTGCGCTCACATGGCATCCGGAATCCTTCTCTTCTGCTATATCCGGTTTACCTCCATGTCCATGGTGTTTGATGGTGGCAACCTTCAGGCCAGCTGCAGATAGCTGCTGGATCAGGCTGAGGCTGAGTGTCGTCTTCCCGCTGTTCTGATATCCTGCCACCTGGAACAGCACCGGTTTTACCAAGGCCAGTCACTGCCAACATGGTCCTCGAGCATCAGGACCTCGACTTCAGTTCCTTCTTCGAAACCTCTTGTTCCACCCGGAAGAATCATAAGTGAATTAGCACCCGCTAAGCTCATGATGATATTCGATTTATCAAGACCGCTCGGTGTTACTACCAGCTTGCCATTTTCGATTGTCAGGGCACTCCTGACAAATCTTGTGAATGGATTTGCCTTAGGGAAATTGGCATCCAGAATCGCCATTTCCTTCCTAAGATGCGGTTTATCGGTAAACAGCATCGTCCTGATGATCGGCCGGGCGAACAGCTCAAATCCTACATAACAGGCAGAAGGGTTTCCAGACAGGCCAAACAACAGCTTGCCATCCATCTGGGCAACCGTCGTCACGCTACCGGGACGCATCGCTACCTTATTGAACAGGACTTCCGCTCCAAGCTTTGCATAAATTTCCGGCAGATAGTCATAATCCCCTACGGAAACTCCCCCGGTCGTAATAAACAAATCCACTTCCTCAATCGCTTTGCTTACTGCATCAAAGCAGGTATCAAAGTCATCAGGCAGCTGGCCGAAATATCTAACTTCAGCTCCTGCCCTGAGGATCTGTGTGGAAATCATATATGAATTGCTGTTGCGGATTTTTCCCGGTTCAAGCGGCTCATGGACATCAAGCAGTTCCGTGCCGGTTGCATAAAGGCCAATCACCGGTTTTTTCGCAACGGGGACCTGAGCATAGCCAAAAGTCGCGAGCATCGCCTGGATTCCAGGATTGATGAACGTACCTTTTTTGACCAGCACTTCCCCTTCCTTTGCATCCTCACCGCGATAGGAAACATTGTCTCCTTTATTATGCTTGCGTTTCGTCTCCATATATTTTTTACCATCACGCTCGACTTCCTTTACCAGTTCAAGCATGACCACAGCATCGGCGCCAACTGGCATCTGGGCCCCAGTCATGATCCTGACAGCCTGGAAAGGTCCAAGTTCTTTATCCGTAAGCATTCCTGCTCCGATATGGTCCACCACTTCAAATTCGACTGGCTGGTTTTGGGAAGCTTCCGCTGAATCGACTGACCTGATTGCATAGCCATCATACGGTGCTCTGTCAAAATGCGGAACATCACTAGTCGCTTTCAGATCCTCTGATAAATAGCGTCCGTAACTCTCATTGATTGAAACATATTCAGTGGAGCCACTCTTCTTGTGCTCCATTACTCTCTTGACTGCCTCTCCGATTGGGATAGGGTTCCTTTTTTCTAACATATAATCAGCTCCTATTGCAGGCTTAACTTTAATTGATTACCCTTTTCATTATAAGAGTAATGTAAAAATGAATACATAACAAACCTCACAGTATTCTCTCATAAAAACTTTTAAAAATATGTAGATTTTTTGTGAAGTGTGATACACATCACCAAGTAGTAACTACTTTTCCTTTATGCTGAGTATGTAAACAGTATACATTTTTTATTGGAGGTCTTTTAAAATGAAAATGCCTTTTGATCAACATTCACTAGTTAAAGATATTGTCAATATATTCCCTCAATCCAGTGATTTATTCAAGAAAAACAGACTAGACTTTTGCTGTGGCGGCAATCGCCCTCTATCAGAAGCTGCACTGGAACAGGAACTTGATGTCCCTGGAATAATGCTTCAGCTTGAAGATCTGTACAAAAAACATAATGGCACCGCCGAAAACATGGAGGTATGGACTGAGACAAGCTCTGAAGATTTGATTGAGCATATTAAGAATAAATACCACCGTGAGCTTGAGGAAGAACTTAAAATGCTAAGCCCATATGTAACCAAAGTTGCGAAAGTCCATGGTGAACGCCATGATGAACTGCTGAAAGTATATGAACTTTTCTATGAATTAAAAAGAGAGCTACTAGAGCACACAGCAAAAGAAGAAGCCACAGTATTCCCGTTGCTTCTGGAACTTGAAAGTGCTGACGTTGAAAAGCGAGAAGGGATCATTTCCGAAATCAAGGAATTGGAGAAAGAACATGATCATGCAGGCTCCATACTGAAACAATTACGCGATATCACAGAGGATTTCAATCCGCCGATCGATGCATGCGGAACATACCGTTTAGTCTACAAGCGGCTTGAAGCTCTGGAATCACACACATTCATGCATGTACATCTTGAAAATAATATCCTGTTCCCGAGATTTATTGCCTAATAAGATTAAAAAAATGACCCCTTTTCTCCTGATGGGGTCATTTTTTTGGTCAATCTATAATGCACCTGAAAACAGCCTGGCGAAGGATTCCTTCGTCCTTTCCCAAAGTCCCCGCTTATGATATTGGACAGCATTGATTTTCTCTGAATCTTCGAGGTCCGCCTCATAATGTGCTACAAGATCCCTGATTGAACTCGTTCCAAACAGGAAGACGTTCACTTCAAAATTAAGATGAAAACTCCTCATGTCCATATTGGCCGTCCCAATCGAAGCGATATTCCCATCGACAATGATAACCTTCTGGTGCAAGAACCCCTTTTTATAGGAATAAATCTCAGCTCCATTACGCAGCAGTTCCGAGAAGTATGAGCGGCTGGCATACTGGGTAAGATAGCTATCATTGATTTCCGGCACCATGATCCTTACTTCTATTCCTTTGGCTGCAGCCACTCTTAATGCCGTCCGTATCGCTTCATCAGGAACAAAATAAGGAGTGGCAATCCAAATCGACTTCGTTGCACAGGACATCATCGTGTAGTAAAAATCACTCATGATTCCTTGCTGTGTATCCGGCCCGCTTGGCACTACCTGGATCGCACCATCCAATTCATCGCTTTCATGTGGCTTTTTCTCGGCTATATGGTTCTCAAGGACCCTTTCACCGCTGACATATTCCCAATCAAGCAGGAAAACATTGTGAAGAGTATAGACAGCCTCTCCAGTCAGCATCATATGGGTATCACGCCAAAATCCGATCTTTTCATCTTCACCGAGATATTCCACGCCTACATTCAATCCGCCGACAAATCCAATTTCGCCATCAATGATGACAATCTTCCTGTGGTTCCGGAAATTGAATTTCTGATTGAAGAACCCGTACTTTAGCGGAGAGAATGGTGCAGCTTTAATGCCTGCTTCCTGCATGTCCTTAAGGTCTGTCGCCGCAATCTTCATGCTGCCGGCAGCATCGAACATGAATAAAACCTCAACACCCTGCCTTGCTTTTTCTTTCAGGATGTCGATGATTTCCCTTCCAAGCCGGTCAGACCTGAAAATATAGTATTCCATATGGATGAACTTTTCCGCTTCCTGCAATTTCTTTTTTATTTCTGAAAATGTCTCTTCCCCATTCTTGAGGATTTTTGCCCTTGAATCGGTCGTAATCGGAGTCAAAGCTGAATTCTTTGCATACTTTGCAAAGCAAAACTGATTTTCAATCAAGAAGGAGAGATCCCTAGACTCTTCATTTCTCATCAGCTTTTCCCATTGGTCTCGGTCCCTGGTACGCTTGCTTTTATATAGGTACCCTTTTAAATACAGCTGTCCTGAAAATAAATAAAAGAAGTACCCGGCGACAGGAAATAATAGCATTACATACATCCACATCAGCGTGTGCTGTGCTGAACGGTTCTCGAGCATCAATGAAAACATGCTGACAAACAGGAACAGGGAGTAAACGGCGATCGCTGCCATTTTAATTGCCTGGCTGTAATCAGTAAAAAAGACGATATAAAAACACACCATTAAAATAAATACAAATAAAAATTCAATTCTTCTTTTTAGCATTCCGGCAGTCTCCAACAAATTTTATCGTAGATTCATGTATACCCATAAACCTTTTGGTTGGAAACATAGTATGCCCAAAATGAAGATACCTCTGCTTTTCCTTTTGAATAAAAAACTGCAGCGAAACGAAAAAAGACCCCGAAGGAGTCTTTAGCCGCCAATATAGGACATTTCGATTTTCTTTCTGTTTGCGACTGTTTCGGCTGTACGTTCATCCGAATAACGGTCGGTTCTATGATTCCAGATATTTGTGACTCGTTGACGAAGTTCTTCATCGGTTGCACCGGCACGCATGAAGTCGCGGATATCATGGCCATTGCCATTGAAAAGGCAGGTGAACACCTGGCCATTTGCCGATAAACGTGATCTAGTACAGCTGGAGCAGAAGGACTCCGAAACCGAAGAGATGAAGCCAACGTTGATATCCGTACCTTTGTAACGGTATTTTTTAGCGACCTCGCCATAATAATCGGGATCTACCGGTTCCAGTTCATGGTGCTGGCTCAGCATGTCATGGATTTGCTTTTTCGTGATGACATCATCCATCTTCCAGCCATTTGTGCTGCCCACATCCATGTATTCAATATAACGGAGCTCCAGTCCTTCCTTTTTGCAGAATTCTGCCATAGGAAGAATCTCGGAATCATTCAGGCCTTTCTTGACGACCATGTTGATTTTTACGCCCAACCCGGCCTTTTTCGCCGCTTCGATTCCCTTGAGTACTGGCCCTACCCCTACATTGCGGCCATTGATTTCGCCGAACAGTTCATCCTTTAAGCTATCCAGACTGATATTCACGCGCTTCAATCCTGCAGCATGCAGCTCTTCTGCATATTTAGGAAGCATGACGCCATTCGTAGTCAATGCGATATCCTTAAGTCCTTCAATCTGATTGAGTTTCTTGACCAGGATTGGCAAGTCTTTCCGCATCAATGGCTCGCCGCCAGTGAGCCTGATTTTTTCAACACCCAGTTCAATGAACAATTTTGCCACACGTTCGATTTCTTCATATGACAACAGCTCACTCTTAGGCAGGAATGCAAAGTCTGGTCCAAAAATCTCGGCAGGCATGCAATACTGACAGCGGAAATTACAGCGATCTATAACAGAAATACGCAAATCGCGGAGCGGTCTATTTAATTGGTCTTTAATTATGCTTTTTACCATATGTGTCAACTCCAATTATAGAAGTTTTGATTATTGACATTGTAACAGTTAAAAATATGGTTCACTGTTAATATTCTCACAGTAACATCAATAGTCCTCTATTTTAAAATAATTGCTCTGTTAAATGAAGACTGTTGATTTTCGTTCCAGGCGCTTCGCTTTCCGCGGGGCTGGCGCTGAGCCTCCTCGTCGCTTTGCTCCTGCGGGGTCTCACCTGACCAGCTGCGCCCGCAGGAGTCTACGCGCCTTCCACTACAATCAACAGGTGTAAAAACAACATTGGACTTTAACAGAGCCAAAATAATAGATTTTACCCTTATGTCTATATTACAACATAAAAACTGCCAGGATAGTGTTTTTATCAAGAAATGTCATTATGTTGTCATATTATCTAAAATAGAAGGCTGCATCAAGGATTTGATGCAGCCTTCTGAGGTTTATTTGTTTTTTACAGGAAGCTCACTGAATATGCCGACATAGTTTTTGATTTCCCCGGCTTCATTTTTTAAGGGACTGATTGTAAGCCATTCAGGATAGATGTTTCCGTTCTTCTTTTTGTTCCATATTTCTCCCTGCCAGAATCAATTCTCCTCAATGGATTTCCACATCCCCTTGTAAAAGGCCTCCCCATGCTTTCCCGACCTCAGGACTCTGGGGTTTCTCCCAATCACTTCCTCAGCTTTATATCCCGTTACATTCGTGAAAGACTGGTTTACTTTTTCAATCATGCCTTTCACATCCGTGATCATGATTCCCTCTGCTGTATGGTCGATGATATTTTTAGCAAGGCTCAATTTATCTTGATAGTACATCCAGATGACGATGATCAGGCTCGCAAGTGCAACCTGCGACAAAGCCATGAAACCAATGGCATAATGCCCTGTCAAATTGAACAGGATGGCCAGCATGAGCGGCGGGAAGAAGCCTCCCAATCCACCCATCGCTGAGACGATCCCATTGACGATTCCCGCCTGTTTTGAAAAATACAGCGGAACCAGTTTGAAGACAGTCCCATTGCCGATCCCCGCGCTGATTGCCACTGTAAGACAGCCAATCGTATAAAGAGTCAGGGAAGGTGTGAAAGACAGCAATATTCCTGAAATGGTCATGCCGGCAAAAACCAGCATCAAGATGATGAATGAGTTGAATTTATCTCCAAGCCAGCCGCCAATCGGCCTGAAGAAGGTAGCAAGGGCAATGAATCCAGCTGTCCTGATTCCGGCATCTACTTTATCAAGCTCAAAATGTGACACGAGGAAGTTCGGCAGGTAAATCGTAAAGGCAACAAATGATCCAAATGTTAAAAAGTAAAACAGGCTCAATGCCCAGAGCTTCTGGTTCTTGTATACACTTTTGATTTGCTCCCCCAGGGGAGTGGCAACTTTAGGTTCATTTTTGTCACCAAGGAAAAAGTTAAGCAACGCAAATGCCAGCAAAAGCACAAGGTAAAGTTGGACCGTTGATTGCCATCCAAGCTGCGACGCAATGACAGGTGCCGAAAAAGTCGTGACCGCAGTTCCGAGATTGCCTGCCCCATAAATGCCGTTCACAAAACCATGGCGTTCTTTTGGATAATACTTCGGGAGTGAGGTGACACCGACAGAAAAAATCGCACCACCTATACCGACCAGCAAGCCGCCGATCAACAGGTCAATAAATGAATCTGCCAAACTGATGAAATACACAGGAAACAGCAAAAATGCGAAGCTGATAAAAAACAGTTTTCGTGCTCCGTATTTGTTTGTCCAGTATCCAATTGGGATCCTCATAACGGAACCCAGGACAACAGGAATGGCAGTCGCCATCGCGATTTGATTTGCTGTCAGTTTTATATCCTCTTTAATGAACGGCATTAATGCGGATAAGATAACCCACACCATAAAACCCGCAACCAGGCTGAGCGTTTGAAGCGGCAGTTGATTTTTTTGTGTTCGCATGATTCTTCCCCTTTCTAGTTTATTTAAAGATTGATGCTTGATAAATAAAGCGTAGAAAAATACCGGGCCTTTTGATGTGAAGAACTTCACTCCTATTTCTTTGTTCAATAAACTGTCACAGTTGTCTTCAAACATCGGAATCAACTGACTTTTTTTATCGATATAATATATCTAGAGCAACTTGTTTCTAAAATGTGAACAAAACGAAGAGATAATGTGACGAGATTTTGACAATTCCTCATGCGTCATTTAGTTAACACTATCCAGGTGTTATTATTGTCTCAATAACGAAAAGCCACGGAAGCTTAAAATCTAAAAAAGGGTGATGACCATGCCAAACACAACGAAAGTGACTCATTCAATAGAAATTAAAGAATTGCTCCAGTTTGCAGACCGGACATTCAAGGTTAAGAAGGGCACATACTTGTTCCAGGAAGGCATGGAGGCAGAGGAGCTTTATTTGATTCTTGGCGGCAAGGTGCAGATTAGCAAGGTCACCCAGGATGGCCGTGAACTGGCGTTAAGGATTTGCGGGGAAAATGATCTATGCGGGGAATTGACCCTGTTTACCGAAGCACCAAAATATTTGCTTAGCGCATTGATCCTGGAGGATGCAACCATTTCCGCAATCAGGAAAGATGTGATCGAAAAGGAGATTTTCCAAAACCCATCGCTCGCATTCGAATTCATGAAATGGATGAGCGACCATTTCCGCAAAACACAGACTAAATTCCGTGATTTAGTCCTTAACGGGAAAAAAGGAGCACTTTTCTCCACATTGATCAGGATGACAAACAGCTATGGGATCCATAAAGATACCGGCATTCTGATTGACCTGCCGTTAACAAATCAGGAACTGGCCAATTTTTGCGGCACATCACGTGAAAGTACAAACAGGATTCTGAATGACTTGAAGCGTGAAGGGATCATCTCCATTAAAAAAGGAAAAATCCTGATCCATGATGTAGATTATTTACGCCAGGAAATCGGCTGTGAAAATTGTCCGGCGGTTTTCTGTTCAATCGACTAATATAAAAAGCGAGTGGAGCTGAGCTCCACTCGCTTTTCTATGATGAGGCAGCCCGTTTGACACGGAGCTGCTTTTTTCATTCCTTTTGTTAGCTTTCCTGCTTTTGTTTTCTCAGCGCTTTCGGAATGTACACGCAGAACGGTTCACTCTCCAGGTAATCTCCTGTCATGGCATATGCCCGCGAACGAGACCCTCCGCATACATGCCTGAACTCGCAAACACCGCATTTCCCTTTGTATTCATCAGGATTCCTCAATGACTTGAATATAGGAGATTCCCTGTAGATTTCAGCAAGAGGCTGTTCCCGGACATTCCCTGCTTTAACCGGAAGCAATCCGCTCGGGAAGACGTCTCCTGTATGGGATATGAATACAAACCCATTTCCATCGTTCACCCCTTTTGGAGCCCGGCCAAGACCATCGATGGATCCGGTCAATCCTTCATTTGTCAGCGCCGTCAAGTAGTTGATTTCGTCTGTATGGTCCCTGGCCTCGCGCATCTTTTGCTGGATAACAACCCGGCGGTAGTGCTGCGCAGCTGTTGTTTTTATGTCAAACTTTACTCGTTTGCTCAAATCATATAGCCACTGGAACACTTTTTCATGCTCTACTGGAGAAATCATGTCCTTTTCCTGGCCGCGTCCTGTCGGGACAAGGAAAAATACGCTCCAAAGGACACAATCCAGATCTTCAACCATTTTTGCCATTTCATCTAAATAATCTATATTATATCGTGAAATGACCGTATTGATTTGTATTAGAATTTCCAGCTCGTGCAAATACTTGATCCTTTCCATCGTTAAATCAAAGGAACCGGCTGTTCCCCTGAAGTGGTCGTGGATTTCTGCTGTGGGCCCGTCGATGCTGAATGCCCATCTTGATAGACCGACCGCTTTTGCCTTCTCGATTGCTTCCTTGGTGACATTCGGTGTTGCACTTGGTGTCATAGATACACGTACACCTTTTTTCACAGCGTACTCAGCGATATCAAAAACGTCCTCCCTCATTAATGGGTCTCCACCTGTGAACACAAGCATCGGATTATTCATTTCGTATATTTGATCGATCAGCGCTTTTCCCTCTTCGAAAGACAGTTCACGCGGGTCTCTTCTATATTGTGCCTCCGCACGGCAATGCAGGCATTTCAACTGGCAGGCTCTCGTAAGTTCCCAAATCACAATGAATGGGTCTTTGTTAAAATCTCTTTCAAACATATTGGCGCCTCCTTAAGTACTTCTCTATATAAAAAGTATATAAGTGTTTCCAACATGTTTAAGTGAACTAACTCACATAAATGATCGCCTATTGCTCTTTTTCTATGACAATTTTGTGACCTGCGATTCTGAAACAATAAATAAAAAACAGCAGGAGATTTCCTGCTGTTTCAAAAGGCTGATTAATCCCTTACACCGAGGGCAATTTTCGCGTAACGTGACATCATGTCTTTTGACCACGGCGGGTTGAAGACAATGTTCACTTCTGTATCTTTGATTTCTGGGAGGTCGGCAAGTGCTAGTTTTACCTGTTCAACAATTGTGCCGGCAAGCGGGCAGCCCATTGAGGTCAGGGTCATCGTTACCGTTGCAAGCCCTTCCTCATTCAAATCAACATCATATACAAGCCCTAAATTCACGATATCGACGCCAAGTTCAGGGTCAACGACCATCTCAAGCGCACCCATAATGCTCTCTTTTAATTCTTCATCCATCGGTGAACACTCCTTTATTAATGCTTTACCTGTTTCTATCATAACAATGATTCATTCCCATTAAAAGCGGGAGGCATCAGATATGCTTAGCAAACCACTCTGCCGAAGCCTCTACACCAGCGTTTGAAACATTATGCCCGGCATGTTCATCTGTAATGAACTCAAACATTCCTTCTGTTCCCTCATAGTTTTTCCTGTTTTGCTCATAAAAATGATAGGCGGATTGATACGGTACTACTGGATCCATCCTGCCATGCCAGAACAACAGCGGACGTTTATTTAGTTTTTCAGGCTGCTGGCTGAGGTCGTACTGTTTCAGCTGATTGAGCAAATCTGAAATTTCTTTCTTTGATATATTGATTTTCACATTCCGTTTTTCCATTTCATTCAGCTGCCACAAAGCAAACTGTTCATATGAAGGATTGCCCATCAGACTTACGCCGGCCTTGATCCAGTCATATTTAGCCATCGCGCCAAGCGTGGTGATGCCGCCCATTGACGTTCCAGCTACACCAATTCTCGAAGGGTCTACGAGTCCTTCTTCAACCAACTCTGCTTTAATCAATGAAAGCTCTTCGATGGAGGTAATGACGATTTCCCAGAAACGGAAGCCAAGCTCTGTTTCAGACAATCCCTCACTGCGGGTTCCATGATATTTCGCCTCAGGCATGATGACCCTGAACCCTTTTTCGGCATAAAGATAGGCATAATGCATGTTTCGTTCCTTTGTGCTTGTAAAACCATGCAGAAAAACAATCAGTGGCATTCTATCTGAAAATTGATTTTGTTTTACGATATGGAGAACGGGAATATCTTGAATGCGTTTCTTTTCGACTAAAATCACTGAATAACCCTCCAAATTGTGCGAACGGACCTTAAATTTTACCGTGCTTTAAAGTATGGAATATGATTTTTTTACAATTTAAATGTAAAATGGTTACCATAGTGGTTATAAGAAGAAATAAACCACCATCCAATATAGGTATTGTAGAACTCTTATGAAAAAAGAGCCAATCATACGCATAGGATTTAAAAAACAGAGAGAAGAAGGAGTATTTATGGCTGAAAAACATTTAATCGCTTTAGACCTGGACGGCACATTACTTACAGATGATAAAAAGATCTCTGAACGGAACAAACGCGTCATCAAAAAAGCGCGTGAAGAAGGGCATGTAGTGATGATCGCTACAGGAAGACCATTCCGTTCGAGTGAAATGTATTACCATGAGCTGCAGCTTGACACACCGATTGTCAATTTCAATGGAGCGTTCATCCACCATCCGCTTGACAGCAGCTGGGGTGTCCACCATTCCCCTCTATCAATCGATGTTGCCAAGGACATTGTCGAAGCACTCGATGATTTTAAATTCTACAATATCATCGCCGAAGTGATCGATGATGTTTATGTCCATTATCATGATGAAAAATTGATGGACATTTTCAACATGGGAAACCCAAATATTACAACTGGTGATTTAAGGCGCTATCTTAAGGCATCACCGACTAGTATGCTGATCCATTCAGATGAGGAGCATGTCCGCAAGATCCGCGCTCACCTTTCTGAAGTCCATGCAGAAGTGATCGACCATAGAAGCTGGGCAGCACCCTTCCATGTCGTCGAAATCGTCAAAAACGGCTTGAATAAAGCTGTTGGGCTAAAGAAGGCCTCTGATTATTTCCAAATTCCTGCTGAGCGGATTATTGCATTTGGCGATGAAGACAATGATTTAGAGATGCTGGAATATGCAGGCCGGGGAATCGCGATGGGCAATGCCGTGGCCGATGTGAAAAATATCGCCAACGACATGACCCTGACCAATGAAGAAGACGGAATTGGTGTGTATTTGAACGATCTGCTGAATCTGAAAGCACTATAGAATTAATGAGAAGTGATTTGTCCGATAGAAAAGAGTTCTATCGGACATTTTTGTATTTCTTCTTGTTTTGGTTTGTCCGATAAAAGGACTATATCGGACACTTTCCCTCCTCCACCCGCTTACGTTTGTCCGATAGAAGGGCTCTATTGTACACTTTTTATCTCCCACCTCTTCTGTTTGTCCGATAAGAAGGCCCTATCGGACACTTTTCATGCCCATCCGCTTCTGTTTGTCCGATAGGAGGGCTCTATCGGACACTTTTCCTGCACATCCGCTTCCGTTTGTCCGATAGGTAGGCCCTATCGGACACTTTTCCTCTCCCACCTCTTCTGTTTGTCCGATAGGAGGGCTCTATCGGACACTTTTCCTGCACATCCGCTTCCATTTGTCCGATAGGAGGGCTCTATCGGACACTTTTCCTCTCCACCTGCTTCCGTTCGTCCGATAGGAGAGCTCTTTCGGACATCTCTCGCTCCTGGTTGTCCGATAGAAGGTCTGGATTCAGAAGTCTCCACTCATTTTCCAGGTTAAAAAATGTCTGAACCTGCCAACTCGAACCTGGTTCGATCCCGATTGTTTTTCCACTAAAAGAGCATACTATGATTGAAGCAGCCAGATTGACTGTTTCAAAATTCGCTCGTAGATGGAGGGGTAAAACGATGGGTAAAAGCAATAAATCCAAGCGTTTTGTACAGCAAGGGGTAGATACTGTCTCCAAGCATTCTCAAAGAATCCCTTACCACACCACGTATGCCGAGGCTGAAGCTCAAAAGATGGCGAATGTCAGAGAGTCCTCTTTAGGGGGGATTTAAATGGGAAACAGGCTTTTTCAGGAAGCTAGGAAGGCTGTCCAATTAGCTCAAACTGCAGAGCCTGCGGAACAAGCTGCAGCCATCAGCACAGCGAAAAATGCTCTTTCTTCCGCATATGCCAATACAACGATGGCGGAAAAAGAGCAGCTAAGGTCATTCCAGGACGAGCTGAATTCAATTGAAAACCAGTAACAGCAAAGCTGGCGGGAATCCCGCCAGCTTTTGCTTTGCCTTATTTATTTGGATTGAACCTTTCGAGCAATACCGGATAGGTGTGGATGATTTCGCCCTCCTTACTGCGTTCGTAAAGATTGAGAATGAGCGATCCGTTTTGCGGCAGCTTATTTTCAGGAATTGCAACCTCAATCGAAAAAGGGTGCCATTTCGGGTATTTTGATTGTTGGACAACTTCTGTTTCAGCAATCAACTGGTTATGTCCATCCTCGACAGTATAGAAGAATTTCCCGCCGATTGGTCTCGCTTCCCCTGATATCTTGTACGAGCCGTTGCCTCCCTCAGACAGAATGCCTTTAAAGACGGGATTTTCGCCTGGAATGTATATTTGCTTTTGATCGGTCAACTGCTGTTTGTCTGTGATTGTTTTTCCGTTAACGGTTATTGCTTTCAATTGTACAGTAACACCATATTCTCCTTCTTTGACCCTTGTTCCATCCTTTTTATAATCCCAGCTTTCCCGCCATTTGATCGTCTCGTGCGGTTTTAGCGCCAGTTTTTCAAACGCCTGGGTAAATGCCTTGCCCTCGGAAAATTGATAAACCTTATTCTTTTGGCCATCCATTACGATGATTTCATACTTCTGGGAGGTAGGAAATTCAAATACCAATTCTCCATCCCCATGGTTTTGCAAAGTCAGCTCAAACTCAGCATGTTCGGGACCAGCTATAGGGTCAATGTAAAAACTGAACTCCGATTTTTCTGGTGTCTGCTTTTCCTGCCCGATCGCCAGTGCCGGTGCAACGGCCATCAAAAGCAAAATGATTAACAAGCTGAATTTCTTCATTTCAAACCCCCGTTCCAACTTTTATTCACGCCTGAAAAATCCAAAGATCCCGGCTGTCTCCACAATATTGGTGAAAGCATGTGGATCGACTTCCTTGATGATATGTTCAAGGTCATACAATTCATACCTTGTAACAACAATGATCAGCATTTCTTTCTCTTCCCCGGAGAAAGCCCCTTTTGCAGGGAGCAATGTAATGCCGCGGACAAGCTTGTCATGGATCGCTTTCTTTAATTCATCCGATTTCTTGGTGACGATCATCGCTGTCAATTTTTCATGACGGGTATGGATCGCATCGATCACCCGGGTCGACACATAGAGAGCGACAAGAGTGTAAAGCGCATTTTCCCAGCCAAAGATGTAACCAGCAGTCATTATAATGATGCCATTCAATGTAAAGAAATATGTACCAACCGGGCGATCCTTCATGCGGGAAAGTACCATTGCGATAATATCCATGCCTCCAGTTGAAGCCCCCCATTTTAAAGTCAGCCCAACACCCAGCGCAGCAATGACTCCTCCAAACACGGCATTCAGCAGGATATCACTCGATACTTCTTTTACCGGAAGGATTTCAAGAAAGAATGATGAAAGCAATACTGAAATGAAGCTATAAAAGGTAAATGATTTCCCTACCTTCATCCAGCCAAGGATTGTCACCGGAATATTCAGCAGTAAAAGAAGGATTCCTGTAGATATATTAAATGGCGCAAATTCACCAAGTATGCTCGAAACGAGCTGTGCAATACCGGTAAAGCCGCTTGCATAGACATTTGCCGGGATTAAGAAGAAATTCAGTGACAAAGCATTCAAAAATGCACCGATCACCACGATGATGACTTTTTTTGTTTCCAACCAGACCATTTAAATCCCCCTTATTCTTTTCTATTCTTCCTGTACCCCTATTTTGCCGAAAATCACTACATTTAATTGTCTTTTTCCCATATTCCCGATAAACTATTAACATATAAAGGTTGAAAGCAGGTGAAAGTGATGTCAGTGAAAATCTTGGCTGACAGTGCATGTGATTTGCCATTGGATTTTTATGAAGAAAATGGCGCTATTTTATTCCCGTTAAAAGTCCATATTGATGGGACAGAATATGAAGATTTAAGAACAATCCAGCCTAAAGAGGTATATGACGCAATACGTGCTGGCAATCTTCCTAAAACCTCACAGGCCTCCCCTGCTGGTTTTAAAGAAGTTTTTACAGAAATGGCTGAAAATAAACAAGAAGGTATATACATAGCATTCTCCTCTGAGTTATCTGGTACGTACCAAACAGCAGTAATGATTGCCGGACAGGTTAAAGAAGATTATCCTGATTTCAACTTGTCGATAATCGATACAAAATGTGCTTCACTAGGACAAGGACTTGTTGTCATGGAAGCAGTCCGCATGGCAAAGCAAAACTTTTCTAAAGAGGAAATCGTTAAAGCCGTGCAATTCCATAGCGAGCATATGGAGCATTTATTTTCTGTCGATGATCTTGACCACCTTGCAAAGGGCGGACGAGTGTCAAAAGCTTCTGCCTTTGTTGGCGGGCTTTTGAATATCAAGCCATTGCTCAATGTTGAAGACGGCAAATTAGTTCCGCTGGAAAAAATCCGCGGTAAGAAGAAGCTGTTGCGAAGGATCATCGAAGTAATGAAGGAACGTGGAGTGGCTTTTGAGGAACAGGTAGTCGGCATTAGCCATGCAGATGACCTCGAGACAGCGGATGAGATGAAAAATATGATCCTTGAAGAGCTTCATGCAAAGGATGTCTATATTACTTCGATCGGTGCCGCGGTTGGCTCCCATACCGGCCCAGGCACAATCGCCATCTTCTTTTTAAATAAACAGCCATCATAACTACATACTCCTTTCAGGTTTTAGGAAAAATAAAATGTACCTAACCTGAAAGGAGTTTTTATTATGCCGCATACATCTGATAACGATAAAAAAGCAAAGGACAATAATGCCCTTCGCCATGAAAAAAATATGATGCGTGAAAAGAACAGGAAGGCTGGCAAGAACGAATATTCCAAGAAGACAGATCACCTGTAAAAAAATAGAGCCCACCGGCTCTATTTTTCTTTTTTATATGTCCAATTTTCTTCCTGATACACTTTGCCTTCTTTCATCAGCCTTCCCAGTGCGCGTTTGAAAGAGCCTTTGCTCATGCCAAAGCGTTCCTGGATATCCTCAGCCATGCTCTTGTCATGGTAAGGCATTGCTCCATTCCGCTGGTCAAGATATGCCATGATTTTCTCAGCATCCTCATCTAGTGCCTCCTGCTTGCGTGGCAGCAGGGAGATATTGACGGAACCGTCTGGCTTCACATCGATAATTCGTCCTTCGACTTTTTCGCCAATCCGCGGCTCTGTACGGCGCTGTGATTCATGGATAAAACCTTTGTATCCTTCAGCAGTGATCATCCAGCTGCCAACCCTTGCCGTGCGGTACACATAGCCGTGTACATTCTTATTGAAAGCACTCCTGTCCGCTGCAACAGAGATTTCCTGGATGACAGGATCCGTAGCCATACGAGCGTAAATCATATTATTGCGATTCACCCTGAGCGTAATATAAAGCAAGTCCCCTTTTTGAGGCCAAACCGACTGGACAACCGGCAAATCTTCCTCACCCAGCAGAATATCCTTACTGATGCCAATATCCAGAAATACTCCGAGCCCTTCCTTTACATCGACAACCGGTACCCATTCATATTGTCCCACTTGGACCTTAGGAATCGTGGTCGTCGCAGCCAGCCTGCCTCTCGATTCCACAAACAGGAACACCTCGACCTTTTCCCCTTCTTCAAAGGTACGGTCGGTATCATTGGAGTGGAGCAGAACATCTTCTTCTCCATCCGATAAAAAGTAGCCGAAATCCACTATTCGTGCTACGGTCAATTCCATAGTCTGACCTGTATATTCATTCAAGGACATAAAATTCCCTCCTGCCTTGTTATTAACATCTTTCCTGAATTACGCAAAGTTGTTTGAACTGCTATATTTTACTATAATGTAAGCAAAAGCGAAAGCGCCTCGACAATCAATGTCTATGGCGCTGCCTAAATTACATAACCCGGAGGTAGCCACATGTCCAAAGAGAGCTCATTTGATATTGTATCCAAAGTAGAGATGTCCGAAGTCACCAATGCGATCAGCATAGCGATGAAGGAAATCCAGAACCGTTACGACTTTAAAGGAAGCAAAAGTGATATTTCACTAGATAAGGAAGAACTCGTCCTGGTTTCCGATGATGAATTTAAGCTTGACCAGTTGAAGGATGTTCTATTCAGCAAAATGATCAAACGCGGAATCCCGATAAAAAATCTGGATTATGGAAAAATAGAACGTGCTTCAGGCGGTACTGTGCGCCAAAGGGCAAAGCTGGTGCAGGGCATTGACAAGGAAAATGCAAAAAAAATCAACACAGTCATAAAAAACAGCGGCCTAAAGGTCAAGAGCCAGGTCCAGGATGACCAGGTGCGCGTGACAGGGAAGAATCGCGATGACCTGCAAAAGATCATTGCCGCCGTCAAGGAAGCTGATCTGACCGTTGATGTTCAATTCGTGAATTATCGTTAAAAGCAAGGCAATACTATATATGGCAAGAAAACGGACTTTGGAGAACATCGTCCGTTTTTGTTTTATATAAATTAATTTATACAGTTCTGTCCCCAGAAAAACGAAAAGTGATGCCTTATTTCTAATTGTTCATGAATGGTTCACAAACCACCTACGGTATTCTCCTATTTACACGTTAAAATGTATGTATTAATCCGGTGTGATATTTATCTGTTTGGAATAGGGAATTTGAAATAACTTTCACAAATCCTTCACAAAGTTCTATTGGATTCCCCCTATTTTCGAGTTAATATACCAGTAGGGGTATAAAAACATTATTTTTTTCGACCGAAAGGATGATCATACAATGGGTAAAAAAATCGTAATCGTAGGCGGCGTAGCAGGTGGAGCAACTACTGCAACCAAACTTAGAAGACTTGATGAAAAAGCTGAAATCGTACTTTTTGAAAGAGGAGAATTTATTTCTTTCGCAAACTGCGGATTGCCATATCATATCAGCGGGGTAATTGAAGACCGCAAAAAATTGCTTCTTCAAACTGTTGAAGGCATGAATGCACGCTACAACCTTGATATCCGCAATTTCTCAGAAGTGACTGCAGTCAACCGTGAAGAAAAAACAGTTTCTATTAAACATGTCCAGACAGGTGAAGAATACACTGAAAGCTATGATGTTCTTGTTTTATCACCGGGAGCAAAGCCAATCGTCCCTCCAATCGAAGGACTGAAGAGCGCAAATGTATTCACGCTTAGAAATATTCCTGATATGGATAAGATCAAAGCCTATCTTGAAGACAACAAACCAAAGAATGCCGTTGTGATCGGCGGCGGCTTCATCGGCCTTGAAATGGCAGAAAACCTTGTCCACGCCGGAGTGAATGTCACTTTAGTAGAGAAATTGCCACAGGTAATGGGTCCAGTCGATCCAGAAATGGCGGCAATTGTTGAAGATGAGTTGAGAAAGAATGGCATTGAGCTGATTCTTGGCGATGGAATCACAGATGTACAGGAAAATGGCACAAAGGTGGTCCTCGAAAGCGGAAACACCCTTGATGCAGAATTGATCATCCTGTCAATCGGTGTACGTCCGGAAAACAAACTAGCAGCAGATGCTGGCCTTGACCTTGGAGAACGCGGCGGGATTAAGGTAAATGAATATCTGCAGACTTCTGATGAATCCATCTATGCAATGGGAGACGCAATCGAAGTGACTGATTACATCAATGGTCAGCCAACGATGATTCCGCTCGCATGGCCTGCCAACCGCCAGGCACATATTGTTGGACATCATATCAATGGACGTAAAATCGCATACCCTGGTACACTTGGTACTTCCATCGTTAAAGTCTTCGAATTGACAGCAGCTACTACTGGTAACAGTGAAAAGCTATTGCGCAGACTTGGAATTCCATATGAAGTGGTCCATATTCACCCGCTGTCACATGCTGGCTATTATCCTGGTGCAGAGCAAATCTCGCTTAAAGTCATCTTCGACAGAGAAACAGGCAAGATTTTCGGTGCACAGGCAGTCGGTAAAGATGGTGTCGACAAGCGAATTGATGTCATTGCAACTGCAATCAAAGGCGGCTTGAGTGTCTATGACCTTCAGGAGCTTGAACTTGCTTACGCACCACCATTCTCTTCTGCTAAAGATCCAGTGAACATGGCTGGTTACGTAGCATCCAATATTGTTGATGGTACAATTGAAACTGTCCAGCACTATGAGGTGGATGCCCTGGTCAAGGAAGGTGCGTTCATGATCGACGTTCGTACCGAAAAGGAACATGCCCAAGGCAAAATCGAAGGTACAAAGAACATCCCGCTCGATGACCTTCGCAGCCGTCTTGACGAGCTTCCAAAAGACGAAACAATCCTGATCACTTGCCAGGTTGGCTTAAGAGGCTACCTTGCTTCCCGAATCCTTCAGCAGAATGGATTCAAAGTCAAGAACCTGACTGGCGGTTACAAGACTTACTCTATCTTTAAAAATAAACTTAAGTAATGATTAAAGCGGCTCCCTTAGAGGGGCCGTTTTTTTGATGGAGAGAATCTCCCTTTTAGCTCATCATTGCCTCTCTGACGTACAAAAATTTGCCCTGGCTCTCCTTTTTTTGTCCATCATCCCCTTAATGACGGACAGAATTTCGGCCTCGCTCTCCTTTTTTTGTCCATCATCGCCTTCATGACGGACAGAAATCCCGCCCGGCTCTCCTTTTTTGTCCGTCATCGCCTTCATGACGGACATAAATCCGCCACGGCCCTCCTTTTTTGTCCGTCATCGCCTTCATGACGGACAGAAATCACCTCTTTTCCTCCTTTTTTATCCGTCATTTTAAGTCACACGAATTTTAAAGAAGGAATTTCCATGTTTTTTCTCTGGGTTTTAAAGGAATTTAATAAGTGTTGAATCAAATCGAAGGAGTGACGTGTTCTATGGCTAACGAAAAGAATAAACAGGGGTTTCCGCCTCAGCATCAGGATCATCAGCCTGGTACGGAGCCGGAGATGCATCCTGAACCGAAATCTGTAGATGAAAATTATAAAGGGTCCGGGAAATTATCTGGCAAGGTTGCTTTGATCACTGGAGGGGATAGTGGCATTGGCAAATCAGTGGCCATCTATTATGCGAAAGAAGGTGCTGATGTAGCAATTGTCTATCTTGAGGAAAGCAATGACGCCAAAACGACGAAGGAGCTTGTTGAGGCTGAGGGCAGGAAATGCCTGCTGCTGTCCGGTGACGTAGGGAGCGAGCAGTTCTGTGAAGATGCTGCCAAGAAAACACTTGATGAGTTCGGCAAAATTGACATCCTTGTCAATAACGCAGCTGAGCAGCATCCGCAAAAGAGCCTGCTTGATATCTCTGCACAGCAGCTGGAGAAGACGTTCCGCACGAATGTATTCTCGATTTTCCATTTGACGAAGGCGGTTCTTCCTCACCTTAAAAAAGGAAGCACAATCATTAACACTTCCTCAATAACAGCCTATAAGGGCAATGAGAAGCTGATTGATTACTCGTCAACAAAAGGGGCGATTGTTTCTTTTACGCGTTCCCTTGCCATGTCCCTTGCGTCTCAGGGCATACGTGTAAACAGCGTAGCGCCAGGACCGATCTGGACTCCGCTTATCCCATCCACATTCACGGCTGAGGAGGTCGCCAAATTTGGCACGAATGCGCCGATGGGACGAGCTGGCCAGCCGTTTGAACTAGCACCGGCCTATGTCTATCTCGCAAGCGATGACTCCACCTATGTAAGCGGACAGACAATCCATGTCAATGGCGGAACGATTGTTAATGGGTAAAAGAAAGAGGCAAAGCGATGCTTTGCCTCTTTCCCTAATTATACAAGCGACTCTTTAGGACGATCGCATGAAAATCTTGTAACAATTTTGAATGGAACAATAATCCGTTTAATTGGCTCATCCGGGTTTTCAATTCTTTGAATCAGGCTCTTGGCTGCCTGGAACCCAAGATCAAAAATGTTAATATCGACAGATGTCAGTGGCGGCCTTGCCATCTCGGCAATCAATACATTATTGAAACTCACAATTGAAATGTCTTTTGGGACCACAATTCCAATTTCATCAAGCTTATTCAAAACTCCCAATGCCATAAGGTCATCGGCAACGACCATCGCGGTTGGCGGATGGTCAAGAGAAAGCAGCATTTCAACGGCATCCTGCCCGCTCTCGCGGAGGAATTCATCATTAATGATGTAATCGTCTACTAACTTGATTCCTGAGTTTCTCAAAGCTTTTTCATAGCCGAGCAGGCGCTCCACCGTCACAACAAGATCGAGATTCCCCCCGATGAAGGCAATGCGGTCATGACCCAGCTGAATCAGATGCTCGGTCACTTCTTTTCCAGCTTTGAAATTATCATTATCAACATAACTTGTATTTTCGTCATCTTTAAAAGGCTTGCCGATTACGACAAATGGAAAATCCCGTTCCTTCAAATATGATATGACCCTGTCTTCTACCTTAGAGTATAAAAGAACCACACCATCCACTCTGCCACCCTGGACCATTGCGACAACACCGTCGAAGATTTCATCATCTGTCTTCCCTGTTGTCATGTGGAGAGCATATTGTTTGGCATGTGCCCCCTCACTTAATCCGGTCAGGACAGTGGGAAAGAATGGGTTCTGAAAGACAACATCAGTCGAGCTTGGCATGACAAGCCCTATTGCCCTGGTTGATTGGCTAGCAAGGCTTCTGGCGATAAAGTTTGGGTGATACCCAAGCTGGTCCATAACCTCCCTGACTCTTTCCTTCGTTTTTTCGCTGATCCTGGGACTATTGGCGATAACACGAGAGACAGTTGAAGGCGCGACATTTGCAACCTTCGCAACATCTTTTATAGTAACAGCCATTAAGTTCCCCTCCCTTTTGCCAGAAAAATTCCTTATCTTTATTATAAATGAATTGTCCAGTTTTTTTGTTTATTTTTTCAAGCCAAGTTTTGGATTGAATTTCCCTATTCTTTACTCCTCTTCCTTCTTTTAAAAAGGAGGAAAATGAAGCCGAAGAAGGCCACATATACAGCACCCATTGCGGCTATATAAGGAATGTTCAATCCTGTTTTCTCGGCGAGTACATAGATTTCAGCTTTCTCCCGCTCGAGCGCCAGATTATATTCCCCATCCTTGCTCCTGACAAGGTCATTCGCCAGCAAACCGCGCAATTCCTTGTCATCCTCCAGCTGATCGGCTGTCAAAGTGACTTGCTGCGTATTTGATGTATTATTGATGGCAATGACTGCTGTTTCATCCTGATAGGTCCGCTTGAAAACAGCCATTCCTTTCTTTTCATAAAAAACCTCAAGATCACCTCTTCTCAATGAAGGCAGATCGTTCCGAAGCTCACCAATTTTCGTGACATAATCAATCAATTCCTTATCAGCCCTGAAGCTCATTTGCCTGCGGTTATCCGGATCTTCTCCGCCATCAAGCGCAATTTCACTTCCATAATAAACAATCGGAATTCCCGGAGCTGTATACATGTAAGTAAGCGCCATTTTCCATCTCGTTCCTGGATGCTGCCTGTTCTGGACAGCTTTCCTTGTGAATCGGACCATATCATGGTTATCGATGAAGTTCCCCATCAGCTCAGGATTTTCATAGATTGTCTTATTTCTTTTCGCCGTGGTCAATAGCCAGTCCAATGTCTGATCTGTTTTTTCAAAAGCCGTCCGCAGCTGTTCATTCAACGGAAAATCTACAAAGCCATCAATTCCGGCTTTATCATACTTGGCAATATAATTCGGATCCTCAGACCAGACCTCGCCGATCAGGTAAAAATCATCTTTGACGCTCTTCACTTCTTTTGAAAAGTCTTCCCAGAAATCAACCGGTACGTGGCGGACAGTATCAAGTCTGTATCCATCGATATCCGTTTCTTCAATCCACCATTTAGCCGCATCCAGCAGATACTTCCTTGTTTCTGGATTTTCCTGTGCTAAATCCGGAAGCCCGTACAGCCAGTTATTCTCAAGCTCATCCTGGTTGTTCCAGTCGATGATATCCTGCTTTTCATGGAACCAGTCCTGCTTGGCCTGATCATTCACCCACTCATGATCAGGAGCAACATGATTAACGACAAAATCAAGGATGATTTTTATATCCCTTTTATGCGCTTCTTGAACAAGCTCTTTGAATTTGTCAACGCTTCCAAAGTGCTCTTCTGTATTATAGAAATCTTTGGTCCAATACCCATGGTAGCCTTTATCGGCATTATCAAATACAGGCGTTAGCCAGATGGCGGTGAATCCCATGTCCTTAATATAGTCCAGCTCGTTGATGACTCCCTGGAAGTCGCCTCCGTGATAGGCCTTCGGGTCATTTGCATCGACCTTGAAATCATTGCTATTGTCACCGTTATTAAAACGGTCAACCATTAGAAAATAAATTGTTTCATCCTGCCATTTGCGTCCTTCTTTTTCAACTGCACCTGCTGGGAGGGCGTAAAAAAGAAGAAACGGAATCAAGATGAAGATGAACTTTTTTTTCATCTCCGCTCCTCCTCATAATTTAAGCAAAGGCCGAACACGGCCTTTGCTTAAAATTTGTCTGCCCTAATAGATTATCCTTTTGTTCCGCCAGCCGTCAATCCTGATACAAAGTATTTCTGGAATGACAGGAACAGGATAGCGATTGGAACGGCAATCAGAACAGCACCAGCCGCGAAGGTCGTGAATTCTGCACCGAACTGTTTGGCTACCATGTCATAAAGTCCAACAGCAAGTGTGTACTTTTCTTCGGTTCTTAGCAGAATCCGTGCAAGGATGAAATCCCCGAATGGAGCGATGAACGCGAACAATGCAACTACTGCGATGATTGGAGTTGCGAGCGGCATGACAATCTGGAAAAAGATGCGCAGGTGTCCAGCACCGTCCATCTTAGCTGATTCATCCAGCTCTTTAGGAATTGTGTCAAGATAGCCCTTCATGAGCCATGTGTTCATCGGGATTGCTCCGCCGACGTATACAAGGATCAACCCTAAGTGTGTGTCAAGCAAGCCAGTCAATAAAGCAAGGATGAAAATCGCAATCAATGCTGCAAAGTTTGGAATCATTTGCAGGATCAGGAATGTCATCAAGCTGTTTTTACGTCCGATAAAACGGTAACGAGAGAATGAATAGGCTGTCAAACTGACAAGGATGACAGTAAACAGCATCGTCAGGACACTTACCTTCAGTGAATTCCAGTACCAGTAAAGGTAAGCACTTTTGCTCGTATCGAAAAGCTCCTTATAATGTGCAAGAGTTGCATTTTTCGGGATGATATTCGAACCGGATAAACTTTGCCCCGGATTGAAGGAAGAGCCGACAATCCAGAGGAGTGGATAAATAATGATGGCAAACATGGCCAAAATCACAAGATACGTTAGTGTCAGTCTGATATATTTCTGTCGTTTGATACTCATATTACATCATATCCTCTTCCTGGAATGATTTCGTTCTCTTGAACTGCCACAAAGCTACACCGATAACGATCAAGGAAAGCAGCATAGTGATGGCAGCAGCTTTTGAATACTGTGCAGATGTCATGGTCAGGCTGTAAATCCACGAAATCAGGATGTCTGTTCCGCCGGCATTTGCGCCTGGCACTGCAGGTCCACCGCCGTTAAAGAGATAAATGATATTAAAATTATTGAAGTTGAATGTGTACTGTGTGATCAAGATTGGCGCAGTTGCGAAAAGCACCAATGGCAATGTGATATTTTTGAACTTCTGGAAGTTTGTCGCGCCGTCCACTGTGGCTGCTTCATACAATTCTTCCGGAATGGATTGAAGTACCCCTGTTGTCATTGCGAAAATGAACGGGAATCCAAGCCATGTCTGAATCAAGATCAAAGCAATTTTTGTATACACTGCTTCAGTCATCCATGGAATCGGGTCAATACCGAACATTCCGAGGATGTCGCGGTTGATGGCACCGAATGATTCGTTGAACATACCGGCGAATACTAGGATTGAAACGAATGCCGGCACTGCCCAAGGAAGGATGAAGACTGTACGGATAATCGCCTTCCCTTTAACATCCTTCTGGTTAACAAGAATGGCCAGGAACATTCCCAAAGCCACCTGGAATGTTGTTGCGACAAATGTCCAAATGATTGTCCATGAAAGAACAGAGAAGAATGTCTGGCGCCAGGATTCCAATTGGAACAAATCAAAGAAGTTTTTAAGTCCGACCCAGTCAACCAATTTGGCAGGCGGTGAATGGTACAGATCATAGTTTGTAAATGCGAGCAAGACTACGAAAATGATTGGGAAAACAACAACGAAAATCAAGAGCAGGAAACCCGGTGACATGATCAGATATGGGAAACCATTGTCGATCAGATTATTGTATTGCTCTTTAACAGTAGTGATGCGTTCTCCTGAGTCTCTTATCAAGCCGACTTTGTATGCGTCATTCAGGTTAAAGAGATAGAAACCGATTCCAAAAAGCAGAACGATGACTGCCAGGATTCCTTTTACCAGCAAGAAGATCGAGTGGTCTCTTGGTGTCTGCTCTCCCAGTGTAAACAGACCCCATAGCCCCATGTTAAGCAGATCTGAGAACACTCCGAAGAATGCGCCAGTCAGGATCAGGAAAGCAATTCCCTTTAAGTATTGTTTGTTGTATAGCTGTCCTAGCCCAGGAATGATCGAAAGGGCTGTTGCTATTCTGCGGTGGTTGGTTTGATAGGACTTCTCTTTCATCCTATATTCCCCTTTCTCTTTCTATAATTGATAAGGCTATTTTCGTAAACATTGCTGGTTCACATTTCAGCTGGCTCACTTTGAACAACCAGGTCTGTGAAGGCAACAACCGCTGCGATAATCCGCCTTGTTAAAAGCATCAGATGCTTTATGAGAACGAATACATTATCTTTCATACAGAAAATCGTTCGTTTCTGTATTTCACTGAAATCTATTGTTTTCACTCTCATGAAGCACCTGATTGACTTATCTCTATTCTAGCGCAACCGTTTGCTCAATGAAAGACTTTTTTACTGCAGTTTTCGTAAACTTTGTGACTTTCCAAATACCTTTTACAAAAAAACACAAAAATTGGAATATACCTTTGGAAAATACAACAGTACCCCCATGGGAGGTACTGCTATATCTATTGATGCTATTATTTTGAATGGTTTTGCTTGATGTTCTGTTCGATTTGCTTCACAGCTGAATCAAGTGCTGCCTTTGGCTCTGCTTTGCCTGTTACAACTGTTTGCAATGCGCTAGCCATTGGTGCCCAAACTTCACCCATTTCAGGAATGTTTGGCATTGGAACTGCGTCTTGAGTCTGAAGTGCAACAGCCTTAGCGCCTTCGTTTTCAGCGATTGCAGGATCGTCAACAAGTGCTACGTTTGTTGGAACTTCAGCAGTTTGCTCGAAACGATACTTAGCGTTCTCGTCGTTCGTGATGAACTCAAGGAACTTAGTAGCCCATTCCTGGTTCTTAGAGTAAGAAGAAACGTGCCAGCCTTTAACACCCATGAAAGTCTTCATTGGAGTGCCATCAGCGAATTTAGGGAATGGAGCAACACCGAAATCGATGCCAGCATCTTTCATGCCGCCGAATGCCCAAGGTCCGTTCATGACAGAAGCAACATTACCTTCGTTGAAAAGACCGTCCATAGCAGATCCGCCGTTTTCACCGATGATTCCGTTAGGGAATAGCTTTTCAGCGTACCACTTCTGGATGTACTCAGTACCTTTTACAGCACCTTCGTTGTTCAAGCCAAGATCTTGAGGGTCAAGAGCTCCGTCTTTTTCCCCGAATACATATCCGCCGTTGCCAGCGATTGGAGCATGTGCAAAGTAGAAGTTATCCCATAGTGCAAGGAAACCATACTTGCCATCTTTAGTGTTAGCTTTTGCGAATTCATAAAGGTCTTCCATTGTAGCAGGAACTTCAGTCATAAGAGCTTTGTTGTAAATGAAAACTGGAGTTTCAGCAGACTTTGGAAGTCCGTATAATTTACCATCGAAAGTTTGTGCAGCTATTGAAGACTCAGAGAAAGTTTTCTTCACATCATCGCTAACATTTAGTTCAGCAATGTGACCTTGAACAGCAAGTTCACCGATCTGGTCATGTGGAAGAGTGATGATGTCCGGGCCAGTTCCAGCAGGACCGTCAAGACGTAATTGCTCTTTCATCTTTGTAGCCATTTCTACTTCTTTGAACTCGATTTTGATACCGTTTTCTTTTTCGAAGTCAGCAGCTACTTTTTCAAGCCAGCCAGACTTATCTTTGTCTTCCCAAACTACCAGCTTCTCTGGTTTAGAAGCATCTTCTGTTTTTTCGCCTTTGCCTTCTGAACCTGTGTTTTCTTCTTCTTTAGGTCCACAAGCAGCAAGAGCACCGACCATTAAGATCAGCATCATGAAAATTGACAATGCCTTTTTCATGTGTATACCCCTCCTAAAAATGTGTAGTTACTTTTTATTGTGCAGATTGTCTCCCAATCTGTGCAAACGTTTGTAATGTTGTTTGCAAGTCTATGAAAACGATTGCACAACCTACCTCTTATTATAAAGACTTAAATCATTTTGACAACTAGTTTTTTTTATTTTTTTTACCGAAATACAGAATTCGTTAATTTTTTGTGAATCAGACTTTTTATAATTGACATTTTAAAAGAGGTGTTCTACCCTTGTTTTAATCTTGAATTAATAATGAAAGGAATGGTTTGTTCTTGTTAAAAGAAGCGATTTATCACCGTCCTAAAGATAATTATGCATACGCTTGCACTAATGAAGAATTACATATCCGCATCCGAACGAAAAAGGATGACATGAAAGAAGTTTCCCTATTAAATGGCGATCCTTATGATTGGTCCGATGGAAGTTGGAACTCGAACACCGTTCCGATGATTAAAAGTGGTTCCGATCAGTTATTCGATTATTGGTTTGTCTCGATAAAACCGCCTTATAGAAGGATGCGCTATGGATTTGAATTGAACGATGGCACTGAAACCGTTTATCTGACCGAAAAGGGTTTTTATTCAGAACCGCCTGAGGATACTGGCTTCTATTATGCTTTTCCATACTTGAATAATATTGATGTCTTCCGTGCTCCTTCATGGGTGAAAGATACGGTCTGGTATCAAATCTTCCCTGAAAGATTCGGCAATGGCGATTCATCAAATGATCCCGAAGGCGCTTTGCCATGGGGCAGTGCAGCGCCTGAACGAGATAACTTTTTCGGCGGCGACCTCGAAGGCGTCATCCAGAATATCGACTATCTGGCGGATCTAGGCATATCCGGTATCTATTTTACGCCGATTTTCAAAGCCTATTCGAACCATAAATACGATACCATCGATTACATGGAGCTAGACCCACAATTCGGTGATAATGATACGCTAAAGCGTTTAATCCAGGTTTGCCATGAAAAAGGAATCAAGGTCATGCTCGATGCGGTGTTCAACCATAGCGGATTCTATTTCCCACAGTTCCAGGATGTATTGGAGAAGGGTGAAGAATCTCCATATAAGGATTGGTTCCATATTTGGGAGTTCCCAGTCGTAACAGAGCCGAAGCCAAAGTATGACACATTCGCTTTTGAAAAAGCGATGCCGAAGCTGAATACAGAAAATCCTGAAGTGATTCAATACCTGCTCGAAGTCGGGCGCTACTGGGTGCGTGAATTCGATATTGATGGCTGGAGACTGGATGTTGCAAATGAAGTCGACCACTCGTTCTGGAGAAAATTCCGTTCTGAAGTGAAAGCCATCAAACCTGACCTCTACATCCTTGGCGAAATCTGGCACGACTCGATGCCTTGGCTGCGAGGCGACCAGTTCGACGCGGTCATGAACTATCCATTCACGACCAATATCCTGAACCTGTTTGCCCGAGGTTCGATTACCGTAAAAGAATTCATTGAAAACATGACGACAGTCAACCATATGTACCCGAAGAACGTCAACGAGGTTGCGTTCAACTTGATCGGCAGTCATGATACACCAAGGATCCTGACCGAATGCGGCGGTGACGAAGACAAAGTAAAACAAATCTTCACTGTATTACTATCCTATATTGGTACTCCGTGTATCTATTATGGAGATGAAATCGGCATGAGCGGCCCGCAGGATCCAGGCTGCCGCGAATGCATGAAGTGGAATGAAGAAGATCAGAACAAGGATATGTTCGAACATGTCCAGAAGATGATTCGTCTCCGCAAGGAATATCCTCTTCTGGCGAATGAAGGTGAGCTGCACTTCATTCCATCCGATTACCATGAAAGCTGCTTCGCCTATACAAAATCAAATGGCCAGACGACTATTTTGGTCGTCGTGAATATGAGCGATCAAGAAGCCAATTATCACCTGCCATTCAATTTAAATGGCAAAAAAATCACCAATATCTATACTGGCGAAGAATATGCTGCTGAAAGCGATGATTTGACAGCCACGATTGCCGCAAATGGATTCGCATTGTTCCAATTTTAAGATAGTGGGCCCCTTTCCAGTTGTGGGAAGGGGTTTACTCTTTTTTATGCTTCGTTATTCTTTTCATATTTAGTATAGATTTTAACTATTATCGGAATTAGTGCAGGGTTTCGCGGAATCTTTTTTGTTTTTCACATAATTAAGGTAGGATTGCAGTGAATTTCTTCTAAAAGTTAGCGGATTTTATTCTCCTCAAAATATCCTGATCTACAAATTTTTTTCGAAAAACGAAGGTTTTTCACTTCAAATCCCTTCCAGAGTCTGTATAATAAAAGAATTACAACTTGGAGATGTGTAACATGAAGAAAAAAACTGCTAAACTATCGTTATTTGCCATTACATGGCCTCTATTTATTGAAATTATGCTATATATGCTGATGGGGAATGCGGACACGCTGATGCTGTCCCAGTATTCGGATAACTCTGTCGCAGCTGTAGGGGTTTCCAATCAAATCCTTTCCATGGTCATCGTCATGTTCGGCTTCATCGCCACCGGTACGGCCATCCTGGTTGCACAGAATTTAGGGGCGGAACGGGACAATGACGCGCGGGAAATTTCCTCTGTCTCAATCGGGGCGAACCTTGTCTTTGGATTGATCCTGAGTGGGGCTGTGTTCATTTTTAGCGAGCAATTGCTTAACCTGATGGATCTTCCTCCTGAATTGTTTGAAGAGGCCAACTCCTACTTGAGGATTGTCGGCGGATTTTCATTCATCCAGTCGCTGATCATGACCGTCAGCAGCATCATCCGCAGCTATGGCTTCACGCGTGATATCATGTATGTCACCATCGGCATGAACGTGCTGAACGTCATCGGCAACTATTTCTTCATCTTCGGTCCCTTCGGTTTTCCCGTACTTGGGGTTGAAGGTGTAGCGATATCCACCACTGTCAGCCGAATCATCGGATTGCTCGCTGCAATTTTTGTCATGACAAAACGGGTTCCTGGATCGCTGCCATTGTCGATGCTGTTTAGTTTTCCAAAGAAACATCTAAAGAACCTGCTCAATATCGGGATTCCTTCAGCCGGCGAGCACCTAAGCTATAATGGCTCGCAGATGGTGATCACTTATTTTATCGCCACCCTTGGAACCCAGGCACTGACCGCAAAGGTTTATACACAAAATGTCATGATGTTCATCTTCCTTTTCAGTATTGCGATCAGTCAGGGAACACAGATTTTAATTGGCCATATGGTCGGGGCAAAAGAAGTTGAGAACGCTTATAAACGAGCATTAAAAAGTTTAAAACTTGCGATATTGATTTCGATCTTCGCGGCAGTGGCCGTTTCTTTCTTTTCAAAAAACCTGCTGGGAATCTTCACTGACAATATGAGCATCATCGAACTTGGCACCACATTGATCCTGCTTACCATCATCCTTGAGCCAGGCAGATCTTTCAATTTAGTCCTGATCAGTTCATTAAGGGCTGCTGGCGATGTGAAATTCCCCGTCTATATGGGAATTCTGTCAATGTGGGGAGTCAGCGTGACGCTCTCCTATTTCCTCGGAATCTATCTGGAAATGGGACTCGTCGGCATCTGGATCGCCTTCATCGCCGACGAATGGCTGCGCGGACTGCTGATGCTGTGGCGCTGGAGATCGAGGGTTTGGGTGAAAAAGTCGTTTGTAGCTGCAAAATAGATTAAATTAGGCGTTTCGGTAACCAAAGGAGTACTTAAACGCACTTTTTACAAAATAAATGTCGACTTGGAAAGTCATTTTCACAGTTTTATAGTAAAAAATTTATTTATATAGCGAAAATCATGATTTTATAGCGACTTTTTTATTAATATAGCGAAAAGCAAATTTTTATAGCGATTTTATGATTTATATAGCGAAAATTGAATTTTTATAGCGAATTGGTAATTATCATCGATTTTTACCAGTTACATAAAAAACTTCAGGCAATTCAACATTTGCCTGAAGTCCGATGCAAGCCCTATCCCAGGGCTTGCTTTTTTAATCTGCAATATTAATATTATAGTCCCTGAACCAGATATGAATCTGGGCTAGCTGTGCCAGCAGCTGCGGGCCGGTCATCAGCTGGCCGAACCATGGCACTTTGAAGGAAGCGCCCTCGGTTTCGATCATTTTTTGCAGTGTGGCTCTGTCGAAGAATTCATGCAGCGCACTGTTCGAATCGGCCATGAAGTCTGACAGCATTCCCTGTACTGCCTGAGTATAGGCAGGATGGTGTGTCTTCGGATAAGGACTCTTTTTCCGGTATAATACTTCATCAGGCAAGGTGCCTTCCAATGCCTTGCGCAAGATTCCTTTTTCCCGGTTGCCGTGCATCTTCATCTCCCATGGGATATTCCAGACATATTCGACAAGGCGATGGTCGGCAAACGGAACCCTTACTTCAAGGCTCGCCCCCATGCTCATTCGGTCTTTCCTGTCGAGGAGGGTCGTCATGAACCAGATGATATTTAAATAGAATAATTGTCTCCGCTTTGCATCGATCTGGTTCTCCCCGTCAAGTACGGGCACCTCTGCTATCGTCTCATTGAATTTCGCCATCATGTAATCTTCCAGACTCAATTTTTTCCGCCAGTGGTCTCTCAGCATATTCTGCCGTTCATTAATCGACCTCATCCACGGGAATCCTTGCCGGTTCAGGTCATCTTCGCGGTGAAACCAAGGATATCCTCCAAAGATCTCATCTGCACATTCACCTGAAAGTCCTACGGTAAAATCCTGTTTGATTTCACGGCAGAACCAGAGCAAGGATGAATCGATGTCTGCCATTCCCGGCAGGTCCCGGACATGCACGGCTTCTGTCAGATAGTCTGCCAGATCGTGCTGTGAAATGACGCTATTATGATGAACGGTCCCGAATGTTTCCGTCATCTTATTGATCCAGTAGGCATCGGCATTAGGCTGGAACTCATTTTCCTTAAAAAACTGATCATTGCCTTCATAATCGATCGAGTAAGTGTGCAGGCTCCCCTTGCCCTCCGCCTTATAATGGTTCGCGGCGATCGCCGTGATGGCGCTTGAATCCAGGCCGCCGGAAAGGAATGTACATAGCGGAACATCGGAAACAAGCTGCCTGGTTACGGCGTCTGTGAACAGTTCACGTACCTTCTCAGACGTTTCTTCCAGACTGTCTTTGTGCTCTTCACTTTTAACGTTCCAGTATCTCCACACCTTCAGCCCATTTTTTGAAAAAATGAGTCCATGTCCTGGACGCAGTTCCTTCATATTTTTAAAAATACCAGCTCCTGGCGAACGGGATGGCCCGAGCCCAAAAACCTCGCAAAGTCCTTCCCTGTCTACTTCCGGCTTCACCTCAGGATGAGCCAGCAGCGCCTTTTGTTCAGAAGCAAACATAAGACCTGATACTGTTTCAATAAAAAAGAGCGGCTTTACACCAAGGCGGTCACGCCCGATGAACAGCTTTTCCTCCTGATGATCCCAAACGGCAAAGGCAAAAATCCCATTTAAATGATCGAGGCAATTTTCCTTCCATTCCATGAAAGAATTGAGCAAAACCTCTGTATCAGAATGGCCGTTAAAAGAATATCCTTTTAATAGCAGTGCTTTTCTGAGGTCTTCAGTATTATACAGTTCTCCGTTATAACAAATGGTATAACGGCTGTCTCCCTGTGCCCTGGTCATTGGCTGCTTGCCTCCCTCGGGGTCGACAACCACCAGCCTTTTATGGCCCAGCGCAGCATGTTGTGAAGTCCATACATTGGTATCATCAGGACCTCTTTTACTTAAAGTTTCCGCCATTTTTGCAATCGTCTTATGCTCATTGTCCAGATTTTTCCGATAGTCTACCCAGCCAGTTATTCCACACATTTATGATCATCCCTTCTAAGCGGAACTTTTGTGCCAATCAAAAAAATACGTTCTCAAACGCGATAATCGCTTAAGCATTACTCATCTTATGCAGTAAGATCCAAACTGGTTAATCGCCTAACTTTTAAATCATGTTATAAATTCGCCAAAATCTGTCTACAAAGAAGGTGAGCGACAATTAATGGAGGATCCAAATGAATCGACAACAACGAAGCAATTTAATTGAATTCCAGCCCCGGTCTTTCAATTCCGGGACCGTAGAATATATTAATTCACAATGGGTTTTCTTTGATGAAGAAACGGATGAAGCCGCACTTGTTGAGGAGTTTATCCACCAGGAAGTTGAAGTCCAGCGAAACAGCAAATGGTGCAAGGGATTTTTGCTCGATAACGGAAGCATTCAGACTGGCAATGAAACCATTTCTTTGATAGACCAGGAAATGATCAGGATCAGGAAACAGCTGATCTATTCTTTCGAGCGTCTGCTGGATGAATTGAATGATGAGGCATTTGTCCAATTCATCCATACATTGAATTCGTTAAATTTCTCCATCTATGATTGCATCTATTGTTATAACCATCTGACATTCCTTGATCATGAAACAGGAAGATCCGGAGTGAATTTTTTGATTTTCGACAACGAAGAATACATCTGCAGCGTACAGCATCACTTTGATTATTTTGAAATACAGAATGACCGGTTTGAACTGACCTTGAACAACGGGAAGCGGACCGTGATCGAAAGGATTTCCTAAACTGCGAAAAAGCCTGCATTCGATGTGAATGCAGGCTTTTCTGTATTGGCTCTTTTCAGGAATGCTTCCAAAACGGGCATGGCAAAATATTCGTAAAGACAGAATTCAATTTTACTTATTGAGCCTTCTTATTTTACCGTGTAGGCAATGTTTTCAATTGTCCTGAAACCTTTTTCGAAGGCATCCGTGTCGAGCGGTTTCTGGATATAGTAACCCTGCGCATAATGGCAGTCCAGGTCTCTCAAGATGTTCATCTGTTCATGTGTTTCTACGCCCTCAGCAACAATCTTCACTGCTAGTCCCTGCCCCATGGTGATGATTGCCTTGACGATGGCAATATCAGAAGGATCGTCATGCAGATTATTGATGAAGGACTGGTCGATTTTTAACGTATCGATCGGCAAATTGCGTAAATAGCTTAATGACGAATAACCTGTCCCAAAATCATCGATTGATACCTTCACACCGAGCTCCTGTAATGACTTCATGACGGAAATGCTGTAAACAATATCCTTCAGCATCGCGCTTTCTGTCAATTCCAGAGAGAGGTATCCAGGGTTAAGCCCGGAAAATTTCAGAGCCTCAATCACCTGGCCGATAAAAGCATGCTGCTGAAATTGATAGGCTGAGACATTAACAGAAATCCCGAGATTCGGGAATCCATTTTGCTGCCAGTACTTTGTCTGAACACATGCTGTTGTCAGTACCCAGGCGCCAATCTCCTCAATCAACCCTGTCTCCTCGGCGAGTGGAATAAACTGCGCCGGTGACACAAGTCCAAGATGCGGGTGCTGCCAGCGGATGAGGGCTTCTGTACAGGTGATTTCCCCTGATTTCAAGTCCATCAACGGCTGGTAGCAGAGATGAAATTCATTTTTTTGCAATGCTTTCCTTAAGTAGCTTTCCAGCTCCAGGCGCACCATTGCCTGGTCATTCATCCCGGTTGAAAAATAAGTGATCTTATTCCCGCCCTGATTTTTTGAACGGTTCATCGCGATATCAGCATTTTTCAGCAGGGTATGCTCATCGAGGCCATCCCCCGGAAATGAGCTGATCCCAATGCTGGCCGTGACAATAAATTCCTGATTCTGGTGATATAAAGGCATTGAGATAAGCTTTTGCAATTCTCTTGCCATCCTGGTCGTCTGATCGATCCTGACATCCTCTGTCAGGAGCATCGTGAATTTATCGCCACTGAATCTGCCAAGATAGGCACCTTTTGGTATCTGATTCTGGATTCTGTCAGCCAGCTGCTTCAAAACAATGTCACCCGCATAATGTCCAAGACTGTCATTAATGATTTTGAAGCGGTCAATATCAATAACAAGGACCGCCAGCAGTTCTTTTTTATGCTTAGCGCGGTGGATCATTTCCTCCAGCTGTTCCGTGAATCTCATCCTGTTGGGCAAACCAGTATCCTGGTCATAATAGGCAAGCTGGATGATTCTTTCCTCTGTCTTTTTTTGATGGGTGATATTCCTGCCGATTCCATATGTTCCTACACACGATCCATTGACCGTGATTGGGATGTTTTTCATCTGGAAAATCTGGGACTCACCGCTCTTGATCTGGATCTCGATGGTATAGGTCTGATCTTTTCCTTTTAACGCCTGAATAAAATGCAATTTTGCACGATGAACGTCTTCTGGATTGATAAAATTCAGCGCAGACCTGCCAATAAGTTCGCTTTCATCATAGCCGAAGGTTTTCATGAACGCCCGGTTAACACTTGTGAAATTCCCGTTCAAATCTGTCGAATAGACAAAATCTCCATTATTGTCAAATAGGGACCGATAATATTGTTCGGAAACCTCAAGGCTTTCATTAAGGTGAAGGATGTCTTGTTGCGTAGTTGCCAGCAAGTGGGTCAATGTGTTGATGGTGTGCTGGTCGTGGCGCCCTGGATTGAGCTCTTGTTTGTTGAAAGCAGTAAAAGAGATAAGATATGGATGCTCATCGTGAAGATTCCCTTTTGCTTCACAACAAAGAACAGCAGATACAGGAAGCTGCTTTTTAAGGAATTGCTGAAGGTGTTTAAGCTTCCCTGCTTCTGTATAAAAAATTTGCACTAATAGATTGGCATGCTCTTTGAATGAATTGCTCTCTATAAAGCTATTAAGTTGTCTGTCACTTTCGTAAACGCAGCTTTTTGTCGTAGCCATTGCATTCTCCATATTCTATATTTCTCCAATATCCCTACCTCTTAAATTACCATAACTAACTGGGCGAAGATATGACAAAAATAGAAAAGCTGTCCATTTCTGGACAGCTTTTTTTCGACAAATCGTATTTAGAACAAATCTGTTCCGAGTGGCAGTGAGAAACCCAAATAAAGTACAAGCAGGATTGCTACGATGAATTGAACCCACAAAATAGAAGCCTTTTCGTTCTTTCTTGTACGGATCAAGATCATTTCAAGCATAGAGATGACCCACAGGCCAACCGCTGCTTTCAGCACATACATAATGTTGATATTGATGCTGAAAAGAAGCCAGAAGCCAGTCAATAGAATCAGCACGTAAAATAATCTAAGGACCATCTGGACAATTTTCGCGCCCTTTTCTTTACCGCTTTTATGTAGTCCCAGTGCTACGAAGAATAAAACCAAAGCCAAAAACCAGGCTGTCATATGGGCATGTATCATGTACCCGTCCTCCTAATAGTAAAGTCTAAAATATCATATCATATTCAATCCGAATTTCATAAGTATAAGGTAGTTTTGAACTCATTAAAAAAAGAGACACCCTATTCAGGATGTCCCCCAGCCATTACATGGCCAAATCGGTTTGTTGCGGTTCTTCTTTTGTCTTAAATAAATAGACAGTTACAGACATCAAAGCAAACAGGATCAGAAAACCAAGAAGAATACCCAGGTTCGTCAAGGCCATTGAAAAATCATTTAGTGAAATCAGAGCTTTAAATCCTGCAATCGAATAAGTAAATGGCAGGTAAGCACTTAAATTTCGTAGGTTCTCTGGCAGCATATCAATTGGAAGATTTGCTCCAGTTGTCGAAAGCTGCATGACAACCAATGCCAGTAAAATGAAACGGCCGATATTACCAAACAAAGCAAAGAACATAACGATTGCCGCAAAAACAATACTAACCAGTATAGCGAACATTATGAATCCAACTGGGTTTGTAACCTGCAATCCCAGGAATGCGAGGACTACAATGGATAGAAGGATTGCCTGTACCACGGCAAGGGACGCGAGATTCAAAAATTTAACTAAGAACCAGCTCACCTTGGATACATTTGGTTCCTGAGGCTTGTTGAAATTGATGAACATTGACATGATTAAAATCCCCACGAATAATGCAAGTGTCATCACATATGGCGCAGTAGAATCTCTGTAAAGAGAATAACCGTTGACTTTGTTACTAATTAGTTCAACTGGTGAAGCGAACATGCCGATATTTTTTTCATTAGCTTTAATCTTACCGGTTTCCTCAGCTCCATCCTTTAATCCGGCAGCCAATTCACCACTGCCATAATAAAGTTTCCCTGCTCCTTCATTCAGTTTTGTTACTCCATCAGTTAGATCTCCCCAGCCTTTTTCCACGCTGGCATTCCCGTCGCTGACTTGGACCACTCCTGAATGAATCTTGGAAGCTCCAGCTGTCAGCTCTCGCCATCCCTTATCTACGGTAGCATTTCCATCGCTGACCTGAGTTGCTCCTGAATTGATTTTAGATGCACCTGCAGTTAGCTCCTTCCAGCCTTTATCTACAGTTTGATTTCCTGCCGATATTAGGGCTGCACCGCCATCAAGCTCTTTGACTCCCGCTGTAATGGTTCCCCATCCTGCATTTACGGACTTGTTTCCTGCAGCTAATTGAGATGTTCCATCATGAAGCAACCCGACCTTAGTGATCATTTCATCCCAGCCTGCCGCGACACTTGCAGTTCCGGCAGCCAGGACCGGGGCTTTTGCTGCTAAATCAGCTACCCCAGAGTTGAGCAATGTCTGCCCAACCACCATTTTATTGATTCCATCGGCAAGCGAGCCGTCAACAGGAGGATTATTTTCTTTTAATGCGCCAGCCACTAGCTGAGCGGTGCCATTTACCTGTCCTAGAGTCCCATTAATTTCTTCAACTTTTGTTATAATATCAACAATCTTTGGATCACCTTCTAACTCTGAATGATTTTGTATTAATTGCTGTAAAAGTTCTTTAAGTTCGCCAGTCTTAATTGTAGCTACATTGACTCCATTAACTACACCTCTAGCACCTGGTTCAATTTGGGTCTTAACAGCCTGTTGTGCCCCTTGCAGTCCAGCTAAAACCCTTTCTGTACCAGCCTTAAGTTCGGGCATTTTTTCTTCTAACTGCTTACCTCCTGCAGCCAGTTGAGTGATACCCGGCTGTCCGTCTTTCAGCTTTTGCAGAAGCAATCCAGTCCCTGCATTTACATCTGCTGATCCGTCCGCCAGCTTGGTTATGTCTGAGGATTTTTCATTTAGAGAGCTTAACAGCAGACCAGTCCCATCTTTCAGGTCTTTTGACCCGTTTGCAAGTTTTGTAATATCGCTTTGTTTAGATTTCAAGCTTCCTGCCAATTGAGCAGTACCGGCTGCGAGCTCCTTTGAACCGTTAGCCAGCTCGGAAATACTTCCTTGTTTTCCGGCTAATGTGCCGGCCAATTGTCCTGTACCGCTTTTGAGTTCCAGAGTTCCGGCCGCAAGCTTGGAAATATCAGCTGACTTCTCATTAAGAGAAGTTAATAAAAGCCCAGTTCCATCTTGAAGGTCAGCTGTTCCATCATGCAATTGCGCAGATCCATCAGCAGCTGTCTTAAATCCATCTGATACTTCACCAAGATTCGCGAAAATATTATTCGCATATTTTTCCGTTATCTTGTTCGCCAGCTTCTCCCTTAACTTTTCAGTAGCACTTTTTGTGACCTGCGCAGCCATGAAATTCAGGCCTTCATTCTGGATATACTTGAGTTCCAACTTTTTCGGATCAGGTTCTAGGACCGTCGTCACTCTTTCAGAGAAGTCTTCTGGAATTTCAATCACCATGTAATATTTAAAGCTTTCCAACCCTTTTTCTGCTTCCTGTGAATCTACAAACTTCCAGCCTAAGTCATTGCTTTTCTTCAAGTCTGCCACAAGGTCTTCCCCGACATTAAGGGGCTCGTTCCCGGACATGGCTCCTTTGTCATTATTGACAACAGCAACTGGCAGATTGGAGAGATTATCATACGGCTCCCAATCTGGAGACAGCAGTATACCGCCATAAACGATTGGCACCAATAAAGCTGCTATAACGGAATAGAGTACCCCTTTACTAGATGCCAGCTGGGACATTTGGGCCAAAAACAAGCTAAACCAATTCATTCTTACTCCCCCATGAGATTTTATATATATATTAAAGCGACTGAATGAGTATTCAATCACTGCCACAAATATATTCTCATATATAGGTAAATTCTCCTGCTAAGAATACTGAAAATAAAAAATATTTTTAAAATTATAATAAAATAATAAAAAATTCTCCCTATAATTTATAAGGAGAATTAGTATATTTCTCTATTAATCTGTCACTTTATTCCTTAACGTCCCAATCCCTTCAACAGTTATCTCAACTGTATCCCCTGCTTTCAGGAACCTTGGCGGCTTAAAGCCTTTCCCTACTCCTGCCGGTGTCCCGGTCGCAATAATATCACCAGGCTCAAGCGTCATTCCTTGTGAAAGTACGGCAATGACTTCTTCTACCGGGAAAATGAAGTTTTCTGTATTGGAGTCCTGTCTTACTTCATCATTAACGGTTGTCTTTATATCCAGTCCATTCGGATTGGCGATTGCTGATTTATGGACAATCCATGGTCCCATCGGGCATGTCGTGTCAAGGCTTTTGCCGATGAAAAACTGTTTATGCTTTGCCTGGAGATCACGGGCTGTAACATCGTTTATAATTGTGTAGCCAAAAACGTAGTCCAGCGCTTCTTCCCTTTTAATCCCTTTCCCCTTCCTGCCGATGACAACTGCCAGTTCACCTTCATAGTCCAATTGCTCCGTCAATTCACTATGGGTTAAAATCTTTTGTTCATGGGCGGTAACAGTCGTAGGTGCTTTGGTAAATACCATCACATGCTCGGGAATATCTTCCTTGCTGCCCATTTCAATTGCATGCTCCGCGTAATTTTTCCCGACACAGAAAATATTTTTAGCCGGACGGGGAATTGGCGCCAGCAATTCAACAGTTGAAAGCGGAAGGTAAAATTCGCTTTCAAGCTTGTTATCCTTCACCCATTGGACTGTCTTTTCAGCTTCCTGAAAAAATTGGTCACCTAGCAAAAGGGCTTCAACCATGTCAGAAGGAAAGAACTTTTGGCCACTCATTTTTTCATAAACTTCCTGCAGTGGCAAAGCATGACTTCCTTCATCATTTACGATTCCGATCCATTGGCCTTTTTCATTTTTAATCGTTACGAATTTCATTTAAACTTCCCCCTTTAATCAATGTTTCGTTTATGAAATGCTCTGTATCCCGAGGATTTGTAAAATGATAAACTTTTTTACCTGATGTTTTCATCTCATCGAGAAATGCAATGATTCCAGGTGCTTTTTTACGCTTGTATTGTGCCACCCACTTTATGAAGGTCCAATCAAGCTTTTCTTCACAGCCTTCATTCATATCAGGCCTGGACTTCCCATGATACATGACACGCCTTTTGAAAATTCCATAGAAGCATCTTGCAGTAGAATAATCGAGGAAGATGATCGTGTCCGCTGCCCTCGCTCTCATCTCGATTGTGCTTCCATAGTTTCCATCCATGATCCACGAATCTTTTGCCATGATCTCTGTTAAAATAGCCTTCCACTCATCCCTTGCTGTCATTTCCCAGCCAGGTTTCCAATACAATGCGTCAAGATGGTGTACCTCTTTAGCAAGAGCCACTCCAAGCTTTCGGGTGAGTGTTGATTTTCCCGCACCCCCGTTGCCTATGATCATGATCTTTTCCATCAGGCTGCACCCTTTTTAAAACGCTGCTTCTTTAGATATGTACCGCTTCGCCACAGCCATTCGACTGGGCCATAATAAAACCTTTTGATCCACCAGCTGCTGACAGCTAATTGACTTGCATAGATGGCAATAGCGAGCAATGTTCCAGTGAATATAGAAACATCTCCATAGTAACCGAGTCCGTAACTGTAAAAAATCATCGTTGAAAAGATGGACTGGAATAAGTAATTGCTGATTGACAGCCTGCCGGCAGCTTCGAGCGGGTAAAGGATCCTGTCCATTTTCCTGTTCTCGGAGAGAAGGGCAATGATCAGTGCATATGCCATCGCCAGCATCGCACCACCAAAAATATCCTGGGCATAATCAGTCATCAATGTTCTTCCATAAAGGTACGGAACTGACTTGATCAGAAGACCGAGGATGGCAAGTACAGCTGCATATGTGCCAATTTTTTTCTTGTTCCTGTGTACTTGGTCGAACAGTCTTATCTTGGCCGCACCTGCCCCAACCATGAACAAAGGCAGAATCGTGATCAAATAGAAGAGCAAACCGATGAGATTATTATTTTTATACCACTCTGCCATTCTTTGTTCTGTCACTTCAGCAAAGCTGCCAGTTTGATAGACGGTCATTGCCTGTTCTGCAGCCTGTCCATCATACATCGAAAACTCTGCCCCTCCTTCCACCGCCGAGGCGGCACCGAGCATCAACACGAGAAGGACATTTGGAACAATATAGATGGCCAGACCTGCAATCATCAATCTTTTAGCGCTCCATCCCAAAAAGAAAAGAAAGGCAAACCCGCAGACTGCATAGGTTATAAGGATATCCCCTTCCCAGATCAAGAAAGCATGGATGCATCCAATCAGCAGCAGCAGGGAAAGCCTTCTTAAGGCAAGAGGAGTGAACTTCAGGCCTTTATCGAGGATACGCTCTCTTAAGATTACCAGCCCATATCCGAACAACATCGCAAACAACGGATAAAAACTGGCCTGGATCAACACATCGATGAATCTGTATGTAAATAAATTGATATTTCTATCCCACCAGGTTTCAGGATCGATATAAAAATACGGTGAGTGGAATGAAATCATGTTGACAAGAAAAATCCCCAACAGTGAAAATCCCCGCATCCGGTCAATCGAAACGATCCTCCCCGATACCCTTCCTTTAATCTCCATTTTCCCCCTCTTTCCATCCAATGTTTAACATATATTCTATGTATATCACACTATCAGCGAACATGCCAAAAGGAACGGAGGATCAAGCTTTGAAAGCCGCTGCCCGAGCTTTATACAAATTGAATAACGCGCATATGTTTTGATAGAAAAGGAGACACCACATAACGGCATCCCCCGCAATCTATTAATTCACAAATCTTCCGGCCTTGCCCTTCGTTTCCCAATACTCATTCCTCAAATGAACCTTTTGGATTTTGCCGGAAGCAGTCTTCGGCAGTTCTTCTACAAAAGTTACGCCAGTAATGGCTTTGAAATGGGCCAGTTTCTCCCTGGAAAATGCAATAAGATCCTTTTCCGTAATCTGCTCACTTTCACGTAAAACGACGTATGCGTGCGGGGTCTCTCCCCATTTTTCATGCGGGACGGCGATGACTGCAGCTTCGAGGACAGCCGGATGGTCATACAAAGCCCCCTCGACCTCAATGGACGAAATATTCTCCCCGCCACTGATGATGACATCTTTTTTACGGTCGACAATGTCGATATTTCCGTATTCGTCTACTGTCGCCATATCACCTGTATGGAGCCAGCCATTGCGGATTGTTTCCATGGTTGCCTCTTCATTTTTCCAGTAGCCTTTCATGACTCCATTGCTTCTCGTGATTACTTCGCCGATTTCCTTGCCATTATGTGCAACCTCTTCGCCAAGGTCGTTGACAACCTTGACCTGACAGCCGATCATCGAGATGCCTGCCTTCGCTTTCATCCGATATTGTTCATTCAATGGCAGCTCCTTCAAGTGCGACCTGACTGTTGAAATCGTACTTAAAGGGGAAGATTCCGTCATGCCGTACACCTGGATGAACTCCCAGCCAAGTTCTTTTTCGACACGAGTAACGAATGCCGGCGGCGGTGCGGAACCAGCGATGACTACACGCACCTGCTGTTCAACGGTCGGGACATTTTTTTCATAATACTGGAGCAGGGCATTCAAAACTGTCGGTGCCATATGCATCACGGTGACTTTATGCTTTTCCAATGCGCTGAAAATCGCCTCAGGGGTCGTTTTGCGGAAGCAGACCTGGGAAGCGCCGTTTGCTGTGTAATAAAATGGCGAACCCCAGCCATTCACATGGAACATCGGCAGGACATGCAGCAGGACGTCTTCGTCGCTTACCCGCAAATGATGCATCGTGCTTAGTGCGTGCAGATAATTGTTCCTGTGCGTAAGCATGACTCCTTTGGGATTACCGGTCGTTCCACTTGTGTAGAGGAGACTGCAGACATCATTTTCATCCAGTTCTTCGCGTTTGAACGGTTCAGGAGAATGCTGTAAAAGCCAATCATCGTACCCGGTTTCCTCCGTGCTGTCTTCCTTGTAGTGGACAATGATTTCCTTTACCGTTTCCAGCTGATCCTTGATCGGCTGGATTAGATGGTATAAATCCTGATCGACAAATAACACTTTGGATTCACTGTGGTTAAGGATGAATAGATAATCCTCCGGTTTCAGGCGAATGTTCAAGGGCACCATCACACCTCCGACCTGGAAGACGCCGTAGAAACCTTCAAGCATTTCAATTGAATTTGGCGCAAGATAGGCAATCCGGTCACCTTTGCCCACACCAAGCTTCCTCAGTCCATCCGAGAGCCGATTTACCCTGTCATTCAGCTGGGAATATGTAAGTGCCCTGTCTTCTGAAAAAATGGCTTGCTTGTCTCCATAAAGCGAGACTGCTCGATCTAGAAACTGGTTCAACAGCAACGGAACGTTCATAATCTGCCTCCTCATACAATAAAATTAAAAATTCTAAATATATAAATATATTAACATATTATTCATTCTGTTATATAGGATAACTCCTGTTATATAACAAATTTTAGAAAAGAATCTTTCTCCTTATTGAAACTTATAGGCATTTTAATCACATTCTTCATCTGGGCACATAGGATAATAAAGAAATCTAAATAAAGGGTGTTGCTTAATGCCAGCAATTGTAGGTGTCGCACAGGTCATCTCACTCGGAAACAGCGCTGTCTTCCATATTGGAGATGTTTACAGTATTAGCCCGGTTTCCAATGCAAAAACCTTTTCCGGAGCTGGCTCATTCAATACCGGTGACGGGTTGACTGTTTACAATAATCAAAGCTCAACAAATACCTACGATCAAGACGGAGTTGATCAAGGAAACTATTTTAACGTATGATGCGGGTGATTCGGATGAATTTTTATATACAACAATCAATCAATATCAATTTTTTAAAAGTAGAGGGCATCACGAACTCTTCTGTTCTGCAAATTGGCAGTGCGGGAATGATCAAGCCGGTTTCCAATCTGTATAATAGCGGCGGCTTTAAAGAACCGGCTCCAGAAGCTCTTCATCCCTCGCAAATCTATACAGGAATGGCTGGTCCAACCTATACACAAAACTTGCTTGAGGCACCTGCCGTCCCTTTAACTTCAGGTGTTTCTCGTTCATGACATTAAAAAACTGGTTTGAATTGAGGTGATTCATTTGAATGCTGAATTTTATGAATATGTTAAAAAGATGCATTTATATGTAGAGCACCAGAGCAAAAAGATTGCCAAACTGGAGAAGATGGTTCTGGATATGAAGCATGAAATTGCGGTATTGAAAGAACGTCCCCCGGTTCAAGTTGGAAATATCGAGTACAAATTCGACCAGTTGAAAGTTGAAACCCTCGAAGGGACATTGAATATTGGCCTGAACCCGACTGACTTGGAAGGAATTGATGATTTTTCCGTTGATCAAAAAGCGGTCAATGTACCAAATCCCGGCAAGCAGCTATTTAAAAGAACCATCGAAATTGAAACGGCACTTCACCAATATCTCGAAACCGATTTAGAAAGCATTTATCGCGAGGCACAAGAGAAGCTGGGAATCAATGTCGATGATTCCTATTTCACCTTTATAAAAGAAGATATCAAAAAACAGATATCTGGCAGAGTTTCCTCCCATTTACAAGAGAGATCCTCCAATCAAAATGGTACTGTAAACGGCTCTGAGGTGACGGAACAGGTGATTGATCTTCTCAAGCAGGAGATCCAGAATGGAGTGTTCCTTTTCCTTAAGAATCTGCCGGATAACGTAAAGGAAGGTAATGCATAATGAATTTTCAAGTCTATAACCGGGATATTTGTGTTGGAGACATCAGAATCATCGGTGTTTCAAGCTCCTCGTTGTTAATGGTCGGGGATGCAGAAAACATTAATTTGGCAGCTACATTCGATACTCCGGCTGAGTCACTCATTATCGGGCCGTTTGTCCCACTTTCGCCAGAAGTTTGATGATGATGCCAAAGAGAATCGCAATCGTTGATCAAATAAAGATTGACTCCGTTATCTTTTCTTCGGTGTTCCAGATTGGAGACTCTCAGCAAATCCAGGCATTTTCCAGAGCCCTGGCAGTTCAAAGAGAGAAGGAAGAATTTTATGATAATGAAGGTGAATTTAGTGCCTTCCCCATTTTTTCTGAGCCCATCACATTTCAACCGGATGTTGAAACCATTATTAGTTCTACGCACAATATCAACCCTGTTTTAAAGGTCAGAAGTATCAATATACTGGGTGTATCTTCTTCTGCAGTGGTGCATCTTGGGAATAGCTGCAATATTTCGATGGAAGCGAGGGTCAAGCACATCCGGCAACTCCTGCCGCGCCCCGAACAAAATGAATGATGCATGCATATTGTTTTATCAAGGCTGATGGACTCTTAGGCCATTCTCCCTTCGTATATTGACTTTTGGGCAGCGCATTTTTTTATGACTCTGAATTTGGCTTCATAGCCGCAACTTGTTGTGTATATCGCCCAATAGAATAGCAGAAAAGGATGTTTTCAATGCCAGCAATCATAGGTCCAGTCCAAATCTTGAATGTCGGCGGCGGGACGGTACAGTTTGGCGACACACTGTTCATCTCGCCAAAAAGTAATTCAAAAACAGTCGCTGGACAGGGTGGGTTCAACACTGGCGGTTTCATTGTCACAAATAATGGACTTAGCGCCAGCAATGTTCTGGATGCCAACCTGATTGATCAGCCGACTGTAGGAAATAACTAGCGCTTTTTCCGTTTTCGAGCATTTGACTTCGAAATTCTCGGCAGCCTTGTAGAGGGCTGCTTTTTTATCCATTTCAGGAATTTTTGCAGTTCAGGATGTGAGCGGAGCAATTCAATACTATTCAACCCCGCGGCCAGCTCCTCATTTGTGAATAAAGCATGTATCTGTTTGTGGCAAGGAATGCATAGGCTGGCTGTTGGCATGAGCACTCCTCCCATTTCCCTTGGTGTCAGATGATGGACCGTGACCTCGACCTCACTCCTGCCGCATAATTCACAAGTGCTGATATGGCTTTTCTTTGCCATTGAACAATTCCTCCTCTTTCAACTAACCCTGTTGGTAATTTCCCCTTCATGGATTTTCTTAACCGGTGCGTATCTACTCCATACGCTGCAAAAAAAAGGAACCGGTAAGGATTGTGTAAACAATCAACCGGTTCCTTTCATTTAGAGCTGTTCCATTTCCAGAAGATGGCCGCCATCAAAGAAGTATAAATACTTCTCTTCAACCTGCTTTTTCCATACTTGTTGAATCGCCTTTGCATAAAGGCTGATCTGGATTCGATACCGTTCTTCCAGAATCGGTTTTGCCTGTTCGAAACCGCCTTTATAGCGGTCATGGATGCCATCTGTCTTGAAGTCGAGCAGGACTGTCCCTTTCTCATCCTCGAAAATACAGTCGATGACCCCCTGGATAAAAACCGGCTCATTTTCTCCCTGCCAATCAGGGTAAACCTCTTTTGCCGGCAATGAGAGATAAAATGGCACCTCGCGTCTGACCTTGTTTGCTCCAAGGAGCCGCTGACCGATTGCGGTATCAAAAAAGGCAAGAATCCATTTTCGATCGACTGCTTCCTTCTGTTCTGGGAACAGCAGCTCCTTCTCGACCATTTGAACCAGCTGTAATTCAAGGCTGGCTTCTGTAATCGGCCTGGAAAGATCGATATGCTGCATGACCATATGCATCGCGGTTCCCCGTTCTGCCGGTGTGAGCATTTTTTCCTGCATGAACCTTGGCCTGTTGAGGATCGGCTTCGTGAACCGGCGGACGATCTGTGTTCCGCTCTCCTCATCCCTTGTTTCATGGTTTCGCTTCAGCTCGGTTACAGACTGTTTCGAACGGTGATTGGCCGCTTCCTTATAGTGATAATTCCATGAAAGCTGTTCATTGACCTTTTCAGCCAGTTCCGAAACCTGATTTACAGCCTTTCCAGCAGCGACAAGATCCATCAGGCTCTCGCGCTCTTCGTCTTTCTCATCGGCATATGAAACGATTTCCTCTGCGTTAATCGTTTCAATTTTCCATCGGGATGGATGACAGTTAATCTCTTCGTCGAGTGCAGGATGCAGGCTTGCCTGGCTTCCCCTGATTGATTCACAATCTTTATGACGGATCACAGCTGGCCCTATCCAGTCGATATAGCCTGATGCCGATGCCCTTAAATATTCATCAAGGAGCCAGTCCGGATGGCTTGCTTCGTCTTGCCACTTGCTGATCGTTTTGTCTGCGTCCTTCACAGAGCCAATCAGGTAAAGCTTTTCTTTTGCCCGAGTCAAAGCAACATAGAGGACGCGCATCTCTTCGGCAAGCATTTCCATCTTATGCTTGCGTTTGAACGCCAGCTGCGGCAAAGAGGGAAATGAAATTCGCTTCTCTGGATTGATGTACTTTGCGGCAAAACCAAATTCTTTATCAAGCATGTAGAATTTCTTCAAGTCCATCGTATTGAAATTACGGGCAAGTCCCGCGACGAAAACGACTGGGAATTCCAGTCCCTTGCTGCTGTGGATGGTCATGATCCTGACAACATCCTCCTGTTCTCCCAATGCCCTTGCCGCGCCAAGATCATCGCCGCGCTCTCTCATCCGTTCAATGAAGCGCAAAAAGCGGAACAACCCGCGGAAACTCGTTGCTTCATATTGTCTCGCTCGATCATAAAGCGCTCTGAGATTAGCCTGGCGTTGTTTTCCGCCTGGCATCCCCCCTGCAAAATCAAAGAACCTTGTCTCCCTGTATAATTGCCAGATCAAATCCGAAACAGATCCTTGCCTTGCGGTCGTTCTCCATTTTTTCAAGTCTTCAAAGAAACGACTCGTCTTTTCATGGAGGGCTTCATTTTCCGTTGTCGGCTTCTGGAGGCAAAATGCCGTCAACGCCTCATAGAACGAGCCTCTTTTTTGGCTGATCCTGATGATGGCCAGTTCTTCTTCATCCAAGCCGACAATCGGTGACCTCAGTACGGCAGCAAGCGGAATATCTTGATAAGGGTTGTCGATCACTTTCAGCAAAGAAAGCATGACCGCTACCTCTGTCGCCTGGAAATAGCCTGTCGACAGATTCGCGTAAATCGGGATCCCCTGCTGCTTGAATTCCTCCATGATTTGAGGAGCCCACGTCATGGAGCGAAGAAGGATGACAATATCGCGATAATTGACTGGCTTGGATGTTTTCGTTTTTGGATTATACACACCCCTGCGTTCCTCTACCATATCCTTGATATGCTTGGCCATCAGTCTTGCCTCGAGCTGTGATTGTTCTAGGTCTTCAGCGTCGAATTCATTATCAGCAGCCTCATTCTCTTCTGAGGAATCAGAGTCTGATGAAGCGCCTTCTCCCCTATCAATCAACAGCAGCTCGACTGGGAAGGAATCATCCTCCGGATAAGGAGCCCCTTTTTTCAACTCAGCATTATCATCGTAATGGATTTCACCGACTTTCACGCCCATGATCTGCTTGAATAAATAATTGGTGCCGTCCAGTACTTCGCTTCGGCTCCTGAAATTCCTGGCGAGATCAATTTTCAAGCCAGTTCCTTCACCCTCAGCTGTGAACCTGTTGTATTTTCCGAGGAAAAGGTTTGGCTCAGCAAGACGGAATTTGTAGATTGATTGTTTAACGTCCCCAACCATGAACAGGTTCCCGGCTGCTTCTCCTTCTGCCGTCACCAGCTGGAGAATGGCTTCCTGGACCATATTCGTGTCCTGGTATTCATCTACCAGCACTTCCTTGAATTTATTGCGGTAGGCCAGTGCAGCTTCGGAAGGCGATGCAAGTGGACCACTTTCCTCATCGCTTTTTACAGTCAGTATCTCTAGTGTGTAATGTTCGAGGTCTGAAAAATCCACTAGACCACGTTCCTGCTTCACTTCTCCAAACCTGCGCGAGAATTCTTTCACGAGGTCGATCAGCACCGCGATCAACGGCTGCATTTCCTGCATATCCTTCAGGAAGCTTTCTGGCTTCCTGGAAAAGAGTTCGCTTCTTAAATCCTGGACAATTTTCTTTGCCCGGTCCCGGAGCTTGGCCGCCTTATCGACGAGATCCTTGTTGTAATCATCGCCTCGGCATGTCTTTGCCCTGCCGAAATTGGCAAGCTGGATCGCTTCAAACAGCTCTCCCCAGGATTGTTCACCGGCAGCCAGCAATGTATCGATCACATGAAGATCTTCTGTAAAATTGACAGCCCTTGGTGCAGGTCCGCCCGGCATCCTGGAGATGTCGAGCGCTTTTTCAAGAAGCTGTTTCGCTCCCTGGAGCTGCAGCTCGATATCTGAGATAAGCACTTTCATGAACGGCAGGTGCTCTATTGCAGTACTGCCTGCTGCTTCGTACATGGACACAATGGAATCAAGATAATCATCAGGAGAAGGATTGGATCTGGCAAAATCAAACAGGTCAGCGATGATATCCTTCAACCCTTCATCACTGCGGTCATTCGTGAATGCATCCACCAGATTGAAAAATGGCTGATTATCTGCTTTGCCGTATTCTTCTTCAAAAAGATCCTCAATCACTTCGTCCCGCAAAAGCTGACCCTCGGTTTCATCCGCGATCCTGAAGCCAGGATCGACATCGATCAGATAATAATATTTCCTGATGACTTCAAGGCAAAAAGAATGAAGCGTTGAAATCGACGCTCGATTCAACAGGCTTAGCTGCTTTTTCAAATGTGTCGAATCAGGGTTGCTGTCGATGGCTTTTTCAAGTGCTTCACCAATTCTGTGACGCATTTCAGCCGCAGAAGCATTCGTGAATGTTACGACGAGCAGCTCATCGACGTCAATCGGATTGTTCTCCGAAGTGATTTTCCTGATGATCCGCTCGACAAGGACAGCCGTTTTTCCGGATCCAGCCGCAGCAGCGACAAGGATATCCTGTCCGGAAGCCATAATTGCCTTCCACTGATCTTCCGTCCAGGTCGCCCCTTCCGGTACAGGCGGTATATTCATTTTAGCCAAGGTCCTCTTCCTCCTCTCCAATTGATGACAGAATGTCCAGCTTCTTGATCTCCTCAAGTCTGGAAGAATCGATTGCCAGCGCATCATTGACTTTCAGGCTTTCGTCTTCTCTCAGTGACTGCAGCAGGTCTTCCTTTTTAATGATAGGAAGCTTCCTGAAGTCATTTGATTCAACAGCCTGGTCAAATTGGCATACTGGCTTGAACGAGCAGAAGGTACATGGTGCCCGGTCTTTGAGTTTGTACGGAGCAACATCAACGATCCCGCTGACAATCCTGTTCCCTGTCTCCACATACTTATGGCGCACAAATTGCCGTAAGTGGTCAAAATCCTCGCGGCTGGCAACCTTCGAGCTCTTCAGCAGACTTCCGTCCTTTTTGAAACCTGCAGAGATGATCTGTGAACTGCCCGTATCGAGTCCCTTGTCCATCATCCGGATGACATTTTCATCACTGAGCAGCAATCCGTTCATTTTAAAACGTTTGAGGATTTCCTCTTCAATTTCATCGAGCGTCAGCATTTTCGAAGCATTGACGATCGGGTTGTGCACATGGAAATAGAGCACACCTGCAGGGTCCGCCTGTTTACCGACAAGCAGCGGTGAATGGGTGATAATGATATCCAGGTAGGTGAGCATCTGAAGCGCCACACCGTAATAAACCTCTGTCAGATTGACATCCTTCACGCTTGATTTGTAATCAATCACTCTCAGGTATACACCCTGGTCGTCCTCCGCTTTATCGACACGGTCGATCCGGCCCATCAGCTCCATCTTCGTGCCATTTTTTAGTGAGAAGCCGAGCGGAGGCAGTTTCCCCTGCCGGCCGAAGCCAAGTTCCAGACCGACTGGCGAGAATCCGCTGACTTTTGCATGCTCACTCAACACGAGAGATGCGCGGCTGATGATGTTCTGGAGTTTTTGCCTGATATAATGATGCCTGTTCGAGCTCAGCAAGATTTCATTCTGCAGTTTTGGAGCAAGCTTTTGCACAGCATCCCTTGCCAATTCTTCAGCCTGTGCCCTTGTAAGCTGTGCCCAGCTAAGGTTCTGCTCCATCACCGTCTCAGCGATTTCCTTCAGTGCCGCGTGGAAAAGATCGCCGATATCCGGAGCCTCAAGCCGGAATATCTGGCGGTCGCGAAGCTTCAAGCCATGCTGGACATAATGTGAGAATGGACAGCTGTTGAATAGTTCCATCCTGGACACACTAGCCTGGATTTCTTCGCCATACAATTCCTTCGTGACAGATTCCGGCAGCTGTTTCGTCCTGTTTTCATAAAACAGGCTGGAAAGAACTTTCCGGGCTGTATCTGCCCAGCGATGATTTTTCATATAATAATCGTACACATCCCACCAGAAATCATAGACAGGATAATTCCGCTTCTTCAGCTGAAGCTGAGATGTCAGATAGGACAGTGCAATGTTTTCACCAGCAGCATATTCAAGCTGCTCTGCTTCCGGCAATTCCGAAGGATCTGGCAGGAAGAAATGCGTCTGATGTCCTGGAAACAAATCTGAAATCCGCTTGATGAAGGAAGAAGGCATCAAGGCTTTCCCCTCTTCATTGGCAATCGGATAGCTGATATAAAGCTGTTCCGAAGGCGTCACAAAAGCCTTATAAGCCGTAAAACTCTCATCCAGCAGCTTTGTACGGCTGCTCGGAGCAAGTTTCAGGCCTTTCGATTGCAAAAGCTCGCGGTCGTCATCCGCAAATATTCCTTCCTCGGTCATCTTGGCAGGAAGAATTCCTTCGTTCACGCCAATGACAAAAGCAACCTTCACATCAGCAAGCCTTGTTTTTTCGATGTCGGCAATCAGTACCTGGTCAATCGCCGGAGGAATCAGCGAAAACCTGAGTGACTCAAAACCAGTATCGAGGACCGAAACGAATTGCTTCGGTGCTACCTTGCTGTCACCCAGCATTTCGACGAACTGGTCAAGGAGATTGATCACGGCATTCCAGGCTTGTTCATGCTCCCTTGCCTCGATCAGCCTTCCTTCCTGCTCGGCATATATTCTCCATGCTTCGAGTTTCGCCGGAATATCCAGCTCCTCCAGGAAAAGATAGACCGCTTCAGAAAGCTTTCTTCCTGTGTCCGCTCGTTTCAGGCGGCGTGCCATTCGCAGAAGCGGAGCAGCAATTAACTGCTTCAGGTCATTCAGTTCCTGTTCGGTCTTCTTCTCAGCATCCGTCTGGGCCACACTGTCATACTCGAGCCCGCGGATTCTCCGGTATTTCCAGCGGTCTTTTTTTGTCCATTTATCTCCCTGGATCCCATATGCAAGCACATAATTCTCCAGGACATCCATCTGTTCGCGCATCCTGTTCAGGTCAGCACCCTCTGGGAACAGCAGGTCTGTCTTTACAGCCCGGAAAATCGGCTCATACCGCCAGTTCCCCAGGACCGTCTCCAGGCTTGAACGGACAAGCTCAATCAATGGATGGTGGAGCATATTCCGTTTCTGGTCGATAAAGAATGGAAGTCCGTAGTCTTCAAAAATGGTTTCCAGAACTTCTCGGTATTCGCTTCCCCTCATTAAGACAGCAATATCGCGATAGTGGTATCCATCATTCCGTACCAGACCAATGATCTTTCTGGCAACCCCTTCAAGCTCGGCACGTCTGTTGGCTGCCTGTGCGATATGGATCGACGTCTCGCCTGAATACGGAACAGCCGGCCTTGAATCGAATTCCCTTTCAAGATGCATCAGGGATTCATCCTGCCAGCGCCGCTGTTCAGACAGCACGACATTATCTTCAAGCACATAGCCTTTTGACCGGATCATTTCGTAAAGTGTTTGGCAGGTCTCACCTGTCTGCCTGAATAAATGAAGTTCGTCAGGCTGTTCATGCTTGAAATCCCTGTCAACCGGCAGAGCAATCGTCACTCTTTTAGAGGAGGCAATCAGCTGGTCAATGATCATCAGTTCAAGCGGTGTGAAGCTGTAAAAACCGTCAATATATACTTCCGCATTTTTCAGATAGTCAGAAGCCGGGATTTTCTCGGCAAGCAGCTTGAAATAATCCTCGGAATCTATATATTTACCAAACAATTCATCCTCGAATTCGCGATATACGAGCTCCAGGTCATGGATCTTATCTTGTAATGCCTTGTTTCCTCCGGAGCCTTCAGCCATTTTCCCGGCAAGTTCATCCGGATTGATGGCATAGCGTTTGAACTCGATCAGCATTTGTTCCATCTGCTGGATAAAACCATTTTTCTCCGCAGCTTTCTGGAAGATTTTTAGGTCCTCTTTTTTGTCTTCAATGATTTTGCGGATCATCATACTGACCCCGACGCTGTCCAAATGCTGGCGTGTGAATCCTCCCGTTTCCTGAAGCACTCTCCATGCCAGGCGCGGAAAGCTGAATACCTGCGCCCTGATCATTCCCCCAAGGTCTGGGTCTGTGGATAATCTGTATTCTGACAGGAAAGACATTTGTTCCGGAACAAGATAGACAACCGGATCCCCCTGAGGTTCGGAAACAAGCCTGTCCTTCATTTCCTTCATGATCAGCTCGGTTTTCCCGCTCCCCGAGCGCCCCAGTACTAAACGTACAGACATCTGACTTCCCCTTTCTTCTAGTAAAATAACAATCTTCCAGGCTTAACTTCATTGTTTTCACGACGTGCGCGGTACCTGCTTCTTATTCGTAAGGCCGCAGGCACTTTCGTTTATCCGAGTACGATGTTCAAAAAAGCAAATCTGCCACCTGCTAAAATCGAAAAAGGCGCTTCTCTCCCATGCGCCTTTTGTCTGCCAAACAATTGTTCTGTATGTATATCATTATACCTTTTTTACTGGCTGATTTGGAAGCAAAGAGCCCGTTAATTTTTCCCACTTCCCAGGTGCAAATGAACAACCTTCATCGGACTGGGCAGCTGCATATATTGTAGGTGGCAGGTGATAAAAATGAAATCGTTAAGCTTTTTTCAAAAGGCTTCCATCCTACTGATGCTGTGCGCCATCATGGTCGCCAGCAATATTTATACACTGATCCCCGTTTATTCGGTGCTATCGAATAGTCTTGGAATACCTGAATCGCATGTTGTCCTCGCGGGCGGGCTGTTCACCTTTCTTTATGCCTGTGGCCTGCTCTCGTTCGGTCCGGTATCGGATTATACTGGCCGAAGGAGAATCCTGGTGTTCGGTTTGCTGGCCTCGGCTATTGCCACATGTGCTGTCGGCTTTTCTGCCGGCTCCATCAGTCTGTGGATCACTCGCTCTCTGCAGGGATTGACTCTGGCTACTTTTGCTTCCGTTGCCTTTGCCTATTCATACGATCTGTTCACCACCCGGCAGAGAACCATCCTTGTGGTCCTGATCAACACTGGCTTTTTGATTGCCGGCATCTTCGGCCAGGTCGCCAGCGCCTTTCTGGCTGAAAGTTTCTCCTGGAATGCCGTCTTCTATTTCTTTGCTGCCGTTTATTTAATTCTGTTTACTTTCGCGTTTTTCCTGCTGAAAGAATCGCCGTTACAGCCTGTCGAACGAAAACCGCTGGGGACGATTTTTTTTCAATTATTAAAAGAGCCGGTGCTGATGAAGTGTTATACCATCACCTTTTCGCTCCTGTTTGCGATCATCGCCTTCTATGATGCGATTGGCCGTTTCTTTTCCGGACCAGCATCTGATCTTTTGCTGATCCGCCTCGTAGGATTGATCGGTGCTATCCTTTCACTTTTCACCGGAACATTGATGGACAGGTGGGGCGCGCTAAAGACGCTGATGTTCGGGCTGGCAATTGGCTCCACAAGCGCGTTCACCCTGCTATTCCTGCACACAACCAGTTCCCTGATCATTCTTTCCATCTTTTTTGTTTCATCCATCTCACTAGTCATCCCTACGGTCATTACACTGATTGGATTCTACGGCAGCAGTCAACGGGCAAAGGCACTGTCGCTTTATTCGTTCATCCTCCTGACCGGTGCAAGCCTTGCTCCCCCAATCGCAGCTCTTTTACCGTTTCACGGAGTCATGCTGTTACTATCGCTCTTGTTCCTTTTCAATATTATTTTATGTGTTTTTGTAAAAGAAAAAGCATTCCAGTCAGCGAATGCCGGCTGAAATGCTTTTGATTGGTGATCTGATCGCAGAAAGTGTGGTTTATTCCGGTAGATTCCTTTGCTGTTAACTCGGAAAGTCTTTCTTTCAAATAAAATAAAATGCCTTTTTCAGCTGACTGGCTTCTGATTTTTACTGGCCATTTCCTTTAACTGCTTTTTGTCGATTTTTCCGACATGCGTTTTAGGCATCTGGGTGATAAAGTGGATCTGTTTCGGTACTTTATAGCCAGCCAGCTTTTTTCGGCAATATTCCTTTACTTCATCTCCGCTTAACACTGCTTCTTTTTCAAGGACAATGAATGCCGTCACTGCTTCACCCCATTTTTCATCGTGAACACCGACCACCGCTGCTTCCCGGATGGAAGGATGTGAACTCAGCCAGTGCTCGATTTCAAGGGGATAGACATTTTCTCCGCCTGTGATGATCATTTCCTTTTTCCTGCCGACGATATAGAAATAGCCTTCTTCATCCTGTCTGGCAAGGTCGCCGGTGTGAAGCCACCCGTCCTTCCAGGCATTTTCGGTCGCGCTGTCATTTTTCCAATAATACGAGAAGGCATGCTTGCCCCGGATCGCCAGTTCGCCGATCTCTCCTGCTGGCGCTTCGGTGCCGTCGTCTCTGATGACCTTGATCGAGGTGAATAACATCGGTTTGCCGACCGAACCTCTTTTCACATCCGCATCTGAAGGATTGATGAAAAAATTATTCGGACCAGCCTCCGTCAGGCCGTATCCCTCTTTGAAGGCCAGGCCTTTCTGTTTATAAGCTTCATAGATATCCAGCGGGCACGGAGCCCCTCCGGATAAAAATAATTTCATATCCGTGAATTCCGCATGCTGGAACTCTTCTGACTTTACCAGCATGTGGTGCATCGTCGGCACAAACAAGACGATCGTGCACTTATGCCTGTTCAAATGTCCCACCGCTTTTTCAGGAGTAAAATCATCCGCCAGCACGACCGTCCCACCTGCCATCAGGATCGGGATCGACAATGCATTCAGACCGCCTGTATGAAACAAAGGCAAGTAGGTAATCGTCTTGTCCTCTTCAGTCAGATTCCAGCTCGCGATGGTCGAAATGCTGTTCCAGATGATCGCTCGATGTGACAGAACAGCACCTTTTGGCTTTCCGGTCGTCCCCCCGGTATAAATCATCGCCAGCGGGTCTTCCTCATTCAGATCGACAGGCTGGATTTGCTTCTGACCAGTAATCAAATCCTGATAGTGTGAACCATCGATCTGGATGCACTCGCCGGCTTGATCCCAGACCATCGTCACTTCTTTTGTGAATTTTGAATGGAACGCCAGCAGCGCGGGCTCACTGTCTTGTATGATAAAGGCCAATTCATCCACAGATAGCCTCCAGTTCAACGGCACAAATATAGCTCCAATCTTCCCACAGGCGAACAATAAATCGAAATAACTTACTCCATTCGGCGCAAGCAATGCAATCCTGTATCCTTTTTTGACACCCTTTTCCTGCAGCCATACCGCGATCGCCTTGGCTCGTTCATTGACTTCTCCGAACGACCATTCCTGACCTGTACCGGCATCAGCAATCGCAGCAGCGTCCGGTGTCAATCTCGCTCTTGATTCAAGCCAATCGAGCTCCCACCTCACCGCAATCTCTCCCTCTCTCGACGTGATGGGTTTATTTTAAAGATTGGGAGTTACAGGATAGTTACATTCAATGCAAAAAAACACCACAGCCTGGATGGCCATGGTGTTCGGTTCGTCTATTTAATTAACTCTTCTTCTGATAAGATGCCCATATTTCTCACATGATTCTTTGCCTCGGCATCGCCAAGTCTGTACACCATTGCGTAAATCTCCTTCAAGGCCATGTCATATTCCGCATGTTCCCGATCCGGATCCTGGAAAGGGTGCAGATGGGAGTTCCCGTAAGTCGCCCAGTCCGCTTTATAGTTCGCTTCCAGATACTCACGCATGTCCTTGATTTCCTCTCCTGTCGCGATCAACGTGAAGAAATGGCCCTCCTGATCTGCTGGAGTATCCAGCACCTCGCCGCTTTCTATATTAAAGTAATACTTCTGTTTTTGCTCTTCCATGTACAGCACCTCAATCTTTTTTTATACCATTTACCACTTTTGGAGGGAAGTTAACCATTAATTATAGGTGGGGTGCATGTAAAAGCCACTATAACAAATTTCCTAAGATAATTTTGGCTCATTTTAGAGGGCTATGGATGTTTTCATAGCAGTTGGTTTGATTTTAATACTAATTGGATTGATTTAAATGCCGGTTGGGTGACGTTCTGCCGGTTGGAGAAGTTTTTTAACTGATTTTTTTCGGCTGATTTGAATTTATTCCCGGCTAGCTTGATTTTATCTCCAGTTGGCTTAATTTTATCTCCGGTTGGAAGAGATTTATCTCCAGTTGGCTTAATTTTATCTCCGGTTAGTTTAGATTTATATCCGGTGGCTCAAAATCAATCCAGGTCTGTAAATCATACTCCCCTGTTGGCTGCATTTTCATGGTTAAAAAAGATTTAATCCCCGTTACAGGCGTTTTATTCCTCGTTGAAAAAGGTTTATTCCTCGTTGGATTAGTTTTAATCCCCGTTAGAACAGATTTAATCCCCGTTGCCCCTAACCCCAAAATAAAAAAGCGCAGCAAGTGCGCTTTTTCAAGCATTACATCATGATTCCGCCATCTACATGGAGGGTGGTGCCATTCACATATTTCGATTCATCTGAGGCCAGGAAGAGGTAGGCATTTGCGATATCTTCTGGCAAGCCCAGTCTGCCGAGCGGCACGAGCATTTTCATTTGCTCGATCACTTTATCCGGTACTTTGGCTGTCATGCCGGTCTCTATGAATCCTGGAGCGACGGCATTGACATTGATTCCTTTGCGGCCGAGCTCTTTTGCCCAGGTTTTCGTCATTCCGACGACACCTGCTTTTGTTGCTGCGTAGTTGGTCTGGCCGACATTGCCGTATATGCCGGAAACGGAAGATGTATTGATGATTCTTCCTGATCCCTGCTGGACCATCGCCGGGACAACGGCCTGGGCGCAATGGAAAACACCTGTCAGGTTGACATCAACAACCTTCTGGAAATCCTCGGCAGCAAGCTTGTGCAGCATTCCGTCCCTTGTGATCCCTGCATTATTTACAAGAATATCAATCTTGCCAAAATGACTGAGAACTTCCTTTACCATGTCATCCACGCTATCCTTATCAGCGACGTTCACCTGGAAAAAGGCTGCATCATAGCCTTCTGCTTTAAGCTCGGCTGCGCGCTGTGATCCTGTTTCCTCATCAAAATCTGCCATTGCCACCCGTGCGCCTTCACGGGCAAAAGTTTTCGCTGCGGCAAGGCCAATTCCATTTGCCGCTCCGGTAATGATCGCTACTTTATCCTGCAATCTCATAAAAACACCTTCCTATTCTGCTAAAAATCCCTCGATATGCTTTAACAGCTGGTCCAGATCATCCACAAGTGGAGAGTGGCCGCAATTTTTCAACTCTGCAAATCTTGCACGACCTGCAAAGTCCTCGACAATTTCGTCAGCCATCTTGCTTGTGACAACGAGGTCGCGGTCGCCGCGGAGGACAAGGACCGGAATCTGGATATCCTTCACCTGATCTGTTCCCATCCCCAGACCGTTATCGACACCACTGATATTGAAACTGTTGAGAGAATGATAGACCTCAGCCAGATTTCGCTGTGTCAGCATATCATCGACATACTCTTCATAATGTGCCGCTTCCGGCTGACGCTCGGTATAAATCAACATATTCCACATTGCCTTTAAAAATCCTCTATTCTGCTCGTCGTAGGCTGTCTGGACAGCAATCGTTTTTCCAGTATCCGCCTTAACATCCTCATACGTCATAAGTCGATTGTCCAGATCAGGCAAGCCTTCCGGACTTGTGCCGAAGAACGGGTAGCCTCTCGTTGACGCAGATGCCAGCAGCACAAGTTTCTCGCAATAGCCAGGATAATCAGCAGCAAACTGCATTCCTACCGCACCACCGGTCGACCAGCCAACGAGTGCAAAATCCTTTAAGCCAATTTCGTCGACAAACAGCTTTACATCATCGGAAAAATCCTTGATCGACATGATGGGCTTATAATAACTCGAGCCTCCGAATCCCCTCAGGTCCATCGCATAAATTTTATACTCAGGATCCATCTGATCAATCAGCACATCCCAATGCTTCGACGATGTCATGTTTCCATGGATCAGCAGCACGTTTTTCACGCCGCCGTTCCGTTCCCGATAAGTAATGCTTTCGCCGTTTGGCAAATCAACCTTTTTCAATTCGACAGCCGTTCTCTCCATTCAAGCTTCACCCTTCCCCCAGCGTATAGTCGTTGCTCCCCATGCATAGCCTATTCCTGCACTTACAAGGACTACAATATCCCCGTCCTTCAGCTTTCCTGCCTTTTCAGCCAGTTCCAGCGACAGGATCTGGTCAATCTGGCCGATATGTCCATAGTTTTCGAGATAAATAGAATTTGATTCACCTAGTCCTAATTCCTGTAAAACAAACTGGTGCGCGGAACGCTTCATATGCAGCATCGCAATGTATGAAATATCTTTTTCTGAAAAACCGCTTTTTTCCACAGACCGGCGGATGACCTTCAGGAAGTTGGCCATCGACTTTTTCTCCAGCCTTTCTTTCATTCCCTGAGGATCAAGCACATCAAGCTGGTAATGACCCTGTTCCAGATTCTCTGCTGAAAGCGGATTTTTTGTTCCCCCGGCAACCACGACGACATCCTCGGAAAAAGACCCATCAGTGATCATTTCTGTTTCGAACAGCAGGTTTTCCTGATGGCCCTTTTTCAGTAAAATCGCCCCGCCGCCTGCCCCGAGATTGTACATGAACCGGGTCCTCGGATTCTGGTAATCGATGAAATCCCCGTTCCGGTAGCCGCCAGCCAGCAGAACCGTTTGGATATCAGGGTCTGACAGCATCATGCCCCTGGCAAGTTTCATTGCCATGACTGTCGTACCGCAACGCACTGCTGTATCAAATGCCCAGGCATTATGGGCGCCGATTTCTTCCTGAAGCTTGATTCCGGCAGTCCATAATGGATACTCCTTGTATTCCTCACCAATATAGATCACCAGATCGATCTCCATCGGGTCGATCCCCGCTTTTTCAATCGCCGTCTTTGCAGCCCTGATTCCCATCTCACATGTATGGTCTTCCGGACCGGGAACAGGCTTTTTCTTGATTCCCATTTTTTCTTCCACAACCCTTTCCGGAATTCCTGCTGCTCGGGCAATTTCCGCTCCTGTTATATATGTTTCCGGAAGATAGATTCCTGTGCTGACGATCCCGATTTGCACGTTTTCAGCCCTCCTTGCAAATGGCTCATTCTCTCCCTGTAAAAACTAGCACTCTCCTACAATTTCCTTGATATAGGCCATTGCCTCATCGATCGATTGAAACAAGGCTTCTTTTTCATCCTGCACATGGGTGACCTTGACCCGCCAATATTTTCTGCCGCTCTCGATTTCAATGTCTGCTAGCTGGAAGCGGAGTACAAAAGAGGTGACTTGCTGCATCTCCATCATGACTCGCCCTGACTGACGGCATCCGAATTTAAGGAAGCAGGCTCTTTCTTTTTCCTGCTGAATTTCAATTTCTTTAGGGAACCGACAATCCCCATCGGGAAGAACATGACGGCCAGAATATAAATGATTCCAAAGAAAATGATCCATCTTTCAAAGATCCAGTGAACCTTTGCCAGCTCTGTCAGCCAGTGGTGGGAGAATTCGATGATCCCGGCTCCTATGATGGCACCTACCAGCGTTCCGACTCCGCCGATGATTGTCATCAGCAAGGCGTCGAGAGTGATATCCATCGTGAATACACTCGTATTGACAAACCTGAGGGAGACGGCATACAAAATTCCTGCAATCCCTGCAATCACTCCGGACACCACACTTGCAATGACCTTATACTGCAGGACGCTGTATCCCAGTGACTCTGTTCTCTGCTCATTTTCCCGGATTGCCTGAAGCACTTTTCCAAGCGGAGAGTTCGTGAACCTTTTCATTAAAATGAACACAATCACCATGGATCCAAGGCAAATCAGGTAAAAATCTGTCCGGTCCTTTAAAAAGTCCGGTACCCTGAAGGTGAATCCATCATTTCCATACGTGACTTTCCGCCATTTTTCAGCAAGCACGAGGAACAGCCCGGAAAAGGCCAGCGTCAGCATGGCGTAAAAATGGCTTTTCAGCCTCAGCGTTAGCAGGCCGACAAAATAACTGACAAGCGCTGTCAGTAAAATCGTGACCAGTACCGCCAGCAAAAAATAGCTCGTTTCCGGTTCGAATCTTTTCATGAAGACACCCACAGTGTAAGCTCCGATCCCGAAAAACATTGCATGCCCGAAGGAGACGATGCCCGTGTATCCAAGCAGGATGTCATAGCTCATCGCAAGCACGGCAAAAATGAAAACCTGGGAGAGCAGGATGAGCATGCTCCTTGAGTCATAGACAAAAGGGAGAACAGCCAAAAACACGGCAGCCAGTAAATAGAATATGTTCATGCGATTTGAAAACATTTTTGTCATTTCCGCTTCACCCCTTTGCCCCGAACAAGCCCTGAGGCCTGAAAATCAGCACGACTGCCATCAGCAGCATGTTCGCAGCCAGTGCCAGATCCGGTACATAATAGGCCATGAAAGAACCCGACAGTCCGACTAAAATCGCCGCCATCACCGAGCCAGTAAAGCTGCCCATGCCGCCGATGACGACAACGATGAACGCGAGGATGGCAAACTCCATGCCCATATCGGCATAAATCACGCCAGAATAGGGACCGAGCAGCATTCCGCCGAGTGACGCCATGCCTGCCCCGATCATAAATACAAACATAAAGACCTTCTGAATGTTGATTCCCAGCGATTGGACCATTTCTTTGTTCATGACACCCGCACGACAACGAGACCAATCTTTGTCTTTTTCAGCAAATATTGGACGGCAAGGAAAACAGCGAACCCGACGGCAATGATGAAAACACGGTATTTGATGATGATAATTCCGCCAAACTCCCAGCTGCCAGACAGATAATCAGGCGTGGCTGCTGAAATCTGGTTCGGTCCCCAGACGACTTTTAACATTTCGGATAAAACAAGCATCAAACCGAGCGTGATCAAAATTTGCTGTACGTGATTGCCATATACCGGCTTGATGATCCACCGCTCCGTAACGATTCCAAGAATCATGCCCGTAAGGATGGCACCGATGATCCCGGCAAAAAAGCTGCCGGTCGAGGTATAAATCCAAATCCCGCTGTAGGCTCCCCAGGCAAACAAGCCGCCGTGGGCAAAGTTAAGCACATCCATCAGGCCAAAAATCAAAGTGAGACCGGCTGCCAGAAGGAAGATCAGCATTCCTGTGGCAAGGCCGTTAAGGCTCAGGTTAATCAAAACGTCCACACTTGCTTCCCCCTTTCTCAGGCAATCCCGAGATACTTCCTTCTCATTTCTTCATCCTCCCGCAGAACATTCATCGAGCCGTTCGAAACCGTCCTGCCATCATCAATGATGTAGAAGCTGTCTCCGATCGTGCTGGCCATCATGAAATTCTGCTCCACGAGGATGATGGTCGTTTTTTCTTTCATTTGCTGGATCGATTCCATGACCTTCTCAACGACAATGGGGGCAAGGCCCTTGCTTGGCTCATCAATCAGCAGCAATTCATTGTCATTGACATAGGCCCTAGCGATCGACAGCATTTGTTTTTGCCCTCCGCTCAGCAGTCCGCCTGGCTTGTTCCAAAACTTTTTCAAGTCAGGGAACAGATCCAGTATCCAGTCAAGACGCTGCCTGGTCTCATCATTTTCTTTCTTGACTGCCACCTTGATGTTCTCTTCGACGGTCAGGTCAGCAAAAATCCCCTGGTCTTCCGGCACATATCCGATCCCTTTATTGGCGATTGAGTAGGTTGGCAGGCTCTTGATTTCCTCACCTTTAAATAAAACAGATCCTTTGGCAGCCGGATTCAATCCCATGATGGTCCTGAGAGTCGTTGTCTTCCCGGCGCCATTACGGCCAAGAAGTACTGTCACTTCCCCCTTCGGTACCTCAAAAGATACTCCTTGAAGGATATGGTACTGGCCGATGAATGTTTGTATTTGATCAAGCTTTAGCAGCGTGCTCACTATGCAACCCTCCCAAATATGCAGACTGGACTGTCTCATTTTTCATGATTTCTTCAGGAGTTCCGTCAGCAAGCAAGGCGCCGTTGAACAACACCATGATCGTATCAGAGAGATCCATGATCATATCCATCTTGTGCTCGATCAATATAATCGTCCTGTCGCCCCGTTGTTTGATTTTACGGATGACGTCAAGAATGGCCGGCACCTCTTCAAGTGACATTCCCGCTGTAGGTTCATCAAGCAAGAGCACTTCTGTGTTCAAAGCAAGCAGCATCGCGATCTCAAGCTTTCTTTTTTCCCCATGGGCAAGATTCCTCGCAAGTGCATCCTTCCTGTCATCCAACAGCACAAGCTTTAGCCACTCCTCTGCCTGCTCCTCGAATTTATGATAGGATCGGAAGTGTTTAAGCATTTGATAGCGGATTCCCTCATGCGATTGGACCGCAAGCCGGACATTTTCCATCACCGTCAGGTTTGGAAAGACATTGGTGATCTGGAAGGAGCGCCCGATTCCGGCCCTCGTCCTTTTGGTCGGTGACAGCCTGGTAATCTCACTGCCCTTAAAGAAGACCTGTCCTTCGGTCGGAGTGAGCTGGCCGCTCAACAGGTTAAAGAAAGTCGTCTTTCCCGCGCCGTTTGGCCCGATGATCGATTTGAAATGGTTAGGGGGTACCGAGATGCTGACAGAGTCCACCGCGGTATGGCCGCCAAATGTTATGCTAAGATCTTTTGTTTCCAGAATTGCCGCCATGCTTTCGTTCACCACCCTTAGAATATTGGAGTAAAAGCATAATGAACTCCGGCTGATTTACCGAAGTTCATTATGTTACTTTTAAAATCGAAAGTGTAAAATTCACTTCAAGAATTGGCCAGCTCCAGCGCCTAGCCCCTCGAGACGCTTCGGTCCGCCCAATGAAGTCAAAAAGCGACTTCACCGGTCGGCCCTCCAGCGCTTGTCGGGGCTGACCAAGGGGCTTCCGCTTTTCTGATTAGTTCCGTACCGGAGGAGCTGTTTCTTCCGGTGACAGTTCACGGATCAGGACTGGAACTGGATAGTTGACTCCATCCTTTTTCTCCAGCTTGATGGCGTATAATGCCTGGAGTGCCTGATGGTCCTCTTCACGGAATGTCATCTTGCCCTTCGGAGTGTCAAAACTCATGCCTTCCATGGTTTTGATCAGTTTCTTGGAGTCCGCGTCGCCTTCGGTTTTCTTCAACGCTTCTACGATTGCCATCGCAGCTGTCATGCCTCCTGGAGTGAACAGATCAGGCAGTTCGCCATTAAAGCGTTTTTTATGTTCGTCCACGAGCCATTTATTGATGTCATTTTGCGGAAGATCATGATAATAAACAGTGAAGCCTTCCATGCCAATCAGTGGTTCCATAGTTGAAAGGGCAGCGATATCAGGAGCACCGGTGGAAATTTTGATGCCTTTTTCCTGAACCTTCATGTCAGCAATCTGGTTCCACGGTGAGTTGGCGCCAGCCCAGACGACGAATAAGTAATCCGGCTTCTGGTCGATGATTTTCTGGATGTTCGATGTAAAGTCCGTTGCAGCCGGATCTGCATATTCTTCATGGATGATTTCAGCGCCCAGTTTTTCTGCTGCTTCCTTGAAAGCCGAGACGCCATCACGGCCAAATGAATAATCCGGTGCCAGAGTGGCGATTTTCACGCCTTTCTTGGCAATTGCCGCAGCACCCGCTACAGCATCCTGTGAAGAGTTCCGCGCTGTACGGAAAATATATTCATTGAATTCGGAACCGGTAATGCTGTCTGCCACTGCAGGTTCTACAATCATGATCTTTTCATATTCCTCAGCCAACGGCAGGACTGCTAGTGTGTCACCAGAGCTTGATGAACCGACAAGGAAATCCACTTCATCCTCTTCAAGCAGCTTTGTCGCTTTCTGGACAGCTACCTCTGGTTTGGTTTCTGTATCTTCGACAATGAATTGAATTTTACGGCCGGCTACTTCATTGGTTCCGTCAGTAGCATATTCCAGACCAAGCTCGAACCCGCGGAGTGTCTGCTTGCCATAAGCCTCAAGCCCTCCTGTTTGCGAAGCCAGAACACCGATTTTGATCGGTTCCGTGTTTTTCGGTTCATCCTTCCCTTCTTTTCCATCTGTTCCACTTGACTTCTCCGTTCCCGATCCGCTACAGGCACTCGTAAACAACAGGACCAAGATCAGCATAAAAGATAAAGCAAAATTCCGTTTACCCGCTTTCATTTCCTCTCCCCCTTTAAAAGTGGTGCATCAAAGCCGCAAGCTTTGACATCATCTTAAAAAATTGCAGTTACAAATGAGTTACAGCAGATTTGAAAAATATGAAACTATCCAGAGATTTTTCCGTATAAGAATATACATACTTAAAGGGGGACAACTTCAATGGATTCTATATTCTGGTTTCTTATCATCCTTTTCGGTCTGCCATTGCTCATCACAACAGGCATCATGACACCGATTCAATATAGGTACATAAAAAGTATGGAAGATTCAAAGAAAAGGAGAAAGCAAACCCAGAGTGAAATGTATGAGGAAATGCCTGTCCAGGAAGAAGTCCTGCACCTGAACCTGCAGTCGAATCCGTTGTTTCTGCCGGCCAATATTATCGCGGGAATCATTTATAAAATCAGGCACCGATAAAAGATTTATCTATTGGAAGTTTCAAATAAAAAAGTATCCCCTCCTATTTTTATGGCGATAATTGGACTAAATGCCTAAAAATACGGAGGGGATTTTTTATGGAAGCTATCTATTTGATTAATGAACAGATTCATATAAATGGATGTACCAGGGATGAGAGCTTTGAAATCCAGCAAAATGCCCTGGCTGATTTTATTCAAAAAGAAAGAGTAGAGCCGGTAAAACTGAATCCATTTCAGCTGTATGAACATTATACAATCCCCCATGCCCTGCTCTATGACTTGCAGTTCCACAAAAGGCAGATTGATTGCCTGCTGATGTATTCAGATCAGTCAATCAATGACTTTGCCATAACCTATCCTGCTAGATGGCTGATGCTGAAAAGTTATTTTGACAGGGTCCTAACAGTTGTATAATCAGAACCTCTGCTTATGAGGTCACGCATTCGTTCCCTCAATGATCATGTCATACATATGCCTGGTCGGTTCTAGGGGAGTGACACCCAGCTCTTCCTCCAGCACCTCGCAGCACTTCCTATACCAGCGGATTGCCTGAGGGCGATTGTTTTTTCGATAATAGCAAAACATCAAAAGTCTGTACGCTTCCTCCCATGTTCGATCCTTGCGGAGGATTTTTTGGCACCAGTGGATGGCAGAGTCATAATTTTCCCGCCTTACATTCAGCTGTGCCAGTTTCTCGGCACTGCGCAAAAAATAGACCAGCAGCCTTTCCCGCTCATTGATGCACCAGTCTTCATACCTCCGTTCCGGGAGATAATCCCCATTATATAAATGCAATGCGCGCTCTAGTTCCTCTATTGATTTTTCCGTGTTCTTCTCTTCAAGACCGGTTTCTGCCCATTCTTCGAAAAGGCGTGAATCCAGCTCTAGCGCTGCATGGGGATTGATGCCATAACCAGTCCCATCCCTGATGATGAAAAACGGCGCCGCCCTTGCCTTACGTGCAGGTTCAAGGACATTGTTCAAAGCATTCAACGCGACTTTGAAATCCCTATCTGCATTCTTATCCTCATATGCTGGCCACAGAATCTGAAAGATATCTTCCTTCATCAGGAACTGATTCCTCTTTGTCAGGAAAAGCTGGAAAAGCTCTTTCGCCTTCCCTCTTTGCCAGCTCCGGTCCTCCACTTCCCTATCCCCAAGCCAGAGACGGAATTGCCCCAGAGTCTGGACCCTTAATGTATAGCCAGGATGGGCATTCAAGCGCGGAATTTTTAAATCCTCCATAAGCTTCTCCGTATATGCCGGAACGATTGACAGCTTCATTGCATGAATCAGCATCGGGGAGAGGATCTGCAAGTCACGTGGGCCAAATGTCGTCTTCTTTTTGAGGAAAAATTCATATGCACCGGTCTTCATCCGTTTTAAAAAGCTGGTGAATGCCGTTTTGAAGCCTTTTTCATCGCCTAAATTGAAATATAGAACTGAATCCCAGAATGACAGCAGCATTTTGCCATACTCATCACCGCACTGATTGAACAATTCCTCTGTTTTTCTCAGGAACTCAGCCGCCTCCTTGAACCTGTCATTGTAAATGGCCGATATGGCCATGCAAAGTGTGATCAAGGCAGAAAGCCAAACATCCTTCACCTGTTCCGTTTCCAGAAGCGCCTTTCTCCCAGCCTCGGCAGAACGCTCATATTCCCTTCTTGACCCATAAAGGATGCAAAGGCCCATCAGCGGTTCAGCCTTTCCTCTTTCAATGCTCAGACGGCCCATAATATCGAGTGCAGTTTCATAGCACTTTTCGGCTAGCTCCAGGTCGTATTGATCAATCAGCTGAACGGCATGCCCCATCCTGATCCATCCGCACGCCTCCACAAATGGCGCTTTGCTGTTGATTCCATGTTCAATGCCTGACTGGGACAGAATCTTCGCCTGCATGCCATTCCCTGTAAAAGCTTCAATCAATGCCAGCAGCAAATCTGTTTCCCGATGGGATTGAGGCAGATGGAGCTTATCCACTCCTTTTAAATCCGTTAAAATCCTCCGGGTCTCAGCGAATCGGCCGGTCCTAAGGTACAGACGAGCCTCCAGGTTCCCGTCTTCAATCTGCACCCCCATAGACCTCGCCCGTTCAATCCATTTTTCAGCTTTCACTGCCTGCCCGGAATTGATCAGGTTTTCGGCAAGAAGCCTGTACAGCCTTCCCGTTTCCTTCGCTGCGTCTTCAAGCCTTGCTGTTTCCCTGAGTTCGATTGCCCTGGCCAAAATGCGTTCCGCCTTCAGAGGCTGAATGGTATCAAGATATATTTTTGCTTTTCCTTCAAGCGCCCTGCTCTCCCACTCCACATCACCGGTACTCACGGCTGTCTGGATCGCTTTTTCATAGCATCTTTCCGCCTGCTGATACATGGACCGGTAGCGATATACCTCACCTTCCAGGAATAAGAGGGAACAATAGCGGTTTTTATTTTCCATTGGAATTTTTGCCAGCCGCTCCTGCAGGTTCTCGAGTTTACCCCTCTCAAGCAGTTCCAACCCCTGTTCATCCATGATCGCTGCTGCTGCATCATATTGGCCGGCCTTTTCGTAGCAGTATAAGGCTTCTTCCCACTGTCCGTTCTTTTCAAAATAACGTCCGCTGTTCAAAATTAAATACTGATAATGCTCTGGCCGGTTTGTGAGCAGCCGATTCTCGAGAAACTCACGGAATAGGGAATGATATCGAAACTGGTTCTCGCCAACCTGATGAATGAACAGGTTTTTCGCGGCCAACTGCTGCAGCATCTGGACTGAACTATTCATGCCAAGGATGTGATCACAGACTTCAGAGCTGATTTCCTCGAAAATGCAGGTCTGCTCCAGGAACTGCTGGATCATCGGAGGCTGTTTCGAGAATACTTCATGAACCAGGTATTGAAACAAATCCTCCAGCGACTTTGCAGGCTCTGTTAAAAGGTCATCGAGACTATGAAGATGAGGCAGCTGCTGGGCTATCATCCCGACCGCAATGACCCAGCCTTCAGTAATTTTGTACAACTGGTCAATTTGTTCATCACTGATTGTCATTTGATAATAATCCGAAAGAAGTAATTCGATTTCCTCCTTGCCAAAAATCAAATCGCTTTTCGAAATCTCATTCAGCTCATTCCTTGCCTTCATTTTGGCAAGAACCTTCCATCCCGGTTTCGTCCTCGTCGAAATGACGAGATGAAGATGGTCTGGCATATGCTCAAGCAGCTTTTCCATCCAGACATTGATATGGTAGGAATGTTCTATTGCGTGGAAGTCATCCAGGATGACGATAATTGGAGCAGGTATTTGCAAGGTTTCGTTGATGAAAAGCGAAGAGAGCATGCTTAATTCCTCTTCCCTTATATAGCGGTCCATCTTTTTCATATAGGCTGTTAATTCAAGGCCAAAGTCCGGGAACAAGGTTTGGATCGAGGCTGTCAAATAGGATAAAAACGGGAGAATATCGTCATCGGAAGAAGTGATTGTATACCAGCAGCATTGCTCGTTTTGGTCCCTGACATGCATCGCGAGAGCAGTACTCTTCCCATAACCCGCCCCTGCCTGGATGATGGTCAGCCGCTTTTCGGTAATCGCTTTCATTTTTTTCGAAAAATCCGCTCGCCTGATCCATTGTTCCTGCAAACTGGGGACAATCAGCTTTGTTTTGATCAATGGCAATGTTCCCTGCATATAATCTCCGCCCTGTTTTTATTATAATGATGCTAGTCTAGCATACGGAAAATAAAAAAAGACTCGAAATTTGACGAGTCTTTTCCCATAGAAGCAAATCTCAAAACTTTATATCCATTTCTTCAAGCGGCCAGTAGCGAAGATTTACCTTGCCCACCACCTGCTTTTCCGAAATGAATCCAAATTGTCTGCTGTCCCAGCTGCCGAGCCGATTATCACCAAGTACAAATAATTTCCCTTCCGGCACCGTTTCAACTCCGGTCAAATCCTCTAGGGTAAAATCACCGGTCAAATAACCTCCTGGTGATTGGTCACGATACTGCTTCAGAAATGGTTCATCCACTTTCTTTCCATTGATGAATAACCGGTCCTTTCGATACTCAATCCGGTCTCCCGGCAGCCCGATCACCCGCTTCACAAAGTCTTCGTCTTCATTCGCATGGAAGACGATCACATCAAACCGGTCAAGATCCTCCGTCTCATATCCCAACTTGTTGACAACGACTTTGTTTCCATCCTCCAAGGTCGGGAGCATCGACTCCCCTTCAACCACGTAATTGGAAAAAAAGAAGATTCTTATGAAGACAAATAAGATGATTCCAAGCGAAAAAGCCTTGATCCACTCTGTACCTTCTCTTTTCATTGCTTCTCTCATCCTCTGCATCCACCACCTGTCAACCTGATCCTGTTTTCATTCATCGTTTTTTCGGAACACTCATATTCATTTTTACTTCGATTCTTTTGCCGATATACCAAAGGATGGCAATTACCACCAGAACGAGGGCAGTCCGTGCCGGATTGGTGATTAAAGCGCGAATATCATAGCCAACGAAGCTGATGGTAAAAATCATCACCATTTTTCCCGTGATGACAGCAAGCATATACTGGGGCATGCTGATTCTTGAAAGCCCGGCGACAATATTGACGAGGGCAGAAGGAGTAAAAGGAAAACACAGCATCAGGAAAATCGGTCCGAAACCATGGCGTTCAATCCAATCCATCCCTTTCTGGACTTTTTGGTGCCGCTGTAAAAACCTGAGAAGTCTTCCCTGGCCATATCGGCGAAAAATCCAAAATACGAGCAACGCCCCGAGTACCGCACCAGTCCAGGAAAAAAGAAACCCAAACCACAGTCCAAATGCATTCGCATTCGCCATGACAAATAAAAACAACGGCAGGAATGGCAAAAATGCTTCAAGCATCGGCAGCAAAATCCCCGGAATCGGCCCAAAGGAACGGTACTCGCTGAGCAGCTCCATAACTTTTTCAATTGTAAACCACTCTTTCATCCATTCAACGTCCATTGAAATCTCCTTGTCCAAACAACCTTCTGGTCGGCATGCATCTTAATCCTTATTTTCTATTTACCTCATAGAGACGATTGTACACCTCTAATCAGAAACCCACAGTTATTTAGCTAAAAATTCCTCCAGGGCCTGTCTGTTGGCTTCTAAATCAATCGCCAGCACGGCTCCGGCACCGCTCACCCTCTGATCCTCAAATGACCCTTCAACCGGGATTCTCATTGTTTCAATATTCCTGTTGTCTTTTGAAATCAGGCCTTTTCCCATGAACAAGATATCACCGGTATCCATATTGGTATTGACGAAAGGAGTGACTACTCCTACGAGTTTAGGCAGCTTTGGCAACGTCTGGATGCTGGCAAACTCCTTGCCGACCTCTTTTATGACACTTTGCTGACGTTCGACTCGGCCAAAGTCCCCGACTGCATCCTGTCGGAAGCGGACATATCCAAGCAGATGTTTTCCATCCAGCCTTTGCACACCAGGCTCCAAGGTTACCCCTATTCCCTTTGACATTTCCTTTTCCACATTGACTTCAACACCTTCAGGAAATGCTTCATCAATCAGGCGGACAAATCCTTCGAAATCAACGATCGAATAATATTGGAGGCTGACATCAAAATTGTCCTTGATTGTCTGTCTCAATAATTCCGGCCCGCCAAGCGCAAAGGCCGCATTGATTTTATTCATCCCATGCCCTGGAATTTCCACATATGTGTCCCTCATAATCGAGGTCAATTTATAAGATTCTGTATCCGGATTATAACTGGCAATCATGATTGTATCCGAACGCGAAGCTTCCTTTCCTCTGGCATCACTGCCGATCAACAGAATATTTGTCAGTCCGTTCCGGTCACGCTCGCCATTAAAATGGTATTCCTGCTTATTTTGATTCGCAGCCTCTTCCGAATCATTCACTCCAGAGCGGTACTGCATATAGGAGTAGAGCAACATGGCCCCCGCCAGGAGGAACAACAGCAAAAAAACGCTGGACCACCTGATTCTTTTTCTTTTTTTCTTATGCTGGTGTCTATCAGATCTCATATGAAAGTTCCTTCCGATTATAGTTATTGAAAAACGTCATTTATAGTATTTTCCTTCTTTCACTATAACCTTAAACTTTTCTGGTGAAATTTTCAAAAAAAATCCGCGGCATGGGTTTGCCGCGGGTTTAAAATTTTTTTGAGCAGAACACTAACGGTGAAGATGATTCTTTATCATTTATTTTATATCTCACTTTATTGTATATTTTTCTTCAACCTCCTAATTAAATAATACCGATGTAATTCGAACATGTGGTACATCATAATGTATGAAATCATAATATAACCACTGATTAAAACAATAGCTACAGTGTTATCAGAAACAAAACGTAAGCTCATTGTCGCCAATAAGTAACCTAGAAATGAAAATGTTGAAACAGTACCTGATACTACCTTGGACCCTCGCTTCTTCTTGTTTTTCTTACTTTTTTCTGCATAAACCTTTTTAATCTGATCTCTAAAAAAGAAATATAAGACTATACCATATCCTAAAAACGAAAGAATAAAAAATAACGGAGATCTTATACCTAACATCCCATATGCTAATTTTTGCATGATAACTATAGAACCAACAGATGCCACTACTCCATATAAGCCTTTTATCAAAAAGAACTAGCACCATGAAATTCGATATTTCATTTTCAGATGGTATATGCATTACATATTTTTTAAAATTTTTATCTAGGTTTACTATTTCCAATCAAACCACCCCCTTTGTTTTTGAAAAATGCATCCGAAAATCATCTTCTTTCATATTTCCACTTGGAGATTATCCAATCCAAATGACAATGCAAGTTAGTCAGTGTTTTGCGATACTTCGCTCCTTTAAATTCCAATATTAGTAAATTACTAAATATTACTTATCTAGTCAAATAATCTAATAGTTTCCAAAAAAAAGAGAAAATAAGTCAATACGACTTATTCCCTCTCTTTTCTTAGTTAACGTAAACTTAGTTAGTCTACTTGCACCTTATTTAAAGATATTCATTAAACCAGTCGACGATGGACTGCAGGCGACTTAATCGCAGATTCGGCTTTCCGCTTCTTGATAGCTCGTGGTTTGATTCAGGGAAGCGGATGAACTTCGTTTCCTTTCCCTGCCTTTTCAAGGCGATGAAAAGCTGTTCTGCTTGTTCAATCGGGCAGCGGTAGTCCTTTTCGCTGTGAAGAATCAATAGCGGTGTATTGACTTTATCCACATAGGCGAGCGGTGAATGCTTCCACAGTGTCTCCAGATTACTGAGGTCCGATTGAATCTGCCACTCGGTAAAATAGTAGCCGATATCACTTACACCATAGAAGCTGATCCAGTTTGAAATCGAGCGCTGGGTGACGGCTGCCTTGAATCTGTCTGTATGGCCGACGATCCAGTTGGTCATGAATCCGCCATAGCTGCCGCCGGTCACTCCCAATCGATCACTGTCAATGAATTCGTAGTTTTCCAGCGCATAATCGACGGCATCCATGACGTCCTGGTAATCTCCTCCGCCGTAATCCCCACGCACGGCATTGACGAACTGCTGCCCATAGCCGTGGCTGCCGCGAGGATTGATATAAAGAACTCCATATCCTTCTGCCGCAAGGACCTGGAACTCGTTAAAATAAGAGTTTCCATACATCGCGTGCGGGCCGCCGTGAACTTCAAGGATCAGCGGATATTTTTTACCCTCTTCATACCCAGCCGGCTTCATGATCCATCCGTGGAGCGGCGTACCATCACTGGCCTGGAACGAAATCTGTTCTGGCTGAGATAAAGTAATAGAATCCAGGAATTTTTCGTTCATTGAGGTCAGCTGCTTCTTTTCACCAGTGGTTACTTCCAATTGGAACAGTTCCCCTGGAATCACCGGGTTGCTGATTGCGGCAACAATTCTCTGATTTTTCCGGTCCAGTGTATAACCATATACATGCTGCTGATCAAGCAGAGCAGGATACACTTCTCCATTCAGGTTAGCAAAATATAAGACAGTGTTGCCCTGGTCGGTCGCCAGGAAATAAAGGCTTTCACTGTCTTCACCCCAGATCAATCCCGGGCTGTGGGCTCCCTGTTGGAAATCCGCCGCAACAGCGTCACCGACAAGAATATCCATGTTTTCCGTGATGCATTGCACATTGCCAGTCTCCATGTCCCGAATATATAACTGGCTTAATGTTGCATTCTCAAATTCCCTTTCATGCCCTGTATAGCCAATGTATTTTCCATCTGGAGAAAAAACTGCATTGCCAAAGTATCCTTTGCCATTCGTAATCTTTGTTTTATCTCCTGACTTGATGTCCATCAGAAATAGGTCACTTTTGAATGAAAAATCCCGTTGCGGAGACTCATCTGCCGATATAACAAAGCTTTTGCCATCAGGAGACCAACACTGCAGATGGTAATCTGCCTCTCCTTTTACAGCCAGCTCTGCCGCTCCATCTTCAACATTCACGATCACAATCTGTCTGTACTTGCCATCCCAGAAGCCTGCAGCATCTGATTTATATTTCATTTCCTCAGCCACGAACGGCTCGAGCTTCTTGTCATCCTTCTTCTCGTCTGCTTTCTCCAACAAATCCTCGTCTGGTTTTAAAGAGACGGAACAAGCAATTTTTTTACCGTCTGGAGACCACACTGGGCCACTGGCACCATTCTTGAAATCGGTCACCTGCTTTGCCTCTCCGCCAGCTGCATCCAGGACAAAAATTTGATTCTTCCCGCTGCGGTTCGACACGAATGCGAGCTTCGTCCCGTCCGGTGACCAACGTGGTGATTGACTGCGGTTTTCCCCATAGGTCCATTGTTTCGGCTCCCCGCCATTTTCTATATCAGTTATGTATAGATTGGAGGCATAATCATTCTTCTTCTCCAACATCTCAGTCTGCACAAACACACACTTTTTACCATCCGGTGAAAACTGGGGGTCTGTAACGGATTTCAACTCAAATAAATCTTCTGCCTTGATCAATCTTTTTTCCATCCTGCTAGTCATCCTTCCAATGTAAAATTGATGCTACTACATTATTATTTCGTTAACAGAAATATATTTCCTGCTTCAGAACGAAACTTTTTAGCTGCTGAATCAGCAACTCTGTAAGTTTATTGTCATTTTGGAAAAGATGTTACTACAAGAAAAATTTTTTATCCTCTTGAAATCCTGTTCAAAATCCATTACGATAATTACGAACAGATGTTCTTATTATATATCGAAGGGGCAGAGCAAAATGACAAGGATTCCTGAAAAAGACCGCGATATGATGGAACAGGCCATCTATTTGCCGATGGTGCTGGTCGTGCTCAATCGGGATCTTTCTGTCGTTGAAAATAGTCCATTTAAATTAAAGAAGCCTTATTTGGAGCTAATCGAAGAAACAATGAAAGCCGTACAGAAAGAGCTCGCACAAGTGAAAGCCTACCTTAAAAAGAATCAGCTGAAGGTTGAGGAAGTAAAACGGGATGATGCCTTCACCATGTTTCTCTTCATTTACAAAGGATACGAAGAACACCATAATTACTTCAATCCCCGCATCCGCAACAAAGTTCAGGAATTGATGATCCACTACCTTTTCAAACGATTTGACCCGAATTTGGGAACAATTGAAAAAGAATCCGGCTGAACAACCGGATTCCCTTTAGCTTTTTTAGTCTTTATATACCTCGCTGACCAGATTAACATGTGGATAGCCTTGCGAGTCATTGAATTTAGGTCCATGCAGAAGGTACAGTGCTTTCCGTTCAGTTTCTTTCATCCGCTGCATGAATTTAGTGCGCAGCATGGATGTCCGAAGCAGCTGATTTTCGAATGAATGATGGGATACCGGCAGAATCATGGTCTTCTTGTTCCTGAAGGTAACTTGTGTACTTTGGGCATCCACTTTCTTATGGAACAACACATGCTCATGCGATACCCAAATGCAGTCCGGCTTTGTTGGTGAGCTTGTCGGCATGAAATAGATGGAGCTTATAGGGTCGATAATGATCGGGGTTTTATGGGTGATCCCGGTAAGCTGTTTTGTTCCTTCTTTCCTGCCTTCATAACTGCTTCCAAAATATCTGCAGCTTTTTTTGATAATATCTATCGGCCTGAAAGGGGAAACATACTCCTCCTCCAGCTCAATGACCCTCGAGTAAATCCTGCTGCCGTATTCTTCAGGTAGAATAATCATCGTAAAAGGGTTTATTTCATATTCATCTACTAAATTCCTTGAGTTCCCTGTCATTCCTTCACCTCCTAAAAATACCTTACACCCTATTTTAACATAATTGCTAAAATTTTCTTTAAAAACAAATAAAGTTCCGTTTTTAGCCACAAATAATATCCTGATAAAAATTTTCTAAAAATTATAAAAATTTAGTTGATTATCTTTTCAATCCTCCATATAATATAAAAAAGGTCTAAGAGGTGAGGTCAATGAAAGAGAAATCGTATTCTGAAACGATGAAGGCCAGTGTGATGAAACGCATCAAAGCCAAGGAATCATTTGTTCTGGACCTGTATGTTGACATGTTAATCTCAGAAATTCAGCTGAATACCAAAAGAGAAAAATTGATGACCAGAATCGACAAAGCGATAGATGACCGTGACAAAATCCTGTTTTTGACTTTGACGGAAGAGTTGAAGGATCTGAACAAACAATTTGGAACATAAATGAGTGAAATCCCCTATATCGGGGGTTTTTTATTATCTTGAAATAAAAATGCCTTTACTCCTTTTAAACGAAAAAAAGAAACCCTCGGCTAGAGGGTCCCACTATTCATCTTCCAGTTCATTCCTCTTCTGGATTTCATACTCCTCAAGTCTCGAAATTCTCTCCAGCATGGTTGGATGGCCGTAGCGGAAGATTTTTACCAGCCAAGGCGGATCAACCTGACTGAGTCCGGCCTTCGTCAGTTCCTGGAAAGCAGAAATCGCCGCATCGGTGTTTTCCGTCATTTCAATCGCATAACGGTCTGCACGAGTTTCCTGGTAGCGTGACACAAGGTTGGAGACAGGGCTTGCGGCAAACATGATCATTGATAGGAACATCAGGAACAATGGCAGTGACCTCAAGTCACCAGGATGCTCCAGTTTGAATTCCTTGCCCCATCGATCAATTGCCCAATTCATCAATCTCGAGACAAAGTAGAGACCGAACAAGGACATCAACAGGTATCCGGCAATCCCGATGTATATATGTTTTTCCACGTAATGGGCCATTTCATGGGCCATTATGAACAAGATTTGATCATCATTCAATTTATTCAATGTCGTATCCCAGAGAACAATTCTTGAATTGGACCCGATTCCCGTCACATAGGCATTAAGGGAATTCGTCTTTTCTGCCATATCCACTTCGAATACATGCTCAGCAGGGATTTTCGCCTGCCCGGCAAGATCAAGGATTTTTGTCTCCAGCTCTTTATTTTTCAGCGGGGAAAAATCATTGTAAAGCGGGTCGATCACAACAGGCTGCAAGAACATGATAAACAAAGTGAACGGCACGGAAACCAGCCAGGCAAACAGCCACCAAAACCGCTTGAACTTGTTCATCAGCCAGTACAGGACAATGACAATCACAAACATCATGGCATAATTGACCCAGAAATCGATCAATTCGTCCTTCATCCAGGAGGCAAAGGACTGTGTGGATATATTATAAGTCTTGGAAAGGGTGTAACTGATGTAACTTAGAGGAAAAGTCGCCAGATAGGCAAAGAATGAAAGCCAGATTAAATAGATCGCAGTCTGGCCAATCTTATTCTTCGACGTCTCTTCTCCCCATTTCTTAAAAGCTTTAGAGAGCCCGAGCAGCAGAATCAAAAAGTAAAACAGCCACTCAAAGGGCGTAGACAGGAAGAACAATAAATTCCTGACCTTCGAGAATTCCTCGCTCAGCATAAGTTCTCTCCCGTTCAGGAATGTTGCCGGGTCAGCCCTCGACCCCTCAAACTCAAATGGAAGATTACTATCTGCAAAGTAAAATAAATACCAGTACACCGCAAAACCATAGAGCACATAGGCGATCACACCATAAAAACCCATCTTTCTCGCCATAGCTTCTCCCCCTTTACCTACAACCATGTCTATAACTATTTTAATCCTTTGTCCTAAAAATAGAACAAGTTATTGAATACAGGGACAATTGGCAAGAAAGTTTATGCAGGCGTAACCTCCAATTCGCTTCTTTCCCCTTGAATGGTGCCCTTATGGAGGTGGGTTGCCTCGCATAAGGGTATCTTTTCACCTGAATGATGCCCTTATAGAGTTGTATTGGCTTGCATAAGGGTATCTTTC
>NZ_JAGGQK010000002.1:0-109111 GCF_018613355.1 Bacillus sp. ISL-35 | reverse complement strand
ATAAGGGTATCTTTCCGCTCGTATGGTGCCCTTATGGAGGAGGATTGCCTTGCATAAGGGTATCTTTCCTCTTGAAAGGTGCCCTTATGGAGGTGGGTTGCCTCGCATAAGGGTATCTTTCGACTTGAATGATACCCTTATAGAGGGGGGGTGCCTTTCATAAGGGTATCTTTCCCCTTGAATGGTGCCCTTATGGAGGTGAAATACCTTGCATAAGGGTATCTTTCCGCTCGAATGGTGCCCTTATGGAGGTGAAATGCCTTGCATAAGGGTATCTTTCCTCTCGAATGGTGCCCTTATGGAGGAGGATTGCCTTGCATAAGGGTATCTTTCTGCTTGAATGGTGCCCTTATGGAGGTGAAATGCCTTGCATAAGGGTATCTTTCCGCTCGAATGGTGCCCTTATGGAGGAGGATTGCCTTGCATAAGGGTATCTTTTCACCTGAATGATGCCCTTATAGTGGTGTATTGCCTTGCATAAGGGTATCTTTCCGCTCGAATGGTGCCCTTATAGTGGTGTATTGCCTTGCATAAGGGTATCTTTCCTCTTGAATGATGCCCTTATGAAGGTGAAATGACTTGTATAAGGGTGTATTTTCACCTGAATGGTGCCCTTATAGAGGTGGATTGCCTTGCATAAGGGTATCTTTCCCCTTGAATGGTCCCCTTATAGTGGAAAAATGCTTTGCATAAGGGTATCTTTCCCCTTGAATGGTACCCTATGGAGGTGAAATGAATTTCATCAGAGCACCTTAAGACTCGATTGAGACCTCAAACAGCAAAAAAAGCACCAGGAAACATCCTGGTACTCTCTGTTTTAATTAAGGAAGCTGTCGTCAATCAACGTTTTAAAGTCTGGTTTGTCTTTCAAAAACTTCAACGCGTAAGATGAGTCTGAGAAATCCTGGATGGCCTTTGCATCGACTTCATGGGTAAAACCAATTCGTTCCCATGCGAGCTCGACGACATCTTCTTCAAGTTCCTGGCCTGTCGTTTCTTTGATGTCTTTAATCGTGATTTCCTGAGCTTCTGCTGGATTTTCGTTGATGAATTTCACTGCCTCTTTGTGAGCATCGATAATTTTTTGTACGGTTTCTGGTTTTTCTTTGATCATCTTGCCGGAAGTAACCATAACGGATGCAGGAAGTGTTTCCCCGAATGATACTTCATCCCAGCCGATGACGACTTCTGCACCTGTTTCTTTTTCAATGACGGCGGCCCACGGTTCAGGGGCTACTGCGATATCTACCTTGCCGGACTTCAGCATGGCTGCGTACTGTGCAGGCTGGCCGGTAAGATGCTTCATTGTTCCGCCGATACGCTGTGAAGTGATGCCTTCTGCTTCAAGATATGTTTCATACTGGACATCATGTGTGCAGCCTACTCCCGGGGTAATGAATGTCTTGCCGGCGAAGTCTTCAACTGAGTTGATTTCGACTCCTTTTCTCGCTAATACCACTGTGCCGCCTGTGGATGCGCCGGCAATGATTTTAACATCTGCTCCTGTTGAGTAGTTATTCATCGCCGGTCCAGGTCCTACAAGACCCGCATCGATTTCTCCTGTTTTCAATGCAGTCATGAATGAACCTCCTTCAGCAAATGTCTTATACTCGATTGTCGTGCCATCGCCAAGCTGCTGCTCAAAATAGCCTTTGTCTTTCGCCACCATGGCAGGTACGTGATTGATGTTCGGGAAATAACCAATGACGATTTTCTCCTTTTCACCAGATGCTGTGGATGATCCACCTGCACCGCAGCCTGCGAGCAGCAGCGCGAATGTCATTAGAACTGCAAGAAATAATGAAGCTTTTTTCATATGATTCCCTCCTGTTTTTATGATTCGAGTCCCCAGCGATTCAAGACTGATTTTTCGATACGCTGGAAAATAAGCTGGTCAACAACGGTCCCAATAATGCCAATGATGATCATAACGCCTATGACCAGGCCCATATTGCCGAAGTCAGAGGCATAGCGCAGAGTATATCCAAGACCCGGACCCGTGCTTAGAAGCTCCCCAGCCATCAGGGCCCTCCAGGCAAATGCCCATGCCAGCCTTGAACCGGTGACAACATAAGGGATGGCTGCCGGAAAAATCACTCTCTTATACAAATTCCAGCCATTCACACCCATTGTCCTGGCTGCCTTTATGAATAATGGCGAAACATTTTTAATGCCCACTCGAATATTAAGCGTCATGACAAATGTTCCTCCAAGAACGACTACAAAAATGACGGCCTTCTCGTTCATGCCGAACCACATGATCGCGAGCGGAAGCCATACAATACTCGGTACACTCTGAAAAGCAAGGACGATTGTTCCAAGCGTCTCATCCGCCGTTTTGGATTTTGCGAGCAGGACTCCGAGCGCTGTCCCGATTCCCAGTGAAAGCCCAAGGCCGATTCCAAGACGCTTGAAGCTGGCAATCAAATCATAGATCAAGGTTTTATCCTGGAATCCTGTGACCAGTGCCTCAAGGACCTTCTCCGGAGATGGAAGGATGATTGGCATCCACCATTCCAGCTCGCTTCCTGCATACCAGAATGCAATTATTGCTGCGAAAAATATGATTCTCTTAATGTGCGGATTCATCTGCAAGCTCCTCCCTGATGACTTTGTCGATCTCCTTCTTCAGGAAGCCCATAATATATTCTTCCAATTCGACCATGTCTTTTTTATGCTCATCACGGGGCCTTGGAATGTCCACTTTAATATCCTTCAAGATCACACCAGGCTTTGTTCCCATCACGATGATCCGGTCTGATAGCTTAATGGATTCAGAGATGCTGTGGGTTACGAACAAGATTGTTTTTTGTGTTTCTGCCCAGATCGTCTCCAGCTGTCCATGCAGGCGTGAGCGGGTTTGTTCATCAAGCGCCCCAAACGGTTCATCCATCAAGAGGATTTCCGGATTCATCGCCAGCGCCCTGGCAATTGCCACCCGCTGCTGCATCCCACCCGAAAGCTCATGAGGATAGTGGGTAAGATACTTGCTCAGCTGCACCTTTTGCAGCTGCTTCTTTGCCTCGGCTTCAGCCTGCTTCTTCGGCATTTCCTGCTTAAGCGGGAACAGGACATTCTCCAGGACATTCAGCCATGGAAAAAGCGCTGCCTGCTGGAACACCATCCCACGGTCCTTCCCCGGTTTTTCAATCCTTTTTCCTAAAACCGTAACCTCTCCGCCAGTTGCCGGAGTCAGTCCTGCCACAATCGAAAGCAGTGTGGATTTCCCACAACCCGAGGGACCAAGGATTGATACAAACTCACCTTTATTCACTCCTAGATTAATATCTTTTAAAATATCAACCTGGTGATTATTTTTGTCTGCGTATTGTTTGTGTACATTGCTGATTTCTATAAACAAGCTAATCACCCTATTCTCATAATACTTATTAGTTTAGTCGGAATTAATAAAGTTAATTATAATCTATTCATTCATCTTGTCAACATTTCATTTATTTTTCCGTTCAGCCTGCCCGTTTTTGTTTTCGATCTTTCAAGGGCAAAAAAAATAGACCTGCATGCCAGCAGATCTAGAAAAAATAAGAATATAGAGTCAGAATGGATATTGAACCAATGACGACCACAATGACATTCGCCCCCATAAAGGCAACGATAAACGCGGCGGCAGCACCAATCAGGCCGTACCAGATGTCTTCCTGGATGAACAGGATTGCCGGGAAAATCAGCGCTCCCAGTGTGGCATAAGGGACATTCTTCAGGACGCCCTGCAAAAATGGCGGCAGTTCTTTTCCCCGGAACATCACGAACGGCAGCATCCTTGGTATATAGGTCACGACAGCCATGCCTATGATCATAATGATGATTTCTCTACTCATCTGCTTCTGTCCCCCTGCCTTTCTTGAATGTTTCTACAGCTTCTACAAGAACTGCTGACAATAAAGTTGCAAGGACAATAGACCATCCTGTTGACATCAGTTCAGCCATCGTGAAAATCGAGTTGAAGGCAGCTGCGAGTGCTGCCAGGTATATAACTTTCCCATTGGTTTTCATCGATGGAACCAATAAGCCGACAAACATAGCATATAATGCTACTGACATGCTTTCCTGAAGGGTTTGCGGCAATCCGGCCCCGACAAGATAACCCAGCCCTGAAAACACGACCCAGCTGGAGTAGGCAGTGAGATTCAAGCCGAACATATACCCGGCATTGACCGTTCCCTCGCGCGTGGCTGCGACCGAGAACGTCTCATCAGTAATCCCGAAGGAATACCCCATCCTCGCGCCAACCGTATCCTCTTCCGCCTTCTCATTCAAGGATGCCGACATGAGGAAATGGCGGATATTCACGATAAAAGTAGTGAGAATCACTTCAAAAATACCGATTCCCTGCGCCAGGAGGCTTAAGGAAATGTATTGTGCGGCACCCGCAAATACCAGCATGCTCATCATGACCGTCTCGCCGAGCGCGAGTCCCGTTGTCTTGGCGATCAAGCCAAAGGTAAGCGCAATCGGCATGTAGCCTATCGCAATGCTGATGCCTGATTGAATCCCTTTTTTAAAATCTGTTGCCTGCTTTACAGCCAATGTACTTTCCACGACCTTCCCGCCTTTCTATTACTATGTAAGAAATGAAATCCTTTAATCAATTAAAATATATTATACATATTTCCAGCACCATGGAAAAGTATTTCTTTTATCGAAATACTTATTTTTGACTGGCAGGGTACTAGTAAAAAGCAGGTTGGCGCGCGCTCTTGTCATGTGGTCGATATATTGAAAAATCCGCTGATATATTGCGAGATGTAGTCGATATATTCAAAAATCCGCTGATATATTGCGAGATGTGGTCGATATAATAGAAAATTCGCTGATATATTGCAAAATTTAATTATTAGCAGTCTTGGAGCCTAAAAAAAACACGGCCGTGGCCGTGTTGAGTTACTTTCCTTTAAAATGCGGTTTCCTTTTTTCACTGAAAGCTTCCAGTGCTTCCAGTCTGTCTTCTGTTGGGATCGTGACTTCGTATGCTTTGCGCTCTATCTGCAGTCCTGTCTGCAGGTCTCCGTTCATTCCCTGCTTGACTGCGTACTTTGCCTGCTGCAGTGCCACAGGCCCGTTTGCCATCATCATTTCGGCAAATTTCATGCATTCTTCAAGCAAGCTTTCTTTTTTGACCACCGCAGTGACGAGACCGTATTCCAGTGCCTCCTCTGCTTTTAGCCTCCGCGCAGTCAAGATCAGCTCGAGTGCTTTTGCCTGGCCGATCAGCCTTGGCAGCCGCTGTGTTCCTCCAGCACCAGGAATGATTGCCAGGCTCGTTTCTGTCAACCCCATTTGCGTCCCAGCGGAGGCAACGCGGAAATCACATGCAAGCGCAAGCTCCATTCCACCTCCAAAGGCAAATTCATTGATCGCTGCGATCGTTGGCTGCGGAAGCTGATCTACCATCGTAAAGACCTCGCCAATTTTATAGATATTGCGCTTCACTTCCTCATCGGACAGTGTGCGGCGTTCCTTCAAATCAGCTCCGACGCTGAATGCTTTCTCACCTGCTCCGGTAAAAATCACTACCCTGGCATCACGGTTTATCCTGATTTCTTCAATCACACGCTGTAATTCGTCGAGTGTGTCATAATTAAAAGCATTTAATGCTTCCGGTCGATTCAGCGTCACAATTGCTGCATGTCCTTCCAACTTGAAATCAATATTACCCATTCTATCAGCTCCTTCTTCATTGACATTCTAGCTGAAAAATAAAAATTCCTGCCAAATGCTGAAAAAGAGACAGGCACAGGCGCCTGCCTCTCTTTCTTAAAGATTACTTTCCTTGCAGAACCTGATTTTTCAATGCTCTTCTTAAAATTTTACCGGTAGTATTTTTTGGCAGTTCCTCAAGGAACTCGATTGCGCTTGGCACTTTGTATTTTGCCAGGTGCTCGCGGCAGTACTCAAGCAGCTGCTCTTCTGTCAGTTCAGGATTTTTGCTGACAACATAGCATCTTACTGCTTCGCCGAGATTTGGATCAGGAACTCCAAGAACTGCTACTTCGACAATATCAGAGTGGTTATATAAAACTTCTTCTACTTCACGTGGATATACATTATATCCTCCCACAATGATCATATCTTTCTTGCGGTCAACAATGTAAAAATACCCTTCTTCGTCCATGCGGGCGAGGTCTCCTGTATACAACCATCCATCCCTGATCGTAGCGCTTGTTTCTTCCGGCATTTTATAATAGCCTGCCATTACGTTCGGGCCGCGGACAATCAATTCGCCAACTTCCCCTGGAGCCACTTCATCTCCCATTTCGTTGACGATCTTGTTTTCAACATTTACGATTGAGGTTCCAATTGAACCAGGCTTGCGCGGGCGATCAAGTGGATTGAAGCACGTAACCGGTGACGCCTCAGACAAACCATATCCTTCTGAAACCATGACATTGAATTTTCGCTCGAAATTCTGAAGCAGTGCAACCGGAAGTGAAGCACCTCCTGAAATACACAGTCTTAGGGACTTAAGGTCATCCGGATTTCCTTCTGGATACTGGAAAAGGAAATTATACATGGTCGGCACGCCTGCAAATACAGAGGCCTCGTATTCCCTGGCAATCCGGAACACTTCTGCCGGGCTGAACCTAGGGACAATCAACAATGTGCCTCCATTCATCAATGGGGCATTAAGGGCAACGGTCAAGCAGAAGACATGGAACATCGGCAGGGCAGTGATCACCCTGTCATCTTCGCTCATCTTCAGGTAATCGCTTACATCTTTGGCGTTGCTGTAAAGGTTTTTGTGTGTAAGCATAGCACCCTTAGGCTTTCCAGTCGTTCCTGATGTATAGAGAATGATTGCCATATCATCATCATTCAACTCAGGACCTTTAAAAGCAAGATCACCAGAACCAACAACATGTGTAAACGGTTTCAATTTTGAACCTAATGAAAGCTTGGACATTTCTTCTTCAGACAACTGATTTTGGCCAGTCTCAGCAATGACAAAGTATTCGACCTTTGGCAGGTGCTGATGCATTTTTTCGGCGAGTGGCAGCATCATGTCTAGACCGACGACAACTTTCACATCACCATTGTTCAGGATATAGCCGATTTCATCTGCGGTGTAAATTGGATTGATGGGAATGACTGTTGCACCGAGTCTTAATGCTCCGTACAAACTGATGACAAAATGTGGAGAGTTTCCTAGCAGCAAGGCAATATGATCGCCTTTTTTTACCCCTAATTTTTCAAGGCCAGATGCAAACTTCGTAACAGCCGCATCAAGTTCAGCATAGGTACTTGCTTTGTCCATGAAAAAATATGCCGGCTTATCGCCCAGCATTGAGGCAGTGTGATGAAGCTGTGATGAAAGATTCATATAACTCCCTTCCCCCTTTGCGGTGAACTCAATCACCAAACTTAATAAAAAGTTTTCTAAATATATTATATTGAAAGAAAATTATGTATTCAAGGAAAATATGTCGAAATTTTAACAATTTATGTTTATTAAACAGAAAACGCGGTACAACAACACCGCGTTCAAAAAGTTAATATATTAAGTTAATAAAGTCTTCTTTAGAAATATTTCCGAAATAATGTTTGATGTCCACATCTTCCAGCGCACTGACAATCTGGGACTTCTCGTATTTTATGCCTGTCAGCTTGTTCTCGATCACAGTGACATCGCCTACACCAAAGAAATCCCCATAGATTTTGCAATGATCAATGATTCCCTTATTGACCTCAAAACGGACATCAATCTGGCCGACCGGGAAGCGATGGGAATGCTGCAGGTTGAATTTAGGCGATTTTCCGTAATTCCAATCCCAATTCTGATATCTTTCTTTTGAAAGTTCACGGATATTTTCCCAGTCCTTTTCTGTTAAAACATACTCCGGAATTTCATCCAGCCCTTCAAAGATATTTTTTAATAGAAGAGAGCGGAATTCCTCTACTGTCACTTTATTTGAAAGGAACTCGGAAATATTCGCGACTCGGCTGCGGATTGATTTGATTCCTTTAGATTCTATTTTGTCCTTTTTCACGTTAAGCGCCGAAACGACACTTTCGATTTCTGAATCAAACAAAAGTGTGCCATGGCTGAACATCCGGCCTCTTGTTGAAAATTGCGCATTCCCGGAAATCTTCCTGCCTTCTGCCAACAGGTCATTCCTGCCGCTTAATTCCGCGTTTACGCCCAATTTCCTTAGTGCGTGCACCACTGGCTCAGTAAACTTCCTGAAATTATGGAAGCTGTCCCCGTCATCCTTCGTGATAAAGCTGAAATTCAAATTGCCAAGGTCGTGGTAAACGGCTCCGCCTCCGGATAAACGGCGGACGACATGAATCCCATTCTTTTCTACATATTCAGTGTTGATTTCTTCAATTGTGTTCTGGTTCTTGCCAATGATGATGGATGGTTCGTTTATATAGAAAAGCAGGTAGGTTTCATTGATATCCAGATTCTTTAAGGCATACTCTTCAATTGCCAGGTTGATTCTCGGATCTGTGATTCCTTTATTATCAATAAATAACATGGTTGATTCTCCTTTTATAAGGTTATTTCAAGACCTTCTCTGGCCAGGGTGATCGGGCCGGAAAATTGTGTGGAAGCTTCGGAAACGAGCTGATCGATCTCACCATAATGAGGCAGGTGTGTCAGGACCAGCTGCTTTACTCCCGCCTGGTTAGCGAGCTTTCCATTATCATAGCTGTTCATATGCCCTGCACCCTTGCCGTCCTGGTTACCATAAAAATTGCATTCTGATAGCAATAAGTCAGCACCGGAAGCAAAAGAAATGAACTCTTCCTTAAAGGAAGTGTCCGCTGTATATACCAAGGACTTGCCGCCAGCCTCAATCCGCATCGCATAGCATGGAACCGGATGGACTGCAGGTAGAAAGGAGATGGTGAAAGGACCGATCTCAAGCTTTTTTGCCGGGTTGTAGGCCACTCCCTTTGTGATGTTCTTATATGTAAGTTTTGCGAACTCCTGCTTGTCCTGTGTATGACCGTAAATCGGCAGCTGAGCGGATTTCTTTCCCAAAAATCCCTGGATCAGCCGTGCATGCTGCAGGACACCGATGTCGGAAACATGATCAGGATGATAATGTGACAGCACCATCGCATCCAGCTCTTCAGGCTGCACGAAATTTTGGAGCTTCGCGAGCACGCCGCTGCCAAAGTCTATCATGAGCTTGAAACCTTCATGTTCAAGCAAGTATCCAGTGCTAGCTTCATTCACTTTAGGATATCCGCCCCAGAATCCTACTATTGTCAGCTTCAATGAATTCCCTCCTATAATCACACTTTTTCTTTCACTATACTTCATTTTGCCCATTTTTTCACTTTAGCGGTTTTTTCAGAAAATTATGATTGACGTCATTTATACTGTTATAATACAATATAGTAAATATTAAGTCTGTACCAAAACAACAACCCGAATGGAGGGAACATCATGATCGAAAATGTTGTAGAATTCTTTCGTAATTTGCCAAAGAAGCAGTGTATAGAATGCGGAGAGACAATTGATGAACAGCATGAATGTTACGGAAATAAATGTAACGGATGCATGGATCCAGGAAAGTTTTAACCTTCGTTTTCCTTCCCCGGTTTTCCGGGCTTAATACAATCCCTTTCCCACAGTGAACAAACTGCAAATGAAAAGCCAGCTCATTATTTTAAGAGCTGGCTTCCTTTTTTATTTTTCTGCTAATACGGTGAATTTCCTCTTGAACATCCAATGGAAATAGAATGCCGTGCCTGCTGCCAGGACTAAAATAAATCCGGCTAAAATCCCTGCATTTTGCCACATGAAACTGAAATCCCCGCTTGAGATGACAGCTTTGAAACCTTGCACTGAATAGGTCATTGGCAAATATGCGTTAAACTTCTGCAGGAATCCTGGAATTAACTCCAATGGGAAAGTTCCTGCGCTTGTCGTAAGCTGCAAAATCAGGATGACGATGGCAACAAAACGGCCCGGATCTCCTAACAACGTCACAAGGAACTGGATTAATGCAATAAAAGTCAGGCTTGTGATGATGGAAAAGACCACGAATAATGGAACACTTTCTACGTCAAGCCCCAGCCCCATAAGAAGGATGGCATCGGCTGCAAGTGCCTGTATTATGCCGATCCCGGCCAGGATGCCGAATTTGCTGATGAACCAGCTTGTACCGCTTGAAGGAACTCCAGCTGGCTCCCTTAATGGAAATACGATGGAAAGCAGCAACGCACCAACAAATAAGCCAAGAGATAAGAAGTATGGTGCAAATCCTGTTCCATAGTTCGGAACTGCCTTTAATGTTTCATTCGCCAGTTTTACTGGTGCAGCAAGCATATTGTAGGTTTCTTCATCTGGATTCACCTTAGCTTCTTCTGCTCCGTCTTTCAGCTTTTCAGCAAGTTCGGATGTCCCAGCCGCTACCTTTGAATTGCCAACAGACAATTCTCCGGCACCAGATGCCAGTTTGTCTGCTCCGTCCGTCATGGCAGCGGAACCCGCTGCCAGCTGGTCCATTCCGCCCACAAGCTTGGAACTTCCATTTGCCAGCTCAACAGAACCAGCTTTCGCCTCACTTAGCTTGTCACCGAACTGCTGCAGACCTGAATGAAATTCTCCCTGGCCGGCTGCCAGTTTCGCAGCACCAGTTTCCACTTGTCCGCTGCCTGCTGCAAGTTTTGAGATTCCCTGCTGGAGTTCACCCTGGCCAGCAATGACTTTATTCAAGCCATCTGATAATTCACCAGAACCAGCAGCAAGTTTACCTGCTGAGCCTGAGAGTTGCACTGTCCCATTCTCAAGATCTGCACTGCCAGCCTCCAGTTTGCCAAGCGCTTCTGCAAGCTCTTTTTGTTTTTCAGGATAGGCACTTAATAAAGGCGCCATTGCTTCCATTTGTTTTTGCAGCTCTTGGATACCGGCATGTACTTGCGCCGCTCCGCCAGCTGCATTGTCAGCCCCATTTTTCCAGGCTGTCAGGTTTTGGCCGAGACTTTCGGATCCCTGTTCAATTTGTTTAGTACCCTCAATCAATTCTGGTACCTTGCTGTTTACTTGATCTAAACCAGCTTTAACTTCTAAAGCTCCTGCCTGCAAATCTTTCTGGCCTGCAAGAAGTTGACCTGAAGCATCCTCGAGCTTCGTTTCTCCTTCCTCCAATTTACCAAGTCCTCCAGCCAGCTTTCCTGCCCCATTTGCCAGCTCTTTCGCTCCGGAATCAGCTGAATTCATTCCCTGGTTGAATTCAATCGACTTGCTTGCTAAAACGGATAAATTGTCATAAAGCTCCTGGCTTCCATCCCTAAGCTTGACTGCACCGTCGTTCAGTTCGGAAGCTCCGTCACTCGCCTGGTGAAGACCATCAGCCAGTTCGCCGATATTGTCAAACATTGTCTCGGCATAGGTTTCTGAAACTTTTTCGGATACGGAAGCCTTGATTTTTTCTGCTGCTGTCCCGCCAATCTGGGCAGATAAGAAGTTGAAGCTTTCATTTGGCACATAAACAAGTTCGAGTTTCTCAGGATGTTCATCCATCAATGTTGTTGCATTTTCTGAGAAATCTTTTGGGATTTTGATGAGCATATAATATTTTTGCTGCTCAAGTCCCTTTTCCGCTTCATCTTCTGATACAAATTCAAAACCAAAATCCTGGCTTTCTTTCAGCTTTTCCACCAGGTCATTGCCGAGTTCAAGCTTCTTTCCGTCAATCGTTGACCCTGCATCACTGTTGGCAACTGCTACAGGGAGATCGGAAAGATGTTCATAGGGATCCCAGAATGCCCACAAGAACATTCCACTGTACATGACAGGAATGAACAAGACGGCAATAATCGGTATCAAAAGCTTCTTATTTCGAAAAATAGCAAGCAATTCTTGGGTGAATAATTTATTTTTCATCTTTATCCTCCTCGATAAAAAAATGACCGTTTTATTCATTTGGTCATTTTTGTGCTGAAAATAAGGACTCCCTCCTAATGAGACAATCCTTTGAAAATATAGAACTCAAATAGCTCTAAAATCTGTGCTTTTTCAAGCGGCTTGTTTTTCTTTTCCCAGTCAAAAATCAATGCGATATAAAGCTTCATCATGATGAAAGAAGTAATTTCCGGATCGCATTCCTTTATTTCTCCCTTTTGGATTGCCTGGATGACCTTATCCTTAATGAAACCCAGGATGGCAGATTCCAGCTTATCCATGACTTCCACCACAGCGGGGGTCCCAATGTCCCGTGCTTCCTGGGAAAGCTTGATCGTCAGCTGATGTTTTTTACGGAACTCCAGCAGCCTATATAAAGCTCTATGGACATTTTCGTAAAAAGAATCTGCTGGATTCACAGCCTCATTCGCGACCTCTCCCATTTCTTTAATGAGACCGTTGATAATTTCATCGAAAAGCTGTTCTTTGTTTTTGAAGAAAGTATAGATTGTCCCTTTCCCTACATTCGCCAGCTTTGCAACTAGATCAATCGTCGTGGCTTTATATCCATAAAGAGAAAAAGAGTTGTTGGCCGCATCAATAATCTGCTGCCTCCGGTCGATTGCCATGACTTCACCTCCAAAAAAATGACCAAATGAGAAAAGTGGTCATTTCGTCACAAATTAATTTATCACATCTTTTACACTGTGGCAAGTATGTAAAATAAAAAACCCTTTGAAAAGGGTTTTTTATCGGTTAAGCTGCAAATATCCAAGGATTTTTTCAACCGCTGCTTCCCCCTGGTCGATGCAGTCGGGAAGGCCAACTCCTTCAAAAGAGCTTCCTCCGACAAAGACGCCGGGAAGTTCCTTTTCAAGGTCATTCTTCAGATTGGCCACTCTCTGCTTGTGCCCGACCGTATACTGGGGCATTGCTTCCTTCCAGCGCGAAACGACGGCAAAATCTGGCTGCGCCTGAATATCCATTGTTTTATTCAAATCTTCCAAGGCAATTTTGATGATCTCATCATCCGACAGCTCAACAATTGCCTCGTCACCTGGTCTGCCGACATAAAGACGGAGCAGAACTTTTCCCTCCGGTGTCGTATGGGGCCACTTTTTATGGGTCCATGTGCAGGCTGTGATCGTGTAATCACTGTTCCTGGAGACAACGAAACCTGTGCCATCTATATCTTCTTTGATGACACTTTCCGGAAACGCCATGGCTACTGTTGCCACCGAAGTTGAAGGCATGTCGCGGAATGGGTCAAAGATGTGTTCATGATCAGCGAACATGTGCAAGGCAGCTTCATGAGGTGCGGCTACAAGGATGCTATCTGCATCCAGCGTCTCACCGCTGCTCAGCCTTAAACGGTAACCTTGCTCCTGCTTGCTCACTTTATCGACCCGGATTCCTTTGATCACAGAACCGGCCACAAGCTTGGATTCAATCGCATCAACAAACGACTGCAGACCCGACGTCACAGTCAGGAACATTCCCTTTTTCTTCACCTGTCCGGTTTCATCAGGCTGCTTTTTTGGGGCAGGTGTCGATTTCTTTGTCCCAAGAATCAGGCTCCCGTACTTCTGCTCTGTCTGATAAAATTGCGGGAAGGTGGACAATAAACTCATGTTATCAATATCCCCGGCGTAAATGCCCGAGAGCAAAGGTTCTATCAAATTCTCGACCACTTCATCACCAAGCCTGCGACGGAAAAACTCTCCAAGTGACTGGTCTCCTTCCACCTTGGATGGAGGCATGAAGAAGTCTCCGGCAGCCCGGAATTTACCCGGCCATGAAAACAATCCTGTTGTAACAAATGGGCCGATTTGAGTAGGAATTCCCATCACCGCTCCGCCTGGTATAGGGTGGAGCTTGTCCTTAACGAGCACGTACGATTTTCCTGTACTGTTATTGACTAACTTATCGCCTAATCCGACTTCCCTCGCCAGACGGCCTGCACTTTCTTTTCTTTCCAGAAAAGAATCCGGCCCTCTTTCGATGACGAAGCCATCTTTTACATATGTCTGCATTTTTCCGCCAACACGGTGGGAGGCTTCCACCAGCTTTACATCCAAAGGAAGCTGGTTCTCCCTGGCATGCTTTTGCAAATAATACGCAGCAGCCAAACCAGTGATGCCTCCCCCTATAATTACAACTCTTTTCATATCTGTCACGGTAAATCGCCTTCTTTTACTAGATTTAGCTTGAAGATGACAGCTTTTTTAAAATGACATCTGCCATTGCGTCAATGAATTCCGGCTCTGCATTCGGCATTGGCGGTCTGTAATAGCTGGCCCCGATTTCATCCGTCACGACCTTGCATTCATAATCATTGTCATATAGTACTTCAAGATGCTCGGAAACAAACCCGGCTGGCACATAAACAAAAGCTTTATAGCCATGCTCTTCAAACAGCTCTCTTGTCAAATCCTGAACATCTGGTCCAAGCCATGGTTCCGGGGTATTGCCGGCGCTTTGCCAGCCTACCGCGTAATTCTTTACACCAGCCTGTTTGGCAATCAAGTCTGCTGTTTCCTTTAATTGTTCTGGGTATGGATCGCCCATCTGGAGAATTTTCTCTGGAAGGCTATGGGCAGAAACGATCAGGACAGACTTATCCTTCACATCAGCAGGCATTTCTGCAAACGTTTTTGCCACACGATCAGACCAGTACTTGATGAATTTCGGTTCATCATACCAGCTTTCCACGGCGACGATCTCAGGTCCGCCCAGCTTGGCAGCCTCTTCCTTTGCCCGGCCATTATAGGACTTCACACTGAAGGTTGAAAAATGCGGAGCTAGAACGATGCTGACCGCCTCTTCAATTCCGTCTTCATTCATTTGCTTCACAGCATCTTCGATAAAAGGCTCAATATGCTTCAATCCAAGATACATTTTGAATTCCACTTCATCCTGGATGCTGTTCAAATGCTGCTCCAGTTTCTCGCCTTGTTCCACCGTGATTTTCGCAAGCGGAGAAATGCCGCCAATCGCTTCATAACGATTTTGCAGGTCTTCAAGCATTTCCGGTGCCGGCGGACGTCCGTGGCGGATATGTGTATAGTACCGTTCAATATCTTCTTCTTTATAGGGTGTGCCGTATGCCATCACCAGCAAACCCATCTTTTTCTTCGTCATGATTGCACCTCTTTTTCCAGTCTCTAAGCTTTTATTCTGCCAAAAATAGTTCTAATTTACCAAATCTAATGCTCTGATGGAGAATAGAAACTATTTGCCCAGCTTTGAAGCAGAATAATCATGGATAAATGCAGTCAATTTTTTCAGCGTATCAGGGTTCACCGATGGGAAGACACCATGTCCAAGGTTAAAAATGTATCCTGGCTGCGCCATTCCCTGATCAAGAATCGCTTTCGCCTTTTCTTCAATTAGGTTCCATGGCGCAAGCAGAATCGCCGGGTCAAGATTTCCCATTACCGTTTTCTGGATGCCAAGCTCACGAGCTTCGCTTACCTGCAAACGCCAATCAAGGCCTACGACATCAAGTGGAAGGTCATGCCATTCCAGGGCAAGGTGGCTTGCACCCACACCAAACATAATCAAAGGCACATTCTCGTTTTTCAACTCCGAGAAAATTCTGTTCATGACTGGTTTGATAAATGTACGGTAATCCTGGACATTCAATGCGCCAACCCATGAGTCAAAGATCTGGATTGCTTTAGCTCCAGCCTTGACTTGGGATTTGACATAGGTAATCACCATATCGCCAAGCTTGTCCATCAGCGCGTACCATGCTTCAGGCTGGGCATACATGAATGCCTTTGTTTTATTATAGTTTTTGGAAGGTCCGCCTTCGATCATATAGCTCGCAAGTGTGAACGGCGCTCCGGAAAAACCGATCAATGGAACAGACAGCTGCTCTTGTGTAAGAAGCTTGATTGTATCGAGAACATACGGAATGTCAGACTCAGGATTGATTGTGCCCAACTTCTCCACATCTGACAGTGATGTTATTGGATTCGAGATTACTGGCCCGATGCCTGATTTGATTTCGACGTCTACGCCCATCGCTGGGAGCGGAGTCATGATATCTTTATAAAGGATGGCAGCATCAACGCCATACTGTTCTACCGGCAGCCTTGTGACATAGGCGCAAAGTTCAGGCTGATGGGTGATCTCGAACAGGGAATATTTTTCTTTGATTTCTCTATATTCAGGCTGGGAACGGCCAGCTTGTCTCATATACCATACAGGGACATGGTCCGTTTTTTCCCCTCTAGCTGCTTTTAAAAAGGTATCATTGATTATCTTGCTCATTAAGTGTGGTCCACCTTTCAATAATGTCTGTATTCCATTGTAATATAAAAGGATTGAAATAAAAAACACCTATTTTCCAATGAGAAAACAGACTTCTTCATTTTTATAAAAAAACAAACTATATACACTATATCGTTTTTACGCCCCCATTTCATAGGAAACGCTTTAAATTGTCGAAAATTAGACGTTTTTTTGTTTTTAGCTTCTCTAAAAGAGGGAAAATAGATTAAGGTGTGAAATTCATTATAATAGAAGGAAGAACTTAATTTTAAAAATGAGGTGAAAAGATGAATCTATTTATTACATCAGGAACAGCTGATTTTCTATTGAAATTAAAAGAAAAACACCAGGGCGAAAACATGGTCCTTATGAACAACAACGAGTCATCCATCCTTGTCCATGAGACGGAAGGAAAGACCTCATTCAGTTCGCCAAGGAAATATGAAGTGATCGATTCTGCCGGTACACTCGGCCATAAAGGTTTTGCTGTCTTTAATAATATCCCTGTAACCGATGAGGGAAGGCCGCTTTTTGAGGACCGCTTCCTGAACCGGCCAAGGATGATTGAGAACGAGCCAGGATTTGTCGCCATTCGTGTATTGCGGCCATTGAGCTCAAATACCTATATCATCATGACCATCTGGGATAAGGAGAGCTCATTTGAAAACTGGCAAAAATCCAAGGCCTATGCCCATGCACACAAGAATCGCGGCACAGAGGCAGGAATTGATGGCGCAAAGCCAAATATTTTTGAGAGCGCATCGTATGTATCAAAATATTATATTGAAGGCGAATGATGATCGCCTTTTGGCGTCTCCATTTCTGTGATGGATGGCGCTTTTTTCTGTTCTTGCCCATTATCGGGTCCTTAAGGTAATGGATAGAGCTATTTGCTGCGTTTGTTTCTTATTCTCGCTTCCATAATGAGTTCTGTTCCAGCCCTTTTCGTGCACCTTTCATAGTTAACTATAGGCTTTGTTCCTCATCTTGTGGTAACGGGTTCTGTTTTGAATGAGAAAACTTTAATTCAAAACCCGCTCAGCATCATAATTAGTATCGTTTTTAATAAAAAATAGCAATAGGAAAAGCAATGGAATTCATTTCCCATTGCTTTTATTGTTGAATTCCGCCATTTGTTCCTAATACATTGAAAATCTATTTACCACTTGAGCAGTTCGCTCTCCCATGTAGATTGAGGAAATCTCATATAAATGATGCTAGCAAAAAAATGAAACTTAGCCATACACAAAGGGGCGAATAAAAGGCGGTATCTAGTTTTGCAAATCTAGTATGTTTGATTTTTTTGAAAAAACCTACATATTTCCCTTCACCGATAGCACGTAACAAGAATACAATTCCTCCAGCTATACAAAACCATTTTGAAAGAGTGGAGGATTGAATGACTGCGAACAAATCGATTTGAACTAATAGAAGGACAAATGCAAAAAAGCATAGTAAGCCGATAAAAAGTGTACCAAACATTCTTGGTTGTAAAACTGGTAATTTACTGTCATCTTCAGTTGGAAGAGCCGCATTTACTCCCCAACTTCCGCCAAATGCCCAAAAAATATGTAGCATACCAATAAATAAAAATATTAGAGACGTTACTCCTATTAAACTCTTTAGCAATTTATCACTCCTTCTGTTTTCATCGTCCTCCGTCATAACATCAGTATACTGATTTCCCCAGAACCTTAGCACTTTTTTCATAAGTTGTCTGCTGGTCAGCAGACTCTTGCTAAATGACTCGTTAAAATCATTAAAACCCTTATATAGCACCAAATAAATGAAGCCCAAATCATATGAGAATTGGCCTTCAAAATGATTCGTTATTGTACTTCTTATACTTCATTACCGAACCTGTTAATCTTGTGGCACCCTCCCCTCCTTAGGACATCTTGATCAATCCGTTCCGGTTTGCATAAACAGCAGCCTGGGTCCTGTCTGTTAAACCTAATTTTCCGAGTATGTTTGAAACATGTGTTTTTACTGTTTTCACACCAATGAATAATTCTTCGCTGATTTGCTGGTTTGTCATGCCTTCCCCTATACATTTCAGGACATCCAGTTCACGTTCTGTCAGCTCATCATGGGGCTTGCGCTCTTGCGGTCTCAGTTTTCTCATCATTTTATTGGCTACCTTTGGTTCAATCACCGTTTCTCCTCTGGCGGCTTTTTCAATTGCCGCAATGACTTCTGCGGCCGTCGCTGTTTTTAGCATATAACTGAATGCCCCTGCTTCAATTGCCGGAAAAACCTGATCGTCATCGTAAAAGCTTGTAATGATGATGATTTTACATTCTGGATAAAAGCTTAATATCTCCCTCGTTGCGTCAATCCCCGTGCCATTTTCCATTAAAAGATCCATCAGCACCACATCAGGCTTTATATCTTTCACAAGTGCAACAGCCTTTACTCCACTGTCCGCCTCTCCTGCAATTTCGATGCCCGGTTCAGTCTCCAAATAGGAAATAATGCCTCTACGGACCATTTCATGATCATCAACGACAACCACTCTGATTTTCCCCATTATTCTTCCCTCCTCATAGCGGGTATCCTGATTTCTATATATGTACCTTCATTTTCTTTTGATCGGATATTATAAGTACCGCCAATTTGTTCGCAACGCTCCCGCATTGTCTTCAAGCCGTAAGATGCCATCTTTTCCTCATGTATATCGAACCCTTTTCCATCATCGCCAATATATAGATGGATCGTTTGATTCTCTTCTGCAAGCAATATTTTCACTTTTGCTGCATCGGCATGTCTCAGGATGTTGGACAGCGCTTCCTGGACGATCCGGAAAATATGCTCTTCTGCTGCCGGCGAAATGTTTTCGATTTCATCGATGCTCGCCTCAAATGCAAGGTTTGTCTTTTGCTTCAATTCCTGAATAAGTTTAACGATTCCTTCGCAAAGACTCTCCCCACTTAATTGGACTGGCCTCAGATGCAGAAGGAGCGCCCGCATTTCACCTTGAGCCTTGCCCGCTATCTCGGAAATCTGCTCCAGTTGTTTCCTGGCTTTTTCCGGTTCCTGATCAAACCAACGGAGTGATGCAGATGACATCATGCTTAAGGCAAACAGCTGCTGGCTGACTACATCATGCAAATCCCTCGCCAGCCGCTGCCTTTCCTCCATGATTGCTGCTGACTTGGCTGTCCTGGATAGTTCCGTTTTTTCCTCTGCCAGCTTTTGCAGCGAGTGGACCTGTTCCTGCAGGTATTCTGACAGATGATTCAGCTCTTCCGAAATCAGGCCGATTTCATCTTTTTCATCGGTAATGATTCTTTCAGTGAATTTCCCTCTGCGCAAGGTAGCGATCAATAACAAGATGTCGCTAAGACGCCCTTTGATTGTGTAGCTCCCCCGCAGGCTGAAATAGAACCCCACTGCTGACATTATGACAAAGCTGTACAGCCAAAACCAAAAGGTCATCGAAGTAGAGAGACCGCTGTCAGGCACCATGAATAAGAAAATTTGCAGGCCAATGAAGAGAATGAGAGAAGTGATGAACGCCATCATCAAGAAAGTCTGGATAAACCATAATCGGATACTTGTCATTTTCCTCACCCTACACCCGATCGATTCTGACAGAACCGATCTTCAATTCAATGGTGATGTTCAATTTCCTGACGGCTTCATCATAATCATCTGACTTATAAGCTATCACATGTTTGATTTGTTCCTGAGCATAGTCGAAAAGCTTTACTTCACCGACGCCAACCACTGCATTGACCTTTACCGGAACCCCCTCTGGAACGAGCATTTTCACTTCCCCCACCCAGCCTTTCACCCTGATCGGTGTTTCTTTGTCAGGTATGAAACCTTTGCTGAAATCAATAAAGTATTCACCGACCATATTGTAGAGATCCATTGGTCCAACTGCCCAGTTCGGCTCTTTGAATGTGACTTTGCCAATTGATGCTCCCCGGATTTTCTTTGTGGAATTCCCTTCGGTTTCTGGAAAATCCCCAAGCTGTTTAGCTGATGGCAGTTCCGTTTGGTAGATGACCTTAAACTTCCGTTTCCCAGTTAACATGCTTACACCAAAATAAATCAGGAACAGCGGCCAGAGTTTCCACACATCGAGGAATTTGAAGCTGATCATATCAAGACGGTCCATGACCAAAAGCGATGAAAAAACAACAATGAACAATCCCCAGCCTAACTTCTTTTGCAGAAGAGCCACCAGTCCATATACCAATAGCAAAAAAGGATACGAGACGACAAATAGTTCTTTTATTTCCAAGGAAATGACACCTAAATTGACGAGCAAAAGGATGATTCCCACTCCTGCCAGCCCAACAGCCATTGCTATTTGATTCACCGATCGAGTCCGCAACACTTTCCCCTTCTTTCTTGCTTTCCTACTCTTTTATTCTTTTTCATTCGAAAGAATCCCTTTAATTCACTAGTAAACTTTCTTGCTATTACTATTTTAAGAAAGTGCACAGCTTATTCCTCCCCTCCAGAGAAGTTTTCTGCCTCCGTCCCGGGACTGATATTTTTTTTACAGATCCTGCTCACACCTTTCTGCTTCCAACATATTCTGTAGTACTTAATTAGGTAATTTGCCTATTCAGCATAGGCAGATAACAGTACGTCACTCAGAAGGGAGCAATCTTTTATGATTATAGAATTAACGGCACTTCATTGGATTTATGTATTATTCATCTTTCTGATCATCGGGTTCATGGTCATGAAAAGAGATACAACGCTTGTATCGATCCTCGGAATCTTTTTATTGGCCATCGTCGCGACTGGCTCTTTGAGCGGCTCGGTCAGCAGTGTATTCAATAGTTTCATATATGCCATTACCGAGCTTTTGCCTACGATTCTCGTGATCTCCATCATTGTGGCGATGAGCAGGACGCTTACCGTGACGGGGATTAACGATGCGATGATCTCCCCATTCGCCAGGTTGATTAAAACACCAGCACTGGCCTATTGGACGATCGGGATTGTCATGATGTGCATTTCCTGGTTTTTCTGGCCTTCTCCGGCAGTAGCCTTGATGGGAGCAGTCCTATTACCGGTCGCGGTAAGAGTCGGCCTTCCTGCCCTTGGTGTGGCGGTCGCTATGAACCTCTTTGGACACGGAATCGCCCTATCCGGTGATTTTGTCATCCAGGCTGCTCCAAAGCTGACAGCCGATGCTGCCGGGATACCTGTCAGTTCGGTCGTTCAGGCTAGTATCCCACTGGTCATTGTGATGGGGGTTGTCACCACGGTGACCGCTTTCTATCTGTTAAAAAGAGACATGAAAAGCGGCAAATTAGTAAGTAGCGGTTACGTTGATGTTGAATTAAAACAAACAAGTGATCCAACCTTGCTGACAGATGGTGCAAAGAAGTTCTTTGCTCTCCTGATACCGGTATTGTTCGCTGCGGATGTTGCCGCAATGTCCATCCTTAACCTCCAGGGCGGGGATGCGACTGCGCTTGTTGGCGGAACCTCGATTTTCATCCTGCTTCTAATTTCTCTTGCAGCACACAAGAACAAAGGTCTTGAAAAAACGACCAGCTACCTCATAGAAGGCTTCCAGTTTGGATTCAAGGTTTTTGGGGCTGTCATCCCGATTGCCGCCTTCTTCTATCTCGGCGACTCAGGCTTCATGAAAATCATCGGTGAGTTCCTCCCAGAGACGTCCCAGGGAATTGTCAATGACCTGGGGGTGGCGCTGGCCTCAGTCGTACCTCTAAACGCGGAAGTAGGAGCCGTAACACTTACAGCAGTGGGAGCGATCACCGGGCTGGACGGATCAGGATTTTCCGGAATCTCCCTGGCTGGATCGGTCGCTGCAATATTCTCGACTGCCATAGGCGCTGGGGCAGCAACCCTTACCGCACTCGGACAGATTGCCGCAATTTGGGTCGGCGGCGGCACCCTCGTTCCATGGGCACTTATTCCGGCAGCCGCAATTTGCGGTGTGGACCCATTCGAACTGGCAAGGCGCAACCTCCTGCCGGTCACTATCGGACTGGTCGTAACCACAATAGTAGCAATGTTCCTGATATAGCTTTAAAATACTGGCTGCCACTCAATGGCACCGTTTATATATGAAGCTCCTTATCTGGGAGCTTCTTTTGCTGTTATTCTTGAATGTTTTTATTGTCTAATCATGTTATAATTATTTAAATTATCAAACTATTATACATAAGGAGATGAAGCAATTGCAGGATCAGCTTTTTAGAAAAATAGAAAACCTTTATCCGGAAATGGTGGAAATCCGCCGCTTTATGCACCAACATCCAGAATTGTCTTTCCAGGAAGAGAACACGGCGAGGTATATCGCAGCCTTTTATGAGAAAATGGGGGTTGAGGTACGCACCAACGTAGGCGGCAACGGGGTTGTCGCAAAAATATATGGAGCCAAACCAGGCAAAACAGTTGCACTTAGAGCCGATTTTGATGCCCTTCCGATCCAGGATGAAAAGGATGTCCCATACAAATCCCTCGTTCCGGGCGTCATGCATGCATGCGGACATGATGGCCATACAGCGACATTGCTCGTCCTTGCAAAAGTATTGTATGAAGCAAGGGAAAATCTTCAAGGAACTTATGTGATGATTCACCAGCACGCTGAGGAGTATGCACCAGGCGGAGCCATTTCTATGATTGAAGACGGCTGCCTTGAAGGTGTTGACGTCATTTTTGGCACCCACCTGTGGGCCACTGAAACGACGGGTACTGTCCAATATCGCATCGGACCGATCATGGCAGCAGCCGACCGCTTTGAGATCTCCATCCAGGGTAAAGGCGGACATGGTGCCCAGCCGCATAAAACAAAGGATGCCATTGTTGCCGGAGCACAGCTTGTTTCTAACCTGCAGCAAATCGTCAGCAGACGTGTTGATCCCGTCGATTCTGCCGTTGTAACTGTAGGCTCGTTTGTGGCAGAAAATGCTTTCAACGTCATCGCCGATAAAGCCAGGCTGATTGGTACAGTGAGAACATTCAATGAAAACACCCGCGATTTTATCGCAGCCGAAATCGAAAAAGTTGTCCAAGGAACATGTCTGTCAACCGACTGCACCTATGACTATTTGTATGATAAGGGCTATCCAGCGGTAGTGAATCATGCAGCAGAAACCGAGTTCCTGATTGATTGTGCTTCAAAGGTGCCGGAAGTGACCAAAATTGAAGAAAGCGACCTGCAAATGGGTGGCGAGGACTTTGCCTACTATCTCCAGCATGTGAAAGGTACGTTCTTTTTCACAGGAGCAAAACCGGAAAGTGCAGAATCCTATCCACACCACCATCCAAGATTCGATATTGATGAAAAAGCAATGCTCATCGCCGCAAAAACGCTTTGTGCAGCCGCATTGAACTATCAGACGAAAGAACAGCATCACCATCAAGAAACATTAGCGTAAAAAAGAAAACTTACTCATTCAGACTGCAGACAAATCGCTTGTCTGCAGTTTATTATTTTTTACGAAATGACAAATCACCCCGTTTCACTCAGTCCCTCACAACTGAGGCGGTGCCTGAAGGATCCTCATCCGGTAGGCATTCATCGCTGTTTCTCCGAGCTGGTCAAGCAGATTGTAATTAGCATAAGCACCTACCACTGCCCCAATCCCAGGCATCAGCTGCAGCATTTTGGCAAAATCAATATAATCTCTGTATTCCTGTTGAAATTGCTGCCAATCCAGTTCCAGCAACTCTGCTTTTCGGCTTTCCCAATTTTCAAGCACATCCAATGTCTGCTTCCTTTGGGCATCGCTAGAAAATGCCAGCTGGAATACATAGAGGATAAACAGCCTTTCTTCATATTTCGAAGGGTCAAACCCATATATGGAGGCAGCTTCGAACAGAAATTTCATTTTAATCGATAATAACAGCGGGAAGTCCGCCATTCCGAGCAGGATTCCGCCAGCACCTGTACCTGCACCTTCGACAGCTGCGGTCCTTTTATATCCCGAGAGTTTCTTGTTCAGCAATTCGTCCTTGCTGGCGAGTGTCAAACCTGTTCCCTGCTGCTTTCTCGTCGTTAAATTCGAGCCAGCAAGTGTGGCCTTGACCATGTTTTTAATACTTTCCGTGAGGATTTGATGGACTTTTTCCGGAATCAGCTGGTTCACTTTTGTCTGCGCTTTTTTTGAGGCACGCGCCAATATTCCCGATCGTTTATTCAGCTTACGCTTCCAGGCAATTACCTCATCATATGCCTTCAGTTCATACTCATTCAAGGCTCTTCACTCCTTTTCGTACTAATACTTACGTATTGAAAGTAAATTTGTTTCGAAAAAAAATCCTTTTCATAAAAGCCCGGAGCCATTATGAAAAGGATTTATGATCATGATTTTAGTTTATTGAGGCTGTAAAAATAGACAAAGAACCATGCAAAGGCGACGCCTGCAGCAAAAATGATGGTGCCAAATACGAGATCTCCTTTAATCAGGACAATTGCTGTAAAAACAGCCGCCTGAAAAATCAATATGCCTAGCAGCAAGCTCGTAAAGGATTTCTTCCTCGACTTTTCCGATAAAGGATAAAGACTGACCCAAAGTTTATTTTGGTGATGATTCCATAACGGCAAGAGCTGAAAACCCGTCAAGTACATGAAAAGCAGGGCAAATAAAATTTGGCCTGGTCCGTATGTGAGAAAATAAAGCGCAGCTCCGCCAATTGCGGTAAGGCGGACGAGCAAGCCGAAATAATCACCAGCTCTTGCGAATGTCCTTATATAAAGGTGGCTGAATGCAAGATCCTGTCGGTAGGGAATTCTATTGACCAGCCAGTCAAGCCATTTCCGCCTTCTGGTCCGGTCACGAAGCTTTGGAACATCCGTGAACATATTGGCGACACGGTAAAATGCATTCATCCGCCGCTCTTCATCCTCAATCAATTGCTCCCATTTCAGTCCCTTTTCCGCAGTCTGTTTTTTATAGTACATATAAAGGAAAACTAAAATCAGCGCCGGAACTGCTGCAAAAAGCAACTGAGCACCAGAGAAGATGAAATAAATCAGCACCGCATTGATAAAGAAACGAATGATGCTGTCCGTCCATTTCACACTTGACTCAATATAATGCTGGACATGCCAGCGAATCAATAGGTTGACCAGTTTTATCAGGATCATGGCGATCAGCAGAATAAAGAACGATTTGAAGTCTGCACCATGGATTTTTACGTGAAGAGGCATTAAAACCGCAAGCACCATTAGCAAAAGATAAGACTGCAGGCTAAGGCTGAAAATGGCCGATTTCCTGAAATAATCAGCCAGCTTCGTTTCGAGCGGCAAAAGAAAGATTTTATCCGCTTCGGTCAGGAATGTCTGGACAGGGCTATATGTAAGGACAGCTGCGAGAATAATCGCAATGATCCACGCAGCCGGGAAATCGGGCTGCAGTGTTTTTATCCAATCTTGATAGTAGAACGCCGCTGTTCCCAATAAAAACAGGACAACAATCATTAAATGGCCATTAAAGATATAACGGAGGTAGCTCCCGGTTTCCTTCGCAAAAGTACCGAAGCGCTCCTTCCATAAGTCTTGCGGATTAAACATAGTCTTCTTCCTTTGTCAGTTGGATATACAGGTCATCAAGGGTAGCGCCGGGCATATTGAACTGGTCCCGCAACTCCTCAAGAGTCCCCTGTGCCCGTACCTCACCATTATGGAGAATCACAAAACGATCGCAATACCGTTCAGCCGTAGCCAGGATATGTGTCGACATTAGTATGCCTGCGCCATTCTGCTTCATCTTGTCCATCAAATCAAGCAAGGATTGAATCCCGAGAGGATCGAGACCGACAAATGGCTCATCGACGATATATAGTGATGGCTGTACAAGGAATGCGCACATGATCATCACCTTTTGCTTCATTCCTTTAGAAAAATGGGCCGGGAACCATTTCAGCCTTTTGCTCATCCTGAATTCTTTTAACAAAGCATCAATGCGCTGTTCATATTCTTGTTCCTTAAGGCCATAGGCCATCGCAGTCAAGCGGAGGTGCTCCTCCAGCGTCAATTCATCATATAGGATGGGCGTTTCAGGGACAAAGGTGAATTGCTTCCTGTACTCTTCCTTCCCTTCAATGAATGTCTTTCCATTGATTTTGATATCACCCTGGTGAGGTTCCATCAATCCAATCACATGCTTGATCGTCGTACTTTTTCCAGCGCCGTTCAGGCCAATCAATCCAACGATTTCATTATTATTGACTGTGAAGCTAACATTTTTCAGTACAGGATTCCTCGTGTATCCGCCGGTAACCTGGTTTATTTCCAATAAAGACATGTGCAACGCCCTTCCAGTTCATAGTCGTGTACCGTTATTTTAACAAATGCATCTCATTTAGGAAAAGTTTCAAACTAAGAGGCAAACTTTTTTGCATATAAACTGCCAGTCGGGGCATCATAATTTTTGAAGGGGAACAAGCAATAATTCGAAATGAGGTGTCTGTTAAAGACATATTATTCGATTTATAAGCACACTGATTTACACGTTCAAAAAAGGGGATGGTTGCATTGCGCTACGTAAATGTTAACCCAGCCGTTCATTAACATCACTCCACATTTTGAAATGAGGTGTGTGTCGCAGATCACTTCCCGCTTTATAAGTTGTGAAACCGACTAAAGCAGACAGGGGATGGTCCGATTGAACCAGGTACTGAATAACCCATCATTCTTTTAATTCAAATGAATTGAAAATGAGGTGTTTATCAAAGGTAAACCTGCTTAAGAACGTCAATAAACAGTATTCAGTTCCCCCTTCAGGGACAGGATTCCATGCGGATCCTGTCCTTTCTTTCTTTATATTTATTGGCAAATTATGATAAAATACCAGAAACATGTTTAATGGAAAGGGTGGAATATATGAGTGATTGTATTTTTTGCAAAATCATCAATGGCGACATTCCCTCAGCAAAGGTATACGAGGATGACAATGTGTTTGCCTTCCTTGATATCAGCCAGGTAACGAAGGGGCATACGCTTATCATTCCTAAGGTACATAAGGAAAATGTGTATGAGTTAACAGATGAAATTGCCGCCAATGTCTTTAAAGTTGTGCCAAAAGTAGCAAATGCCATTAAGGCTGCCTATGACCCAATCGGACTGAATGTGCTCCAGAACAACGGCGAAGCAGCCGGCCAGTCTGTTTTCCACTTCCATATGCATCTGATTCCACGCTACGGCAATGGAGACGGTTTCGGGGCTGTCTGGAAAACACACCAGGATCAGTACACTGCCGATGACTACCAGAAAATCGCTGCCGAGATCAACAGTAAAATCTAGACTTCCGCACTTGCGGGAGTTTTTTTTTGGCTAGAAACAACTTTTATATCGGACAATTTTCTGGCTACCCACTTTTTGTTTGTCCGTTAGAGCTTTCCTATCGGACACTTTTTGCCGTTTCCCCCTCGTGTTTGTCCGTTAAAGCCTTCCTATCGGACACTTTTTCCCGTTTTCCCCTCGTGTTTGTCCGTTAAAGCCTTCCTATCGGACACTTTTTGCCTTTTTCCCCTCATGTTTGTCCGTTAGAGCCTTCCTATCGGACACTTTTTGCCGTTTTCCCCTCGCGTTTGTCCGATAGAGCCTTCCTATCGGACACTTTTTGCCGTTTTCCCCTCATGTTTGTCCGTTAGAGCCTTCCTATCGGACACTTTTTGCCACTCTTCCAAAGTTTTTGTCCGATAGACCTTCTCTAGAAAGCAATAGGGAACCTGTCAATACAGCTATCTTGCTCCTTTCGTCACATGTAATGCTTGAAATTTATTTAAACTTTTCTGAAAATATTAGAAATTCCCTTCTTTTTCTGTTAGCATGATAATAACTTTAATGCATTAACGAAACACTGTGATTATTTTTTCCGGAGGGATGATCTTGAAACGTGCACTGAATTTTAATGCCGGTCCGGCAGCCTTGCCTGAGGCTGTGCTGGCGAGGGCCGAAAAAGAAATGATGAATTACCAGGGCAGCGGGATGGGAGTCATGGAACTCAGCCACCGAAGCAAGCAATTCGAAGCAATCAATGACAGGACAAAATCATTGCTTCGTAATCTCCTCCACATTCCGGATGATTACGAAGTGCTTTTCCTCCAGGGGGGTGCAAGTCTTCAATTCACCATGGTACCGATGAATCTTCTTGAAGAAGGAGCGACTGCTGGCTATGTCATGACAGGCACCTGGTCTGAAAAAGCCCTGAAGGAAGCGCAAAAAATCGGGAGTGCGGCGGCAATTGCTTCATCAAAATCTTCTAACTATAAATCAATCCCCAGCTTCTCAGAAATCAAGGTAAAGCCTGACTCTTCCTATCTCCACATCACGACGAACAACACAATTTTTGGAACCCAGTGGCATAACCTGCCTGAAAAAGTTAACGTTCCGCTTGTTGCGGACATGTCGAGTGATATTTTAAGCCGTCCTGTCGATGTATCTTCCTACGGACTTATCTATGCTGGTGCACAGAAAAACCTGGGCCCATCAGGTGTCACCGTGGTAATCATCCATAAGGACTTGCTCAAACGTTCAAGACCAAATTTGCCTGCAATGCTCAATTATAAGGTGCAGGCTGACTCCAAGTCGCTTTATAATACTCCGCCTACACTGTCCGTTTATTTCCTGATGCTAGTCCTCGAATGGGCTGAATCCATTGGCGGGGTAAAACAGCTTGAAGGGCAGAACAAGCAGAAGGCTGCAATGCTTTACGAAGCTATCGACAGCAGTAATGGATTCTATAAGGGGCATGCTGAAAAAGAGAGCCGCTCACTGATGAATATCACCTTCACGCTGGAAAGCGAAGAGTTGACGGCCTCCTTCCTGCATGAGGCAGAGGAATCAGGCTTTATTGGTTTGGCCGGCCACCGATCTGTCGGAGGCTGCAGAGCATCCATATACAATGCCGTTCCGCTCGAGCATGTAGAGAAACTTGTGAAATTCATGAATGATTTCAGGCTAAGAAATTAACAGAATATTATCCCTTTACTCACCCAAAATTTATGTTATAATAATAGCAAGCTTTTCGCTGCAGGCATTGAGAGCACTGCAGGAGGAGCAATAGTTAGCTAGAATAGCAGAGGAGAGATGAGAATTGAATACGAAGAACCTTGTAGCCTTGTCACTATTAGTCGGGATGGGTGCAGTGCTGCACACTGTTGTACCCGGATTTATCCTTGGAATGAAGCCAGATATGATGCTGACCATGATGTTCCTTGGGGTCCTTATGTTTCCTGACAAGAAAAGTGTATTTTTGGTTGGAGCTGTAACTGGTTTGATTTCTGGATTGACTACAACATTCCCTGGCGGATTAATTCCAAATATCATCGACAAGCCTGTAACGGCATTTGTCTTTTTGGCACTCCTGCTGGCGTTTAAAAAATTCAAGTCATCAGTTTATATCGCAGCTGGCCTGACGGCAATCGGAACCATTGTATCCGGGATTGTTTTCCTTGGATCAGCTTACTTCCTAGTGGGTCTTCCTGGACCGTTCATCGCTCTTTTCGCGGGAGTCGTTCTTCCTGCAGCTGCCTTTAACACAGTCTTCATGGCCATTCTTTATCCAGTGGCAACCAATATTTTCAAACGAGCAAAACTTGCAGAAGTCAATTAAATTAATAGAGCCCCTGTCCTTAAGCTAAGGACAGGGGCTTTTTTACATTACTGGAATGAATAAAAGATAATCCCGAGCAATAGGAAAATGGCTCCCCCGCCTGCAAACATGCCAGCCCTTTTTCGCAGAAGCATCTTCGGAGGATACATGCCTGGTTTCTTCAACGCAAGGAGATTATGGACTGCCCCCAAAAAGAAAGCAATACTGACAAAAAATACAATACTAATAAAAATCCCCGCTCCCCTCCTCTCCATCCTCAGTACATGAGCCTTATTTATCTTTATGCCTGTTAATTTAAGCCTATGAAGCATAAAACGTTTATTTGCCCGAGAATAGGAAATTAAATATAAAAGGAATAGAGGAATTTGAATCCTTTTGCAGAACATATACAGAAAAGTGACGAGGTGGTCAAATCATGAAAGCAAAATCGGTTTTAATGGGAATGGTTGTTGGAGGAGTGGCAGCTGGAATCGCAACGCTGCTCGCAGCGCCAAAGTCTGGTTATGAAACCAGGAGGACGCTTAAGGCGAATAAGGATGAGTATATCGGGTCTCTTAAGGATATTAAGGAATCCGTGGTGGAATTAAAAAATACGGTGGCCACTGCTTCCAAAGAAGGGAAGGCTTCCATCCAAACTTTTGTCACCGATGTAAAAACCGCTCTTTGGGAATGGAAACTTGAAACAGAGGAAAATAAAATGGCCCTTCAGGAAGATATCAAAGAGCTTGAAGAATCCATTTCAGATCTCGAATCCGAATTGGCTGCCAACTCAGAAGAAAAATAAAAGGAGAAATCCTTCCCACCAACTAAATTTTTTCGATGGGAAGGATTTTCCTATTTTTTGAAGAAAAAATATATTATGCAAATGGCAATTTTATTATGCCCTTAAAATATTTTCATAATTTCGCCAGACATCAGTGGGAAAATAACAAATTCTAAAAATTTAGTAAATTTATATCTTTATTAATTTTTGTTTTATTGGCATAATGAAAATAGAAACAATAAAGTAGGTGAATATGAGAATGGGAGATAAGAATTATACTATGAAGGAAGCAATGATGTTTAGCCAGAGAGTTGCCCAGTTAAGTAAAGCCCTTTGGAAGTCTGTCGAAAAGGATTGGCAGCAATGGATCAAGCCATTCGACCTGAATATCAATGAGCATCATATTTTATGGATTGCTTATCACTTGAATGGTGCTTCGATTTCTGATGTAGCCAAATTTGGCGTGATGCATGTATCCACTGCTTTCAACTTTTCCAAGAAGCTTGAAGAACGCGGCTATTTAAAGTTTTCCAAGAAGGAAAGCGACAAAAGGAATACGTATATCCAGTTAACCGAAGAAGGCGAAGGCGTATTGCTCGCTTTGATGGAAAGCTACGAACCTAATAATAATGCTGTTTTTTCAGGTGCTATGCCATTAAAGGAACTCTATGGAAAGTTCCCTGACATTATTGAAATCATGGCGATTGTCAGAAATATTTATGGCGATGATTTCATGGAAATATTCGAGAAATCATTTTCGAATATCGACAGAAAGTTTACTGACGAAGACGGTACGCTCAAAAAGATCGATCCAGCCGAGAAGGAGTATGCGTAAGATAGACAAACACAGTTTAACTCCGTAAATAGAGGAAGGGATTACTTCCAAGACCCACTAGCTTTGTTCACTTCCTCTGGCTGAAGAATGGCTGCGCTTCCAGCTGACAACATCTTATAAAGCGGTTGTAAAATAACCCTTCCGCTTTTTGTTCTTCAGATTGATTGCTCATTATCTCACATTTCAAAAAATTCAACCTAAATGTTTTTTGGTACCGAAGCAGTTTCTTCGAAAAGGATTTCGAAAATTACATGCTTTCCCCTCCATCAACTTACAATCATTTGCTTTATAAAAAACTATCTTTTTCCTTAAATATTTGTTATTGTATTTAAGATAAAAAGATTGATAAGGAGGGATTCTTCGATGATCTCCATTTTATTCGTGTTTGTCCTTTTCGCAGCCTTCATCCTTTTCTATATAAATAAGCTAACAGACTCCCTCTGCATCCAGAAGGAAATCCCGGAAGACAAACATGCTAAAATTTTCAGGACGATCAATATCCTAGTTACAATTTTGCTGATTTCATCTTTCGTTGAAATTCTGTATACGTGACTACATACGAAAAGCGTAAGCGCCTTGGTCAGCCCCGACAAGCGCTGGAGGGCATGACAGTGAAGTCGTTCTTTGACTTCATTGGCAGGACCGAAGCGTCTCGAGGGGCTAGGCGCTGGAGCTAGACATTTCTCGAAGTTGAAATCATAAAATACTATTAACATAAACTAAGCGGTGAGGAGATTCCTCACCGCTTTTTATTTTCGGTCTCCATAAAAGAGCTTTTTAAATGATCAAGGCATGCAGAAAGCATCGCCCCCATCGGATCTTACAGCCAAGATGCACCGATGATGATTAACAGAATGAACAAGACAACGAGCAATGCAAAGCCGCCGCCGTATCCAAAGCCTCCTCCAGACATTGAGGTTCCTCCTTTCTGCTTTAAGAACTTGCCTTAATAACATTTGTCAGAAATATGGGGGGCAAGTGACCCCCATACTCTACTCAGAAATTAAAGCCAAGCTGCACCCACGATGATTAACAGAATGAATAACACGACAATTAACGCAAAGCCGCCGCCGTATCCTGCACCCATATTAACACCTCCTTCCAAAGTGGTTATGATATCTTATTCAAGCAAGTTCATTTACGCATAGGCAGTTATCCTGCTTTCCATGCATTTTGTTGTTTATAGATAAGCTGCACCCACAACAATCAGCAAAATGAACAAGACAACTATCAAAGCAAATCCTGAATTATAGTGGCCCATATTCAAATACCTCCTTTCTCTCTTCTCTACATCCTATGCACAAGTGAACAATCGGTATAGATATCCGCCCATCACCCGAAATAGTAAAAAATATCCAGTATTTATTTTTTGTAGAAAATTTAAAATATGGTATAGTAGACTTTGTGGATAAAAAACGGCCACTCGAATTTTCTGTTTAGGAGTTGTTCACCATGAAAAAAATGATCATTTCCCTCACGGTTGCAGCCGGAGTTATGGGATTAGCCGCATGCAGTAATAATAATGCGGATTCTTCTGAAGTAATCGTGGAGTCGAAAGCAGGCAATATCACAAAAGAAGAACTTTATCAATCAATGAAGGAAAAATACGGGGAGCAGGCGCTCCAGGAAATGCTTTACCAAAAAGTTCTTTCAGAGAACTATGAGGTAACGGACAAAGAAGTTGAACAAAAAGTGGCCGAGCTTAAAGATGAGTTAGGAGATAACTTTGAGCTAGTTCTACAGCAGAACCAGCTTAAGGATGAAGAAGAGTTAAAAGCAGTCCTTAAAGATCAGCTTCTTATGGAAAAAGCTGCCCTTAAAGATGTAAAGGTCAGTGAAGCTGAGGTTAAGAAACGCTATGAGGAGTACAAGCCTGAAATCAAGGCCAGCCACATCCTTGTAGAAGATGAAGCAACTGCCAAGGAAGTCAAGAAAAAGCTCGATGAAGGCGCGAAGTTCGAGGACCTGGCAAAGGAATATTCTAAAGACCCTGGTTCAGCTGCGAATGGCGGAGACCTTGGATTCTTTGGACCTGGCAAAATGGTTCCTGAGTTCGAAGAGGCTGCCTATGCCCTTGACGTGAATGAAATCAGCGGACCTGTCAAGTCACAGCATGGCTTCCACATCATCAAGGTAACAGAGAAGAAAGAAAAAGAATCATACGATAAAATGAAGGATAAATTAGAGTATGACTTAAAGCTAGCCCAGCTTGACTCTAATAAAATCCAGGAAGTACTGAAGCGTGAGCTTGACGCAGCTAAAGTTAAAATTAAGGATAAAGACCTTAAAGGCGCTGCAGAGTTCCCTGAAGCAGAAGTACCAACACAGCCATAATTGGACAGGCTGATTTCATAAAGAAAGCACTGGCTCCGAAATTCTGGAGCCAGTGCTTTTTATTATGCTTCTGCCGAATTTTCACGTCGTTCTTTTTCCCGTTCGAGCCGTTTCATATAAAGCTCGCCCTCTCGTTCAATGCTTTCCATTTCTTGTTCTCTTTCTTCTTTTCCTGTTTTGACCGCCATGAACGCGCTGAATACGATTCCTGCTGCGACTGCTATTACCCAGATTGGAATTGACATTCTTCATACCCTCCATTTAAAGGTTGTCCAAATTGAACTCTTACAGAAAAGATATGTGACTTTAATTAAGAATATGACTTTGCAGTAAAAATTAAGGACGTTTAGCTGTGGAATACTTTTGAAGAGTATTTAATCGTTTAAATTATCTGTTTTACTCATATCACTTGTAAATGAAAGGCTCTGTTAAAGCCAAATTTTGTTTTTACTCCTGTTGATTGTAGTGGAAGGCGCGTAGACTCCTCGAAAATGCTAACGCATTTCCTTCGTGCGTGGGCAGGTTCAAGGAAGCCAAATCGATGTCCTGCGGGCGCAGCTGGTCAGGTGAGACCCCGCAGGAGCGAAGCGACGAGGAGGCTCAGCGCCAGCCAGGAAGAATTGCCTTTTGAAAAAGCCGGCAGTTGGGCTTTTTCATTATTCTTCCCGCGGAAAGCGAAGCGCCTGAAACGAAAATCAACAGCCTTGTTTAACAGAGCTAAAATAAAACCGCAAGAAACCCCTGCACGGTTTGGCAGGGGTTTTAGTATTTTACTTATGGAATACAGGCTTATAGAAGGAACGATTGTCCAGTGCGAATACTCTTTCAGAGAACTCGCCTGGTTTCACCCTTGAAAGCGCCCGGTCGAGCATGTTCATTTTCGCATCAAGATTATCGATATAATGCAGGATTTCTGCCTCTTTGATCATCGGAGGTTTTGGACTGCCCCACTCTGCTTTGCCGTGATGACTGAGGACCATATGTTGAAGGATCATTACTTCTTCACCTGAAATCCCCAATTCATCCGCTGCCTTGCCAATTTCGTTGACCATGATCGATATATGTCCGAGCAGATTGCCTTCTACTGTGTATGTTGTTGAAATAGGTCCGGAAAGCTCTATGACTTTTCCGAGGTCATGAAGGATGACTCCGGCGTACAAAAGGTCTTTATCAAGACTTGGGTAGAGTGTTGAGATAGACTTTGCAAGGTCCAGCATCGAGGTCACATGGTAGGCAAGACCTGATACGAATTCATGATGATTCTTAGTCGCTGCAGGATACTCCATGAATGCGTTCATGTTCTTTTTCAATAAATGTCTGGTGATTCTCTGGATATTTGGATTTTTCATTTCGAAAATATATTGCGTAAGCTTGCTGCTCATTTCGTCTTGGCTGACAGGAGCCGTTTCAAGGAAATCGGAAAGTTTTACAGAGTCAGCTTCGGAAGCGGGACGAATTTGCCTGATCTTCAGCTGATTGCGCCCCCGATAGTTCTGGATGTCCCCCTGTACCTTTACAATGCTCTCCGCAGCATACATCGTTTCATCTTCCGGAGAAACATCCCATAGCTTCGCTTCGATGTCCCCGCTCTGGTCCTGGAGGATAAGTGTCAAAAATGGTTTTCCATTGCTGGCAATCCCTTTGGACGAGTGTTTGACCAGTAAAAACAACTCAACCTGATCCCCTGTTTCGTGATTCAAAATTCCTTTATTCATCGTTAACCGACCTCTCCTCTCTGCAACAGTATAACATACAGAATCTATTGTTCTGATTCTCAAATCCTGCTATTTCAAACTGGATTTTTGCTTGTTTCTCCCATATGCACAATTTCATTATCTGAAAAATAATCCAGCAGATGGCGATGGCAAGTAAAAATCAAAATCTGGTTTTGACCGCTCATTTCCCTCAGCAGCTGAATCACGCGGCCTGTCCTATTATGATCAAAATTGACAAAGCTGTCATCAATGATGATCGGGAAAGGATACCGGTCATGATGGACAGCGGCAAGCGCCAGCCTGATCGATACATATACTTGTTCTGCCGTTGCCTGGCTTAGCTCATTCGCTTCAAATAATACATGGTCCTTTCTTTCTATCAGAAAACCGCTGCCAGAAGGCTGGGGTATGATTTTCCCATAGAAGCCATCTGTCAGTACAGACAGGAACCTTTCTGCCTTGGCAAGCATCCTCGGCATCCGGTCTTCTTTATACCGCCCGATTGTCTTCGAGAGCAAGTCCCTTGCGACAGCATACTTTCCCCATTCCTTTGCATCTTCGGCAAATTCATGCTGCAGCTGCCGATATTTATGGAGCAGTTCGCTATAAATGCCTCCATCTTCGATTATCTTCATTTTATGCTTCACATCCGCAATGGAATCAAACTGCTGTGTCAAATCCCGCTTGCACGCTTCCAGCTTCGCGGTATTCTCCTCTATTTGTTCCTCCAGCGAAATGCCTGTCAGGATTCTCTCCCTGTCCTCTTCACTTATGCCAGAAGCAATTAATTGATGATCGATATCCTCCAGCCTTGCTGCCCAGCCCTTCAGCAGTTCAGCATTTTTCGCTTTCAACCTGAATACTTCTTCAAGATCCGTATCAGCCTGAGCCAATAATCCTGCCTTCTCTTCCCTGAGGACCAGTTCTTCCTTTAGAAGTGCAGCGAGCTCTTCGCCAAGCTCATTCAGTTTGGCTTCCAATTCACGCTGTTTTGTCTGCTGCTCCATTGCTTCACGCAAAGCCCGCTTCAAAAAGCCTGCTGCTTCCACCGGGGGAAGATTGCCATTTTGCAGAAAACGCCCGGCAAGCATTTTGAGGCTGTCTTCCATATCCTTCAATGATCCGGTAACTTTCTTCAAGCTTTCTGTGGTTCGCTTTCGATCACGGTAGTATTGTTTTTGCTTTTCCAGTAAATGATAAGCATCCAATAACTTTATGGGCCCATCAATCTGCGCCAGTCCCAATTGCTTCAATAATTGGCCCTTTTTCTGCTTCAAAGAGACGTTATCTGCTTCCCACACTTCAAATTGCTGGACAACCTTCTCAAACCGCTGCTGTTGCTGCCCAATTTTGACTTGCAGCTCACGGTGGAGAAGCCGTGCTTCTTCATCCTTCGTCAACAGGCTCTTAATGGAAAATAGATTGCCTCCCGGCTGGATGTTCAATATTTCTTTCAAGGACCTTTCCCGCTCAATCAGCTTTGACAGGATCACCGCATCCGCAGAATGGCCTGCATCTGTATCATCTGCTGACTTGAGCAGCCCAACCGCCAGAAAAATCAATCCTGCGAGCCCTACACCAGCTAAAAGCCAAGTTCCATTAGCAGCACCCCATATTAAAACAATGAGGAAAATCCCTCCGAGAAGAAGCGATTGCTGACGTGCTTTCTTTTGTAGCTTTTTATTCCTTGTTTTCTCCGTTGCCTCCCTGGCTTTGACCTCTTCAATCTGGTCTGAGACATGCTGCCATTCGGCCTGGATTCTCTCTCTATTTTCAAGCTGGTCCAATTCTTTCATCAGCTGTTTACGTCTATCTTCATCAAGCCATTGTCTTTTTACAGAATCAGCATGTTCTTCCAGTTCAGCGAGTGCGCGTTTTTCCTCTTCAAAGTCTTCTTCCAGCTGCAGTTTCTTATCACTTGATCTTTGCTGTGCCTGTTGCAGTTTTTCTGCTTCATCCTTCGTAAAAATGCTGGTGTTGATTTCCTGGATATTTTCTTCGTCGAAATCTGCATGGAGCTGGTCATTAATCATGCTGATCTCTTCATTTATTTCTTCAAATTTTGATTCTAACAGTCTTTTTTCCTGTTTAAGCTGATCATATAATGGAAGATTCTCGATCCGGGCTTCGATTTCTGTTTCCATGCCAAGCAGTTCTTTGTCCGGCTTGTTTTTATCCAAATCGCCCTGATCATGTTGCTGCTTCTCTTTCAGTGTCAGTATTCTTGCCTGAATTTGCTTAAGCTGCTCGTCCAATCTCTCAAGTCGGGCAAGTCCGTCTTCCGGAAAAAATGATTGATCTAGAGCCTGGATTTTTCTCTGTAATGCAGCTGCTTCAATGACAAGCTTTTCGTTTCGCTTGTATTCACGCAGCTTCACTCCTATTTGCTCAAGCCGGCCGATTTCGCCTTCGAGCCAGGCAATTTCATTCTCCATATCCCCTTTTTCTTCCACCAATTTTGAATACTGATCATTTTGCTGCTCGGCATTTTTGAGCGAAGCCTGGACTTCCTTCAGTTCCTTCATTTTTTCGTTTAACAGAGGCCGTCTCCCGCCTGGTTTGAATCGCTGCTCCATTTCCTTGAGCAGGTAGCTTTCTGTATTGAAGAGTTTATCTGTACCAATCGTTCCCGCAGAAAATAAATATCTTCCGAGATCTTCCCCTTTCAGCGCATGGATATTTTGCAGTCCATGAACGTTAAAAGAAAAGATCGCCTGGAAAATGCTTTTATCCATTCTTTTCAACAGATCCTTCAGCAACTCTTCACCGCCGATTGTTCCATCTTCAAGCGATACAGTTACATCCCCTGCCGCCTTCCCCTTCACCCTTTCAATGACCGCGACTCCTCTGTCAGGAAAAAAGGCTTTAATCTTCCCGCCATATTTAGGGTTGTTTTTCGGCTCATAGCGTATTTCTGAACTCTGCCTGGTCGGGAAACCGAACAGGATACTGTGGATGAATGACATGATCGTCGACTTTCCAGCTTCATTTTCTCCATAAAAAACCTCAAATTGATCCAACGACTTAATCACATAATCCTCAAGCTTGCCGTACCCGTAAATATGCAATTCAATAAGCTTCATCACATTGCCTCCTTTCACTGATTTTCCAGCATCTGACGGAGCAGAAGATGCTCAGCATCCTTGATTAGCTGTTCTGTTTCATTTTCAGACAACACATCCAGATGTCTTCGTGCCTGGCTTTGCTGGAATAATGGAGACAACGGTTCATATAAGTCACCATACTGTTCAATCGTCCTGAATAATTCTTCATAAAACTCACTTTGTTTAATCAAGTTGCCACGGTCTACCACGAGATCTTCTGAAAAACGCAGCCTATGTACCCAGACAAAAGAATCCTCCTCCTTTTCGTTCTCCTGGAGAAGTTCAAGCAATTCACCACTGGCTATTTTATCGATGACATCTGTGAGATTGGAATTCAGGCGTTCTAAGCGGATATCCAGCAAAACTCCCTTTCCTTCTCTTCTTTTTTCATCAATGGCTGCGAGGCATTGGTCATAAAGGATATTGAAACCCGCAGCCTCCTGGGCATCAATGACGAGTTCTTCCCACATCACATCAGCGCTTTCAATGAAAGACACTTCAGAACCAGATTCCGTTAAATGGACAACCGCAGCTCCTTTGTCTCCGAGTTCCTTTCGATTTCGTCCCTGGGAGTTCCCCGGATAGACGATATAGGGCTGCTCAGATAAAACCGCTCTTTTATGAATATGACCAAGAGCCCAGTAATCATAGCCTTTGCCGATAAGATCACCTAATCTGAAGGGTGCGTATTTCCCATGATCACTGGCCCCTTCGAAATGGCCATGAAGCAGCCCAATATGAAAATCAGCTCCATCGGACTTCGGATATTTCTCAATCCACCGCTCCATTACATGACGCTCTGGATAGCTGAAGCCGTATAAATGGACGAGTGTGCCATCATCTTTCGAGAAGACGGCTGTTTCCACCTGATCCTTAAAGAAATGGACATTGTCGGGAAAATCGATGGTAATCGACCTGGATCCAAGATGATCATGGTTCCCGTGTATTACATAGACCTTGATTCCTTTTTCACGAAGCCTTGCCATTTCATTGCGAAAAAAAGCCTGGGCACGAATGCTCCTGTCCTCAGCATCATACAGATCCCCGGCGATCACAACAAAATCCACTTCCTGTTTAATTGCCGCATCCGTAATATTGCTCAATGCTTTAAAAGTGCTCTCCTGAAGCCGGTGAAAAATGGCTTTTGGCAGATGCCTCAATCCGACCATCGGGCTATCCAGATGGAGGTCGGCTGTATGTAAAAACTTCACCTGTTTCATTGGAATATTCCTTTCCCCTCATATTTAATTTTATTTTAACACTCAAAAAATACGAATGCACGTTCTTATCCCCGATCCTGCAAAAAAACTGCAGTCCTCTCCGGAACTGCAGTTCAACTTCAACCAAGATAGATTGTATCCAGCACTTTTTCTGTCACTTCTCCATTTTCCAGACATACTTGATAGGCCTTTGCCTCCATCCTCGAACTTACGGCTCTGACCAGTTCTTCGCCGATAAAATGCAGAGCGGCGCTATCATCAGCGGCAAATCCGCCCGAAATCTTCCCTGAACTGACAAATTGTTCATAAGCCGGACGCCGCTCTGCTTCCCCATCATAATGCGGGCAGTTGCTTCCTTTTAAAAAGCCAAGACACTTCAGCGGCTCCATGCCGTCGCCATAGGAATCCGTCACACCTTCTTCAAACCAGCAAATCGAGCCGGCACTGACTCCTGCCATGATGATGCCTTGCTCCCAGGCCTTCCGCATAATGCCATCCAATCCCCATTCCTTCCAAAGGGCAAGAAGATTCTTTGTGCTGCCTCCCCCAACATATATAATGTCCTGATCCATCACAAAGGCTTCCAGGTCTCTCGACGGCGGCCTGAATAAGGATAGATGAGAAGGGATGCATTCATGGGATTGAAAAGCAGTATAAAACCTTTCGATATAACCATCCGCATCCCCGCTTGCAGTTGGCACAAAGCAAACCTTAGGCTTCTGTTTTTCTGACTGACCAAGTATATATAAATCCAATAGCGGGTTCTCCGGTTCCATCGAGAATCCCCCGCCCCCCATTGCAATGATTTGTTTCAACTCGAACACTCTCCTTCATTAGAATGGATAACTGGCAATATGAATATCCTTAAATATTCAACCCGGCATATCGGAATTCCTGTATGAAAAAGCCGCAATCCAAAATGAATTGCGGCTTTTGTTCGATTATTCGTTTTTCGTTAACTGAAGTGCCTTTTTAATATCCTTAAAGGAATTTGATTTGCCGTACATGAGCACTCCTCCCCTGTATACCCTCGCGCCGAATACGGCAAGGAAAGCGATTGTCGCAACCAGGATGCCAATTGACAGGGCAATTTCCCAGAAAGGGATATTGAGCATGCCTACCCGAAGGAACATCAGCATCGGGGAGAAGAACGGAATGAACGATGTATATTTTACGAACGGTGCCTCAGGCTGGCCTAAGCCAAACATCGCCATCATGAATCCGGCGACCACAAGCAGTGTCATCGGCGTGATCATCTGCTGCACGTCTTCAATCCTGCTGACGAGGGAACCCAGGAACGCGGCCATTGTCGCATACAGGAAATAGCCTAATATGAAGAAAATCACCGCGTATGCAATCGTGCTGCCTGCTACATTTCCAAAGCCGAAAAACTCGAAGAATCCGCCTTCCATGTTCTCAAGATTCTGTTTGATTGAAAAATATCCGACTAACAGAAGGGCGGCGAGCTGGGTCAAGCTTAACAGCCCAATCCCGAGGATTTTCGCAAACATTTGCTTGATCGGCGATACACTGGATATCATGATTTCCATCACACGTGAAGATTTTTCAGTCGCGACTTCCATGGCGATCATGTTCGCGTACATGATGACGGCAAAATATATGATAAAGAGCAGGACATAGACAAGCCCTCGGGCCTGATTCAATTCCTCTTCTGTTTTGGCGTCTTCTTCCAGAGCCGCTTTTTCGAATTCTACCGGTGCATATAATTTTTCCAATTGTTCCGGTTCAATGTTTATCTGTGTGGAAGCTATAGCTGTTTTCAGCTGCTGCAAGGCTGCCTGCAGGTCTGCAGGAATGGCAGAATCAGCAATGCTCATCGCTTTGTATGAAGCGACCGGCAGCTCGTCGTCATTCAATCTTAATTCAAGAAGCCCCTTATATTTCCCTTCCTCGACTTCTTTTCTCGCTCCGTCTTCATTCCCCTCATATTTTTCCAGGAGAAGTTCATCATTAATGACCTTCATCTGCTCTTTCAACGGGTCATATAGCTTTCCGGTTCCATCAATCACAGCGATTTTGTCAGCGTCGCCGCCCTTGTTGAAAAAATCGATGATATTGGTCATATTGGTCAGTGCCAGCATGATTCCGACGGTCAGGATGGTCGTAACCAAAAAGGATTTGGTTTTAAGCTTGGTCATATATGTGTGCATGAGGATGATAAAAAAATTATTCATATGAAGCACCTACCTTCTCTATGAAAATATCATTCAGGCTCGGCTCTTCAAGAACAAACTTGCGGATAAACCCTTTCCCGACGATATCTTTTAAGATATCCTGGGCTGCCTGCTCGCCAGTGATTTGCAGATGGATCCCCTCTGCTGTCAATTTTGACTTTGTCACTCCAGGATAGTCCTTTAGAAAAGCTGTATCAAAATCCGCATGGATGACGAGGTTCTTTTTACCAAAGGATCTTTTGATCTCCTTTAGCGAGCCGTGGACAACTGGGCTGCCTTTATGCATGATGCAAATATGCTCGCACATTTCCTCCACATGCTCCATGCGGTGACTCGCAAAAACAATGGTCGTCCCTGTATTCTTCAATTCAATTACCGCATCCTTCAACTGTTCAACATTTACTGGATCCAGGCCGCTGAAAGGCTCATCGAGGATTAACAATTTCGGTTTATGTATGACAGCAGCAATGAACTGGATTTTTTGCTGATTTCCCTTCGAAAGCTCCTCTACCTTTTTATCTGCATATTCAGGAACCTTAAAGCGGTTCAGCCAGTAATCAAGTTCCTTCAGGGCAGCCTGTTTCTGCATGCCTCTCAATCTGGCAAGATAAACAATCTGATCTCGGACCTTGAGCTTCGGATAAAGTCCCCTTTCCTCCGGCAGATAGCCAATAATACTGCTAGTTTCATAATTGATCGGCTTTCCGTCCCATGAAATCTGGCCATCTGAAGCATCCAGCAGGCCGAGGATCATCCGGAAGGTCGTCGTTTTCCCGGCACCATTCGCCCCGAGGAATCCGAACATTTCCTTTTCCGGAATATTAAGTGAAAGCTGGTTCACGGCTGTAAAGTTCCCAAATCTCTTTGTAACACGATCGAGCTGTAATACCATACTCGTTCTCCTCCTTCTCCAATTAAATACTACGATGTCGGAATGGAAATAGTTTCATATTCTGATGTTTTTTTGTTTTGCATATTTGAAAAAGTTATGCAAAAATAATAGTAATCATCTGAATTTTATAACAAAGGGGATTTTGTTATGGATACTTACAAACTGACGGCCTTCGAACCTAATGGGGAAAAACTGATTGATGAATCTTTCCAGGCTGGTAACGATGACGAGGCAAAAGAAATCGGCGCAAGAATGCTTGAAGAAAAGAACTTAAGCGACAAGACACACCGCTGCACTTCTCCAAGAGGAAAGTTGATTTTGTTTCATCCATAAGAAAAGCGAAGAGGAAAATTCCTCTTCGCTTTTTTATTTAGGCTCTTTTCTCAAACTTTGTTGCTATTGAATACAAAATTGGACTGAATTAGCTGTTTACCTTCGTAAAGAAGGCGCTTTTTATGAGAAAAAAGAGCATGTAAACTTCATACCGACCTTAGAAATCGGTATAGACTACGTTAAAATCGGCTATAGGATTTTAACAACAATCTTTACGAAAACAGCCTTTATTTACCTTTGAAGTTTGGCTTTCTCTTTTCGAGGAACGCTTTAATGCCTTCCTGATGATCTTCTGTCTGACGCATCTTGAATTGCCCGTATTTTTCAAGTTCTAGAATTTTCAGTAATGAAGGTCGATTTTTTTCGGCAAGGATTTTCTTTGTTTTGATCATTGCCTGTACCGGTTTGTTCAGCCATTCCTGCACTTTCTGGTCGACCGCTGTTTTAAAATCTTCTTCCGGTACTTCATCAACGAGCCCGAGACTGAGTGCATCTCCGGCTGATAGCGTCTTGCCATCCCAAATCATCTGCTTCGCCTTTGTTTCTCCCAGCCGCTCTTCCATGAAGAAATGTCCGCCACCATCTGGAATCAAGCCAATTCCAATAAAGTTCATCGCAATCTTGCTCGACGGCTCAGCAATAATGTAATCCGTCGCAAGGGCAAGGCTGAAGCCCAGGCCAGCCGAAGCACCTGTCACAGCGCTGATCGTTAACTTAGGCATGCTGTAAAGGGTGACAATCATGTCGTGAATATCATCCATCACATGATAGAAATCGCTTTCATTTGCATTAGAAAGCATTGTTTTGATATCGCCGCCAGCAGAAAACGCACGGCCTGCCCCTTTTATCACCACGATATCGATTTCATCCGACTTGCAAATTTCTTTAAGGTTCATCGTGATTCCCCTGATCATTTCCACATCCAGGGCGTTCAGTGATTCGGGCCTGTTCAATTCCAGGACAGCTACACGCCCGTCAATGCCTAATTTAACAGTGTCCGTTGAAAACTCAATCGCCACCTTCATCCCCTCCAATAAGTCCGTATATTTTTATTATATAGGGAGATGTTATATTTAAAAACCTTTTTTTCTCATTATTTAGACTTTTTAAAAGAATGTCCTGGTTCCTGGCTGGAAAATCTTCAGCATTTTCCAGTTCGCGGAATCCATCACCTTTTTCGCGGAATTATGATGGTTTTTCGCAGAATCATTTGTCTTTTTCGCGGAATAAAGGTGGATTTCCGAGGAATTCCTGCGTTGTATAGCTTAATCATCCTTCTTTACGCAAAATCAACCCCTAAATAGGTGTCAACCCATCAAAAAAGCTCCCGAAAAGAATCATTCGGGAGCTTTTCAAATTAAATCATCGCTTTGTTGAACAATGAATCTAGGATTTCAATCTTTTTATCAGCATATTCTTCAAAGCTGTCGTTATATGACTTTGGATCTTTAGGGTTTGAGAACTGGGTGATCACGCCGGTATCCGGATCGATGAATTTGCTTGATGCGCCGCAGCCAAGGCCAATGATTGTCTGCTGTTCTTCCATAATGATGATATTGTACAGGCTTTCCTGTCCCGGGAATGAGTAGCCTACATTCTCCAGATTCCCGAGAATATTCTTTTGTCTGTATAGATAATATGGTACATAGTCATGTTCTGACGTCCAAGATTCAGCCATATTCATCATCTTCTCAATCTCGACACGGTCAGCGACTTTATATTTCTGCTTGTTCCTAGTCATTTCTGATGCTCTTTTAAATGAAAGGGTATGGACTGTCAGCGATTCTGGCATCAGCTTTTTTGTTTCAGCAAGCGTATGAGCGAATTCTGCTGTCCCTTCACCTGGAAGGCCGATGATCAGGTCCATATTGATATTATTCATCCCCATTTCGCGGGCGAGATGGAATTTTTCAATCGTTTCTTCCACAGTGTGATGACGGCCGATCGCCTTCAATGTTTCCTGGATGTATGACTGCGGATTAATGCTGATGCGGTCGATATTCCATTTCTTCAGCACTTCAAGCTTTTCAGGCGTGATCGTATCGGGACGGCCGGCTTCAACGGTCACCTCCCTGATGTTTTCGACATCCGGGAACGATTGGTGGACCTCCTCATAAAGCATATCCATTTCTTCAGCGGTAATCGATGTCGGCGTGCCGCCTCCATAATAAACAGTCGTGATCTTGATGTCATTCTTCTTCAGCCAGTCGCCTATTTGACGAATTTCATAGTGCAGACCGCCCAGGAACGAATCGACTGATCCCTGGCGTCCGTTGATTGCGTAAGCCGGGAACGTGCAATAGGCACATTTGGTCGGGCAAAACGGGATGCCGATATAGATGCTGACTCCATTTTTCAAATCGTACAAATCTGGAAGGACAGCAAGCTGACGGTCGACGATCTGCTGCATGAGCTGGATTTTCTCATCTGAAATCAAATACTGCTCCTTCAGCTCTTTATGGGCAGTTTCCTGCTCTGCTCCTTCACGAAGTTTCTTGTGCAGAAGCTTTGTTGGACGGACGCCGGTAAGGATCCCCCACTTTTGGATGATGCCTGTCCAGTTCTGCAGCAATTTTAAATAAGCTCTTGAAACAACCGTTTTAAGCAGTTTGAATTCTTCTTTTTCGCTTAGGCCTGCTGGAACTTCTTTATCGGCATGAGCTGAAAAAACTTCATCATCCTTTGTTGTCAGGTCTGCTTTTACAAGGATAGTACCTTCAGCTTGAACCTCAAATTCTATTGTCGCATCAGATTCTGTACCTGCTTCGCCCAGGATCACTTCTGATTCCTCGAAAAAAAGATTCGCAATCAGTCCCAGCGGGCGCTGGAACCTTTCATCATCAATACCTTTTATATGAATTCTCATTGTTATATCACCTTTTCAATTAAACATGCTTCAATAAGTGTAATAGAAGTATGATTACCTGGTCAAGACAGTGCAAAAGCTACCAGTTTTATGCTCTGCTCGGACTGAGTATCATTTATTATTCTTTAAAAAATATATATTCCTTAATTCAAAGCTTATTTTCCGAAAAAAACTCATATATTTCTAAAACTCCGTTAGCCTTCCTCTGACATGAAAAAACAACAAAGCATGCCTGACTTTCAATCTCAGGCATGCTTATTATTTTACATTTTTATAATATTCATTTTACGCAGGAACTCGATTGGCTGCTGTTTGCGGAAGTGTTCCTTTACCATGTAGCTGACGCCATGCTGGTTGTTGGAGCGGGTCACCCAGTCCGCAGCCTTCTTTACTTCTGGAGATGCATTCCCCATCGCCACGCCCAGACCGCAAGCTTCGATCATGTCGATATCGTCGCTGCCGTCGCCAATTGCGACCATTTCTTTCAATGGAATGCCAAGGTGCTCACCAAGCTGGATCAGGCCATTCAGCTTTGACACACCTTCTGGCATGATATCGAGTCGATAATCATTCAGCCTGGAAAGTGAGACTTCTGAGAACATCCCGTTTATCGCCTGCTGTGCATCTGCCAAATCTTCTTCGTACTCGAAGTAGACTTCAATCTTCGGCGGAGACACAGGATCATTGACAAGTGTTTCGCTGATAGAATCGGTGAATTGCTGTGAATAAAAAATCGGATCACCTGAAGTGAATACCGTTTTTGCCAGCAGGTTATGATTCAATTTATACTTATTAGCCAGCGAAAACTTTTCATGGACCAGTCGGATCTGGCATGGAAAGCTTTCGAGGAACCTGACAAGCTGGAATGTGACATCCTCTGGGATCCTTTTTTCAAACACTGGGTCACTGCGAAGGTCATGCGAAATATAGGATCCGAGGTGGGTTACCAGCAATGAATTTATTTTCAGCGCTTTCGCCACTTTTTTGGCTGATGGAAAGCTTCTGGAAGTTACTAGAGTAACGTAAACTCCCTTTTGCTGGACGTACTCGATCGCATCCCTTGTGGATTTATGGAGCCTTCCATTTGATTGGAGAATCGTGCCATCCACGTTGAGCGCAAGAAGACGGTAAATCATTTTTATGCCCCCATTTCTTCGGTGTTTTTGTCCTTATTTAACTTGTATGATAGAAACCGAAAAAATAGAACAAGGGGGCAATCTGCAAAAAAAACTCCCGGCCATTGTCTGCCGGGAGTTCGTTCAATCTTATTGCTGCTGGTTCGGGTTTCCGTATAGCTCTTCAAGAGGCTTCATGATGACCTGGTTAAGCTCGGAAATGACCATGCTCATTCTTTGCTCAGCTTCCATAAGCTTCGAAATCAGTTCATGCTGCTGAACCAATGCTACAGTCTTTTGTGCCTGTTCTACTTCTTCCTGGGTAATTTGCTGTCCAGTCATCTGTTTTTCCTGAAGCTGCATCTGGATATTGCGGAAGTTTTCAAACATCGCTTTTGCTGATGGGTCGTTGTTCACAGCATCGTAAAGTCGTTTCAATTCTGTGTATTCCGTACTGTTCCTGATTGCTTTTTCTAATTCGTAGGCTGAATCGTAAAGATTGACTGCCATTCAAATCACTCCTTCTCCGTTAAACGCTCCACTACACTATAACAAACTATGTTACTCAATGCCAAAAGTTCAGGTTATCAGAAAACTTCCTTGGCGATGAAAATCACCAATAACAACAACTATTCATAACATGCATTATGTGTGTTTGCCTATTTTTATGTACTGTTTCCTTAAGCAGCCAAAAGAAAATGAGGGGAAGCTATGACGCCAGCTAAATTGGAAGGCCAATCAACACAGCCCGTCATCGCTTTGCTGACTGAGATAAAAGAAGACAGCGGACCGGACTTCGGCAAGGTCCATTCCTTTTGCGAAGAGCTCCACCAGGGGATTTCGGAAACAGGTGGAAGCTTCTATGTTTTTTCACTGAAAGGCTTTTCTGATGATGGAGTCGAGGGCTTTTTTTACGATCAGGATACCGAGGAATGGAAAAAGGGATCCCTCCCCTTACCGGATGTCATCTACAACCGTGTATCTTCACGCAGAACTGAATTCAGCAAAGGATTTATGGGTTTTTTAAATAAATTGGATACTCTGGGAATAAAGATATTTAATCATCGCTTTCTTTCCAAATGGGAAATCCATGAATTTTTAATGAAAGAGGAGCATTTACAGTCCTTCATACCGGAAACACATCTATACACCGAAAGTATGCTTAAAAAAATGCTGCAGCTGTATGATGTGCTCTACATCAAGCCTGTACATGGAAGCCAGGGGCGCAATATTATTCAGCTTGTCCAATCAGACGGCTCCATCAATGTCTCATTATCCGCCCTGCCGGCAAAGGATTTACCACCTTTCAAACAGATTGGGGAGCTGGCACGCACGATCGCGCCTATAGTCGAAAAAAGGCTTTGCATTATTCAGCAAGGGGTGCAGCTGTCCGAATTGAATGGCCGCATCATGGATTTCAGAGTCCTCTGCCATAAAAATGCCCAGCAGTTCTGGAAGGTAACTTCAATTGTAGCAAGGGTTTCAGCCGAACAGTATTTTGTCTCAAATATTGCTCGCGGAGGTGAGGCCATGAAGCCGGCCCAGACACTGGCGTTGATTTTTGGGAAGGAACAGGCCCGGCATCAACTGGCCCTGATGAAAGAGCTGGCACTGGAAACGGCTGAAACAATCAGCCGGCATGCTGAGGGGCATAATGCAGAGCTTGGAATCGATATTGGAATCGATATTAAAGGAAGCTTGTGGCTGATCGAAGCCAACTCCAAACCCTCCAAGAATTTTGAGGAGCGCGGCTCTAAAATCAGACCTTCGACTAAGGCCATCATTGACCATTGCTATGGACTTTGTGAGCGTTAGTCCAAAAGGAGATATGCAGATGATTTCATTTGGAATGATGTCTCGATCCTTCAATAGTGAAACAACTTATTTTACCGAAATGGCCAAACGGGCAAATCCTGATATATTCACCTGCTTCAGGTTCTCACCGGCAAAAATCCATCCGATCACTGAACTAGTGGCAGGAGAGAGATTCGATTATGAAAAGAAAAAGTGGTTAAAGGCCGAATTCCCACTGCCAAAGATAATTTATGACCGTTGTTTTTATGCAAATGACACTGAATCTAAACAGTCCATGGCAATCGTGAAATGGCTGAAAAGCCGAAAAGATATTACCTTCCTGGGAAATGGCCTGCCAAATAAATGGAGCATTTATGAGGTTCTATCCAGGTCCGCTCTCGCTCCTTATATCCCAGAGACCATCCTTGCGGCCAGCGGAAAAGCTGTAATAGCGCAGCTGGAAAAGTGGAGTACCGCGATTCTAAAACCTGTTTTCGGTTCTGGCGGCGCCGGAATTTTTAAAATTAAACAATCCGGCAGAAAATTCACTATCACGGCAGACGCTAATGGCAGCCTGTCAGAGAAGATATTTTTATCGACCAGTGAAACAGAGGAATGGCTCGATAGACTTTGCAGCAAAAACGAATACATGATGCAGCCCTTTCTCGAACTTTCTGATTCACAAAACCGTCCTTTTGATATCAGAGTGCTGCTGCAAAAGGACTGGAGAGACAATTGGATCCTGCGAGGAAAAGGAATACGCCTCGGCCATAAGGATGGCATCCTGTCGAATCTCGCTGCAGGCGGTGAAATCCAGGCATTCGAAGATTTTACAGGCTCGCTGGATTTCCGCACGAGAAAATTTCTTTTACTGGAATTAGAAGAAATCCTCTCAATCCTGCCAGGCATCCTTGAAGCATCCTTCCCCAGGTTATTCGAGCTCGGCATCGATATCGGTGTCTCAAAAGATCAAGCATTATGGGTGCTGGATACGAATTCAAAACCCGGCAGAAAAGTCATTGCATCACTCAATCCCGACCTGAAGGAAATTCTCTATAAAGCTCCGCTTGAATATGCAATGACACTTTCAGAAATTCTGCCAGAAAGAGAGGGACAGCATTTATGAGAAAAAAATATCCTGTGGAAATCATCACCCACTCCAAGCAGCTCGTCTTCATCCCTGCCGACCTTCCCAATAGCAAAGATATCAGAAAAGTCGCTTTCGGCAACAAGCTGCTTGATGTCACAGTCGCTCCCCATCCGAAAGGGAGAAATGTGATTGTCCTCAGCAATGACGTGCAGAAGGAGCTCTCCATGCCGGATCTGTCAATTCCCCTGCATGTGTTCATCGACCAGCAAACCCTGTTTATCGGTCCGCTGATCGGCATCCTGACATCCGGTTTCACTCCCTATCCATTGAGGCCAATCGGCGAGCGATCGATGTTCTTCGCCAAGCTGCTCTCGGTCAATAAATCCGTGGGCGCCCTGCCATTTGTTTTTGGCGAGGAGCATATCGATTGGGATCAAGGTTTGATCGACGGTTATTTCTTTGTCGGTGGCGGATGGAAGAAAATTAAAGTCCCTTTCCCGAATGTCGTATATGACCGCCTTCCAAACAGGAGGACAGAGAGAAAGTCGGAGCTTCGCAGCTTAAAGTCGAGAATGCAGACCGATTATCTGATTCCATGGTACAATCCTGGCTTTTTCAGCAAGCTTGATGTATTCGAACGGCTGCAGCAGGATGAACGGGCAGTTGAATACCTGCCTGAAACCCATCAATTTTCTTCTTTTTCGGTTATTGAACGGATGCTCTCAAACTACGGAAATGTCTATGTCAAACCAGCTAATGGAAGTCTCGGCCTGGGAATCCATCAAATCCTGTTCGATAAGCATAATGGCTACTATTATTGTCGCTACCGTGACCAGGAAGGGGCTAATAAGTTAACGAAATTTGACAGTCTAGAAAAATTGATGAAGAAGATCTTTTACAAGCGGAACCTTTCACAGATGATTGTCCAGCAGGGCATTAGCCTGCTAAGGTCTGACAAACGACTGATCGATTTCAGGGTGCATACGAATAAAGATGAATACGGACATTGGCAGCTGGCAGCGATTGCCGCAAAAATTGCTGGACATGGAAGTGTGACGACTCACGTGAACAACGGCGGCATCGTAAAATCACTTGATGAGCTATTCGAGGACCAGGAAGAGCGGGAGTCATGTGAAAAAAAACTTACAGAAGCCGCCCTGGTCCTGAGCACCATTTTAGAAAAAAACATGGAAGGAATCATTGGAGAGATTGGTTTTGACCTGGGGATTGATAAGTCAGGAAAAGTCTGGCTATTCGAGGCAAATTCAAAGCCAGGCCGGTCGATTTTCAAGCATCCTAAGCTGAAAAATTTCGATTTGCTCACCCGGAAGCTTTCTCTATCCTTTGGCATATTTTTAGCGGAAAAAGCCATTACAGCACCCGAGGAACTTTTCCAATGAAACTTCGCTATCACACCGAATCGAAGGAATGGACTCATGAAGCCAAAGCTGGTGGAAGCATCAGCTTTGGCTTTAATAAAATCCAAATCAGATCCACCCCTTCAAGCTCTGTCCCGCAGCAAACATACCCATTCACCTTAAAAAACAAGCAGGGAAATTGCGGCCCGCTGGTTGGAATCATGACCTCCATGAGCAAAGAAATGGCACTGGCAGGCAACGGAGCACTATTCAAATCACTCCAGGAGGTGCTGGTGAAACGCAATGGAATGGTGGTTGTTTTCCCTCCAGAAACCGTCGTCAAGGATGGCCTTACCGGGGTCACATTTTTACCTGAAGCCAACAAATGGATTCCTGTCAAGACGCCGCTGCCGCATCTTGTCTTCAATCGCGTGCCATTCCGAAAAGCTGAACAGCAGCAGCCTTTCAAGGATGCAGTGGATTACTTCTCCGCACTCGGGATCCCATTTTTCAATCCTGCCTTCATTAACAAAAACAAGCTTTACTCCATTTTTGCAAGACATGATCAATTAAGGAAGTTAATGCCTGAAAGCATTTGTGTAAAAACGATGATCCAGCTGGCGGCCTTTCTTGAAAAACATCAGGGAATTTATCTGAAGCCAGCTTCTTCCTCCAAAGGCATCGGGATTTTCCGGCTGCGGCAAAGGAACGGACAAATTGAGTTGGAGAGCCATTCCCAACGCCAGGTTTATCCGGGTATGAAGGAATTCTGGAAGGCAAAATACAGGCAGCTGTTAAAACACGATTATATCGCCCAAAAAGAAATCAAGCCTGCAGCCATTGGTGGAAAGCGGTTCGATTTCCGTGTCCATGCTCATGATGGATTGGATGGTTATGAAGTAACCGGCATCGGAATCCGCCAATCAGAGAAACTAGACTTGACCACCCACGTGCCGAACGGCGGAATCGTACTTCCTTATATTCATGTGAAGAATCCCAGGCATGATGCATTTTTCGCATGGGCCGTAAAGGAAATCGGGCATCTGCTGACAGAAGAATTGGGCTATTTCGGGGAATTCTCCCTCGATGCCGGGCTCACTGTAGAAGGAGACTATGCCATTTTTGAAGTGAACTCAAAACCAATGAGCTTTGATGAATCCCAAATCGAAGAAAAAAGGATCATTGCACTTGTAGATTTATTTTTCAGGAAATCCGGTTTTTCAAATTGAGGTCGCTCCCCTTTCCACTATTGCTATATAATAGTGGTATAGATCATCTAACAGGGGGAATCACAGTGATCACTCATTTCCAATTCAAATCATTATTTGAAAATAAAGAAATGCCTGGCTGGCATTTTTCCTTTTATTTTAAAAAGCAGAAGTATACGGGAATTTATCATCAAAATGGAGATATTCAATGGATTTCCGAACCGCCCCTGGACGGGGATATCGACCAGCTGAAGGAACGTGTTCACGAGCTGATGCTTTTCCATGTGTATGACAAATAATCTGTATGTTTCTTGTTCCTTTCCGACATTCTAAGCGTAAAAGAATTGAAGGAGGAAACCATGAAACAAAAGGACAAGAAAATGTTCGCTGAGGACCTGCAATATGAGGGCCGGGATAAAGTATATGTCGATGTCGACAGGATGATCAATGAGGGGATGGCAGGCGGGACTGTCCATCGATTGGACGATACTCCAAATATCGGGGAAAGCCATGAACTCCCACCTGAAGATCCGCCTAATAAATAGGAAACAAAAAAAAGACACCACATCCTAAAAAGGATGCTGGTGTCTTATCTGCTTTTAACAATCATATTGACTGCATCTTTGATGGCTTCGTCGGCTTCTTTGCCTTCCTTAGCTGCTTCCGTGATGCATGATTCCAGGTTTTTTGCCACGATGAAACCAATCGCACGGTCTACTGCAGAACGGACTGCCGATAATTGTGTGACAACATCCTTGCAGTGATTTTCTTCTTCCATCATGCGGATAACGCCGCGCACTTGGCCTTCCAAACGCTTTAAGCGATTTTTCATTTCTGGTGTGTATTCCATTTCCCTGCACCTCTCTCCTACGGTACCCCGTATTGTATCTATTATACCAATATATTTTCCTTTTTTCTACCAGTTTATCCCGTGGCGTGAATTCACATTTCAAAGCCACACCTGTTATAATAAAAGATATGTCAACTTTTATCAAATTAAATCTGAGGATACTTATATGATTAATAAAATATTAGCTTATTTTCCTGATTCTGTCACGCACAATCATTTTCCAGCTCATCCATCAAGTGAACATCATTGGTTTCAATTTACCGAGGAAGAGCCAATATGGATCAGCATTCCAAAGGAACAGATATCGGAAGACCAGCTTGACTTGCTGAAGAATCTGCTTCAGTATATTGAAACCGATCCGCATACTGTTCTTACTGGTAAAGCACTTGCGTGGAGTGATTTTCTTTTTCATGGTGGAGCGATACCGCCGACTGCGATGGAAGAGGTCCGTTTCATTCAATTCCGGCTGCAGGCAAAACATATCGAAACAGAGGAAATCAATGAGGCTTTGCAAGGCTTTTTCCCTGAACATACTATCCTCTGGAGGAAGGACTCCTATGGAATGATCATTGAAGAGAAGAAGGAAATCATTGAAGATGCAGACGAGCTTCAATCAATTTCCGCAACATTCGAAAGTGACTTTTTTATTAAAATTTCTTTTTATATCGGCAAGTTCCAAACAATTTCCCGGCAGCTCCCAGGCTTTTTCACAAACGAAAAGCAAGTTTTCCTAGAATTAGTTAAGCTTACGAATCGCGGAGATGTCTTCACTTTTGAAAAAGCCTTTCCGATGCTCCTGGCAACACAGCTGCCAGATCATTTACAGGATATTCTCTCCCATTCAATTCTCGATGCATTTGGCGATGACAAAGAGTTAATGACTACGATCAAAACGTTCCTGGAAAGCAATTCGAATGTTTCACTTGCAGCTAAAAAATTGTATGTACACCGAAATACCCTTCAGTACAGACTAGACAAGTTCACAGAAAAAACCGGTGTGCAGCTGAAGGATTTTGACGCAGCCATCGTTGTTTATCTTGCCGGCCTTTATAAAGAAATGGGCTGATTTAGACGGTTTGAACAATTTGCATAAAAGGGCTTTCATTTTTTTGTGCATCCTGCTGATGATTAATGGTAGGCCTTTTCGCTAAACTGTTCTTGTAGACAAACAATCAGGGAGGCTTAAAAAATGGCCGAGTTAAAATTAGACAATATTTATAAAATTTATGATAACAAAGTAACTGCTGTTGAAGATTTCAACCTTCACATCGAAGACAAAGAATTCATCGTATTCGTTGGACCATCTGGCTGCGGTAAATCAACGACTCTTCGTATGATTGCAGGTCTTGAGGAAATTTCCAAAGGTGATTTCTACATCGACGGGAAACGAGTGAACGACGTTCCTCCTAAAGACCGTGACATCGCGATGGTTTTCCAGAACTACGCTCTATATCCACATATGACTGTATACGATAACATGGCTTTCGGATTGAAGCTTCGCAAGTTCCCGAAGGATGAAATCGACCGCCGCGTTAAAGAGGCAGCAAAGATTCTTGGTCTTGAACCTTACCTGGACCGCAAGCCAAAAGCACTTTCCGGCGGCCAGCGCCAGCGTGTTGCATTGGGTCGTGCGATTGTCCGTGACGCAAAGGTATTCTTAATGGACGAACCATTATCAAACCTTGATGCAAAGCTTCGTGTACAGATGCGTGCTGAAATTGCCAAGCTTCACCGCCGCCTGGATACAACAACTATCTACGTAACACATGACCAGACTGAAGCGATGACAATGGCAACCCGCCTTGTAGTCATGAAAGATGGAATTATCCAGCAGGTTGGAGCTCCAAAAGAAGTTTATGAAAATCCAGAGAATGTCTTCGTTGGAGGATTCATCGGATCTCCTTCCATGAACTTCTTCACTGGAAAGCTTGAAGAAGGAAAGTTCACAATCAACAATTCTTCTATTGCTGTCCCAGAAGGAAAAATGAAAGTCCTTCGCGCACAAGGTTATGTAGGAAAAGACATCATCCTTGGTGTAAGACCAGAAGACCTTCATGATGAGCCAGTATTCATCGATGCTTCTCAAGGTTCCACTGTTAAAGCAACTGTAGAAGTATCTGAATTGACTGGTGCTGAAACAATGATCTATTCTCAATTCGAAGGCCAGGATTTCGTAGCTCGTGTTGATTCACGCACAGATGTAACTCCAGGCCAGGTAATTGAATTGGCATTCGATATGAACAAGGTTCACTTCTTCGATGCAGAAACAGAAGTAAGAATCCGTCCATAATACATGAAAAAGGCAACCATTGCGGTTGCTTTTTTTTTGCTTTCTTGACCATGGATCATTCTTTGATTAAAAATACCTGGCTTGTTCCGCAGCTTGGACATTTGAACAAGTGCGGGCACTCCTCCTCGGCAAAATCGGCAGGATAACCATCTTCAAGCTTCATTTGATCAATTGGCATATACGGACTGTAATCATCATAAAAGTCTGCTTCCCTCCCGCTGTCCTCCATGCTGCCGCTGCAGTTTGGACATGGAAGAGCAACGTTCCTGAAGCCATTGCAAATCGGGCACATCCCCATCCTTTTCCATCCTTTCTCCTGTATCGCTAGCATTAGTTTGTGTTGATTAAAATTGGTTATGTAAGGTGATAATATTGGTATTAATTACCTTAATTGATCAGCGCATAAACTTTTCGAAACAAAACATACTAGTTATTAATAAAGCAGCAACAAAGAAAAAAGCGCAGCTTAGCAAAGGGATTAAGACATTGGGTTAAGCCTAGAAGGCAGCTATGACGTGCGCCGGTGCAATTCCGGCTAGCCCAGCCAAACTCCTCATCATGGGTTAAACCCAGGCGGCATGGCAAAAGCCATGATTGGTTCGACTCCAATACTAACCCAAATACAACTCTGAAAAACACAAAGGAGGAAATATTAATGGCTAGTAGCAACAACTCTAATCAATTATTAGTTCCTGGTGTTCAACAAGCTCTTGATCAAATGAAGTACGAAATCGCAACAGAATTTGGCGTACAGCTTGGCGGCGAAACAACTTCTCGCGCTAACGGATCAGTTGGTGGAGAAATCACTAAGCGCCTTGTGCAAATGGCTGAGCAACAACTTGGCGGATCTGCACGCTAAATTGCATTAAACAATAAAATAAGAATGGCTTAGGCCCCCTTCATCAGGGGGCCTTACTATTTTCTGGTTTCACTGACTCCCCACATGGCCCCTGGAAAAGCACCAAGTGCATACTCTCATCAAATCATCTTTTCAGGCTTGACCCACTGATCATATTGCTCTGAAGTTAAATACCCCGTCTTGATTGCCGCTTCCTTCAAGGTAGTGTTTTCCTTGAAAGCAAGCTTGGCGATTTCAGCTGCTTTTTCATAACCAATATGCGGATTCAAAGATGTGACAAGCATGAGTGAGCGGTCAACATGACCAGCAATGACATCCAGATTCGCTTCAATTCCTGCAGCACAGTTATCATTGAAAGACCTCATTCCATCTGCCAGCAGTCTTGCACTTTGCAGGAAGTTATAGATGATGACAGGCTTGAATACATTCAATTCAAAATTACCCTGACTTGCCGCAAATCCGATTGTCGCATCATTTCCAAAAACCTGGGTTGCCACCATTGTCAGGGCTTCACTTTGCGTCGGATTGACTTTGCCTGGCATGATGGAGCTGCCTGGTTCATTTGCCGGTATGGAGAGCTCGCCAATCCCGCTTCTTGGGCCGCTGGCAAGCCAGCGAACGTCATTGGCAATTTTCATCAAGTCGGCTGCCAGTCCTTTTAATGCTCCGTGAAGGAAGACAATTTCATCATGCGATGTCAAAGCCTGGAATTTATTCGGTGCAGAACGGAAGGTTTCTCCTGTTTGGCTGGCAAGCTGGCTTGCTACCTGGTCACCGAAGTCTTTCGCTGCATTTATTCCTGTTCCGACAGCTGTCCCGCCTATTGCCAGATCTCTCACATACTTGAGACCATCCTCGATCATTTGTTTATCTTTTTCAAGCATCGCTTTCCATCCGCTGATTTCCTGCCCCAATGTCAAAGGGGTCGCATCCTGGAGATGGGTTCGGCCGATCTTGATGATTTCATTGAATTCCTCTTCTTTTTTCCTTAACGTCTCCTTTAGGAGCTCAAGGGAAGGCAATACTTCAGCACTCACTTTTTTTACAGCGGCAATATGCATCGCCGTCGGGAATGTGTCGTTCGAACTCTGCGACATATTCACATCATCATTCGGATGGACCTTTTCTTCTGCCTGCTGCTCGGCAAGCAGTTCATTCGCTCTTCTGGCGACTACCTCGTTGACGTTCATATTAGACTGAGTTCCGCTTCCTGTCTGCCACACGACCAACGGAAAATGCGCATCGAATTTTCCTGCAAGAATTTCATCACAGGCCGTCTCAATCACCTTTGCTTTTGTTTCCGATAACTTTCCAGACGCAGCATTCACTCTGGCTGCAGCTTTCTTTACTTCCACAAAAGCATAAATGACTTCTATTGGCATTTTTTCTGTGCCAATCTTGAAATTCTGCTTGCTTCGCTGAGTTTGTGCGCCCCAATATTTATCAGATGGCACCTTAATTTCACCAATCGTATCCCTTTCAATCCGATAATCTGACAAAATGATCCCTCCTCAATCTAATTATTTACTTATCTAAACATTTCAAACATTCTCGCCTTCAGGATACCTTTTTTAAAGCCCAAATGACAGAAAAGTGTATGTAAACAGACGAAAAAAGCGGAAGCAGTCATGAATGCTACTTCCGCTTTTCATTATGTCTTTTTTTGCTTAAGGTTATGCTTTATAAATTGCATATCCAATATAATAGCCCAGGATCATGATGCTCGCGATGCTTAAGGTTACTGTGAGTTCCGCCATCTAAACAACCTCCTGAAATAATATGGTTATTATTAAACTACCACAGGAACACCAGAGACAACTGAGTCGTTTCGCAACATTCTGTGACAAAAACAGGAATTATAGTGAGGTTTCACACAGGGTTACCGCAGCTGCGGACAGAAAAAAAGGCTGTTTTCGTAAAGATTGTTGTTAAAATCCTAAAGCCGATTTTAACGTAATATTTTCCTATTTTGGCGGTCGGTATATGGTTTGCATGCTCTTTTCTCATAAAAAGCGTCTACTTTAAGAAGGAATAAAGCGAATTCAATCCAATTTTGAATTCAATAGCAACAAAGTTTGAGAAAAGAGCCTAAAAAAATCCACACCCATTAAGAATGAGTGTGAATCTCTTTTTAACCTGCCTTCGCTTTGTTTCCAAGCTGCAGCTGGTACATTTGATAATACTTCCCTTTCAACTCCATTAACTGATCATGATTGCCTTTTTCCACAATCCGGCCGCGATCCAGTACAAGAATTTGATCGGCATTGCGGATCGTCGATAGCCTGTGGGCAATGATGAAGGTCGTTCTTCCTTCCTTCAGGACATTCATTGCCTCCTGGATGATCGCTTCCGTCTCAGTATCAATACTAGAGGTTGCCTCATCAAGGATTAAGATGGCCGGGTCAAAAGCCAGAGCCCTGGCAAAAGAGATCAATTGCCTCTGCCCGCTGGAAAGTGTACTTCCCTTCTCAATCACCGGCTCATCATAGCCATTTTCAAGGTTTTTCAGGACTCTGTCAGCTCCGACGCTTTGCAGTGCTTTCTCGACAGTATCCCTAGATATCGAAGGATGTTCAAGGCTGACATTGGAAGCGATCGTCCCAGTAAAGAGGAACGGATCCTGAAGGACAATGCCCATATACTTTCTTAAGGTTTGCCTTGGCATTTCGGAAATGTCCATCCCATCAATCATGATTTTCCCTTCCTGGGGATCATAAAACCTGAACAGCAGATTCATGATTGAGCTTTTGCCGGATCCTGTATGACCGACGAGTGCTACAGTTTCTCCTTGTCTAGCTTCAAAGTTAAGGTCCTTCAGTACATACTCGCCTTCTTTATAACTGAAGGAAACATGATCGAAAGTTACATTTCCTTTATAGCGTGGAACCTCTTCCTCGCTTACATCAATTCCTTCTTCATCCATCAGTTTGAAAACTCTCTCCCCGGCAACCAATGCTTGCTCGAGATTAGCCAGCTGGTTGACGATTCCCTGGACAGGATTGAAAAGCCGGTTGATATAATCGACGAACGCATAAAGCATCCCAAGTGAAATAGCAGAGGATGGCTGCAGGGCCTCGCCGCCGAAATACCAGATGAACGCCACGAAAACGATATTCCTCAACACTGCGACAAGATTATGGGAGGTCGACGAATTTAAGCTCAGCAGTTTATTCTGATAGGTAAAATGCTCGTTATTGAGCTTCTCGAAATCCTGGTGTGTTTCTTTTTCCCGGCCGAACGCCTGGATGATGCTCATTCCCTGGATCGATTCATTGATCACTCCGTTGATGTCGCTTACCCGTGAGCGAATCACATGATTATACTTCGATGCATATTTGCGGTACAGCTTTGCCCAGACAAACAGAACTGGCAATAACAGCAAACAGATGGCCGCAAGCTTCGCATTCAAGATGAACAAGGCAATATAGATGCCAGTAATATAGATGAAACTTGTAAAGAACGTGGACAGGACGGTTACGTACAGTTCACGTATCGCCTCTGTATCGTTCGTGATCCTGGCAACGACCTTTCCTGCTGGCAGATTGTCGAAATACCGAATCGGCAGCCTCTGGATTTGCCTGAAAACATCCTCCCTCAGCTTCTGGATGATCCGGTTGGCTGATTTTTGCAGATAGAATCTCTGTCCATACTGAAAGATTGCAGCGATGACCAGCAAACCGAAATAGAAGGCCAGCAGTTTAATAATGCCCGGAATTTCAGGCCGATAAAAACCCATCAATTCCTCACCTGAAAGCAATTGAGCTTCATACTGGGCAGCCTTGGGTCCTTTGTTGACCGTCAAGACCCCATCCTCATAACTTCGGCTGCCGTCGAATTCAATCTCTCTATCAACAAAAACAAAATTCCTGCCTACCTGAAGAATTTGAGCAGAATCTGTTTCCTGCTCCACATCATCTTTTGTATAAAAGTTGCCTTTATATTTTACAGCCCCGCTTTGTTCGTCAGTCGTATGCCAGACCGATTCAATCCCAAGGATATGATGGTCGATCATCCGCTTGGCGATGAACGGGCCAGCAAGGTCAGCGACGACAGCGACAGTCAGCATGGCCAGTGCAACTAAAATGATTCTTTTATAATTCAATGCATATTGGAACAGTCTTTTTCCTGTACTCATACGGAGTGCACCTCCTCTTCGACTGCTTCTGCCTGCTGCATGATATATTGAGCATGATACCAGCCTTTGGCCTCCATCAATTGTTCATGCGTACCTTCCTCAACGATTTTTCCATCTTCAAGGACAACGATATGGTCTGCATGCTCCACAGCAGATAATCGGTGTGTCGTGATGATGGTTGTTTTGGCATTCCGTTCTCTGCGGATATTATCAATGATTTTTTTCTCTGTTTTGGCATCGACTGCCGATAGCGAGTCATCAAGAATCAGGATTTCCGGATCCTTGATCAAAGCGCGTGCAATCGAAATCCGCTGCTTTTGGCCTCCTGAAAGTGCGACTCCCTTTTCACCGACAAGGGTTTCCAAGCCTTCAGGCAGCATTTCCAGATCCTTTCGAAAAGCCGACAAATCAATGATATCCTGCAACTCCTTATCAGTTGCCAGCGGGTTTCCGAACAGGATGTTTTCTTTCACCGAACGGGAAAAAAGGATGTTTTCCTGCGGAACATAACCCATCCAGCTCCTTGTCTGCCTCAGGCTGTGTTCCTGGATTGGCACACCTGATACAAGCAGGCTTCCACTGCCTTCAGGGTATTCCCTGAGGAGCTGTTTAATCAAAGTCGTTTTGCCGCTTCCTGTCTTGCCGACAATCCCGAGCGTTTGGCCACGATTCAGATGCAGCTTGATTTGATCAAGATTGTTCACTTTTGATGAAGGATACCTGAATGTCAACTCAGACATTTGTAAAAACTCCGGCTCATTGCCCTCCACCGGCTTAACCGGATCAGCAACATCCTCCTTGTAGGACAAGGTTTCATTCAGACGGTCTAGAGAAGCGTTGCCGCGCTGCATGACATTGATCAGTTCGCCAATTGCGAACATTGGCCAGATGAGCATACCGAGATATACATTAAAGCTAACCAGCTCGCCCAGCGTCAGTTTCTGCTGGAAGACGAGGAAGGCTCCATAGCCCAGGCCAATCAGGTAGCTCAGCCCAACAAGAATTTTGATCGTCGGTTCAAATAATGAATCAATTTTTGCGACTTCCACATTTTTGCGATAGACATCTTCCGTCAACTCATGGAACCGGGCTTCATCTGCTTTTTCCTGCACATAGGCCCTGATGACCCTAACTCCTGATACAGATTCCAGCACCCGGTCATTCAGCTCGCCGAATGCATCCTGGGCGGACGTGAACTTGGAATGGATCCTTTTCCCGTATATATTGATCAGATAGGCCATGATAGGCAGCGGGATAATGGAGACAAGTGTCAGCTCCCAGCTGATGAAAATGCCCATCGTAAGCAGAATCGTCAGCATAAAAATGCTTGAATCGACCAGTGTCAAGACGCCGAAACCTGCCGTGATCGAAATAGCCTTTAAATCGTTCGTCGCTCTTGCCATCAGGTCCCCTGTCCGGTTCTTTTCAAAAAACGTAGGAGTCATCTTTAGCATATGTTTCATGAAGCGGCTCCTCAGCTTCCTCTCGATCAGGAAAGCCCCTCCGAATAACTGGTACATCCAAATATAAGTGATGAAATATGAGACAACTGTAATAAGCGCCAGCGCACCAATATACTTGAAAATCAACGGCTGATTTATGGAGCCGAGTTGGATGGAATCTATGGCCATCCCGACGATTTTTGGGGGAAGTACATCAAGTACGCCGACAAAAATCAGTAATGTAATCGCAACACTATATCTTTTCCAGTTTTCTTTGAAAAACCAGCTTAACTTTTTTAATACCGATAACATTGTCAGTCACTCTCCTCTCTGTTGTAAAAAAACTGACTAGCCGCTTTCCAGATGTTCCTCTTTTACTAGTTTCTTTACATTTGCGTTGACCATATTGTTTCCTCCTTCAATATTTTTGGAATGGAACTTCCCTGCACATGAAAAAAGACATACCGCGGCATGCGATATGTCCTGAATCTCTTGATAAAGACAGAAAAAGGCACACGTCACGCGAATGCGCAACCCATGCCTCCAGCTTCTTAGAGAAAGTTGATTAACTACAAGTCAATTATTGTAAAAGGATGGGTTACAAGTATTCAGTTGATTGTATTTGGCGATTTTTACAATGTTCATGTCCGTAACCCTCCTTTTAGTTATTTTTTCCATTCCTTTGTAAGGTTATCATCTCAATGGCAAATATGTCAATTCTAACTTTTCGATATTTTTCATCATTTTTAATGGTTTCCTCATTTCCTGCGCCAGATCTTTCTTACAAACAGCAGGTAAAAAAGCAGCGGCATGGGAGCCTGGATCAAACCCAATATCCCCCATAGCCAATAATTATGGCCATGCTTACGGGCATTGGTAAACAGAAAAATGCTCTGCATCAATAAGATTACGACAACAGCAGCCAGCATGAGTGGTGACAGTTCTTCGTTCATCAGCTGTCCACCTGCTTCTGCATTCCTTTATAGCCAGAAAAAGCAGCGACAGCCACTGTAATCGCCTGGAGCATATAGAACAATACCGGCACTTGCAGCATGGTGAAGATGACCATGGTAAGGATCAGCCCGGCACATATAATGAACCATGTCAGCTCCCTGAGAAATTTCTTTTTTTGAGCTTCCTGCTGATTCAGCACCATTTGTTCAAACCACTTTTCATCAGGTGTATATATGTCCATGGAATCCAATTTATCCAGTCCATTATGAATCGCGCTAATGGTTTCAAAAAAAAATTCCTTATCCATTTGCTCATCCTTTGACGAGATTCCCTTTTGGTTTTTCATCTACTTTCAGCTCCCTTCTAACGGCTAAAAGACCGTGGTGGACTCTAGACTTTGCAGTACCAGCGGCGATATTCAGGATTTCACCAATCTCATCATATGAATATCCATAATAGTGCTTAAGAATGAGCGGGATCCTCATTTCATCTGATAGTCTGGATAAGGCAGCAAGTGCATCTGTCCATTCCTCATTCCTGGATTCCATATGCCATTGCAGCTTGCGAGACCTTGCTTCCCCATCGTTCCACTCTCGTTCGCGCTTTTTCTTACGCTGCTGGTCGATGTACATATTTGTTGCGATGCTGATGAGCCATGAGGAGAACTTGGATTTCCCATTGAATAAGTGAATCTTCTCCACACATTTTGCCATTGTCGCCTGTGCCAATTCTTCGGACAGGTCAGGATTCATCGTAATCTTCATCAGGTATTTTACCAGCAGGGGATAATGATTCCTGAACAGCACAGCAAACGAATGGTGGTCACCTTTTTTCGCTTCAGTGATTAACTCTATTTCATCCATAAAAGCATGCCTCGCTTTCCCCGCCACCCCAAAAATGAACTCTATTATTCATTATTTATTCATAAGACGTCTGAAGTAAAGAACCGTTCAAAAAATTTTTTCTTGGCCAATAAAAAAAGAAAGCCCACAAAGGACCTTCATTTATACTCCTGATTCTGCTGCGGCTTTTTCGACCCCAGCAGTCTGTTCTTCGGCCAGTTTTGGCAGGGCAATCAGATAAAATAAACCAACTAATGCAAGACAGCCGCCAACAATCCAATATAGCATTTCGATGGTCAGAAAAACCGGGAAGCTATAGGCAATAAAAGCAAGCGTCAGCGACTGGGAGAGCATGCTCAACGGACTAATCAGCCCCTGAACTCTGCCCATCATTTTAGGATCAATGATGCTCGGCAGCCATCCCCCAAGCCCAACATTAATAAGCGGCAGTGCCAAAGCAGAGATAAAGAGAATGCCGAGGAACAGGTAAATGTTATTTGGAATTGAAGCAAGAGCCGTGAAACTGCCAGCAATCAATAGTCCCGCTGAAATCAGATGATAAAGCTTAACTTTTTGGGAAAGCAATGATGCGATGAAACTGCCAATCAAAACACCGATGCCAAACACGAATCCGATGACAATCGAGTATTGCTCATAGGAATCTGGCGCAAGCTTATACTTCAGGATAAAGATCGGCATGACCGAGAAGCCACCATTGACAATGCCGAAAATGAAAAAGCCGATGATCAGAGTAGATAGCAATCTGCTGCTCAAAACATAGGAGAATCCTCGTTTAAAATCACTGAAGACCATCTTGATGTTCAGTTCCTTCAGTTTTTGCGGACCATTCGGAAGTCTTGCCTCCAGCGAAACCACCGTTTTCTGAACCAATAGTGCACTGATGATGAACGATAATGTATCAATCAAAATTGCTCCATAGATCCCAATCGACCAGTAAGCCAGGACTCCAAGACCATTGCCGAACAGCATGAACAAACTCATGACGAGCTGGTTCAATCCCGCAGCAGTCGTATAATCCTCTTTCTTCAGGATTCCCTGCACCATTCCATGCTCAGCTGGGAAAAAGAACTTTTGAATGGCGCTCCTTAAAAACAGTACCGCAAAGACCAACGGCATCCAGCCTACAAAAATGGCCGCAATCAAACCAAGCGATAAACCAGCGCTGATCCAATCACAATAAACGGCAATCTTTTGCCGGTCCATCCGATCAGCGAAAACCCCAATCATGAAAAACACTGCCAGCATTGGCAAAGAATACATCAATTCGGTAACAGTCGCATACACAGGCTGGGAGCTGAACCGGTCAAGCAAGTAAAACATAAAGGCCGTCAAACCGATGGTACTGCCCATTTGGGAAGTGAAGTTTGCCAGAAACAACTTGGTGAAGCTGCCGTTCCTGAAAATATCCATAAATTTTTTCATTCGTTTTTCTCCTCGCAACTCATTTAGTATCTTTATGGTATCGTAACTTCCTGTTGGCAAGAATCTTTCTCCCGGCTGTTTCCTTCTCCTGCTTGAGACGGATTTAAACAGCACTGAGGTCGTATGCTGGGTACTTGTTCTATTGAAGCCTTTCTCTGCAGGCCTTTTATGCTATAGGCCGCTCATTGGCGACCTCTTTTTCAGGTTTCTGGAGATTTAGGTCACCAATAGGGCTCATTGGTGACCTCTTTTTCCGATTTCTGGAGATTCAGGGCACCAATTCGGCTCATTGCTTACCTCTTTTTCCAGTTACAGGAATTTGCAATCGCCAATTCTGCCAACATCGCCCATTTCACTCCATGAAGGTTTTCAAACCACGATTACGGGGTAATATTCAACTAACCTACTTAAAAAAGTTTTTTAAAGGAGTTAATTATAAATGAAAGAGATTATGTCATCTAATGTAATGGTACAAAAGAGATTTACAATGAAGAAAATGCTTGAAATCTATCAGGCTGCTAATAAATTGGATAGTACTACTTACTTATACAGCCGTCAGAAGGCAGTTGAGGCAACATCATTGTCCAAACTTGTATCATTCCTGCTGACTGTCGAACCAAATACAACTTTAAAAATTATTATGGAAGGCACCGATGTAGAACCTAAATTGAACCAGTTGACAAAACTGTTAACAAACGAGGCTTCTGTACTTCGGGTGAAGCGCAAGCGACTGATCGAAACTACAGAATCTTTTCAAATATAATCACAGTATCAGAACATACAATAGTTGAGGTGAATTTTCGTGGTAAGAACAATACTAATGATCGTCGGCGCAATCGTCGTGATCGGTTTCCTGTTAAGATTATTATAAGGACGTTCCAAAAGGGGCTGCTATTGGTCAAAAACTTGACCTTAGGCAGCCTCTTTTTTATGCGGTTATCAACCTGGCCAGAACAGAGCTTACGAACACAGTACATAAATAAAACAGCGCAGGAAACCCGCGCTGTTTAAACTTAGTTATTGCTATCATTATCATCTGAGCCACCATCACCGGTTCCTCCGGTGTCACCTGTGCCTCCAGTATCTCCTGTGTCACCAGTATCTCCTTCACCACCGGTGTCACCTGCACCACCAGTATCTCCTTCACCACCGGTGTCACCTGCACCACCTGTATCTCCTTCGCCTCCGGTGTCATCTGTACCGCCGGTTTCTCCTTCGCCTCCAGTGTCACCTGCACCGCCGGTATCTCCCTCGCCTTCGGTGTCACCTGCACCGCCAGTATCGTTTGTATCGCCAGAATCCTTGGTGTCGTTGTTGCCAGTATTTGTTGCGGCAGCAGCTTCAGTTGTTTTTTCTTTTTCCTTTTTCTTTTCTGGCTTATCTTTTGGTTCTTCTTTTTTCTTGTTCAGTTTCTTTTTTGCTTCTTCCCATTGTTTCTTTAGCTTTTCTGATTCCTTCTTGACCCTTGATTCTAATTCCTTTACAGACTTGGCACGCTGTTGCTTCTTGTGCTCCTCTATATACTTTGAAAGTGGAGGAACATTGAAGGATTCTGCTTTTGTATTTTTTAAAGCCTCCGACATAAAGTCTTTAAAAATCAGTGCTGCTCCTTCACTGCTGGTGGTCGTTAAATAATGTTCTTTATCTGTCTTGTCATAACCAACCCATACAGCGCCGACAAGCTGCGGAGTATATCCTACGAACCACTGGTCTTTCGTACCTTTGACCCCATCAATCGGAACCTGGGTGGATCCTGTTTTTCCGGCTAATTCCCTGCCTGGAATTTTCGCCCCTTTCCCTGTTCCTTCCTCGACAACACCCATTAACATCGTTGTCATTTTTTCTGCGGTCTCTTTTGAGATTGCCCTGCTTTTCTTTCCCTTGTACTCAGCAATTGTATTGCCTTCCTTGTCGACGATTTTCGTAATCGCATGGGTTTCATGCCGCTCTCCATTGTTGGCAAACGCGGAGTATGCCTCGGCCATTGTCACCGGAGAAACTCCCGTGGATAATCCCCCAAGTGCCAGACCCAGATTGCGGTCGTTCTTTGGATCGAGATTAATGCCAAACTTCTTAACAGATTCCATCCCTTTCACAATCCCGATTTCATCCAGAAGCCAGACAGAAGGTACATTCAATGAATCTCTTAATGCTTCATACATCGGCACTTCGCCTTTATATTTATCATTATAGTTATGAGGCTTGTAATCTTTGAATTCCATCTCTTCGTCCTTAAGCATGTCCGTAACACCCCAGCCTTCTTCAACCGCAGGTGCATATACGGCAAGCGGCTTCATTGTCGAGCCAGGCTGTGCCTTTAGTTGTGTAGCACGGTTATAACCACGGAATACATGCTCACCGCGGCCGCCTACAAGGGCACGAATGCCTCCGGTTTTAGGATCGACCAGTACAGCACCGCTTTGGACGATTTGCTTTTCAGTGCCTTTTGGAAAAATGTCATCTTTAGCGTATGTGGCTTCCACTGCTGACTGCATCGTCACATCGAGTTCGGTATAGATCTGCAGCCCGCCCGTTAACACATCATCCTGAGTCAGACCGTATTTTTTGATTGCTTCATCAATGATATGATCTACATAGAATGGGTAGCGTCCGCGTAACGGATCTCCGCCTTTTTCATTGAGGGCGATTTTTTCGGCAACTGCCTGGTTGTATTCATCTTCCTTGATAAAGCCATGTGTATTCATCATCTGCAAGACGAGATCTCTTCTCTCAATCGCTTTATCATAGTTTTTGTGTGGATCAAGCGCAGATGGCGCCTTGATCAGGCCTGCGAGCATCGCCGCTTCACTGATGGAAAGGTCTTTTACATCCTTGCCAAAGTAACCCATTGCCGCCTCTTTGATGCCCCATGAACCATTTCCAAAGTAAATGCGGTTCAGGTACATTTGCATGATTTCATCTTTCGAATATTGCTTTTCAATTTCCCTGGCCATGAAGAATTCTTCAAGCTTCCTTTTGTATGTCTTTTCACTCGTAAGAAGTGCATTCTTAGTCAGCTGCTGTGTAATCGTACTTCCGCCTTCAACAATGCTGCCTGCCTTGACATTCTGTACAAAAGCCCTTGATATTCCAACAAGGTCCACCCCGTCATGTTCATAAAAGCGGTGATCCTCAATGGCGATGACGGCATTTTTGACATGGTCCGGGACATCTTCAATCTTGATTCCTTCATTTTTCAATGCCGAAATCTTGCTTGCGACCTCCCCATTTGCATCGTAAATGACCGTCGACTGGGCCATGTCATCGTTCAATGCGCTGATGTCAGCCCCCTCCGAATAAACATGGAAAAAGCTCAGGAATGCCAGAACTGCTGTTGAAACAGACAAAACAAGCACCTGGTTCATATGTAACCTTTTCCAGCCTCTTAAAAAACGTGTTGCTATTGAATTTTTGCTCACTGAGCACCCCAACCTTTTAAAAATAGTTTAGAAATATGACACTTTCTTTTACCCATTTTTCAAAAGGATTAACACATATTGGCTAATTACAAGGAAAAAAGACATAATACGGCAAGGTTCCTACTATAACTCTATCTGCATATGTCTGCCAGCAGGACTTCTTGATTGGCTGTCAAAACACTGGAATATAAATAAAAGACCAATCGACAAATGTTCGATTGGCTTTTTCATTGATTATTAGATCCATCTTCTGTGATTTGCTGCTGACTGGCGGCAGCCATGTCCCTTTCCCGGAGAAGCGTCTCCATATACATATAAACAATCTGCTTTGTTTTATCATCAGCTTGTATGACATCAAGGTGCTGCAGGCATTTCCGTATAGTCGGATGCATTGCCTTTTGAGAATCCATTCCCATATAGGCCACTCCTTATCTCTTAAATGAAAGATTTACAACAAAGTTCGCCAGTCTTTGATGAATTATGAGGGTATGCTGGATTATTTTAAGCGTTAGTTCTTTTTGAAATAGGGGTAATGAACAGTAAATAAGAAGTACTAACCCTGGAGGTAGATGAATATGGCTGGAATAAAAAACGTGGTTCTTGCTTATGATGATTCCGCTGGTGCTCGGAAGGCCCTTCAGTTGACGAAGGATCTTACAAGAAACTTAGACGGAGTCAAGTTGTTTGTCGGTCATGTATATGAAGAAAAGGTGAAAAATGAACTGGTTGAATCAACTGACCGCCCAATCGAACCCCTGCCGATTAACAACTTTCCCGCAGATGGAGTCCAGGTGCCTCCTTTGGCAACAGAACAAGGTGCCTTTGGGAAATCAGAGCACGCAATCATTACTCATAGCTCTGAAACAGCATTCAATAACGCAAAGGCTGAGCTGGAGGTCCTTGATCTTGATACCGACTTTTCAATCCTGGAAGGAAACCCCGCAGAAGGTATATTAGAATATGCAAGGGATGTCGATGCGGATTTGATTATCATCGGCCAGTCCGGGAACGAAGGAATCAAGCGAAAGCTCCTCGGAGGCGTAAGCCAAAAAGTTGCAAATAACGCTCATTGCCATGTACTTATAGCCAAATAAACAAAGCAAGAGCCGGGTAAATACTGCCCGGCTCTTGCTTTCTGTATTATTCATTCATCGCTTCGGAGGCAAGTTCCTCCAAACGCTCCCTGGTTTCTGTTTCTTCAAAACTGCTGAAAATCCGGAAATCATCTTCATCGAGGATTCTGTAATGCTGACTCAGAATGTTTTGCTGCATGACAAAGCCGCCATCCCTGGCGACTTCCCGCCACCAGACTTTCCCTCCCAATGTCTTTTCTTTTCGGTAATCCGTACCTTCATGGGCAATCGTTTCGAGGACCTCAAGTGGTTCATTGCCGAACAAAAACTGAATCGTCTCCGTTTCCCTGAACAAGGCACAGATTGTCACGACTGTTGACCACCCGGCCTGAACCCTGCCTTTTTCGATCTGGACAAGTGTTTTTTTGGAGATTCCAATGATGTCAGCCATTTTATCCTGGGTATAGCCAACCTCTGCCCTTAGTACCCTCAATTTCTCCGAAACCCTGCTTATGATTTCATCTCTCGTCATCCGCTTCATCCTCTTTAGTTCTTTTAGTGTAATTTTACACTTGTTTACTCGAAATTCAAAATACTTTTTACTATTTGATTCTGAAATGATCGAAAAGAAGCATTATTTTGTTCGAGATATAAAAAGGGGGTCAGAATATTGACGATTCCGCACCCCCATTTCTTATTTAATCTGTTTTTTCTGGCTGATGCTGCAGTTGCTGGAGCAGGAGCTTTGAATGGAGCAAGCAGCGCATTTTCCTTCTTTTGATTTCTTGATGAATCGGTAGAAGGCCCATCCGGCATAGCCGAAAATGGCCCCGCCTATTAAAATATTTGCGATCATGTTCCCTTCCTCCTTCCAGCTTTTAGCTAAATCCCATCAGCATTCCGCCCTGGTAGATGGCCAGCGACAAAAGATAAGCGATGACCAGCGCATAGCCGATTGAAAAGGCGGTCCAGCGTTTCGAGCCTGTTTCCTTATAAATGGTCGCTGTAGTCGCGAGGCAAGGAATATACAGCAGGATGAACACCATGAAACTGTAAGCAGCAAGTGGTGTATAATGAATCGCCAGCAGCCCCTGGAGACTTGCTTCATCCGGGACAAAGTAGATGATGTTCATGGTTGAAATAATCGCTTCTTTCGCCAGGAAACCGGTGAAAAGGGAAGCACTTGCCTGCCAGGTGCCGAATCCTATAGGAGCGAATAGTGGTGCAAAGATTCCTCCCAGAAGCGCCAGATAGCTTTCATCCATGCTGACATTTACGCCTTCCGGACCAGCATACGCGAGCAGCCAAATCAGGACAGAGCCTGCAAAGATGAATGTACCCGCCTTTTTCACGAAACCTTTCCCCTTATCCCAAGTGCTTCTCCAAAGCGCCTTTGCCTGCGGCATTCTGTATGGAGGCAGTTCAATGACAAAAACGGAGGTTTCCCCTTTCAACAGTGTCTTTGAAAAGACCTTGGCCAGAATCAGGGCGACTACAACACCTAGTACATACAAACTAAGAACGACAGCAGCCTTATGCCCTGTGAAAAACGCACCGACAAACAAAGCGTATACAGGAAGCCTTGCTGAACATGACATCAGCGGCGTCAGCAGGATGGTCATTAATCTCTCTTTTGGTGTCTCAATGGTCCTTGCTGCCATGATGCCTGGCACATTGCAGCCGAACCCGATCATCATGGGAATGAATGCCTTCCCATTAAGGCCGACAGATTCCATCAACCTGTCCATGACCAGCGCGACACGGGCCATATACCCTGAATCCTCAAGCAGCGAAATGAAAAAGAACAAAATGAAGATTTGCGGCACAAAGACCAAAACTCCACCTACTCCGGCAACAATTCCATCAAGCACGAGGTCTTTTATGAATGAGGATGCTCCTGCCCAGTTCAGTGCCGCCGCGATTCCAGCTGTCACAGGTCCGGATAAGATTATGTCCAATGCATCTGACAGTGGGAAGCCAAGCCAGTCAAAGGTAAGCATGAACATGATGTACATCAGGACAAGAAAGATTGGGATCCCAAGGAATTTATTCGTCACGACCATATCAACTTTCTCAGTCAATGGTATTTTTCCATTGTCCGGTCTGGTTGTGGCAGCAGACACGATTTTATCGATCGCATCACTTCTTTTGCGGTGGATCAACTGGTCAAGGGCTTGTTTGCACCCTGATTGTTGCTGCTCTGCAACAGTGACAGAGTCGACAAGTGCTTCAATTTCTGCCAATGGCAAAAAGTTAGTCAAATAGTTTTTAACATAGGGATTGCCTTCAAACAGCTGAATGGCCAGCCAGCGAACAGGATGTCGTGTCCTCCCATTCAACTTCTGCCCAAGCTGGAGGATTCCCTCCTCTATCGCTTTTCCATAATAGACAAGATTTGTTTTGCCAGATCGTGGTGCTTCTCCTGTAACAAGTTCAGCAAGTTCGTTACAGCCCTTTCCGGATCTTGCCACAACAGGAGCAACATGGACTCCCAATGATTTTGACAACTGTTCAATATCAATTTGAATGCCCCTGTTTTTTGCCACGTCCAGCATATTCAGACCAATAGTGACCGGCGCACCGTATTCCAGCAGCTGCATGGTAAGGTGCAAATTACGCCTTAATTGCGACGCATCCAGGATATTCAAAAGTTTCTCGAATGATTCCTCCAGGAAGAAGTTCGTAACCACACCTTCATCCTTTGACAATGGATTGAGCGTATAGACTCCAGGTAAATCAATCAGCTGATCCTTTCCGTTCTTGAACAGGCCAACTTTCTTTTCGACAGTTACTCCGTTCCAGTTGCCAACATATTCATATGACCCTGTTAAGTTATTAAATAACGAAGTTTTACCGGTATTCGGATTGCCGATAAGCGCGATGTTCATCATAATCGCTCCACTTCGATCCGTAATGCTTCTTTGCGTCGGATACCTATGCATTGGCCGCACGATTCAACCATGACCGGGCCTCCAAAAGGCAGAATGCATTTTATGCATACTTCCGATCCTTCAGCGATTCCGAAATCAAGCAATCTTCTTCTGACAAATTTGTCAGTTCCAGCAATATTCATGATCCGGCCTTTTTCACCAGTCTTTAAATTTCCCAGCATAGCCATCACCTTTTTTCAGTTTGTTAGATTTTTTGTATCAGAATATCATTGATAGTAGTTTACTAATTGAGAATGATTATCTTTATTTAATCAGTTTCAGGTCTCTTTCACTGTGACATAAATCACAAAACACCCTTTTAACAGATGGGAATAAGGAAAACTCCATAGAATTGACAATTTTTCCGGATAACAGTTCTGAATTAAATCATCATTCAGCTTTATCAGAGCCCATATAAAAAGAGAGCTGAACAATTTGTCAGCTCTCCTTTTTATCACATTTTATTGGTTACAAGTGTTGATTTGACCATCCTCGACGGAGCATAGCCAATGACAAGAATGATGATGATTGCGCTTAGTATCATACTTGGAATCATATAGGTTCCGTTATAGATGAGTGAATACAGCCATGCCGGCTGTCCTTCTGGCGCCCAAACTCCGAAAAAGACCCAGCCGGAAAAGAAATGAGCGATAAAGCGAAGCAGGCTTCCAATGAAGGTACCCACAATGATCAACCCAATCCATTTCTTCTTATTTCCACTCTTGATATTCTCTTGGATCTGTCTTGCAAAAATACCGGCAAATCCTAATACCGTGAAGGCGACCAAATAATCGATGATCCCCTGTATAGGATGGAATATTTGCGAGAAGCCCAGGATGAATTGCAATAGACCCAGCAGAAGCCCTGTGATGGCGCCACCTTTAATTCCCCAGCGGAATGCCATCAGGAATACCGGTACCATCGCGATTGATACTGAACCGCCCTGCGGCCAGATTCGAGAAAATAAAAACCCCGAAAATAAATCCAGCAAATAAGCCAGAGCAGAAAACACTGCTACTTCCACTAAAAATAATGTTTGTTTTTGTTTCATATCTGTTCCTCCTTCTTTCCAGAATGAGGTCCGTTTTCAACACGCCTTTTCTGCTTCAGAAACAAAAAAAGCAATCAGGGATCGATATAGGATTCCCATGATTGCTTTCCTATCGCATCCACATTCCTTCGCTAGCATTAACTAACAGGTTCAAAGGGTAAGAACTCGGGCGCTCACTCTCAGCTGCACTCTGGCAGCTCCCCTTGTGGTTATTATTTAGTTTCTACACTATGAATATACTACTTCTTCGATCCTATAACAAGTCAAATATTGTTTTTCCAATCCTTGTCGAAACAAAAAAGACAAATCTCACCCCGAGATGCTAAAAATATCGGTCTTTTGTCACGTTTTTACCGATTCGACGCTATTCAGCGGATGTTCTTAATTTTCGACAAAGGGATTTCGCGGTTTACCTCGAATCTTTAATACCGAAAAGAAAAACTGGGGGACTTAATAAAATGCTGCCAATTACGGATAACCGTTTGCTTAGCTTCCTGACTAGTGAAAGGGAACAACTCATTGCCGACTGGACTGTTAAAATTATCGTCTCGGAAGATGATCCATATAAAGAGAAAATAGCCAAGAATGCTGAGAAAATGTATGAAATCATTCTCTCCGTTTTTTCCAAGACAAATGAAGAGCTGGAAGAACATCTCCAAAAACTTGCTTTTATGGTAGGAGAAGAACGAGTTCGCGCTGACATCAATATTGGAGATTTTGTCTACAATGTTAATTCAGGACGATCTGTACTCTACAAGCATCTGCACAAAATGAATATGGAGTGGAATGAGATGCAGGAGTCCATCAACCGAATCAATTACTGTTTTGATACCTTCCTGTATTACGCGGTATCTTATTACAATGAACAGAAAAACAAGATCATTGAGGAAAAAAACCAATTTATCGACTCTACCCATAAGGACCGGCTGACATTGCTCGGCCAGATGACATCAAGTTTTATCCATGAATTCCGCAATCCCCTGACTTCCATCCAGGGATTTATACAGCTATTGAGATCCGAACACGAGGATATGAAGTATCTTGATATCATATCCAGCGAGCTTGACCAACTCAATTTCCGGATTTCACAATTTCTGCTTCTTTCTAAAAAAGAACTAATTGGAAAGGAAAAAAACCTTTTCTCATTAAATAAAATGATTGATGAGGTATTGAACTTCCTATATCCCAGCATCCTCGACACCAATGTGCGGATTGTCAAGGAAGTAGCAGATGATATGGAATTGTATGGATATGCCGATGAAATCAGACAGGTTTTGATCAATATCATCTTTAATGCAATCGATGTCCTGAGCCAGTACCGGGCTGACCCTAAAATTGAAATCAAGGGATACTTCGTGAATGATACACATATAAAAATCGAAATTTCCAATAATGGCCCTGTCATTCCCGACCAGTTACTGAAGACGATTTTCGAGCCTTTCGTCACGACGAAAACTCTCGGAACCGGCCTGGGATTGTTTGTCTGCCGTGAAATCATCGAGAAGCACAAAGGTATTCTTGCCTGCTCATCAGAGCCGGATAAAACTTCATTCATCATGCTTTTGCCATTAATAAGGATGGAGAACTAACATCACAAAAAGACCCTGCCGGTGCCGGCAGGGTCTTTTATTTATCCTTAATACTCAAGTGTACGATTGTCCTCTGTACTTGTGATTCTTCTTTTCTCTTTTTGAACGGTATGTTTTTTTTCCGTTTCAGCGACAATGACTGCACATGCTGCATCGCCTGTGATATTCACAGCTGTACGCGCCATATCCAGAAGACGGTCAATTCCCAGGATTAAGCCGATACCTTCAACAGGCAGACCGACAGACTGGAGAACCATTGCCAGCATGATCAAGCCTACGCCCGGCACACCTGCGGTTCCAATACTTGCAAGTACAGCAGTTAAAACGACTGTCAGCAGCTCAGTCATTGAAAGGTCTACTCCATAAACCTGGGCAATAAAGACAGTCGCTACACCCTGCATGATTGCCGTTCCGTCCATATTGATCGTGGCGCCAAGCGGCTGGACAAAGCTTGAAACAGATTCAGGAACACGAAGATTCTTCTGGGCAGTTTCCATTGAGACCGGAAGCGTTGCGTTGCTGCTTGATGTACTGAACGCAACCCCCATAGCCGGTGAGAATCCTTTGAAAAACTTGAAAGGATTCATTTTCCCAAGGAAGTATACACTTGATCCATAAGTCATCACTGCATGGATTATTAAAGCAAGAACTACAACAAGCATGTATACACCCATAGCCTTGATTGCGTCAAGTCCCTGGCTGCCGATAGCAGTTGCAATCAAACCAAATGTTCCGTATGGAGCAAACTTCATTACAAGTCCTACTAAATACATCATGATGTCATTGCCCTGTTCGATTAGGTTCAAAATTCCTTTGGTCTTATTACCTAGGGCAGTCAAGGCTATACCGATGAATATCGCAAAGACAATTACTTGAAGCATATTTCCTGTTGTCAGTGCTTCAAATGGGTTCGCCGGAATAAGATTTAAAAAGGTTTCACTTATTGGCGGTGCTTTTTCAGCTTTGAATTCAGCTCCAGCAGTATCAAATTGGCCCATCAACCCTGGCTTGATAAGGTAGGCCAGAGCAAGACCTATTATTATCGCAATTGCTGTTGTCGCTAAAAAGTAGCTTACAGTCTTAAAGCCAATCCTGCCGAGCTTCTTCGGATCACCCAGTCCTGCGGTACCAAGAATGATTGAAAACAAGACAATGGGCACGACAAGCATACTAATTAAATTGATGAATATCTTCCCTAGGGGCGTAAATAAGAATTTATCTAGAACAGTGAACAATTCAGGTGCAAAGATGTTAAGGATAAGCCCAGTCATGGCACCAAGTCCAAGGCCTATCAATATTTTAGTCGTCAGTTTCATAATTTTCCTCCCAGTTTAAAAAAGTATAAAAAAGAATGTAAAGATTTATTCCCTCTTTCATTCCCTATAAACCAACGACCGATATTTGGTATAAATTCCCGTTCATGATTCATACAGGAGGTATTGGATGTTTTATTTAAAAACCGATTCTGGGATCAGCCTTAATCTCTTTGGTTCACAGGATGCAGGGGAATTGTTCTGGCTTTTGGATTCTAACCGAAATTATCTTCGCAAATGGCTTCCCTGGATAGATGGTATCAACTCTCCGGGTCAACTTTACTCAGTCATTCAAATGTGGGAGAAAGGTTCACAAGAAGGAAGCAGCTTCCACTTTGGAATTCGATACCGGGGTGTCCTGGCGGGAAGTATCAGCCTTCATGCTATTGACTGGAATAACTCCCAGGCAAGCATTGGCTACTATTTAGGGGAAGGTTGGCAAGGCAGGGGTATTATAATCAGGTGTGTGAAGACAGTGATTGACCATGCTTTTTACGGGCATGGTTTGAACAGAATAGAGATAAGATGCGGTAAGGACAATCATAAAAGCAAGGCAGTACCCGTTAAGCTTGGTTTTCGCGAGGAGGGAGTCATCCGTGATGGGGAATACTTGAATGGAAACTTTCACGACTTAATTGTATATGGACTTCTGGCAAGAGAGTGGAAAAGCCGGTCAACTGCATTTTATTAATCCTCTTAAGGCTATTTGCTCTTAAGACGTACCGGGTTGTCTCCGGTTGATGAATTTATACCAGCAGAAACTAAGCAGGTGAAATGATTCCTCAATTGTGCTGGTGACAACTCACTGGATTGGCAGACTGATAGTGAATATCGTCCCCTTTGAACTCGATTCCACATTCATCTTGCCATTATGCTCTTCGATAATTTTATGGCAGATCATCAGGCCAAGACCATTTCCGTTCTCCTTTGTCGTAAAAAAAGGTTTGCCGATCTTATCAAGATGTTCCTGAGGAATCCCTTTACCAGTGTCTGAGACTATAATAGTCAAAACTTCCTCTGATTTCGAAATCTCCACGGTCACCTTACCCGGCAGTTCCATCGCATCAATCGCGTTCATAAGCAAATTGATCAGCACCTGCTTGATCTTGTTCCCATCACAAAGAAACATTCCATCCACAAGTGTTGATTTTCTGGTAATTTCAACACACTTCTTCGCTGCCTCGGCCATCAGGAGGGTAATAGCGTGATCAACCAAATCATTCAGGTTGAAAGCTTTAATATCAGACTTGTGCGGTTTCGCCATCAACATCAGCTCTTTAGAGACAGCTTCAATGCGTTTGATTTCCTCTTCCATGATTGCTAAATAGCCTTGATTCAATTCCTGTCCCGCTTTCATAAGCTGGATGAAACCCTTAAGGCTTGTCAAAGGATTCTTTATTTCATGGGCAATCCCTGCTGCAAGCTGGCCCACAACATTCAATTTCTCATATTCAAGGATGAAATGCTCTGCTTTTATCTTCGCGGAAACATCACTGGTTACTGAAATCAACTCAAGAGGCACATTCGTTTTGGGATCGCGTGTGACAGAGATTTGTGAATTCACCCAGATATACACTCCATCTTTACGCTTTAACCGGTATGTCAGGCTGCATACCTCTTCCCCTTTAGGCATGGCGATATTGGCAATTCTTTTATAATCTTCTGCATGTACGAATAAGGTGTACAGTCTTCCGACTATTTCACCCGGGGCATAACCAAGCATTGATTGTATGGCCGGCGTCACATATTTAATGAGACCGTCAGGCGTTCTTTTACAAATAAAATCTGTGGTTGGCTCGACCCAGATTTGCTCATTTGTATTCCCTTGTTTATGCAGCTTGCTTTCCAGACTGGATAAAAGATTACTCATGTCCACCCTCCTTTCACTAATCTTACTGAATATTTAAATAAGATTCAAACCAAAATTGTAAATAATATTATCAAAAGTAAAATTTTAACATTGGGAAATTTTTCTGCTGCTAATGATTCGATTAAATTGTTATAATCAGAATTTTCCAATATAATTAAACATAAACTTCATACTTTATGTATCTGTTTCATACATTGTTATCAACCACATTAATGTTCCCCGGACTTAAGCTGGATATGGTATAATTAAATTTAAATGAAAAAGCTGAGGTGGTATGATGGGGCAAACTATCGTATCAAGAATGTAACAGCTGCCGAGCGGGCGGAACAGCATAACAGGAGATAGGCCCTGGCTGTCCAGCCGCACGGAAATGGGCCGTTGCAATTCTTGAAAAAATTATTTAATAAATGGAAACTTGAATAAAGCTTAATTTTCAGTTTACTGGGAGGTGACTCCTTACCTGCAGATCTGCAGGCTAAGGGAACTTATTTGGACATATTTAACTTGGTTTGGATAGCCATTTTAATTGCTTTAACGGCATTTTTTGTCGTATCAGAATTTGCGATCGTTAAAGTGCGGAGTTCCAGAATCGATCAATTAATAGAAGAAGGCAGCAAAAAGGCTGTACTGGCAAAAAGAGTCATTACCAATCTGGATGAGTATCTTTCAGCCTGCCAGTTGGGAATCACGATTACTGCTCTTGGTATTGGGTGGCTAGGTGAACCTGCAATTGCTGATTTGCTAAAGCCGGTATTCAACACTCTGGATATCTCGGAATCATTGAGCCATATCCTGGCAGTTGGCATTGCCTTTGCAATCATTACATTCCTGCACGTCGTAATCGGCGAATTGGCTCCTAAAACATTGGCGATCCAGAAAGCAGAATGGGTGTCGTTGAATACTGCTGGTCCGTTGATCCTTTTTTACAAGATCATGTATCCATTCATTTGGCTGTTAAATGGATCTGCCCGCCTTGCAGTCGGGCTTGTCGGACTTAAGCCTGCTTCTGAAACTGATCTGGCACATTCTGAAGAAGAACTTCGCATTATCCTGTCTGAAAGCTTTAAAAGCGGTGAAATCAACCAGTCAGAGTTTAAGTATGTAAATAAAATCTTCGAATTCGACAATAGGATCGCCAAGGAAATCATGGTGCCCCGCACGGAAATCATTTCCCTGTCATTGGAAGATTCGCTGGAGAATTTCCTCCAGATTGTGAAAGAAGAAAAATTCACCCGCTATCCTGTCATTGACGGAGACAAGGACCATATTGTCGGTCTCGTCAATATCAAGGAGGTCATGACTGATCTGATTCATGACCAGGACCGCGGCAAAAAAACAATAGATTCATATATTCGTCCAATCATCCGGGTCATCGACAGTATCCCTATCCACGATTTGCTTGTGAAAATGCAGAAAGAACGCATACACATGGCGATTTTAATGGATGAATATGGTGGTACTTCAGGACTCGTGACAGTCGAAGATATACTTGAGGAAATTGTTGGTGAAATTCGTGATGAGTTCGACATGGATGAAGTGCCAATGATTCGTAAAATCAAAGAAAGCCACTATATCATCGATGCCAAATTACTTGTAAGCGAGGTAAATGATCTTCTTTCACTTGATATCAACGATGAAGACGTAGATACCCTCGGCGGCTGGATGCTAACCGAGAATTACGAAGTAAAACAAGGTGACATCGTCAGCTTCGGAACGTACAATTTCAAGATCATCGAGATGGAAGAACATCACATCAAGTATATTGAAGTAACGAAACAGCCCGAACCAGAGAAACCAACAGAAAATTTTTTTATGAATAAGACTGAAGTTGTCTCATAAGCAAAACCCGGACAGATTTATCTGTCCGGGTTTTTGCATCTTTATTTACACTTTCCACGTCTGGATGTCATCCGCTTCGATGATTCCCATGACCACATCGTCTACGTCGGGGTCTGTCAGTACCTTATCCCTGACCCTGAACTTGATATCATCAGCATCTGCCAGTGTCAATCCTTTGCGAAGTTCAAGATAGCTTTCGACGTGATACTGTCTGCCTTCCTGGACAATCCTAAGTTTATTGATATCCACCACATCAGGATCGGACAGGATTAGCTGGGCAATCCGGTCCTCAACAACCTTTGGTGCTGCGACACCAATAAGGCCCACAGTGTTCTCAAAACCAATTTTCAATGCAATCCCAATCAGCAGGATGCCAATCAGCAAGGTTCCAATGCCATCGAGGAAATAAAAACCAGTTACTTGTGCCAGTACAATAGAAACCAATGCTAAAAGCGCTCCGAATGTTGCAATTAAATCTTCATAAAAAACAAGCCTTGTCGGCGGTGCTGCGAAACTGACATTCTTAAACGCATTTGGCACAATTCCGAACCCACTTGCTTTACTTCTCGTTTCATGAGCAATTTCTTTCATCGCCTTTACCAGTATGCTTCCATCAACCAGGACCGCCACTAGCATGATCACAATATTCAACCACATATTTGATGAGGCCTTCGGATGCTGAATGAGTTCCCATCCTTTGATGACTGTTTCATACGCCATAATTGAAATGATGATAACTGCAACGAGAACAAATAAGTTCACGACCCTTCCAAAACCGGTTGGGAACCGTTTGGTTGCTTCTTTTTCCGAAATGGAACTGCCAATGAAAACGAAAAATTGGTTCAATGCATCCGCAACCGAATGAAGAGTCGTCGCCAGCATTGTACCACTTCCGCTAATAGCAGCCGCAACACCCTTGATTATTGCCAGGAATGTATTCCCAAGCGCAGCAATCCCGGAAGACTTGTTACCTCTTTTTAAAAATTCTATCATTGATGACATCCTCCATCCGAAAATCACTTTATATGTTATTTCTTCTACATTTTTCACATTTATGGCTGCTTTAAACATTTATTATGGTCGACTTGTTGAACAACATTATACGGGGAGTCTTTTTTTCAGCAGAAAAATAGCCTTCAGGATATCCTGAAGGCTTTAGACTGGTGAATCATGTTCTGCTTTTTGAGGCTTCTGCTACTCGTTTATTATAAGCGTTGAACCGTTGCTTGACATTGATTGAAATGTCCTCTGCCAATAGTTCAATCCCGATTGCAGTCAGTGAGAAGATATTTGCATAATGCTTTTTCACTTCCCATTTCAGTTCATGCTTTCCGCATATACTGTACTTGTTGACCTCCTCCATTTCCTTGCTGAGCAAGGTTAGCTGGCGGTTTTTTTCTTCATCGGGCAGCGCGACAATTTGATCGATTTTTTCAATATATTCAAGAGATTTGTCGATTTTTTCATTGACCTCATCATGCGTCTTTTTGTCGACAAGGCCATGCTTTAATTTGAATGCATTCAGGTTTCTTGCAGATTCATAGGTTGACTGAACAATTTCATCCCTGGTCATATAATCGGTTTCAAAGCTGAGCATGTATTTCCAGGAAGGCTGGGTGATTGCTTTCCTGTGGTCTTCGATGGTGTGGCAGAACTTTTTATAGCCGTATTTCTCGGGTTGTTCAAAAGCCGGGCTTGCCGGATCGAGGAATGGAGCAAGCGGGGCAACAAAATATGATAATCGTTTATCCCCGCTGCATGCATTATGGATTTCCTCGCAAAAATCCACATTATCCAGGGCACTCTGGTAATCCTGATGCGGAATGCCAACCATAAAGAAAATATCAATTTTTTTGCAGCTGTGCTTCAATGCAGCCTGCAGCGTTTCAATCACTTTCGCATTCGTGCAGTTGAATTTCCCATTGAATCTCCGAATCTTTTCATCATGGGTTTCCAGGGTCAATTCAATGCTGTACTTCGGCACTGCCTTCTCGATTTTTTCAAAATACTCTTCGTTGGCATACTGGAACAGTTCAAAGACCAGTTCGTTTTTAAGGTTGATTTTGCTGAGCCGATCAAAAAACTCATCCACATACTCTTTGCCTGCCTGGCGGATATCATGAAGAATGAAGATTGGCGCCCTGCTGAAGCGCTGAATGAACAAAATATCCTCAATCAATTTCTCCGGGGAACGTTTGGCGAGCACCTTCCGGTTGCAGTTATCCTTATATGATTGCTTGGATCCTCCGCAGATCAAGCAGCCCTGGGTACATCCCTTTGCTGTAAGGATCGCTGTGTTTGGATATTGGAGCCAGCCATTATACGGCAGCGGATCCAGAAAGTTTTTATACTTGAACACTGATTTGATGGTATAACGGTAGCCGGGTATATCAAATTCATCCAGACTGTCCGGAACATGGCTCAGCGGATTGTAAACCGGAGTATTGCCATCCTTCCATGTCAAGTTGGGAATCCCGCCAAGCTGATGCGTGCCGTCTTTCAAATACTTAATCAACAGCAGCATCAATTTTTCTGTAGAGTCACCTCTCATGACAAAATCGATGAAGGGATACTCAATTAATTCTTTATGGTAATAGGTAGCAGAAAGTCCGCCAAAAACGATGGGGGTTTGTGGGTGAAGATTTTTGACAATTTTGGCAAGCTCGATGCTGCCATGAGCATGTGGTAGCCAGTGCAGGTCAATCCCAAAGGCACGTGTCTTGACTTTTTTCAGTTTCTTTTCCACATCGAAGCTTTCATCCATCAGCATCCTGTTGGCGATATTGATGATTTTCACTCGCAGTCCCTGACGTTCCAAATATTCAGCAATACTTGTCAGCCCAATAGGATACATTTCAAAAACTGGAGATGACGGAACAACATCACTGATTGGGCCAGCCAGCAATGCATTTTTCCGGAAATCATATACACTTGGTGCATGGAGAAGGACTAAATCGTATTTCAAAGCACTCACCTCGAAAAAATAGAATCTATTAAGATTGCCTATAACAGAAAATGTCTGATTACACCTTAATCATAACTCTGGCATCCTTCGTCCAAGACCGGCAAAGGTATATATTTTGTGAACAGCTGAACATTAACAAGTGTGAAATCCCCATATATCCCATGCGTGACAAGTGTTTGCAGATTTATGAAAGTTTTGTGGAGGGGTAAGTAGCTATTTATAATAGGCTATCGAAAAAAAAGAGACTGCACATCGGCAATCTCTCCAAAATCTATTTTTCCTGCTGGACGATCAGGATCTCTTCCTCGACTCTTCCCAATTTCAATAAATGGGAATCAAGGCGTTTATGGATTGTGCTGAATTCAGAATTGTTCTTCATTTCGGTCTGGGTCATTAATTCTTTCAGCATATTTTCGATTTTTGCACTTTGAAGCTCTTCCATTCTTTCAAGTGCGTCTTTTATATCTGTTATATCGATTTGATTTGAAGTTACGCGATGTTCGATGCTATCCACTTTTTCAAGTCGGTCAAGTCTCTTCTCGATGCTTTCGGTCCGCTTATTCAGGGAATCGATTGAACTTTCGATCCCTTTTAACAGATTGACGATTTCAGATAAACCTTCCATTTCAGCATGCTCCCCTTCATTTGGCATAAATCAATTTTAACATCATTAAACATATCGATATGTTACAAAACTGGTAACAAATAAGCCTGATGTTTTCAAATCCGACATATTTTCAGTTCGATTCATCCGTGACGGAAATCCCAGCAAAAAAGCAGACTGCATGAAATGCCAGTCTGCTTTCTATATGGTCAATTGCTCCCCGAAGTTGCCTTCAGACCAATGATCCCGATTAAAATGAATGCGACAAACATCAGCCTCAAAAGATTACGCGGTTCCCCAAACAGGATGATTCCAAGTATGACAGCACCGGCAGCACCGATCCCCGTCCAGATGGCATAAGCGGTCCCGATGGGCAGCGTCTTGACGGCCATGGATAAAAAGTAAAAGCTTATTGCCATACCGGCCAGAGTGATCAACGATGGGATTGCTTTGGTAAATCCCTCCGTATACTTTAGGCCAATTGCCCATACCACTTCAAATATGCCAGCTATAACTAAAAAGATCCAAGCCATACTGATTGCTCCTTTCACTAAGTCTCTTTTCGTAAATCTTGTTGCGTTCACACACCAACATCTGGGGCTATACAAATAGTCTCACCTATTAGATTAGAAAGCATCTCCGAAAAGAGCTCCGAATCTTTCAAATGCGGGTTGTTGTATTTGTACGAAGCAACATTCAATGCGAAAACAGCTTTCATTAAAAAAACCCGGGAGATATCATTCGATATCTCCCGGGTTTTTGTCCCTCCGTGTACACAGGTGTTCCTGTGCGTCCTCTCTCGGACCAGTCCAGCAATGCTGCTGCGGAACCCTAGAGGACTTTTCATAATAGGAATAGTATCATAATTGAACTCCACAGTCAAAAGAATGCATTAATTCGCAAGGAGCTCTCTGTTCATCATGGTTTCGTATTCATTCGATGGCAAAGGCGGCGAATAGTAATAGCCCTGGACTTCCTGGCAGCCCAGCGACTTCAGCAAGTCAATCTGAGATTCTGTCTCCACTCCCTCAGCTATGACCTTCAACTTAAGGTTTGTTGCCATAGAAACAATCGTAGAAATGATTTCGCGATTTTCCTGGGAGTGTGAAACGAAGCTTTGATCGATTTTCAGGCGATCGACTGAAAGCTTGCTCAAATAGCTCAATGAACTGTACCCTGTTCCAAAATCATCGATGCTTACTTCAATCCCAATTCCCCTCAGTGCCTGAAGCTGTTCATTGATGCTGTCTTCCTTCTTAATCATGATGCTTTCAGTTACTTCAATTTCAATCAATTCACCCACTAAATCATACTCTTTAAGAGATTGCTGCATGAATTTCACGAAATCCTCCTGATAAAAATGGATGATCGAGATATTGATGGATGTCCGCGGAACCTCGTACCTCTGCTCCTTCCAGGTGACAAGCTGGCTGAACACCTGCCTGATGATCATCCGCTCTAGCGGTACGATCAAGTTTGCCTCCTCGGCAATCGGGATGAACACTCCAGGAGGAATCATTCCGTGGCGAGGATGCTTCCATCTTGCTAATGCTTCTGCTCCGGTTATTTCATTTGTGTTGGCATTGTACTTTGGCTGATAGAAAACGGTAAGTGAATCATTATTGATTGCGTTTCGCAATTCATTCTCCAATTCAAATTTATTGACATCCTGATCGACCATACTCTCGTCAAAAAACTGGAAGTTATTCGTTCCGTTCTCCTTCGCTTTATACATAGCCATGTCGGCGTACTTCAACAGCAGCTCTAGATCGCTTGTATCATCTGGAAAATGGGCAATCCCGATACTTGCCGTAATCAAAAACTCCATTCCCCCGGCAAATAGCGGTGACTGGAACGCCTTGACCACCTCTGCTGCGACTATTTCCGGCTTATTCCCTTCTGTCACGAGAATCGCGAACTCATCACCGCCGATTCTGGCAACCAGGCAGTTCTCAGGTGTCACCTTTGCAAGTTCCCTGCCGATTTGCACGAGAATCTTATCACCAAACGAGTGGCCAAACGTGTCATTGATTCTTTTAAAACGGTCAAAATCTAGGTAAATCAAAGAAAAAGTTTCATCCTTAATGTACAATCCTGCCATCACTTTCTCTAAATTGCGCCTGTTTGGCAAATTGGTCAGTTCATCATGATACGCAAGGTACTCAATCATTTTGTCTGCTTTTTTCTGTTCTGTGATATCCCTGACAATTCCAAAAACACCAACAGTCGTATTTTTAACGATGATCCTGACGGCCGTGATTCTCACTTCAGCGAAGGTCGAATCCGCTTTTTTCAAGGAGGTTTCTATCACCTTCGTCTCGCCGCTCAGTACTTTCCGGTAATATCTCCTGATTTTCTCCCCTTCTTCGCTGCCGCCAATCAACTCGATAAAATGGAGACCAGTGAGTTCATTCGCTGTATAGCCTGTCAGCTCGACGGCCTCTTTGTTCACATTCAAGATAGATCCCTGCAAATCAACCCTGAAGACTGAATCAGGGTTATGACTGAACAAGGATAAATGGGACTGGACATTCTTCATGATTAATTTTTCACCGAAAAGGTCCGGGATGAGCATAAAGAATAAATTAGCCATGGCCATATAAATGAATGGAGCCATAAAAGATTGGATTCCTGCTCCTTCCGTGATTGGCATCATCGAAGTCAGGACAATATAAGGGATGCCGCCTAAGGCCATACCACCAAAGACACTACCCAAATATTTATATTTTTTTATAAACTCATAAATATCCTCATTTGTAATCTGCATCAGGAACCTGAGCAGCACAAAGGATGTGACTGTCACCATTAAAGTGCTTAAAACCGTTAAAATCCACTGAATCTCAATTGTATCGCTGAAAATGATATAGAATGCTGTATACTCTGCAATCATAATGCTGGCGGCGATCAGCAAACTTGTGTATATGTACTGTGGCGTATTGGCAATATCTCTTTGCGCAAGGTTCAAAGCTGCATATGCCCCTATTGAGCAAATGCCAAAGAACAGCAGAAAGAATAAATAAAAATTGCCTGTTGAAAAGGGGACACCTGCTGATATGATCACAAAAATATGTGTCAATAAAAAGGTGAATGCCAGAAGCAGTGAATACAGAGCAATCCTTCGTTTTTTTCTGTCAGTATTTTTTTTGATCTGTCTGCTGAATTCGACCGCCATAATTGATGAAATCATCAAGAAGACAACGGTCAAAGCGATTGTTTTTATGTCAAATATGTACATTTGGGGAATCTCCATCCTGCCCCTCGTTTCTGTCTTTTTTATGGCTGCGTTCGGATTGGATACGGCTTTTTGAATACTTGATCCGAATTCTTGCAGGTAGCGGGGCTCATTTCGAATATGCTTCCAATATTCGTTGACTTTGGCACCAAAGAGCCTTCTTTTATGCAATGCATGTCAGGCAGTAAACAGAGCCTATTATTATAATGGACTACAGTTTTGGCCAGACGACAATTTCCCTGTTAAAGAACAAACCTTTTTCAATATTATACATTAATCATCAATGAAAAGAGCGATTAAATAGACTATTTTCTTAATTTTCAAAACGAAATCCCCCACAAGAGGGCAACTATTTTATATAATGAAAGTAGAAATAGCTTCTTTTTCTTTTGTTCAGCCCCAACACTCCACATCGATTATTCTTCTCAGAAAAAATCTTATTCCTTATATATGTATCGGCCATAAACCTGGAATTCTTAAGAGGGAAACATCTGTTAGAGTTTTTGCTCTAAACTATTTAACACGTCGAGCAATTTTGAAGGGAGGAATTGTTATGAAAACCGGGAGAAAAAGCGAAAAAGACGGGAACTTGTTCAATGGGACAGCGGCCATGAAAGCTTTATCCGCAATCGTCTGGCCAATAACCGGCTATCTTTTTGACCTATTGTCGAGTTTGTATCCCTTGTTCACAATCATGGGCACAATCGCTGGAGTTGCTCACGTTTTGTTTGCCATCAGGAAAAAGCAAGGCGGAAATGAGGAAAAAAAATCCTGGCCAATCATAGATTCCAGTGTGGAAGAGATTAGACAGGCAGTAAGAATATATTCAGACCAACTTCCAAAAGGTGTTTATCGAACGATCCTTGTAAAGGACGATCATAGCATTGATTTAGAACAACTCGCCCCCATCTTGAAAGGTTTTCCTGCCCGAAGATTTTACATGTCAAAGGAAACCTACGATATTTTTGCAGAGGATGAAAAAAAACTTGCGATCACACTCGATAAAGTCCAAAGAGCAGTCGATCACTATGTGAAAGAATTTAAAGAGTTTCCCGTTTTGCCATATGATCCATCGAACAGGGTGAACTATTATCAGCTGTTGAAGGCTCATTGTCTTGATGTCGAGCCGGAAATCGAGCTGTATATCACCAATTACGATGGTCTTGTCACTCATAAAAAACCAAAGGAAAACAGCACGATGATATAAAGATCAAAATAAAATAGTGATTAAATATAATCCGAGTAATAGGAAAATAAAAAAGATAATTCCTGTTGAAACCTTTATCAGACTATTTGCCGACTCGAAGGTCTGGCTGTTAATGTTTTTCTGTACTGAAAAATAATGAATGGTCGCAAGAGCAAGGATGGTCAGACCGATCAGCAGGGAAAAAATGCTGACAAAAACAGCGATTGTATCGGCAAGCTGGCTCACTGACTTGATACTGTTGAAATGCAAGCTTGATGCCAAAAATCCAATTCCAATGATGGCGATGGATGTCCTGACCCATGCAAGATAAGTTCGTTCGTTCGCAAGATGCTGTTGGATATATTTAGATTCGAGCGTTTTGTTCTCTTCCATTTCAATCCCCTCTTTCATTTGTATCACCTAAATTTTATCACGCGAGCACCATGCTTCCCCTTCATATGCTCAACCCTATCCACTTTCTGCCTGTTTTATCATTCCTCGCGAATGGGAATAGTTATGCATCCTTAGATAGGAGGGTGGAATATATGATTTATATTATGATTGCGCTAAAGCTGGTCATCGGGCTTGCTGCACTTATTATTGTTACAAGGCTTCTTGGCAAAAAGGAGATGTCTCAGGTCACCCCTTTCGATTTTGTCTATGCGGTCGTTTTAGGCGGATTGGTCGAGGAAAACTTGTTTGAAAAGTCGTCTTCTACGATTTGGGAAATGCTATTCGGGATTGCTGTCTGGGGACTTTTGATTTTCATTGTAGAAAAAACAACCCAGAAATCTGATAAACTGCGGCCAATCCTGAAAGGACAGGCAGAACCACTTGTCAAAAATGGGGAAATACAGATTGAAAACCTGAATAAGGCTGAGCTTGAAATGGAGCAATTAAAATCTCTATTACGGCTTAAAGGTGTTTTTTCCATGAATGATGTGAAGGATGTCATACTCGAAACAAGTGGAAACATCAGCGTACTGTTAAAACCAAAAGCACAAACCCCGACATATGCAGGACTTGATGTACACGCTCCTAGATCAGATATCGCTGAAACGGTCGTTGATGAAGGAAAGCCAGTAAAGAATGGCCTAAAAAATATTGGCAAGGACGAGAAATGGCTAAATCAAAAACTGAATGAGGAAGGAATACAACAGCTGGATGAGGTCTATTTCGCTGAATGGTCCGAGTCTGATGGATTCTATATCCAGCAGAAAAGCTAGCTCAGATTTTATTGGCCATGATTCCACCATGGTTTTAATGCGTTATAATGAAGGTGGGAGGCTGATGATATTGAAAGAAAAGAAAAATGAAACGGCTGAACTGGATGAGGAAACCTTGTTCATGGTGTCGCAAACCTTCAAGGCCTTATCTGATCCGACTCGTCTGAGGATTCTTCACCTGCTGTTTCAGGGAGAACATTCAGTCAATGAAATTGCCGAAAAACTGTCATTGCTGCAATCCACTGTTTCACATCAATTGCGTTTTTTAAAAAACCTCAGGCTCGTTACATTCAGGAGAGAGGGTACAACCCTTTATTACACTCATGACGATGAACATGTCATCGACCTGCTGCGACAAAGCATAGAACATGCCAGCCATCAGTGAATCTGAATTGGCTGGCATGTTTTTAATTACACGGCCCATGTGCACACGGGCAGCCGTGTTCCTCCGCTTCGACCTGGAGCGTGCTGTGGTCGATGCCAAACCGGTCATGCAGCAGTGTCTGCGCCGCCCTGAGGACACGGTCATGTGCTCCTTCTCCTTCGACCGCAATATGGCCGCTAAGCATGAAAACCCCTGATGTGATTGACCAAACATGAACATCGTGTACATCTCTAACTTGTGGAATCTTCAATATTTCCTCTTTCACTTCTTCTAATTTAATTTGCTCCGGAGTACCTTCCATCAAGACATGGAAGCTATCCTTTGTAACCCTCAAGCCACTGATAATGATCAAGATCGCCACTGCGACACTCGCGATTGGATCCGCAAGTCCCCAGCCAAAAAAGTAAATAAGCAATGCAGCAACGATTGCGCCAACCGAGCCCAGCATGTCACCTATTACATGGAGAAATGCACTCCTGACGTTCAAGTTCTCATCTTTGTCACCCCGCATTAAAATCCATGCCGCGACTATATTGACCAGTAAACCGATAACTGAAATGGTCAGCATTCCAAGACTCTGCACTTCAGGAGGATTGGCCAGGCGATGGTACGCTTCGACAAATATATAAATCGAGATAATGATCAATGTCAGACCATTGAGAGCAGCAGCGATAATTTCAAAACGTTTGAATCCATACGTCTTTGTGTGAGTAGCTTTCTTTTCACCAAGCTTCATCGCAAATAAACTCAACCCAAGTGCAGCCGCATCAGAAAGCATATGCCCGGCATCCGAAAGAAGTGCCAGACTGTTTGTAAGGATGCCTCCGATTACCTCGACAATCATGAAAGCTGAGATTAAAAGGAACGACCAGAATAATGCTTTTTTATTGTTTGTATGACTATGGCCATGACTGTGGCTGTGGCTGTGGCTGTGGCCGTGTGAATGATTATGGCCCATTTGTCAGCCCTCCCTTTATATATGAATATATGCTCATATATATTATTATGACTCAAATGTGAAAATGGTTCAACAATAAGCTTGTCTATTTTATTTACCTTATTATTATGTTTTTCACACATAAAAAAACCGCCAGTAATCAGCGGTTTGGTTCTGGACTTATAAATATTTGCGGTGGACTCCTTTTCCATCATACGTATAAAGCATGGCCCTGCCTTCGACAATCGTTTCGATATGGCACTTCCTGCCCCATAGCTGATGGATATACGGCAGGACTTTTTCAAGGTATTTAATATCCAGTTCTATCCCTTCGAAGCCATGTGTTATATATAGCTCACCGTTTTTAAGGTAATCACCATCTGTCACAGTAAGATAAGGAAACCCGCCATTGACTCTCATGCTTACAAGCTGGTCACGGACCTGCTCCCAGGCTTTGTCCACGACTTTATATTCCCGTCCTTGTTTTTGGAAAAGATACATATCCTCTCGCATGACCAGATCCTTTGTCAGGTAATTGCGTAAAAATGAGATATCTGATTCAATCTCGCGGACTTCGAACATTTTTTCCCTTCCTGAACCTGGTTTGACACCTCGGCGTTTCATTTCCTCAGTCGGATTATCATACCGCTCTTCTATATCTTCAAACATTTTAATACCAAGATAATAGGGGTTGATTCCTGTCTTCGATGGCTGGACAACACCGGCATTCAATTTGGCGAACTCAATTGACTCCCCGCTGGTAAGGTCCATCTCTCGGAGGATGCGTTGATGCCAGTAAGATGCCCATCCTTCGTTCATGATTTTCGTCTCCAGCTGCGGCCAAAAATAGAGCATTTCCTCACGCATCATCGTCAGGATATCCCTTTGCCAATCATCCAACTCCCGGCTGTAGCTTTCGATGAACAAGAGAAGATCTTTCTCCGGCCTCGGCGGGAATTTCTTTTTCTTGTTTTGTTCTTTCGGCTGTGCATTTTTTTCATCAAGGTTCCAAAGATCATCATAAGGACTGGCTGCTGTTACTGGCTCATCATCCCCGTCATCATCTTCGATGGACCATGCTAGCTTTGGCCTCATTAAGGAAGGATCGATATGCTCTTCAATCGCCAATACAGCATCGAGAAATGACTCAACTGCTTGTTTTCCATGCTCGATTTCATATTTGCGGATCCTTTCCGCAGTTGCTGCCATGCTTTCAACCATATCCCTTTTCGTATTCTGGAAACGGACATTATTTTTGAAAAAATCGCAATGAGCGAGTACGTGGGCAACAATTAATTTGTTCTGGATCAGCGAATTCGAATCGAGCAGGAAAGCATAACAAGGATTTGAATTGATCACCAATTCATAAATCTTGGATAGACCCAAATCATAATGTAGCTTCATTTTATGGAATTGTTTTCCGAAGCTCCAATGCGAAAATCTCGTTGGCATTCCGTATGCCCCAAATGTATAGATGATTTCGGCAGGACAAATTTCATATCGCATCGGATAAAAATCCAGCCCAAATCCCTTCGCAATTTCAGTAATTTCAGAAATGGCATATTCTAGAGACTTCTGTTCTTCCGACACCATCTCTCCCCCTTTCACCTCATACAACAATGTATGAGAAAAAAAGGAGAAAGATGAACAGGTTAAAAACTTTACTGCTGTTGCTGTTCAGTTACGCTAAGGCTTACTAATCGGTTATTTTTTACATCATGTGTGATTTGCACTGTCATATAAACAGGTTTTCCGTTTACATTGACTCTGTACTGGAAGGAGTCCAGCACCTGGCGATCATCAATTTGCTTTCGGCCCATATACTTATAATCCTGGACCTCCTCACCGGGAAAATCTTCTTTGATCACGGCGGTAGCGATCCGGCCATACTTTTCATAATCAGGCCTTTGCGCCTTGCTATCGATACTTAAGAATCCGGTTGAAAAAAGCATGGTCACCGCGATTGATAAAAGAAACTTTTTCATAAGAACGCCCCTTTTCGTTGCTATTTTCTTCAAGTCACCCATGGTTCATGTAATGGCCGAATATACAGGTAAATATTAAAAACCCCTGTAAACAAAGGCGTCCAACATTTTCTGAGGAAGTTCCGCACACAAATCCATATAATATTATCAACTCCTCATAAGGAGGATTGACAATGAACAAAACGGATTATGACCGCGCACTATATTACACGCATCGGTCACAATGGGATAACCTGCTCATCCTGATGGTCAGGACCGAGGATCAATTCCTGGCTAAGAAAATTGAACATTTTCTCCACGCTTACAATTTTGAAAAAGATTATACTGTCATTGAAAGAAACCTGTATTCACTGCTAAGATACATCGACCACGCAAATGAAGCCGCCGGCGACGACTGCCTGGAAACCGCTGTAACCGGCTCGATTTAAACTGAGAATTCCACCAAAAAATAACACGGCCACCTATATTAAGGTGCCGTGTTTGTTCTTTTTTATGCTGCTATCCCTCAGGAATTTTCTGCTAGGCCGAAGGAGGTTCCTGGTCCACAAGGCGATTCCGGACTGCATACAAAGCCGCCTGGGTACGGTCTGCCAGTTCCAATTTTGCCAGGACGTTGGATACATGGGTCTTGACGGTCTTTTCTGTAATAAATAAGGCAGCTGCGATTTCTTTGTTGCTTTTTCCGCTGGCAATTTCCTTCAGCACTTCAAGCTCCCGTTTGGTCAGCTCATCAAGCGGTCTTCTAACAGCTCGGTTGTTCCCGGAAAGATGCTTTAAAACGAGTGAGGTTGCTTTTGGATGAAGCTGGTTTTCGCCTTCCACCATCCTGATGATCGACCTGACGAGTTCATCCGGCTGAATATCTTTTAGCTGATATCCAGAGGCTCCAGCCTCAATCGCAGGTATGACGTGCTCCTGGTCGGAATAACTTGTCAGCATCATGATCTTAATATCAGGATTTTTTGCTTTAATGACTTTTGTTGCCTCAATACCGTTCATTTCCGGCATGATTAAATCCATTAGGATAATATCTGGATTCAGCTTTTCTGCAAGCTTAACTGCTTCCTTCCCATTACCTGCTTCCCCAACGATTTCAAGATGTTCTTGCGTCCTGAGGAAGAATGCCAAGCCTCTCCTGACGACATGATGGTCATCAGCAATCAGTACTTTAATTGCCATCCCCTGTTCCTCCTTTAAATAGGAATCCTTATAATAACCGATGTTCCTTTTCCATGGTTACTTTTGATTTCAACCAGGCCTCCAAGTGAAGAAGCACGGGTTTGCATACTTTTCAACCCAAGTGACGGCAGCTCTTTTTCCGGATCAAAATTAAAACCGCAGCCATCATCCTTGATCCTCATTTCTACCAGTTCACTTGTCGTGGTAAGCAACAATTCAACTTTATTTGTCCCGGCATGCTTTTTGCAGTTGGCCAAACCTTCCTGACCAATTCGCCAAAGTGTTTCTTCTACTTTACCTGGCAGGCTTGCAATCCCTGATACCTTAGTGTCCAGATTTAAATCCAGCATTTCTGCATAACCGGCTAGCGCGCAAATGATTCCGTTCTCAAGACCGCGGGGGCGCAATTGCCAGATCAGCGCCCTCATCTCCCCCTGAGCTTCCTGAGCCAGGTGCTGTATGTATGAGAAAGTTTCTTTCAGTTCGGAGGTTCCCGCCATTTCAATGCCAGCCCTTGCCGTCAGGCTTAAGGAAAAAAGAAGCTGGTTCACTGAATCATGAAGGTCCCTTGCCAGCCGGTTTCGCTCTGCTGCCAGTGCAAGTTCCTGCTCTTGCTGGGCAAGTTTTATTCTTTTTATGGCAGTACCGATTTGAAATGCGACAGCTTCAAGCAAGGCAAGCTCTTCTTGTTCAAAATGTATTTTATGAGGAGAGCCGACATTCATGACCCCGAACTTCTCATCCCCGGCCCGCAATGGAACCGTCGCATGATGCGTCAATCCATTTGTATCACCTGTTTTATTATTAATCGCATCCTCAAGTCTTTTACATTCAAATATATTTGTTGCTTTATTCAATCTGCCATCATTATAGCGGTCCACACACCAGCAGCCGCCCTCGCACATTGGCGCGAACTCATTCTGGGATAATGCAGGAGGCAGTTTGGACTTTGCAGCCAGCTGATATTCACCCTCGCCATCAATCAGAAAAATCCAGCCTGTCTCCAAGCCGGTAATATGTAAAAGCCTTCTTAAAACCTCCGCCAGGACACGATTAAGTTCTGTCCCCTCATTCAGTAATTCTGCTATTTCCTTCAGAATGCTGACATTGGAATCAGCTTTATTTTCTGCCATACAAATCCCCCCGTTTCTCCCTATTATATCTTTATTCGGAAAATTCCGCTTTCTAAAAAAGTCTGAACCTCTCTCAGACAAAAGTCGTAAAAGCAAAAAATCCGAAGAGAGACTGACTCTCTTCGGATTGAATTTACTTCGGATAATTCTGTACCAGCGGATGGATGACAATTTCATCGATCAGCATATGCTTCGGTGCTGATGCCATATAGACGACAGCATTGGCATGTCCTCCACTTAAGCCAGTCTTGTTTTTAGGTAGGCCCTGTAACCCTCAGCTAAATTTATTTGTTTTTTACAGGTTCTTTGCTGCTTCCATTTTCTCTTCCACAACCTGCATGAAATTCTGTTCGATTTTTTGGAGCTTCTGCTTGCTTTCAGCAAGACTCTTGTCATTCACACCAAAATAAAACTTGATTTTCGGCTCAGTTCCAGATGGGCGAAGGCACATCCATGTGCCATCCTCAAGATAGTATTTGATGACGTTTGAAGAAGGAAGCTGGATCTTTTCTTCCTCGTTGTTTTCATTCACTCTTACACCTGTTAAATAATCTTCCACTGCAGTTACTTTCAATCCACCCAGATTCTTGAGCGGCTCCTGACGGAAGACTCCAAGTGTTTTCTGGATTAGCTCGGCTCCTTCTTTTCCTTTTAACGTCAGGGAACGCAGCCCTTCCTGATAGAAACCATACTCCTCAAATACACTAAGAAGCGCTTCGTACAAAGACATGTCCTTCTTTTTATAATATGCGCACACTTCAACGGCCAGCATGGCAGCCTGGACGGCATCTTTATCGCGGGCAAAGTCACCGATCAGATATCCGTAGCTTTCTTCATAACCGAACAGGAATTTATACTCTCCCGTCTCTTCATATTGCTTTATTTTTTCCGCAATGAACTTGAAGCCTGTCAGGACATCGATGGTTTCAAGTCCGAAAGACGAAGCGATTTTGCGCCCAAGTTCGGAAGTCACGATTGTTTTTAACACGATTCCATTGGCCTGGAGCGTACCTTTTTCTTTTTTCTGTGTAAGAATATAGTGCAGCAGCAGGGCTCCTGTCTGATTCCCTGTCAGCACAGTGTACTCTCCGTCAGCATCTTTAACGGCGATTCCAAGACGATCCGCATCTGGGTCTGTTGCGATCAGCACATCTGCACCGATTTTCTTTCCTTCTCGGATTGCTAGTTCAAATGCAGCATGTTCTTCAGGATTCGGGCTTTTCACTGTCGAAAATTCAGGGTCTGGAAGCTCCTGCTCCTTCACCACTACAACATTCTGGTACTTCAGGTTCGTCAGTATATTCCGCACAGGCATATTGGCAGTGCCGTGCAATGGGGTGAAGACCACTTTCACATTGGCTTCATCCGATAATGTAGGATTTTCGGAAATCGTCATCAGCTTCTCGAGATAAGCGCGGTCCACTTCAGGTCCAATCATCTTGATCAGGCCCTTATCTTTAAGCTCCTGCTCGTCCATAACTTCGATTGACAATTCATTTTCAATTTCATTCACTTTGGCAATGACTTCGTCAGCACCTTCCGGCGGCAGCTGCCCACCGTCCGGACCATATACCTTATACCCATTGTATTCAGGCGGATTATGGCTAGCTGTAACGACTATTCCTGCGTACGCATGCAGGTATCGTACTGCGAAAGACAACTCCGGAGTCGGTCTCAACTCTTCAAAAACATATGTCTGGATCCCGCGCGTAGCTAAAGTCTTTGCCGCTTCCATCGCGAATTCCGGTGATTTATGGCGGGAATCATAGGCGATCACTACACCGCGCTGCTTCGCCTCAGCCCCATGTTCTTCTATGTATGCCGCCAGTCCAGCCGACGCTTTGCGCACAGTGTATATGTTCATACGATTGGTCCCAGCGCCAATTTCCCCACGCATACCGCCAGTCCCAAACTCAAGATTCTTATAAAATACTTCCTCTAAATGCTTCTCGTTTTCCTTAAATGAATCAAGTTCGGCTTTAAGCTCTGGATCCAATCCAGCAAAACCAAGCCACTTGTCAGCATTCATCTTCCAATCCATCGAATGACCTCCCGAAAAATAAGATTTGAATCTTACAGCTAATTATAAAACAAGATAGAGCATGTTTGATAACTTTTATGCTAACTTGTTAAGTTTTTGATTTATTTTCAGTGATTTAGGAATCCACAGGACATATTGGTGAGCCTTTTTTCTGGTTTCTGGGATTTCGTGGCACCAAGATGGCTTATTGGCGACACATTTTTCCTCTGTCTGGGTTTAAAGTGCTCCAAGACGGCTTATTGGTATCACACTTCTCCAGTTTCTGGGGTTTAAGTGCTTCAATATGGCTTATTGGTGACACGATTATCCAGTATATGGGTTTTAAGTGTTCCAATATTGCTTATTGGTGACACGGTTATCCAGTATATGGGTTTCAAGTGTTCCAATATTGCTTATTGGTGACAAAATTATCCAGTATCTGGGTTTTAGAGGTTCCAATATGCTTTATTGGTGACACACTTTTCCTGTTTCTGGAATTTAAGTGTTCCAAGATGGCTTATTGGTGGCACGATAATCCAGTTTTTAGGTTTTCGATGTTCCAATACGCTTTATTGGTAACACATTTCTCCAGTTTTTGGGATTTAAGTGCTCCAATATTGCTTATTGGCGACAAAATTATCCAATATCTGGGTTTTCTGTGTTCCAAACGCTTTATTGGTGACATAATTATCCAGTTATTGTAATTTAAAGGTTCCAATACGCTTTAATTAGTGACCTGTTTTTCTTGTTTCTGGGTTTTTTGGACACCAAGAAGGCCTATTGGTGTCCTTTTTTTCACCTTCCTGGGTTTTACGGCACCAACAGCATCCATTGGTCACCCTTTTGATAATGTTTCTACGGGTAAATCTCCAATCAAAAATGAATGCCATTTAACGGCTTCAATCAATTCCAATACCACTGAAAAACACCTGAAGAATTTTGTACATTTTCCCCAGGTGTTGCAGCCATTTTACTTTTTATACTGAATCCGGTAAATATCGTGCCTGCGGTCTTTCAGCTGCCTTACTGTTCCGTCCTGGCGCTGGCGGCGGAGGATTTCGAGATCGACGTCGCCAATCATCACCATTTCGATGTTCGGGTTCGTTTCGCCGACAATCCCGTCCCTAGCAAATTCAAAATCCGATGGCGCAAAGATCCCGGACTGGGCATACTGGATATCCATGTTTTCTGTTTGCGGCAGGTTCCCGACTGTTCCCGAGATGACTGTGTATACCTGATTTTCGACCGCTCTTGCCTGGGCACAGTAACGAACACGAAGGTATCCCTGGCGATCTTCGGTACAAAATGGAGTGAAGATGATTTTCGCCCCCATATCGGTAGCGATTCTTGCCAGCTCAGGAAACTCGATATCATAACAGATCTGGATGGCGATTTTGCCGCAGTCTGTATCGAAGACCTTCAATTCATCGCCCCGGCTGATGCCCCACCATCTTCGTTCATTCGGCGTAATATGGAGCTTATACTGCTTGTCGATTGTGCCGTCGCGTCGGAACAAATAGGAGATATTATAGATTTCTTCATCTTCTTCTTTTACAAAATGGGAGCCGCCGATGATGTTGACATTGTAGCGGACAGCCAGGTCTGTAAAAAGTTCAATATATTGTTCCGTGTATTCGGCCACCTTTCGGACAGCGAGCGACGGTGATTTTTCATTCATGAACGACATGAGCTGTGTTGTAAAGAGTTCCGGAAAAACTGCAAAATCTGAGCCGGCATCCGAAGCGACATCGGTAAAGTACTCAACCTGGTGTGCAAAGTCTTCAAAAGATTCAATTTGCCTCATCATATATTGGACAACGCAAATACGGACCGGGTTGCTTGTTTTGAAAAAGCGCTTCGATTTCGGATGGTAGTCGACATTATTCCATTCCATCAAGGTTGCATATTTGTTTGACTGAAGATCGTCCGGCAAATAATTCGGATTGATCCTCATTAATATGAAGTCATTCCTTAGCTGGAATGAGAGTACAGGATCATATATTTTATGCGATGCGACCTGCCTGACATATTCACGAGGTGACATTTCTTCTGCATGCAGATGGTAATTCGGGATTCGGCCGCCGATGATGATACTCTTCAGGTTCATCTGCCTGGCGAGGTCTTTTCTCGCCTCATACAGACGGTACCCCACCTTCATCCTTCTGAATTCAGGATGGGTCATGACTTCAATTCCATATAAATTGTAGCCATCGGGATTATGGTTGGTGATATACCCTTCATCTGTGATGTCATCCCAGCTGTGGCGGTCATCATATTCGTCAAAGTTGATGATCAGGCTGGAACACGAACCGACCACCTTTCCGTCGTATTCTGCTACGAACTGGCCTTCAGGAAAAATTTCAAGATGACTTTCCAGCTGATCCCTTTTCCAGGGGTCCATTCCAGGAAAGCAGCTATTTTGCATTTTGATGATTTCATCAATATCCTCATGCTTCGTATTACGGATAATCATTCTTTTTTCAAATTTGGACAAATCCAGTTCAGTCATATATTGATGCACCCTTTCTTAATCGTCTTGCATTTATGTAAAAAAACACCCCAGCATATCCCTATACCCGCAATCAGCAAAATATAATACTCTATATGTAGCTTCTCCTGATGTATTGGGAAAAATTATTTCACATAATGTTAATTGAAATATTTTATTACTTTCCTTAAGATGTAATGAGGGATAGTTGTTTCTTTTATAGAGAATGTTTGAATAGAGATTACATAGCTTAGGGGAGATTAGCTTGCAAAAGCCGAAAAAAGATTCAAGGGAAACCTTATTGTTTACTGCATGGGCTACATCCATCATTGCGATGTTCGGCAGCCTATATTTTTCGGAAATCCGCCAGTATGAACCATGCCTGCTATGCTGGTACCAGAGAATAATGATGTATCCTTTTGCCTTGATACTGGGGATAGCCGTTGTGAAGAAGGATTATAAGATTTCTTTTTATACAATGATCATGGCTGCTGTCGGGGGACTGATTTCGCTTTACCATTATTCATTGCAAAAAGTGCCGTTCATGGCCGATAATGCTGCAACTTGCGGAAGGGTTCCATGTACAGGCCAATACATCAACTGGTTTGGTTTTATCACCATCCCATTCCTGGCTTTGACCGCATTCATCATTATTTTTTCTTTAAGCCTGGTTATTTGGAAGAAATCGAAGGAGGAAGCTTAAGTTGAAAAAAGTCATCATTTTTTTGGTTATTATCATAGGATTGTTCGCAGCTTTATTCTTTGTCAGTAAAGCGCAAAATGAGGAAAAATCTGAAGGCAATCCATACGGAAAGGACACGCTACATCCTGAAACCGTCAAACAGCTGGATGATCCAAACTATCAAAACATCATCCTGCCTGATGAACTCGATAAAAAGCTTGAAGCTGGAGAAAATGTTACGGTTTATTTTTTCAGCCCAACATGCCCTCACTGCGTTCGCACAACACCAGTGGTCGCACCACTGGCAAAGGATATGGATGTTGATCTAGTACAATACAACCTTCTTGAATTCGAACAAGGCTGGAATGACTACGGAATCGAATCGACTCCAACCATTGTCCAGTACAAGGATGGAAAAGAAGTCAACCGGATCGTCGGCTATCAGGAAGAAGCCACTTTTAAAGATTGGTTCAATGAGAACACTCTGAAATAACGAAAAACGCCTGCGGATTCGCAGGCGTTTTCTTCTTATAACAAAAGTCTGTTGGCAGCTTTGGCATAGGTACTGATATACTCTAGATGGACATGTTTTGATTCAGAGAACTGACTGTAATTGAATGGGAAGCAAATTCCGTAGTCCGTCAAGATCTGGACATTTTTACGAAACATGGACTGATATTTTTCAGGAATATGGCCAGACTCCAGGATCGAGATCAAAGTCTGCATACTTGTAATGACCTGGAAAGCGTCTCCGAGTGTACTGAATCTCTCGAACTGCTCCGGCCTTGTATGTAACACTTCCAGCCTTTCAAATTCATGTATGTCTTCATCCGTGAAGTATAATGGAAAAATATCAGAGTAAAAATAATTCGCAAGCTCTAACACTTTTTCTTCTTGTCCGGGCGTAGACGCATAAACAATTTTCAATGATCGACCCACCTTTTTTAACCCTTTGTAATCTAATCGTAATATATATTCCTAGAATAACATATCCATTCCGATTAACCGGGTGGTAATTATGCCCATGCAGGCGGTAAAAGTTGACAAAACCTAAGGTGAAATGGAATTTTATCTTACACACACAAATAAGGAGATTATGATGATCCAGACAAACAAAAAAGGCAACTGGTTTGAAATCACGGTTCCCGTAGAATGGGAAAAATACACAGTCGAAACTCTTTTCAAGGACTTTTGGAAGGCACCGAAAAAGCTGGTCCATACCTTCCGGATGGAAAAGGGCGTCTTACTGAATGGACAGTTGCCTGATTGGACACTTCCTCTTCGTAAAAGTGAACGACTTAGCGTGAAGCTTTTCACTGAGGAGGAATCGAGCTACGTACCTCAATATTTGAATGTAGAAGTCCTTTATGAAGATGATCACCTGATTGTCTTCAATAAACCAGCGGGAATGGACACCCATCCAAACGAAGACGGTCAGACGGGCACCCTAGCTAATGCTGCTGCATTCCATATGCAGGCAAGTGGTGAGGTCAACCGGCCGCGCCATATTCACAGACTTGACCGGGATACGACTGGTGCTGTCCTTTTTGCAAAAAATCCTCTCATTGCCGCCATCCTTGATAAGATGCTTGAGGAACGTTCCATCAAAAGAATCTATTTGGCACTGGCAGATGGGATCATCAGGCAGAAAAAAGGAACAATTGATAAACCAATCGGGCGGGACCGGCATCACCCCACAAGAAGACGAGTATCCGAGACAGGCCAGCATGCGATTACCCATTTTAAAGTTTTGGAAAAACTTAAACAGAAAAACCTTACCCTCGTCCAGTGTACATTGGATACTGGACGGACACATCAAATCCGTGTCCACTTTAGCTCCATTGGCCATCCGCTGGCCGGAGACGAGCTGTATGGCGGAAGTGACGCATTTTATCGGCAGGCGCTGCATGCAGCAAAGATGGAATTCACTCACCCGTTTACACAGGAAAAAATAATATGCCATGCTCCTTTTATCGACGAGGAACCGATCTTTATTAATATTGATCCAAATGAAATTTGATATATTAGTGGAACATGGAATGCCACACCTCACTCGAACAACCAGAAATTGCGCACAAAAATGCCCTTCCGAATCCGGAAGGGCTCATTTACCTTTTATTAGTCAGCTCTGCGCATGCTCTTCATTACAAGGCTGACGATGAATACTAGTGCGATAGCACCGATCAAGGCCGGAATAATCGCAAAGTCAGCAACTACAGGTCCCCAGTCACCCAGGATTGCTTGTCCAATCCAAGCACCTACGAAACCTGCGATGATGTTACCAATGACTCCGCCTGGAATATCTCTTCCAAGGATTAGTCCTGCAATCCATCCAATAATACCACCAATAATTAATGCCCAAAGAAAACTTAACATAATTGTTCTTCCTCCTTATGATGTGAATGTAATGTAAAGTAGTAGTGCCAGGTGTTCATGCACCTATTTTTCATACTGCAGTGTTTCTAAAATTAGGCTGTGCTGATGAAAATTGCTTCCCGGGAGCTTACCAGCTTGCTCTAATTTTATCTTACCTCTTTAACAGTGATGTTAAACCTGAGATTCTGCAGCAGACAAGCAGTCAATCTGAGATGTTGAATCATGTTGTTTTCTGCTTGTACACCTACATTACCACCCTCAGATTGTTTTAAAACCTTCAATATCCAAAATCCTTTTTTAAAACGTTTCGTCGGGTTTTATCTCTGTTTTTAGTGTATCCATTTTGAAAAATAAAAAACGGACTGATAAAAATTCAGTCCGTCTTTTGCTTATATTAAAAATCGATATGATCGGGATCAGCCCCAAAACGCTGATCTTTATTGAGGTCATCAATCTCCGCCATTTCTTGTTGACTAAGCTGGAAATCAAATACGTCGGCATTTTCTTTAAGCCTTGATGGCGTGACCGATTTTGGAATCGGAATAATTTCATGCTGCAGGTGCCACCTTAAAATGACCTGAGCCGGAGTCTTTCCATGGCGGTCAGCGATGCTACCCAAAACACGTTCATCCAGAAACCTTCCTCTGGATAATGGCGACCATGCTTCCACCCTAATGTCATTTTGCCGGCAGAAATTCTGAAGTTCCGTCTGCGCCAGCAGTGGATGAAGTTCAACCTGATTGATTACTGGCCTTTCTTTACATTGGCTTAGGAGATCCTGCAAATGATGGATTTTAAAATTGCTGACACCAATAGCCTTTACCCTGCCCTCTTGATAAAGTTTTTCGAGGGCACGCCATGTGTCCACATACATTCCTTTGACTGGCCAGTGTACCAGATACAAATCCAGATACTCGAGGCCCAGCCTCTCCATGCTTTCATCGAATGCTCGTAACGTATTGTCATATCCCTGTTCAGAATTCCAGACCTTCGTGGTAATGAACAATTCTTCTCTTGGGATGCTGCTGTTCCGGATAGCTCTTCCGACACCTTCTTCATTCTGGTAAAAAGAAGCCGTATCAATCAGCCGGTAGCCGTATTCCAGTGCTGTATGAATCGTTTCTTCAATTTGTGTCCCTTGCTCTACTTTGTATACACCAAGACCCAGAACAGGCATTTCCACTCCATTATGTAATTTGATTTTATCAAAAATACTGGCCATGAAATCCCTCTTTTTTTATCCATTTTATCCTTCAGCGGAAATGATTACAAATCAAAACGGCTGCCGAAAAGCAGCCGCTAAATCTATATAAACGGCTCATTGGCCGAAATTTTCATCTTCACTCAATTTCTAATTTCCCGGCAAAAAATTGTCCTAAACAGCTGGACATATTCATTTTTTAAAAATGGGCTTTTCCTTCTGAAAATTGTTTAGGGGATGATTAAAAGAGGAATTCAATATTAATCCATTATTAAGAATGTAAAAATCGAAACAAGAGTTTTATTAAATTTATGTAAATTTTTACGCAAACATCTTCATATTTCGACATCTTTAAGCTAAAATGAATTTCGCTCTAAAAAATTTATTTGGATAACAGTGGGGGGACCATAATGGTTTTCAGAAAAAAGGACAAGTTTGCTATTTTGCTTACGGATATCTCCGTAAATTTGAAAGAAAGCAGTGAATATTTTGCTGATTATAAACTCAACAATGCCAGCGATTTAAAAATCTTCACTGAAAAAATGAAGGACATGGAGACGAAAGGCGATAATTACATCCATGAAGTCATCATGGAACTGAACAATGCGTTCATCACTCCGATTGAAAGAGAAGACATTCTTGCCCTTTCTATGTCAATGGATGATGTCCTTGATGGGATGGAACAATGTGCGAACCTGTTCGACATGTATTCAATCACTAAAGCGGATGAGTTCATGATGCAATTCGTGTCTGCCATCAAGAGCGCTTCCTTTGAGATTGAACAAGCTGTTCAGTTATTAACTACAAAGAAACTTAAACAAATAAGAGAACATGCTATCCGGATTAAAGATCTTGAATCAAAATGTGATGGGATCCTTCGCCAGTCCATTAAACACTTATTTTCGGTCGAAAAAGACCCAATCAGAATCATTCAGTACAAGGAAATATATGAAGGTCTTGAAGAGATCGCAGACAGCTGCCAGGATGTTGCAAACACCCTTGAGAGCATCGTCATGAAAAACGCGTAAGGAGCCTGAGACATGGATGTAGTATTTTTAGTAACAGTATTGATTGTTATCGGGGCTCTTGCTTTTGACTTTATCAATGGTTTTCACGATACAGCAAATGCGATCGCCACTTCCGTATCAACGAAAGCCCTTAAACCTCGCCATGCAATTCTATTGGCTGCCATCATGAACTTTGTCGGCGCCATGACCTTTACTGGTGTAGCCAAAACAATTACAAAGGATATTGTTGATCCTTTCACTCTTGAAAATGGATCAATCGTGATTTTGGCTGCTTTGATTGCCGCGATCTTCTGGAATCTGTTGACATGGTACTATGGGATTCCGAGCAGCTCTTCGCATGCAATCATCGGTTCCATTGCTGGTGCGGCGATTGCAGCATCAGGATTTAGTGCGTTAAATTACAGTGGCTTCCTTAAAATCCTTCAAGCGTTGATCATTTCACCGCTCCTTGCTTTTGGAATAGGATTTATTATTTACAGTATTTTTAAAGTTGTATTCAGAAACAACAATCTCGCAAAAACGAATAGGAACTTTCGCTATTTCCAGGTTGCAACAGCAGCATTGCAGTCATTTACACACGGAACGAATGATGCTCAAAAGGCTATGGGTATCATTACAATGGCCTTGATTGCAAATAACTACCTGACTACAAATGATATCCCGCTATGGGTCCAGTTCTCCTGTGCGCTAGCCATGGGTCTTGGTACCTCAATCGGTGGCTGGAAGATCATTAAGACAGTCGGCGGGAATATCATGAAAATCCGCCCGGTGAACGGCGTAGCAGCTGATTTGACCGGTGCGCTGATTATTTTTGGAGCGACTTATATCCACTTGCCAGTTAGTACAACCCATGTCATTTCATCTTCCATTCTTGGAGTTGGAACTGCACATAGGGTAAAGGGCGTGAAATGGACTACAGCACAGCGCATGATTATTACATGGGTTATTACCCTGCCAATTTCTGCTACTGTAGCAGCTATCTCGTACTTTATCTTAAACGCAATCTTTTAATTAGGTTTTGTGATGATGAGAAGCCCAAGGCATCTGCCTTGGGCTTCTCATTTTATCCATAGAAAAGGTCATTATTTAATGTTGTCGATAGCGCCGATCAGCCTTTTCTCAATATCTGACGCGATGGCTTGCAGGTCTTCATTTTCAACAAACTTAATTAACTCAGTAGGCTTCGGCAGGCCCACCTTGGTTGCACCATTTTCTTTATATACAACAATTTTACATGGAAGGAAATAGCTCACGAGTGGACTTTTCTCCAGAACTCGTTTTGCTTCATGTGGATTGCATACTTCAAGGATGATATAATCTCCGTCTAGCTCTACGCCTTTACCAGCCAATGTCTCCTTCATATTCAGCGACCAGAGGACGCCAAACTTCTCATTTTTCAGGCTTGCTTCAAGTGCCGTTACCGCTTCATTCAATGACTTGTCCACTTCAATTGTATGATGGAACATACTTCATCTCCCCTTTCGATTTTAAAATACCTTTAAATGATAGCAGATAAACCACTATAGGTATTATATACATTGTGCCATAGTAAAAAACCGCCGTACATTTTTTTGCATACCGGCGGTTAATACTTTTATTAATCCATTTCCATCATGATCTTTCGTGCAGTTCGGAAATCTCCACAGATGATCGCTCTTCCAGTGGTCCCCGCAGATGAACAGTCGCGGTCCGTCCATCTTCATTTAAATGATCAATCCAGACAGAGGCACCATTATAGACAACATCGATTTCTGCAGATGACGATAAAATTTGCTTAACCCGGTTCAAATCCATTTTCCTACCTCCACAATCCATTTTCTCCACTATTTTAGCTAGAAGCTTTAGTTTTTATGCGGCACATGCAAGGAAACTTTGCCTAGCCCTTGTAACTAAGTTGTATTAGTCAATTTGAAATTATGGCCAATGCGCTGAGAAAAATTCCTTGCCTATCCGCCAATGGGCAGCAAGTTTACGTTAGAATAGAAGAAAACTTTAAAATTCAGGAGGACATTATGCCTGATTGGTCCTATCACCCGCTATTTAAACCATGGCTATCACGGCTCCCCGGAAATGCAGGCAGGGAATTCATCCACCGGGGAATGTCGACAATCGCCAGTGTTTTTGGAGGAAAATCATTCATCGAGTTTCTCGGCCATATGAGTCCTTCAGGAAAATTGTCACGCAACCTATTTGGACTTGATTTTAAAAGCCCTGTTGGATTAAGCGGCAAAATCGACCCAAATTTAACAGGAACTCAAGCATTCCAATCGCTTGGTTTTGGGGCAATCGAAGTTGGCCCTGTTTCGGTATTACCGCGGGAGCCCGACGTCGGTGCATCAATTGCTCCGACAGAAGATGCGCTTATCCTTCCGGAAAATCTACAGACGATTGGACTCCCGGCCACACTTGACACTTTGAAAAAGAAGAAAATAAATGTTCCAGTCCTCATCCGACTGGAGGAACCTGAAACAATTGCCAACCATTTCAAAGACGTTGGGGATGCATTCGTAATAGAAATTGACAGCATCAAAAGCCCGGAAGACCTGTCACAAATAAAAGCAGTGTTGGATAACAGACCGATTCTTATAGCAGTCAGCCATTATGATGTTGCGGCCACCCTTCCGAAACTTAAGGGAGCTAGTGCCTTTGCAGATGGAATCATGGTAGAGGAACACGGTGTCATGACATCAGGCAAACAGGTCCTGCCTTTACAGCAAATCAGCGGCCTGACTGGTGCAATCTCGATGATAAAAAAAGAAATTGCCTTACCAGTCGTGACTTCGGGGGGAGTTGTCGAACCGGCTGATGCTCTTGAATTGTTCAGGGCAGGAGCAGAACTTGTCTTTCTGTCTGGGGGCTATATCGCATCAGGACCTGGATTGCCAAAGAGAATCCAGGAAGCAATGCTTGATATCCGTGAAGAAGAAGCAAACATCCAACCAGGATGGTTATGGTATTGGTTTTTCGGACTGTTTATTTTGCTTGGTGGTTCCCTAATCCTTTTCTATAGTCTGACGAAGGTAATCCTTTTTTATGATGAAGCTTTCATGCAAATGAGCAGGCTCGAATTGATTACTTATAACGCCAACCTGTATAAATTCATGTCTCATGACCGGATGACCCTGGCGGGAACGATGATTTCTGGCGGGTTTATCTATATGCAGCTTGCCCGCCATGGCATCAGACACGGCATCCATTGGACGAGGAAAGCTTTTAACATCGGAGCAATCACAGGCTTCCTCGGGATTCTGCTGTTTCTCGGATTCGGTTACTTCGACTGGCTCCACGGATTGTTTTGGCTGATCCTTCTTCCTGTTTATCTAATTGGCTACAGAAAGACACGCGGTGCGAATGAGCCCCCAGCCTCCAAAAACCGAACCAACCATCGCGCATGGAAAAAGGCAGTATTTGGACAGCTATTGTTGGTAATTCTCGGCTCCTCGTTTGTCCTGGGAGGAATTATCATTTCCTCTATCGGAGCGACATCTGTATTTGTTGATACCGATCTTCAATATATTTGCATGACACCAGATCAGCTAAATGCACTGAACGAAAAATTGATCCCGGTAATCGCGCATGACCGTGCAGGATTCGGCAGTGCACTTTTCAGCGTGGGGTTATTGGTGCTGACAATGGCTCTATGGGGTTTTCACGAGGGTTCTGCCTGGGTATGGAGGACTTTTCTGATTGGCGGTATCCCAGCTTTTTCAGCAGGGATCCTCACCCATTTTTATATCGGCTACCTTGATTTCATCCATCTCCTGCCAGCCTATTTTGCACTCGCCCTTTACCTTGGCGGATTATGGCTGACAAGGGACTTTTTCAAGTCGGATTCCAGGTGAACCACTAGCACCTATGCAAGACTGCATACAAAGCCGATTGTCAGCAGTCTTTTTTAATTTGTTCAATATTTCCCTTATTTCTTCTGAACAAGACCCTTATGCGAAAGATTCGAATTTAAACAAGATGAGATATTACTTTGGACCGAGGAACATTCTTACTTGGACTTACTTTCAGACAGCTATTCTTCGTTTCCCGCCAAACC
>NZ_JAGGQK010000028.1:41728-118098 GCF_018613355.1 Bacillus sp. ISL-35 | reverse complement strand
CACAATTATATGGGCTTAATCGTTCAGAACTCAATGCTGTCAAGAAAACGCGGTGATTTTGACAGGTTTCCGGGTTTCGAGCTCAAAGCTGTCAAAAAAACGTGGTTATTGTGACAGCTTGCAGGGTTCGGAACTCAATGCTGTCAAGAAAACGCGGTGATTATGACAGGTATCAGAGTGTAGAGCTCAAAGCTGTCAAGAAAACGCAGTAATTATGACAGCTTTCCAGGGTTCAGAGCTCAAAGCTGTCAAAAAAACGCAGGAATTATGACAGCTTTCCGGTCATCTTCGCTATACCTGTCCTAAAAACGATTATCCGTGACCAATGTTCTCATCAAAAACAGTCACAAATACGGACACGCTCACCTTATCAATCCAGACTGATTTCCACCAAAATGCTGACTGATGTATAAATGACCATTGATTTGATTTTTAGCTTATAGCGTTTGTCACTGATCTTGATCGATTTGTTTTCAATCACCTTTGTGATCAGTTCCCGGCTTTTAAAAACCGAATCTAGGTCTTTGGCGAGGAGCATGTTTAGCTGGCCTTTGGTCTCCTCCTCGATTTCGTAGATGCTGAGCGTATCCAGCTGTTTATACTTTTTATCATTTACGATTTTCACCTTGATTTCCTGCACGGTGAGCTTTTCCTCGTTCTTTTTGTTTAACTCTTCATAATCCTCCATCCAGATTTCGATGTCACTTTTCAAGTCTGCGATTTCATCTTTTTGCTGCTCGATCGTTTTCGCGTGTTTTTCCATCCAAGATCCATTCATATATAAAAACAAAACCCAGCTGACGAGTGCGCCAACTGCTGCACCGGAAAAGAATCGCTGCCATTCTGGCCTTCGGTAATAAGGAGGAACCCTCATATCAAACATGCTCCTGTGTCAGCCAGTCAATGAGAAGAGCACCGGTCTGCGCTCCGCCCATGGCAGTAAGGATCAATAGGAACTGTTTGAAAATATCCTTTGTTTCTCCATGCAAAAGTCCTTTTTCAAAGCTATAGACCGTATCAAATGTGCCGCCAATTGCAGCGATGATGGCCCAGATCCTGATGGAGCTGGAGAAACGGGCGATTTCCGTCATTAAAGGCTGTCCTGTTAAAAAAGCGGCCAATCCTCCGATTAAAGAGCCGCCAAGCAAAACACCTAGCGCAATGAAATATGCTTCAAACAAACCTGGGATAAATGGCTGGTTCATCGTATACACCCTTTTAAAAAAATCGATTTTTTCTTCGTACTTCATCTTATGGACAATCTGGCTTCAATATGTTTAAAGTTATGTGAACAAAGGAGAACATATTTTCTTTTTTTGCCTTAAAAGCCTATAATGAAAGAAGATAAACCTTACCTTTAAAGGGTGTGAGAGATATGCCGTTTATTCACCTTCATGTCTATAGTGCATTCAGCCTGCTCACCAGTACGGCTACAGTCGAGCAGCTAGTCCGCGATGCAAAGGCAAAAGGCTTTTCCGCACTCGCTCTGACGGATCATAATGTAATGTACGGAACGGTTGCATTTTATAAAGAATGCCTGAGGAATTCAATCAAGCCATTGCTGGGCCTGACAGTTGATGTTGTCAGTACCTCTCTTGAAAATGAATCCTTCCCGCTTGTTCTCCTTGCGAAAAACAATGAGGGATTCCAGAATCTGATCAAAATTTCAAGTGCTGTACAGACGAAATCCCCCGAAGGAATCCCGGTGAAGTGGCTGAAGCATTATGCCGCGGGACTATTTGCGATGACACCAGGTACCAGGGGTGAAATAGAATACTATTTGGCAAATGGGGAAAGAGATAAAGCATTAAATACTGTTGATTTATATAAACAAATCTTTGGGACGGAAAACTTTTATCTGGCCATACAGGATCACGGTCTTCCCGGGCAGAAGGAGTTGGTCAAACAACTGGCTGGTATAGGCTCGGAAACAAATACGCCATTGGCTGCTTCGAACCAGGTGCATTATTTGGAAAAAGAGGACTCCTTTGCCCAGGAGTGCCTTCTTGCGATCAAGAATGGCGATAAACTCCAGGATGACGCTCGTGAAAAACTTGGAAGCAGTGAATTTTACCTGAAACCCGCAAAAGAAATGAGCGATTTGTTTTCGGAGTATCCAGAAGCCTTGGAGAACACGCTGAAAATAGCTGAAGAGTGCAATGTCATGCTTGACTTTGGTACAAGGCATTTGCCGAAGTTTCCGGTCGAACCGGGAAAAAGTGCCGATGGGATGCTTGAGGAACTCTGTTTCCAGGGTCTTGAAAAACGTTACGGAAATCCCTCACGGCAGCATGTGGAAAGACTTCAATATGAACTATCCATCATTAAAAAAATGAACTTCAGCGATTATTTCTTGATTGTATGGGATTTTATCAAGTATTCGAGAGAAAAGGGGATTCTGATCGGTCCTGGCCGTGGTTCAGCAGCCGGATCAATTGTATCCTATGTGCTGTTCATTACCGATGCTGACCCAATTGAACATAATCTTCTTTTCGAAAGGTTCTTGAATCCTGAACGGATCTCAATGCCCGATATCGATATCGATTTTCCTGATAATCGCAGGGATGAGGTCATAGAATATGTCGCGGCAAAATACGGAGAGCTCCATGTCGCTCAGATCGCTACATTCGGAACACTTGCAGCCAAGGCAGCGCTCAGGGATGTAGGCCGGGTTTTCGGTTTGAACACTAAGGAACTCGAACGGCTCTCCAGACTTGTTCCCTCAAGACTGGGAATCTCACTGAAGGATGCCGTCAATGAATCAGCCGGACTCAGGGAGTTTATAGAAGAATCTTCAAAAAATAAGAGAATCCTTGAAACGGCGATAAAACTTGAGGGCTTGCCGCGTCATACTTCCACTCACGCTGCGGGTGTTGTCATCAGCGAACAGCCGCTAACGAATGTCGTGCCGATCCAGTCAGGCCAGTCCAGAGTGTTCCTTACCCAATATTCGATGGACCATCTTGAAGAAATAGGTTTATTGAAGATGGACTTCCTGGGCTTAAGGAATCTGACTTTAATCGATTCCATTCTGCATTCAATCCAGCATAAAACCGGTCAAAAGCTCAGGGTCCATGATATCCCGGGCGAAGATAAACAAACGTTTGAATTGCTCGGCAGGGGCGAGACGACAGGTATTTTCCAGCTTGAGTCTGAAGGAATGCGGAAAGTACTGACAAGGCTGGAACCAACACGGTTTGAAGATATCGTCGCAGTCAATGCGCTTTACCGTCCGGGCCCGATGGAGAATATTCCTTTGTTCATTGACCGCAAGCACGGGAGACAGCCCATCGATTATTATCATAAGGACCTCGAACCAATCTTGCACGATACATATGGAGTCATCGTATACCAGGAGCAAATCATGCAGATTGCCTCAAAGATGGCAGGTTTCTCCCTCGGAGAAGCGGACCTGCTGCGGAGAGCGGTTTCGAAGAAAAAGAAGGAAGTCCTTTCCCAGGAACGGGAACATTTCGTTAATGGGGCATTAAAGAAGGGTTACGATGCGCAGACAGCGCAACTGGTCTATGATTTAATCGTCCGTTTCGCCAATTACGGATTCAACCGCAGCCATGCTGTCGCTTACAGCATGATTGCCTATCAGCTCGCCTATCTCAAAACCCATTATCCGCTTTACTTCATGGCTGCCCTGCTGACTTCCGCCATCGGCAATGACGCGAAAATCGCCCAGTATGCAAGGGAGCTGCAGCAAATGGACATTAAGCTCCTGCCTCCATCGGTCAACAGAAGCGCTTTCAGCTTCCAGCCGGAAGGAGACAGTGTGCGTTACAGTCTGGCAGGAATCAAAGGCGTCGGAATTGCATCACTCAAGGAAATATTCCTGGCGAGACGAAATGGGCATTTCAAGGATATTTTCGACTTTTGCATCCGTGTACCGCACAAAGCTGCAACAAGAAAAGTGCTGGAAGCTCTGATCTATTCAGGTGCTTTCGATGAATTCGGGCAGGACCGTGCCGTCCTTTTAGCGACAATTGATGTGGCGATTGAACACGCACAGCTCGTAGCTCCGGATGACTCCGGACAGATCGATATGTTCGCTGAAGCGGAGTTTTCCCTGAAGCCGAAGTATATAGAGGTTGACCCGATGCGAATAGAAGACAAGCTCAGCCTTGAAAAAGAGGTCCTGGGAGTCTATCTCTCCAGGCATCCTGTTTCCATCCATGAGAAGGAGTTCGAGGCCGCCGGGGTTAAAAAGATTGCGTCAAAGTCCCCGGGGAGCAAAATAAGGCTTGGCGTCTATATAACGGAGCAGAAGAAAATCCGTACCAAAAAAGGAGAAGCCATGGCCTTCCTCACTCTCAGTGACGCAAGCGGAGAATCAGAAGCGGTTGTTTTCCCAGCAGTTTACAAGCAGTATGGACATGTACTGAAACAGGGAGAAATGGCGCTGCTGGAAGGAAAGTTCGATGAACGGGACGGAAGGAGCCAATTTATCGTACAGCAAGTGCTGGACATTGAAAAAGAAGCAGAAAAAAACGGACAGAAAAAGCCGGTTTTGTATCTGCGAATCGCGAGGGGCGCTGACAGCACCGGCAAAATGAATGAGCTTAAAGCTTTTTTGAAAAAACATCATGGTACTGTTCCGGTTATTGTGTATAACGAAGAGACCGAAAAATCAATGATGTTGCCAAATGAATTCAGCGTGAACACAGACCGGGGAAGTGTGGAAGAATTAAAGAAGGTATTGGGCGACAAGAATGTTGTCCTGAAAAATTAGTTCTTTACAAGTATAATAGATGTGTTATATTGGAAAAGGATATGTGTGGTCAGACCACTGAAGTAGGCAGCTTTTATAAATAATCAGGCCGTTCGCCTATTATTGTGTCGCTGATCTTTCGCATTTTTCATCGAAGAGAATCTGCCGTAGTCAAGAGTGCGGAATATGATGAATGCAATGATATTGTCGGAGAGAGCCCATAATTAAGGAGTGGACCTGAGTTGACTTTACGTGAAGAAGCTTTGCACATGCATCGTGTGAATAAAGGGAAATTAGAGTCTAAATCGAAAGTGCCTGTAAGGAATGCCAGAGATTTAAGCCTTGCCTATTCTCCGGGTGTCGCGGAGCCGTGCAAGGAAATATATGATAAGCCGGAAACTGTTTTTGATTATACAATGAAGGGCAATATGGTGGCGGTCGTCTCCGATGGCACTGCTGTCCTTGGACTGGGGAATATCGGTCCTGAAGCCGCGCTTCCTGTAATGGAAGGAAAGGCGGTTCTTTTCAAAAGCTTTGCTGGTGTTGATGCTTTTCCCATCTGTCTAAACACGACGGATGTGGATAAAATTGTTGAAACGGTGAAGCTGCTTGAACCAACATTCGGCGGTGTGAACCTGGAGGATATTGCTGCCCCAAACTGTTTTGCAGTAGAAGAACGATTGAAAAAAGAGACGAATATCCCTGTCTTCCATGATGATCAGCATGGAACGGCGATTGTGACCGTGGCAGGCCTCGTCAATGCGCTGAAAATTGTCGGGAAAAAAATGAATGAAATCAAGGTAGTTGCCAACGGAGCAGGAGCTGCAGGAATTGCCATCATCAAGCTTCTGTATTCATACGGTGTCCGTGACATCATTATGTGTGATACCAAAGGCGCAATTTACGAAGGACGCCCGAACGGCATGAATGCCATAAAGGACGAAGTGGCGAAATTCACTAACCGTGACAACGTCGAAGGGTCCCTGGCTGATGCGATCAAAGGTGCTGATGTATTCATTGGCGTTTCTGTTGCCGGAGCACTGACTTCAGAAATGGTCCAGACGATGAATAATGATTCAATTATCTTTGCGATGGCCAATCCGGTGCCGGAAATCATGCCAGAGGAAGCAAAAGCTGCTGGTGCGGCTGTAATTGGTACTGGCCGTTCCGATTTTCCTAATCAGGTGAATAATGTTCTCGCTTTCCCTGGAATCTTCCGTGGGGCATTGGACGCAAGGGCTACCCATATCAACGAAAAGATGAAAGTGGCTGCTGTGGAAGCCATCGCAGGGCTGATTGAGGAATCGGAGCTTTCAAGCGATTATGTCATCCCTGGTCCATTCGATCCCCGTGTAGCACCGGCTGTTGCCGCAGCTGTCGCGAAAGCAGCGATGGAGACCGGGGTTGCACGAATCAAAGTGGATCCACAGGAAGTCAGGGAGCGTACTGAACGCCTTGCATTGATAGGAAAAGGTGAGTGATTTCTTAGTGGCACAGCCTGAAAAGAGCACGAAAGTATATGTGGAAATCGTCAGGCAGCTAAGGGAAATGATTAATAAAGACGGCTTGAAGCCCGGAGATAAAATTCCCTCCGAACGTGAACTTTCAGAGCGCCTGAATGCTGGGCGCTCCTCTGTTCGCGAAGCTTTGCGCGCCCTTGAACTTCTCGGGCTGATCGAGACAAGAAGGGGAGAAGGAACCTTTATAAGGGACTTCCGCGGCAACCAGCTGGTCCAATTATTAAGCACCTTTATCCTGCAGGATAAAAAAGCCAAAGATGATGTGGTGGAAACGAAAAACATGATCGAGGCAGATTGTCTATACCTGGCGGCTGAAAAGATTCGGGAAGATGAAATCAGAAGATTAAAGGTCTGGATTGATGACCATAATTTTGAGGACGAGGAATTTTTCAGGAGAATTGCCGAACTTGCTGACAATCACCTTTTTTATCGAATTTGGTATATATTGAATGATTATTACAAGGCACTTGAGCTGAAAGCAATTCCAGCTGAAAAAGAAGAATACCATCTGTTGCTGGACGCGCTTGCAACAAAGAACGGAGAACTGATCCTGAATAGGCATCGCATGCTGCGGAAAATGTCGACGGAATGACGACATGAAGTAACATCTTTCGAAGAGAGGATGTTATATACTTGTGGACATGCCTATGATGCCAGGATGGCAGACTCTCTTTCTTTTTTGCTGTAGTGGTCTGACCACCTAGTGCTTTGTGACTAAAGGTTTTTTCGCAACTGCAAAAATAAGCGGAAGTAAAGCCTTGCAAATTTAGGATATTACAAAACAACCAGTATTATTCGGAGGGGGTTATACATTGCTTAAGGAACTTTTTACGAAAACGAAAAAGAAAAAGTACGCGACAATTCCTTCTGAAGCAGCGAAGCAGGATGTTCCTGAAGGAATCATGACTAAATGCCCGAACTGCAAAAAAATCATGTATACGAAAGAACTGAATAAAAACTGCAAGGTTTGTATACAGTGTGGTTATCATCATCAAATGAATTCAGCTGAACGAATCGAAAGTTTTCTGGATTCAGGAAGCTTCCGTGAACTGGACCGTGAAATGGTCTCCGGCAATCCGCTCGGTTTTCCGGGATACGAAGAAAAGCTTGAAAAGGACCGGGAAAAAACGGGTCTGAATGAAGCGGTAGTCACAGGCATAGGGACTGTTAACGGATATGAGGCCGCAATCGCGATCATGGATGCTACTTTCAGGATGGGAAGCATGGGATCGGTTGTAGGTGAAAAGATTGCAAGAGCGATCGAGAAGGCTGATGAATTGTCCATTCCATTCATCATCTTTACCGCGTCAGGCGGAGCAAGGATGCAGGAAGGTGTATTGAGCCTGATGCAAATGGCGAAAACTAGCGTCGCACTGAAAAGATTCAGCGATAACGGAGGGCTGATCATCTCGATTATGACTCATCCTACCACTGGAGGAGTTTCTGCAAGCTTTGCCAGTCTGGGGGACTATAATTTCGCTGAACCAGGAGCCCTGATTGGCTTCGCAGGACGAAGGATCATTGAACAGACAATTCGAGAAGAACTGCCGGAAGACTTCCAGACAGCAGAGTTTTTGCTGAAGCATGGGCAGCTTGATGCAGTGATTTCGAGAGTCGAAATGAAGGAAAAGATTGCGGGAATACTTGAAATCCATCAGCCAGGAGGGACGTTCGAATGGCAGGAGAACTAGAATTCGAGAAACCGGTATTGGAATTAAGAAAAAAAATCAGTGAGCTCAAGGAATTTACCAAAAATACGGATGTGGATCTCACATCTGAAATAGATAAGTTAGAAGCGAGACTGCAAAAGCTTGAATCAGAAATTTATGAGAACATGAAGCCGTGGGACCGGGTGCAGATTGCCCGTCATCCAAATCGTCCGACAACACTTGAATATATCTCTTTGCTTTTCACAGACTTCTTTGAATGTCACGGTGACAGGACCTTTGGGGACGATGAAGCGATTGTTGGCGGTATTGCCAAGTTCCATGGCTATCCGGTAACCGTCATTGGCCATCAGCGCGGAAAAGATACAAAGGAAAATATCCGCAGGAACTTTGGCATGCCGCATCCGGAGGGCTATCGTAAAGCTTTGCGTTTGATGAAGCAGGCTGAAAAATTCAGGCGGCCGATCATTTGCTTCATTGATACGAAGGGAGCTTATCCAGGAAAAGCTGCCGAAGAACGGGGACAGAGCGAAGCGATCGCCCGCAATCTGTTCGAGATGGCCGGCTTGAAGGTCCCGGTCATTTGTGTGGTCATCGGGGAAGGCGGAAGTGGCGGAGCTCTTGCACTGGGTGTAGGCAATTATATTCACATGCTGGAAAACTCCACATATTCCGTTATCTCACCAGAAGGCGCGGCAGCGATTCTTTGGAAGGATTCTTCGTTAGCGAAGAAAGCTGCTGAAACGATGAAAATCACTGCTCCTGACCTCAAAGGACTGGGGATCATTGACGAAATCATCCCAGAGGTAAAAGGCGGAGCACATAAAGATTTGAAGCAGCAGGCAAAGTATATGGATAAAATTTTAAAAGACTCGATGTCAGAGCTGCTGGTTTTGGATGAAGAGACATTGCTGAGCCAGCGCTATGAGAAATATAAACGAATTGGCGAGTTTTCGTTTCCAACAGAATTTATCGGGGTAAAATAAAACGTGCTGACAGCACGTTTTATTTTTTTCAGAGAAACTTGCTGGGGCTTGTCTTTTTCCCAGCAGCATCCTATTAAAGCGCTTGCAATTACGTGATAATTCCAACTTATTGTCAATATTGAGGATTCAGTTGAGATACCGCACCCTACATGTTATTTTAGAAATATTCCCGGGTATTCTGTTCATAATAAGAGAAGCTAACAGAATACACAGTAATTAGTTTTATGTATGTTTTTCCGGATTCGTTGCTTTTATATTCAAGAGTAAAAAGTAGACTTCCATGAATTTTACAGTTGCAATATTGAAGGAACCATTCGAAAGAGCAGCAAAGTACATAGATGATACCGAATGAGGTGAATGAAAAAATGAAAAGAATTGGTGTTTTGACGAGCGGCGGGGATGCGCCTGGGATGAACGCTGCTGTTCGTGCTGTAGTAAGAAAGGGTATTTTCCATGATGTCGAGGTTTATGGTGTAATCGGTGGTTACGCTGGATTGATGAATGGAAATATCGAAAAACTTGAACTGGGTTCCGTAGGTGACATTATCCATCGTGGAGGAACATTCCTTTATTCCGCACGCAGTGAAGAATTCAAGACGAAGGAAGGCCAGCAAAAAGGAATCGAACAGCTAAAGAAATTCGGCATTGACGGCCTGGTCGTCATTGGCGGCGACGGATCCTACCGTGGTGCAAAGGCCCTGACAGAGCAAGGTTTTCCATGTGTCGGCGTTCCAGGGACAATTGATAATGATATTCCAGGCACGGAGTTTACAATCGGCTTCGATACTGCACTAAACACAGTAATCGATGCAATTGACAAAATCCGCGATACCGCTTCTTCGCATGAAAGAACCTTTGTCGTGGAAGTTATGGGACGTAATGCTGGTGATATCGCACTGTGGGCAGGTTTGGCAGGCGGAGCTGAAACAATCCTTATACCAGAAGACCCTCATGATATGAAGGACATTGCCGGCCGTCTTAAAAAAGGACATGAACGCGGTAAGAAGCACAGTATCATCGTTGTTGCTGAAGGTGTCATGAACGGCTATGAATTCGCTAAGAAATTAAAGGAAGAAACAGATTTCGATACGAGAGTAACGGTTCTTGGGCATGTGCAGCGTGGCGGTTCTCCGACTGCATTTGACCGTGTACTGGCCAGCCGTCTTGGAGCCCGTGCAGTAGAGCTTCTATTGGAAGGAAAAGGCGGACGGGCTGTCGGTATGGAGAAGAACCAGCTGGTGGACTATGACATCATTGAAGCTCTGGCAAAAGAACACACTCTTGATTTGAACTTATATAAATTATCAAAAGAGCTTTCTATTTAATTTCTTTTACAGTAAACCAGGAGGTTGCAATCTATGCGCAAAACAAAAATTGTTTGTACGATTGGTCCCGCAAGTGAAAGTGTAGAAAAATTAACTCAGCTGATTGAAGCAGGAATGAATGTATCCCGCTTGAATTTCTCGCACGGAAATCATGAAGAACATGCAGCGCGTATCAAGAATATCAGAGAAGCTGCGGAGAAAACAGGGAAGAAGGTAGGTATCCTGCTTGATACTAAAGGCCCTGAGATCCGCACAAACGATATGGAGAATGGTGCGATCGAGCTGACTACAGGTCAAGAATGCATCGTATCAATGAAAGAGGTTCTTGGTACAGTTGATAAGTTCTCTGTTACTTATGACCAGTTGATTGATGATGTCCATCCAGGTGCGAAAATCCTCCTTGATGACGGCTTAATCGGTCTTGAAGTAATCAGCATCGACAAGGAAAATAATGAAATCAAGACGAAAGTCCTGAACACGGGTACACTTAAAAATAAAAAAGGTGTAAACGTGCCGGGTGTTTCTGTGAATCTTCCAGGAATTACGGAGAAGGATGCAAAAGATATCCTATTCGGAATCGAACAAGGAGTGGACTTCATTGCAGCATCATTTGTGCGCCGCGCGACTGATGTATTGGAAATCCGCCAGCTATTGGAAGAAAACAACGGATCACATATCCAGATCATTCCTAAGATTGAAAACCAGGAAGGCGTTGACAACATCAACGAAATCCTCGAAGTTTCTGATGGATTGATGGTTGCCCGTGGAGACCTTGGAGTGGAAATTCCAGCAGAAGAGGTACCACTCGTTCAAAAGGACCTGATCAAAAAGTGCAATACACTAGGAAAGCCAGTCATTACTGCTACACAGATGCTCGATTCCATGCAGCGTAACCCGCGCCCGACCCGCGCAGAGGCTAGTGACGTTGCGAATGCGATTTTCGATGGAACTGACGCCATCATGCTATCTGGTGAAACAGCAGCTGGGCAATACCCGGTAGAAGCTGTTCAGACTATGCACAATATCGCTTCTCGCGCAGAAGAAGCACTTAATCATAAAGAATTGCTGTCATTCCGCAGTAAAGAGACAGAACACAATATCACTGATGCTATTGGACAATCGGTTGCGCATACGGCGCTTAATTTAGAAGTCAATGCCATCATCACACCAACTGAAAGCGGACATACAGCACGCATGATTTCGAAGTACCGTCCAAAGGCACCAATCATTGCTGTTACTTCTAATGACCATGTGGTCCGCCGTCTTGCCCTCGTATGGGGAGTATATCCACAGCTTGGGGAAAAGGCAGAAACGACGGATGAAATGCTTGCAAGTGCTGTGGAGGAAAGTGTCAATAGCGAATATGTTTCCCATGGTGACCTAGTAGTCATCACTGCTGGTGTTCCAGTAGGAGAAGCAGGCACAACCAACTTGATGAAAATCCATGTGGTTGGCGATATCCTGGCAAAAGCACAAGGTATTGGCCGCAAATCTGCATACGGACGAGTAGTCGTGGCAAAAGATGCACAAGAAGCGATCAGCAAGGTAAAACAAGGCAACATCCTTGTAACCATTGGCTCAGACCGCGAAATGGTACCTGCCCTTGAAAAGTGCAGCGCATTGATCACGGAAGAGGGCGGTTTGACAAGCCATGCAGCTGTTGTCGGACTGAACCTTGGAATCCCAGTCATCGTAGGCGTGGAAAATGCGATGAACCTGTTCAAGGATGGCCAGGAAATCACCGTTGACTCTGCAAGAGGTGTCATTTACAAAGGACACGCAAGCGTATTATAAGTTGAATAATCCAGTGAAAAGCGTGAAATCATACAGATTTCACGCTTTTATTTATATTTTCAGACAAAGTCGCCCCGCGTTAGGACAAAACAGAGGCTGAACCTGCAGGGAATGTCCGTAGATGTTCTATGTTCGGACAAAACAGCGGTTGATTCTTCAGGAAATGTCCGTAGGCACCTCATGTTCGGACAAAAAAGCAGCAGAACTTGGAGAAAATGTCCGAAGTCACCCCATGTTCAGACAAAACAGAGACTGCTCTTGCAGCAAATGTCCGAAGTCGCCCCATGTTCGGACAAAACAGAGGCTGAACCTGCAGAAAATGTCCGAAGTCACCCGCATTATATCTTCCATGAAATCTAATACTAGTGTTCACCAAGCTTTCATGTCTTTAGAGGTCTGGGCAATCATATTATTGTATTATCGCCTGTTCGCCACGTATAATAGAAGGACACGCTATCCCAACACATTGAGGTGTAAAATGAAATACATTTTTTTGATTTTAGTTATTGTTCCGACTGCTGAGATTGGGGTCCTGCTTCTTTCCGGACAGACAATCGGCATTTGGCCGACAATAGCCCTCATTATCCTGACCGGGTTCCTCGGGGCTTACCTGGCGAAGCAGCAGGGATTGGAAACCATAAGAAGAACACAGGACCAATTAAGAAAAGGCATGATGCCAGGAGATGTAATCTTGGATGGAGTAAGCATCCTAATTGGAGGAACCCTGCTTCTGACACCTGGATTCATCACCGATGCCCTGGGGTGTTTGCTCCTGGCGCCGCCAACCAGGAAGTTCTTCAAAGCATTGATGCTGAAACTATTCCGCAACTGGATTGATAGAGGAACCATTAAGGTAATCCGCTAACATAAAAACGCCAACACTTAAAGGTTGGCGTTTTGTTTTTTTGTTATAGATGCAGGGACAGGATCAGGTAATCCTAAAAAGGTCTTTTTGGTGACAGGTCCGGCATTAATATTATCATTTAATAATCACTTCATCTTTTCCTTTGATGAATGTCCATATATCCTGGAATACATTCGCCCGCTGCAGGGTATTGAAAACAACCAGGACGACTGGACCGACGATCAGACCAAGGAAGCCGATGGTCTTGAAGCCGACAAATAGAGCAATCAAAGTGGCGAGCGGATCCAGGCCAATACTGGAGGACAGAATTTTCGGCTCCATCACCTGCCTCTGCACGAGGACGACAATATATAAAACACCTAAACCGAGGGCGGTAGCCATATCACCGGCGATTGCTTCATAGATGATCCATGGAACAAAGACTGCACCCGTGCCAAGATAGGGAATAATATCGACAATCCCTGTGACAAGGGCAATCGTGATCGCGTAATCGATACGAAGGATCAGCAGGCCGATCAGGATGATGACCGTTGTGATCGATATCAGGGTAGCCTGAGCCTTCACGAATCCGAATAACGCCTTTTTTAAATCGATGAAAACGGTTCTGCTGCTTGTCCTTGCCCGGTTCGGCAGCAGCCGGTTACTCAATGCAGATAATCTGTACCAGTCTTTGCTGATGAAGAAAGTTCCCAGCAGAGAGAAAATGAGAACAGTAGCTGCATTTGGGAACCATGAAAGGATATTCGGGATTTTTTCGAAAAAGTTCTTGATGAAATTCCCTGCAGTGGTCCCGATGTTGGCGCCGACATTCTGGATATTATTCATGATCGTATCCTGCTGATCCGCGTCAAGGTTCTGGAACATTCCAGCCAGCTGGTTATAAAGAGGAATGAGCTGTGCAGCGAATAAGTGCTCTATGTAATCAATCAGTGTAACAAGGTGTTCGGGAACAACCATCGCCAGATATTCGGCTCCTGATGCGATTTCGACAATAAGCAAAGTAATCAGTCCGGCAAACAAGGACATGATCAGGACAAGGGCGATGATTACTGCTAGGGCTCTCGGCATTTTCACCCGTTCTTGAAAAAAGTTGACGAGCGGGTTCATCATAAATGCAATCAGGAATCCAATGATGAATGGATAGGTGACCTTTGAGACAAAAAATAATGCAAATACTCCTGCGACAATCACGCTGATGACCAGAAGAAAGCGCAGTGTTCGATTAAGATATACGAGATTCAAGCAGGTTCCTCCTTTTGGAATGGGCAATCATGTGGGTGCTATTACCTGTTGTCAGTCCTGAAAGCTGCCAGTCCTGAAAGCTTTTCTACAATATACGTCTGTCCATAAAAAAGATTCGACTTCCTTCTGAAAATCCCTTTAAAAACCTGACAGGGACTGAAGAAATTAATAGTGAATACGGACAATTACCTGCAGCGTATATTAATAGATGGAAAACGAGGGGCATTACTTGTTTGGTGTAATATTTTTAATTATGTTACAATAGTTTTAACCGTGGAAGGATGACAATTTATGCTAGAGCCTATGCTATTTTTACTAACTTTGCTGGTGATTGCCTTTGTGGCCAAGAACCAATCATTAATCATCGCGGTATTGGTCCTTGTTGTAATGAAGATTGCGGGGTTTGAAGCAAAGACATTCTCGCTTCTCCAGGGAAAGGGCATTAACTGGGGTGTGACGGTCATTACGATTGCCGTCCTGGCTCCGATTGCCAGCGGTGATATTGGCTTCAAGGATTTATCTGGTGCATTTAAATCGCCATATGCATGGATTGCCCTCATTTCCGGAATGGCAGTTGCTCTACTTGCAAAAGGCGGCGTTACATTGCTGGCTGAAGATCCTCATATCACAACTGCACTCGTCCTGGGAACGATCCTAGCGGTCTCAATTTTTAAAGGTGTAGCTGTCGGTCCGCTGATCGGGGCAGGTATTGCCTATGCAGCAATGAAAATCTTTGATTTTATTAAATAGCCTTTTTTTAAAATAATATTTTCTGCTGAATTAAGTTGTTTTCATTCACAAATGTCAGATAATTGTTTATAATAGGACTTGTAACTGCTTCCATTCCCTCTATAGGCTAGGGAGAGAAGCGGGAATCCACGGTTTTTTTCATTTTATAAAATGTAAGCATTTTCTTTTTTTGCCGGCTGCCTGAGCAAGCGCTCGATACCATCTTGTGTATGGCAAATCCGGTCTGAATCGGTCTGTCGCCGGCGTATGGTTCGGCTTTTCGTATAAAGTGTCAGAAATTTCTTTTTTTCTGATCGCTGTCCTGAACAGCAATTCACATACAGACAAATTATGGGATATGGGGAAATTAAACTACAAAGGAGAGATTGAGTATGACAGTAACACGTGGTCTTGAAGGGGTAGTGGCAACAACATCTTCTATCAGTTCTATCATCGATGATACGCTGACTTATGTTGGCTATGACATTGACGATCTAGCTGAAAATGCTAGTTTCGAAGAAGTGATTTACCTATTATGGCACCGCAAGCTTCCTACAGCGGCAGAATTGGACGAATTGAAGAAGCAGCTTGCAGAAAATGCAGCGTTGCCTAAGGAAGTGCTCGAGCATTTCAAGATGTACCCGATCGATAAAGTCCATCCGATGGCTGCCGTTCGCTCGGCTGTATCTCTTTTAGGCTTATATGATGATGAAGCCGATGTAATGGAAAAAGAAGCGAATTACCGAAAGGCGATCCGTCTGCAGGCTAAAATGCCGGCAATCGTTACGGCATTCGCAAGAGTCAGGAAAGGTCTTGAGCCAATCGCACCAAGAGAAGACCTTAATTTCGCGGCAAACTTCCTTTACATGCTGACTGGCGATGAGCCTGATGAAGTTGCGGTAGAAGCGATGAACAAGGCGCTTGTCCTGCACGCTGACCATGAGCTAAATGCATCAACTTTCACTGCACGTGTATGCGTTGCAACACTTTCTGATGTATATTCAGGTGTTACCGCTGCCATCGGTGCGCTGAAAGGACCTCTTCACGGAGGAGCAAATGAAGCTGTTATGAAGATGCTGACTGAAATCGGCACTCTCGAAAATGTTGAGCCGGCAATCCGCGGAAAGCTTGCAAACAAAGAAAAAATCATGGGCTTCGGACACCGTGTTTATCGTCAGGGAGACCCTCGTGCGAAGCACTTGAGAGAAATGTCCAAGAGACTGACTGAGCTTACTGGCGAACCACACTGGTACGATATGTCCACTAAGATCGAAGAAATCGTGACAGGCGAAAAGAATCTGCCGCCGAATGTGGACTTCTATTCTGCATCCGTCTATCACAGCCTTGGCATCGACCATGATCTGTTCACGCCAATTTTTGCTGTAAGCCGTGTATCCGGATGGCTTGCGCATATTCTTGAGCAGTATGACAACAACCGTCTGATCCGCCCTCGTGCTGATTATACAGGACCTGGCAAGCAGGAATATGTTGCCATCGAAATGAGATAATTTTTAGAAATAGAGGAGCAATATTTTACTTTTTAGTGAAAAATTGCTGTAATAGGAGAGTGAGGGAAGTCAGTCATACTTGTCTGGCTTCCCTGAGAAAAGGTTAGAGGCATATAAGCCTGCTAACCTTTGATTCTGAAATAATGAGGATTTTGGAGGGAGAGAAAACAATGCAAGGTGAAAAAATCACAGTCAAAGATGGAGTTTTAAACGTACCAAACAACCCAGTCGTTCCTTTTATCGAAGGTGACGGCACAGGTCCGGATATCTGGGCAGCTTCTGTCCGCGTTCTTGATGCAGCTGTTGAAAAAGCATACAAGGGTGAGCGCAAGATTGTCTGGAAAGAAGTTTTAGCTGGAGAAAAGGCATTCAACCAAACTGGCGAGTGGCTTCCAAGCGAAACATTAGAGTTGATCAATGAATACCTGATCGCAATCAAGGGTCCACTGACAACACCAATCGGCGGCGGTATTCGTTCCCTGAACGTTGCTTTGCGCCAGGAGCTTGACCTGTTTGTATGTTTGCGCCCTGTACGCTGGTTCGAAGGTGTTCCATCACCTGTAAAGCGTCCACAGGACACTGATATGGTCATTTTCCGTGAAAACACAGAAGATATCTATGCTGGCATCGAGTATGCAAGTGGATCTGATGAAGTCAAGAAGCTTCTTGCATTCCTGCAAAATGAAATGGGTGTAAATAAAATCCGCTTCCCTGAAACTTCAGGTATCGGCATCAAGCCTGTTTCCAAAGAAGGAACAGAGCGCCTTGTACGTTCAGCGATCAACTACGCCATCACAGAAGGCCGTAAGTCAGTAACGCTTGTACATAAAGGCAATATCATGAAATTCACAGAAGGCGCGTTCAAAAACTGGGGTTATGAACTTGCTGAAAAAGAATTCGGTGATAAGGTATTCACTTGGGCTCAGTATGACAAGATCAAAGAAGATCAGGGTACAGATGCAGCAAACAAAGCACAGTCAGATGCAGAGGCTGCTGGCAAGATCATCGTTAAAGATGCGATTGCAGATATCTTCCTTCAGCAAATCCTTACTCGTCCGAAGGAGTTCGATGTTGTTGCAACAATGAACCTGAACGGCGACTATATTTCTGATGCACTTGCTGCACAGGTAGGCGGTATCGGTATCGCTCCTGGCGCAAACATCAACTATGAAACAGGCCATGCTATTTTCGAAGCTACTCACGGAACTGCTCCGAAATATGCTGGATTGGATAAGGTTAACCCTTCATCCGTCATCCTTTCAGGCGTCCTGATGCTTGAACACCTTGGCTGGACTGAAGCTGCGAACCTGATCGTTAAATCAATGGAAAAATCAATCGCTTCAAAGGTCGTAACATATGACTTTGCTCGTTTGATGGATGGTGCTACAGAAGTGAAGACTTCTGAGTTCGGCGATGTATTGATCAAGAACATGGGCTAAAAATGTACGGAAGGCTATCCTTTTATAGGATAGCCTTTACATAAATAACATATATTTTATAAAAATATATTTGTTCTGAGGAGGAAGCCTTATGTCATTGAAACGCAAAAAGATTTCAGTCATTGGTGGAGGATTCACAGGAGCAACAACAGCATTCTTGCTTGCACAGAAGGAACTTGGGGATGTAGTATTGGTTGATATCCCGCAAATGGAAAACCCGACAAAGGGTAAAGCGCTTGATATGCTTGAAGCGAGTCCTGTCCAGGGATTTGATGCGAACATTACCGGTACATCCAGCTATGAGGACACGAAAGACTCAGACATCGTTGTTGTCACCGCAGGTATTGCCCGCAAGCCTGGCATGAGCCGTGATGATCTTGTCCAGACGAACCAGAAAATCATGAAGAGTGTAGCCCAGGAAATCGCCAAGCATTCTCCTAATAGTTTTATCGTCGTTTTGACTAACCCGGTTGATGCGATGACTTATACTATTTTCAAAGAATCAGGTTTCCCTAAGAACCGTGTAATCGGACAATCAGGTGTATTGGACACTGCTCGTTTCCGTACATTCGTAGCCCAGGAATTGAATCTTTCGGTAAAAGATGTGACTGGTTTTGTCCTTGGAGGCCACGGCGATGACATGGTCCCACTTGTGCGTTATTCATATGCAGGAGGCATTCCACTTGAGACATTAATTCCAAAAGAACGCCTGGAAGCGATTGTAGAGCGCACTCGCAAAGGTGGAGGCGAGATTGTCAACCTTCTTGGAAATGGCAGCGCTTACTATGCGCCTGCAGCTTCACTGGTAGAAATGTGTGAAGCAATCCTAAAAGACCAGCGCCGTGTTCTTCCAGCGATTGCCTATCTTGAAGGCGAATATGGATATGAAGGAATCTACCTGGGAGTACCGACAATCCTTGGAGCCGGCGGAATCGAGAAAGTAATTGAACTCGAACTGAAAGAAGATGAAAAAGCCGCACTCGATAAATCAGCAGAAGCAGTGCGTAATGTTATGGCGGTTTTGGCTTAAAACGGACACTGATTCGTAAAAAAATTGGCTCTGTTAAAGCCCAATGTCGTTTTTACTCCTGTTGATTGTAGTGGAAGGCGCGAAGACTCCTCCGAAAATGCTACCGCATTTCCATCGTGCGTGGGCAGGTTCGAAGAAGCCAATTCAATGTCCTGCGGGCATAGCTGGTCAGGTGAGACCCCGCAGGAGCAAAGCGACGAGGAGGCTCAGCGCCAGCCAGGAAGAATTGCTTTTTGAAAAAGCCGGCAGTTGGGCTTTTTCATTATTCTTCCAGCGGAAAGCGAAGCGCCTGGAACGAAAATCAACAGTCTGATTTAACAGAGCTAAACTTATTACATCACGTGCCATGAATCAATCGATTCGAAAACAGCCTAAAAAAGAATCGGGGAACCTTCCCCGATTTTTTTTCCAATATGGGACGTATATTGTTTTCGGACAGGGGAATATAATGCAACTAAATCGAACTTCTATTGCAAAGGGGTAAACGCTATGCTGCTTGGAAGAAAACGTAAGCTTGGCAGGAAAATAGAAGAAATCACTGTCGGAGAAAAATTGACACTAACAGAGAAAATCGAGGACAAAGACCTCCTGTTGTATTTGGGTTTGACCAATGATGCGAATCCTTTGTATATCCAGCATGATTATGCTTCGCAAACACCATATGAAAAGCCGATTGTTCCTGCAATCATGCTGAATGGCATCATCACTTCGGCTGTTTCCAAATATCTTCCGGGACCTGGAAGCCATATTCTTAAGCAGGATATAGAATATGTGAAACCTGTCTATCATTATGGAACCGTGCAATTCCTGTTTGAAGTGACCGAAGTCATCAGGAGCAAGCATAATGTTGTGATTACGGTTACTGGAAAAAATGAAGATGATGAGACAGTGGTAAAGGGTCAGATGCTCGTCTGTCCGCCATATCCAGTGCAGCGAATGGACGGTAAGGCACTGGAGAATTTTTGAGCTTCGGGATGTACATTCATTTGTACATCCTTTTTCATTTTTTTAAAATTTGATTTTACACGGCGGGTTGATATTATAATGTAGATAGAGTTAATTGGATGAATCAGGGGTAATAACTTTTTTGGAGGCTTATATGAACAAGAAGGTCTTGGTTGTAGATGATGAACAATCTATTGTGACGCTGCTGAAGTATAATCTGGAACAGGCTGGTTATTCCGTTGTGACCGGAATGGACGGTGAGGAAGGGATCCGCCTTGCTGCAGAAGAAAAACCGGATTTAATGGTCCTGGATTTGATGCTTCCGAAGCTTGACGGCATGGAAGTATGCAAGCTGCTTAGGCAGCAGAAAATCAATGTCCCGATTTTAATGCTGACGGCAAAGGATGACGAGTTTGACAAAGTGCTTGGCCTGGAGCTGGGTGCAGACGATTACATGACGAAGCCGTTCAGCCCGCGGGAGGTTGTGGCAAGGGTAAAAGCGATCCTTAGAAGGGTGCAGGCAGTGCCGGATCCTGTCGAGGAGAAGCAGGAGGACGAGGGACAGATCAAAATTGGCGAACTCAGGATCATGCCGGATTTCTATGAAGCGTATTTCATGGAAGACCTGCTCGAATTGACACCGAAGGAATTCGAATTGCTTCTCTATCTGGCCAAAAATAAAGGCCGGGTTCTGACGCGGGACCAACTGTTAAGCGCGGTCTGGAATTATGACTTTGCCGGTGATACAAGAATTGTAGATGTACATATAAGCCACTTGCGCGAAAAAATCGAACAGAACACAAAGAAGCCTTCCTATATCAAAACAATCCGCGGCCTTGGCTATAAGCTGGAGGAACCGAAGGGAGAATGACAAAGTACAGGACACGGCTCTTATTTGCCCTTATTACCTTGATCATCATCGTGTTAATAGGCCTTGGCCTTGTGTTGGGGCAATTATTCAAGAATTATTATATCAATTCATTCAATGAACGCCTGAAGATTGAAATGAATCTTTTAACCTCCAATATTGAGCAAAATGGAGGGCTTGGCTCACTGGACCGAGAAGAAATCCTAAGGATGGGCCGGTTGCTGAACGCCAGGATTACCATCGTTGACCTTGACGGTGATATCCATTATGACACTGGTGAACTATCAAGCACAAAAATCAGCAGACATAAGGATATTATTGGGGATATCGTGGAAGAGACGCCTAAAACGCAGAGCGATCTTGAAGTTGGCGGGGGCTTTGACTTGCATTACTATTGGAACCCCCTCATTCATAACGGTGAAAAAGAAGGTTATGTATTTCTGACAACAAAGATTGATGAACTGCAGAAAGCGTATCGCCAAATCTGGTGGATACTTACCATTAGTCTTGGCATGGCATTGGTCGTGATCATCCTCCTCGGTACAAGGATCACGAACCGCTATACGAAACCAATCGAGTCTGCGACAAATGTCGCGATCGAGCTGGCTAAAGGGAACTACCGTGCAAGGACATATGAGGATCATATAGACGAAACGGGGATGCTGAGTTCTTCCATCAATATCCTTGCCAGAAACCTTCAGGAACTGATGAAGCTGAAGGAATCACAGCAGGACAGGTTGACGGCATTGATCGAAAATATGGGCAGCGGCCTGATCTTGATTGACAGCAGGGGATTTATTAACTTGATCAATAAGCCCTATAAGGAAATCTTCAATGTGGAGTCTTCTGAATACCTGTATAAACTTTATTATGAAGTCATTGACCATGAGGAAATCATCAGGATGGTCGAAGAGATTTTCATGACTGAGCAAAAAGTAAGGAAGCAAGTCGTTCTTCCTATTGAGATAGAAAGGCGCCATTTTGAAGTGTACGGAGTGCCAATCATCGGGACAAACAATGTCTGGAAAGGAATTCTTCTTGTATTCCATGACATTTCCGAGCTGAAAAAACTCGAGCAGATGAGAAAAGACTTTGTGGCCAATGTCTCGCATGAGCTTAAGACACCCATCACCTCGATCAAGGGCTTTTCGGAAACACTTCTGGATGGAGCGATGCATGATAAAGATACATTGGAAGCTTTTCTTGAAATTATCCTGAAAGAAAGTGACCGACTGCAAGTATTGATACAGGAATTGCTTGACCTCTCCAAGATTGAACAGCATGGTTTCCATCTTTCAGCTGGAAGTGTGGATCTCCGCCAGCAAGCAGCTGAAGTCATTGAGATTTTAGAAGGAAAAGCTGCAGAAAAGGATATCACGCTTATGCTTGATGGGCCAGAACAGCAGGCGACCATTGAAGGAGATGCTGACAGACTGAAGCAGGTACTGATCAACCTCGTCAGCAATGCCATCACTTATTCCCTAAATGGCGGCAGTGTGGAAATCTCGTTAATTGACCACGAAGACACTGTTTCCGTTGTGGTAAAGGATTCAGGAATTGGCATTGAAAAAAGTGAGATTCCAAGGATTTTTGAACGTTTTTACCGGGTGGATAAGGCAAGGAGCCGGAATTCAGGGGGAACAGGCCTTGGCCTAGCCATCGTCAAACATATCGTGGAAGCCCATAGAGGGCAAATTGAAGTAACAAGTGATGTCGGGAAAGGAACCACCTTTACCATTAAGCTTTATAAGAAGCTGCCTCAATAAGAAGGTGTTCATGCCTGCTTAAGAGAAGTGCAAGCAGAGCCTTTTATGAATAGGAGGAATTTGTATGCCAGATAGAACGACGGAATTATTACCGGAAGAGCAAGAGGACCTGCTCTTGATTTTAAAAACACGTTTTGAAAAAAATATGGATCGTCATAAAGGTATTGTCTGGGCGGATGTTCAAGCGAGGCTTGAAATGAATATGGAAAAAATGTGGACACTCAACCAAATGGAAAGAACAGGCGGAGAACCGGATGTTGTTGGCCAAGAGAAAGAGACAGGAGCAGTCATTTTCTATGACTGCTCAGCTGAAAGCCCTAAAGGCCGCAGAAGTGTTTGTTATGATCGTGAAGCGCTCGAGTCCAGGAAAAAGCATAAACCTGAAAATAACGCCATGGACATGGCAGCTGACATGGGGATCGAACTTTTAACAGAGCAGCAATACAGAGAATTGCAAGAGCTCGGGAATTTCGATTTGAAAACGTCGAGCTGGGTGCAAACGCCGGATCATATTAGAAGCCTTGGAGGCGCACTTTTTTGTGACCGCCGTTACGATACGGTGTTCTTATATCACAATGGAGCAGATTCGTACTATGCTGCAAGAGGGTTCCGCGGAGCTCTAAAGGTGTAAATCCTCCATTGACCAGAATAAAGCTTTGGATGAGAAAGGTTTTCCAAATTTACATAGTCTTAACAAGAGGTTTATTTTTTCTTAACACTTTCTTGCTATCATCATTAGTGAAAACCCCTTCATCCAAGGAGCCGAAAGAAGCACAAGCAGACCCCGCTTGTGCTTTTTTCATTCCCCTAAAAAGCTAATGATGCAAAACTATATTACAAAAATCATACTTTTTGAAACTTTTGTGACTTATAATCGTAAAAACAAACATAGACAGAAACATAGGAAGAGGGGAATTCGATGGTAAGCTTAAAAAAGATTTACGTGACGGGCGGTATTGTCGTTCTTGCCATTATTTTGGGCCTATCTGCTTTCACGACCTGGTATACAGTCGATGAATCAGAACAGGCGGTCATTTTGACATTTGGGAAGGTAGAGGCGGGAATTAGTGAACCTGGCTTGCACTTCAAGCTTCCTTGGCCAATCCAGAGTGTTGAGACATTATCGAAGGAAACATTCAGCCTTCAGTTCGGCTATGAAGAGAAAAACGGTGAAATCGTCGAGTTTCCGGATGAAACGAAGATGATTACGGGTGACGAGAATATTGTGCTGGCCGATCTGGTTGTTCAATGGAAAATTACTGATCCGGCAAAATATTTATACAATGCTGATAATCCAAGAGAGATTTTGTATGATTCAACTTCGGCCTCTGTCAGAAGCATCATTGGCAGCTCCAAAATAGATGACGCCCTGACCTCCGGGAAAGCAGAAATTGAAGCGGATGTCCGTGACTTATTGTCATCCTTGATTGAAAAGTATGATATGGGTGTTTCCGTCCTTGGGGTAAAGCTCCAGGATGTTGAACTGCCAAATCAAGAAGTCCGCAAAGCTTTTACAGATGTAACAGATGCTCGTGAGACGATGAATACAAAAATAAATGAAGCAAAGAAGTACCGCAACCAGAAATTGAACGAAGCGAAGGGTGAAAAGGATGCGCTTATTTCAAGGGCAGAAGGTGACAAAGCTGCCAGAATCGAACGGGCGCGCGGTGACGTGGCGGTATTCAATAAGATGTATGTTGAATACAAATCAAATCCGGAAATCACCAGACAGCGTCTGATATTGGAAACACTTGAGCAGGTGCTGCCGGGAACGGAAATATACATCATGAACGATGACGGCAACACAATGAAGTACTTCCCGATTCGCCCGCTTGAAGCAGATAAGCCTAAGTCAGAGCAGGAAGGCAGTGAAAAGAATAATGGCTGATCAAAACGTGATTGATTTGAAGGAACGCGGCGGCGGTTCGTTCAATTGGAGAAACTATACGAAGTTGGGGATTTTCCTGATTATTCTCATTGCCCTTCTGGTTTTTATCTTCACCAATGTTTTCGTTGTTAAACAAGGCGAATATAAAGTAGTGAGACAGTTCGGTGAGGTTGTCAGAATTGTAAAGGAACCTGGACTTAATTATAAAGTTCCATTCATCCAGAGTGTGTCCACCCTGCCAAAGTATCAAATGACTTATGATGTCTCACAGGCGGAAATCAATACAAAGGACAAAAAGAGAATCCTCATCGATAATTATGCAATCTGGCGTATTGAGGATCCGAAAAAGATGATTTCCAATGCAAGGACTCTGGAGGGTGCGGAATCGCGCATGGAAGAATTCATCTACTCTGTTGTCCGTTCTGAACTGGGGCAGCTTGACTATGATGAAATCATCAATGATGAAAATTCCTCCCGTGGTTCGTTGAATGACAGGGTAACTGAAAAGGTCAATGAATTGCTTGACGGCGGTAACTATGGTGTCGTAGTTACAGATGTCCGGATGAAAAGAACAGATCTACCTGGAGAGAACGAAAAATCAGTTTTTACCCGTATGATCTCTGAACGTGAAACAAAGGCCCAGGAATATCTATCAATGGGGGATGCTGAAAAGAACAGGGTCATTGCCCAGACAGACCGTGAAGTGAAAGAGATTTTGGCTAAGGCAACAGCTGACGCAGAAACCATCCGCGGTGAAGGAGAAGGGGAAGCTGCAAAAGTATATAACCAAACGTTCTCAAAGGATCCTGAGTTTTATACCATGTTCCGTACTCTTGAATCCTATAAAAAGACAATCAACGGCGAGACCGTGATTGTCCTCCCATCCGATTCACCATACGCAAGGATGCTGATGGGCTACACAGATTAATAGAAGGCTGACAAAGGCCGTTATTTTTCTTTCTATCATCTCTCATGATAAAATAGGAAGGAATCTAACGGTCTTTTTTTTATATAAAATCTACATGGTCCTGGAGGAGGAATGACATGTCCAAGAAGCTTGTATTGATCGACGGCAATAGTATCGCCTACCGCGCGTTTTTTGCTTTGCCGCTGTTGAATAATGAAAAAGGGATACATACGAATGCAGTTTACGGTTTTACCATGATGCTGATGAAAATTCTCGAGGATGAAAAGCCTAGTCATATTCTTGTCGCATTTGATGCGGGAAAAACGACGTTCAGGCATAAAACGTTCAGTGAATATAAAGGTGGCAGGCAAAAGACGCCGCCGGAACTTTCCGAGCAATTCCCATTTATTCGTGAATTATTGACAGCTTACGGAATCGCCCAATATGAGCTGGAAAATTATGAAGCCGATGATATCATTGGTACTTTAAGTTTGCTCGCTGAAAAAGAAGACTTTGAAACGAAGGTCATATCCGGTGATAAGGACTTGACACAGTTGAGCTCCGACAAAACAACTGTCAGCATCACCCGGAAAGGCATTACGGATATCGAGGAGTATACCCCCGAACATATTAAGGAGAAGTATGGGCTGACGGCACAACAAATCATTGATATGAAAGGACTCATGGGGGATGCATCCGATAATATACCGGGAGTTCCTGGTGTAGGGGAAAAGACGGCGATCAAGCTGCTGAAGGAACATGGCACGCTTGAAAAGCTGATTGAATCGATCGACCAGGTCAGCGGAAAAAAACTCAAGGAAAAGCTTGAGGAATTCAAAGACCAGGCCGTCATGAGCAAAGAACTTGCGACCATCACTCGTGAAGCTCCGGTGGGAATCGAGTTAAGCGAACTTGAATATGAAGGCGCAGAGAACGAGAAGCTGGTCAAAATCTTCAAGGAACTCGGGTTCAACTCGTTATTGGACAAGCTTGGTGCGGAGGCAGTACCTGAAAATGTCGAGCTTGAAGACATTGAGTTCAAACAGCTCGATACAGTCGACCCAAACATTTTTGCGATAGAAAACGGCTTTTACGTCGAGGTGCTTGAGGATAACTATCATTATGCTGATATCGTCGGTTTCGCGGTTGTGAATGAAAATGGGCACTATTATCTGCCTGTGAAAACCGCTTTGGAGTCTGAAGAATTCAAAAAGTGGGCAGAAGATGAGACCAGCAAAAAGACAGTCTATGATGCGAAACGTTCCGAGGTTTCCTTGCGCCATCACGGCATCCATCTGAAAGGTGCTGAATTCGATGTGGCACTAGCATCCTATATCATCAATCCTTCCGAATCGCCGGACGACCTGGCTGCCATCGCCAGACAGCATGGCTTCATGAGCGTACAGGCTGACGAATCGGTCTATGGAAAAGGCGCCAGACGAAAAATCCCCGATGAAACAATACTTGGGGAGCACCTGGTGCGTAAGGCAGATGTTCTGGTGTCCTTGAAAGAAAAGCTTGAGCAGGAGCTGTGGGATAATGACCAGCACGATCTGTTCAGCAGCCTTGAAATGCCATTGTCACTGGTGCTTGCAGATATGGAATACCTCGGTATCAAGCTCGATATGGTCCGTCTTGAAAACATGGGCGAAGAAATCAAAGGCCGTCTTGCCGAAATCGAAACGAAGATTTTTGAAATGGCAGGCGAACAATTCAATATCAATTCACCGAAGCAATTAGGTGTCATTCTGTTCGAAAAACTGGGACTTCCTGCTGCCAAAAAGACGAAAACCGGTTATTCAACTTCAGCAGACGTCCTGGAAAAATTGGCGCCGAAGCACAAAATCATTGAAGAAATCTTGAACTACCGCCAGCTTGGCAAGCTGCAGTCAACCTATATTGAAGGTCTGCAAAAGGTCGTGAATAAGGAAACGGAAAAAGTCCATACAAGGTTCAACCAGGCGCTGACTGCGACAGGAAGGCTTAGTTCAACGGACCCTAACCTGCAGAATATTCCGATCCGACTTGAAGAAGGCAGGAAAATCAGGCAGGCATTCGTTCCTTCAGAAAAAGACTGGGTGATATTCGCTGCTGACTATTCGCAAATTGAACTGCGAGTACTTGCCCATATTGCCGGGGACGAAAAATTGATTGATGCATTCCGTCATGACATGGATATCCATACAAAGACAGCGATGGAAGTTTTCCACGTCGGAAAAGATGAGGTCACTTCGAACATGCGCCGACATGCGAAAGCGGTAAACTTCGGGATTGTGTACGGAATCAGCGATTATGGTTTATCGCAGAGCCTGAACATTACGAGGAAAGAGGCTGGGGAATTCATCGAACGCTATCTTGAGAGCTACCCAGGCGTAAAAGAGTATATGGATGAAATCGTGAAAGATGCCAAGGCGAAAGGGTATGTCCAGACACTGTTGCACCGTCGCAGGTATATACCGGAAATCACGGCGCGCAACTTCAACCTGAGAAGTTTTGCGGAACGGACAGCGATGAATACGCCAATCCAGGGAAGTGCTGCTGATATTATCAAAAAGGCCATGATCGATATGGCTGAAAGGCTGCGCGAAGAAGGGCTGAAGACGAGACTGCTTCTTCAGGTGCACGATGAATTGATCTTCGAGGCGCCGCAGGATGAAATTGAGCTGCTGAAGGAAATAGTCCCGGATGTCATGGAAAATGCGATAGAATTAAAAGTTCCTTTGAAGGTGGACTTCTCATACGGTCCAACCTGGTATGATGCGAAGTAAAGGAAAGACAAGAAAGGTAAGGAAAGGCGGGATAGGATGCCTGAGCTTCCAGAAGTAGAAACCGTCAGGCGCACGCTTGAGGTGCTTGCAGTGGGCAAAGAAATCGGGCATGTATCGGTTTTTTGGCCCAAGATGATCAAAAAGCCAAGTGAAGTTGAGCAATTTAATGATGCCCTTCGCGGCCAGACAATCAATGAAATCGGCAGGAGAGGCAAATTCCTGATCTTTTATACAGATGACTATGCGCTTGTCTCCCATCTTAGGATGGAAGGGAAATATGGTTTGTTCAGCGCAGACGAACCTGTTGAAAAACATACACATGTCATTTTTCATTTTACCGATGGGAAAGAATTGCGCTATAAGGATGTCCGCAAATTCGGGACGATGCACCTATACGCCAAAGGGACGGAATTCGATTCGCAGCCGCTCGCTGATTTGGGACCTGAACCATTTTCAGCCGATTTCTCCGTAGAATGGCTGTCTGAAAAGCTTAAAAGGACCAATCGGAAATTAAAGCCTGCGCTGCTTGACCAAAAAATCCTTGTCGGTCTTGGGAATATTTATGTTGATGAGGCGCTTTTCCGGGCGAAAATCCACCCGGAACGGATTGCGAACTCGTTGTCCCAGGAAGAAGAAGTTGTTCTTTACAGGGAAATTGTCAGTACTCTTTCTGAGGCTGTAGAGAAGGGCGGCAGTACCATCCGCTCCTATGTCAATTCCCAGGGGCAGATTGGTATGTTCCAGCTCCAGCTGCTGGTGTACGGACGTAAAAATGAACCATGCAAGGTGTGCGGCACACCACTGGAAAAAACAGTCGTCGGTGGACGGGGGACCCACTTTTGTCCAACATGCCAAAAACTGTGAACATATAATCGCCTGTTGATTTTCTCACCATATCTAGGCTCCTTCCATATACTAACGTAGCGATTGACAGGAAGGAGCTCAGTTTATGGCACAAATAATCTCCCTGCTTTTACTTGCATTCGCTGTCAGTCTTGACAGTTTCAGTGTAGGGTTAACGTATGGATTGCGGAAAATGAAAATCCCGGTTAAATCGATTGCCGTTATTGCGGTCTGTTCAGCAGCCGTTCTGATGGCTGCCATGATGATTGGGCATTTTCTCGAGAGCTTTTTTTCACCTGAATTGGCAGAGAAGCTGGGTGGCACTGTCTTGATCGTATTGGGCGGATGGGTTTTATTCCAGTTCTTCCGGGATGACCAGTCAGAGATGCTCTGTCATGAAAAAATCATCCTGAATTTTGAGATTAAATCACTTGGCATTGTTATCAATATTTTGAAGAAACCAATGTCGGCAGACTTCGACCGTTCGGGTACAATCAATGGAATTGAAGCCGTCATGCTTGGTCTTGCCCTGTCTCTTGATGCATTTGGAGCAGGGATCGGCGCGGCCTTATTGGGCTTTTCACCCGGCTATCTGGCTCTGACGGTTGCCTTCATGAGTTCGTTGTTCGTCTATGCCGGCATGAGAATGGGCAGCTATTTTTCAGAGAGGAGCTGGCTGCAGAAGTTTTCTTTTGTACCGGGAATCTTATTGATCATAATTGGACTGCTCAAGCTCTAGGAGACTGTTTGAAAGGATAAAAGAGGATGTCATTAATCATTGGATTAACAGGAGGTATAGCAAGCGGGAAAAGCACGGTATCAGCGATGTTCACTGAGCTTGGCATCACGGTGATCGACGCCGATATCGAAGCGCGGCTTGCTGTTGAGCCAGGAGAAAAAGCATATAATGATATTGTCAGCCATTTTGGCACAGAAGTTTTAGAAGAAGATGGCAGCATCAATCGCCCCGCCTTAGGGTCAATCATTTTTAACAACGAGGAAAAAAGGCTGCAGCTTAACTCAATCGTCCATCCTGCCGTACGCGAGCGGATGGCTATGAAAAGGCAGCAAGCAGAAGCGGCAAATGAAAAGGCCGTGGTCCTGGATATACCATTGCTTTTTGAAAGCAAGCTAACAGGCATGGTCGAAAAAATCATCGTTGTCTACGTGGATGAGAAGACCCAGTTGGAGAGGCTGATGGAGAGGAATGGATTCTCCGAGGATGAAGCCCTTTCACGTATCAAATCACAGATGCCTTTGAAGGATAAAGTGAATTTGGCTGATGAAGTCATCGACAACACCGGAACCATCGAACAATCAAGACAGCAACTAATTAAAGTTTTGCATAAATGGGGAATCTAAAGAGCCGAAATGGGCTCTTTTTTCTTTTGCCATCAATCCTGGTTAATCCTAAGATAATCCCTGTTGGAGCGAATATAATCCCTGATTCAGATAATTTATTCCTTGTTTCCTTAAAATCCGCGCATTGAAATACTTGTCTTCACCAATGAATATTATCAGAATTATTTTAAATTTTAAATGTGTGCAATTATATATCACAAATATTTTTTAATATGTTATACTAATACCATAACAAAGGGTTATTAAGTATAACACTAATTCGGAAGGGGCCGTACAATGAAGGCGAGAATAGCGATAAACGGTTTTGGGAGAATTGGAAGAATGGTATTCAGAAGAGCCATTCTTGAAGAAAATCTTGAGGTTGTGGCGATTAATGCGAGCTATCCGGCTGAAACACTGGCGCATTTGATTAAATATGATTCAACACATGGCCAATTTGCAGGTGAAATCATCCCTGCTGATGATCACCTTGTCGTTAATGGGAAAACTGTCAAACTATTGAGCAATCGCAATCCTGCTGAGCTTCCGTGGAAAGAAATGAAGATTGATATTGTCATAGAGGCCACAGGAAAGTTCAACTCACGTGACAAGGCAGCACTTCATTTGGAGGCCGGCGCAAAAAAAGTCATTATAACAGCCCCTGGCACAAATGAAGATATTACAATTGTGATGGGCGTAAATGAAAGCGCATTAAAAATTGAAGAGCATGACGTTATTTCCAATGCTTCATGCACAACGAACTGCCTGGCACCAGTGGCAAAAGTGCTGGATGATACTTTCGGCATTGAAAACGGCTTGATGACAACTGTCCATGCCTACACAAATGACCAAAATAATATCGATAATCCGCACAAAGATTTGCGCAGGGCGCGTTCTTGCGGACAATCAATCATCCCTACTTCAACAGGGGCGGCAAAGGCGCTGTCACTCGTTCTTCCACAGCTGAAAGGAAAGCTTCACGGTATGTCACTAAGGGTGCCGACGCCAAACGTATCACTTGTTGACCTGGTTGTTGACTTGAAGCGAGAGGTAACTGTGGATGAAGTGAACGATGCGTTCTACTCTGCTGCAAAAGGGAAGCTTAAGGGTGTACTGGATATCACCACAGATCCACTGGTTTCCATTGACTTCAACACGAACGAGCACTCAGCGATCATTGATGGACTGTCCACTATGGTCATTGGCGCCAACAAAGTCAAGGTACTCGCCTGGTATGACAATGAATGGGGATACTCAAGCAGGGTTGTAGACCTGACAAAGCATGTTGCCGAGGCAATGTCTGCTTCAGCAACCGTGAAAGTTGGATAAATAAAAGTGTCAAACCATACAGGGTTATATGTAAAAAGCCTGCCGATCCCGGCAGGCTTTTTTGCAGTATGAAAAACTCTGCATACATGCTGTATAGCTATCTATGAAACTGTGCGTATAGAACATTGAAATTCATTGAAAAAATTTTATTTTCATGTGTTGCAAAAAAAATATAAACAAAGTATACTAGTCATCGTGAACTTCTTAATAACGGTACCAATTGGCTACTTAAAGGGTTAGGACCTCTCTGGACTAACTTTCCCCCGTGGTAGTTAAGATACCATTGAAACTAGGAATTTCATTCTAATATTGTTAGAGGGGGAAATTGAATATGGAAACAATGGGTCGTCATGTAATTTCTGAACTTTGGGGTTGCGATTTTGAAAAATTGAATGATATGAACTTTATTGAACAAACGTTCGTTTCAGCAGCTTTGAAATCTGGTGCTGAAATCCGCGAAGTGGCTTTCCACAAATTTGCACCACAGGGTGTAAGCGGAGTTGTCATTATTTCTGAATCTCATTTAACTATTCACAGCTTCCCGGAGCACGGATACGCCAGCATTGATGTTTACACTTGCGGCGATCTTGATCCTAATATTGCAGCTGACTATATTGCTGAAGCTCTTGGCGCTCAAACACGCGAGAATATCGAAATTCCACGCGGCATGGGTCCTGTGCATGTGAAACAGGCACAAGCGAAGGCTCTATAATTGAAAATATGAAAATTTACAAGGGGTGTAGCGATACACCTCTTTTTATTTTGTGCAAAAATTAAGGTAAACTGTAGATAGAAATAATGTGCAGGAGGATTTTTGATGTCTTTTTTGAAATCCATAACAGGAAGATACGAGAAATTCAGCGGGACGAGTGAAAATAACAGTGATGAACAATTGCGGACCCATTATTATAAAGCGAATTTTAATCAGGTATTCCAGTCAGTCGAGGATCTGCTTAAAGCTGACTCTAAAACCCGGATCACCAGTGTATCAAAGGAACATGGAGAAATCTCAGCGGAGCTAAACGGCAGGATCAAGGGTTTTTTAACCGCAACCGTCATTACGACAAAACCATTTGAAACAGCGGTCGATTTACATATCTCAACGGAAAAGTTTTCTTTGGCAGGAATCAATCCTGCATTGAGACAAGAATTAATCAAGGTTTATGGAAAGTTGGATAAAACACTTACGTTCATCGGTTCAGGCAAATATGGAAATCAATAGTTCCTCTTGTCCCATCAGCATCTTTTTTATAAGATAATAGTAAGGATAATGCTTATGGACGTATTGGTGGATAAAGCGAATGGTCCTTCGCTCATTCTATATTTCAAAATATTCGGAGCTGATCGAGATGAAATGTCCAACTTGCCAAAATAACTCTACCCGGGTTCTTGATTCAAGACCGGTTGACGATAGCCGATCAATTCGACGCAGACGTGAATGTGAAGCTTGCGGATTTCGCTTTACCACTTTTGAGAAAGTTGAAGAAATCCCATTGATTGTGGTCAAAAAAGAAGGTACTCGCGAGGAGTTCAATCGAGAGAAACTCCTTCGCGGTTTGCTGAAAGCATGTGAAAAGAGGCCGGTCGCCCTAAAAGAGCTCGAGGATTTGGTCTCCGAGGTAGAAAAAGAACTGAGAAGCCATGGAGTATCCGAAGTGAAGAGCGAAGCAGTGGGAGAGATGGTGATGGACAGGCTGGCTAAAATCGATGAAGTCGCCTATGTCCGTTTCGCTTCCGTTTACCGGCAATTCAAGGATATCAATGTATTCATCGATGAATTGAAAGAGTTATTGAAGAAAGAACAATGATAAGCCTGGAGTCCAGACTAATGAATGATATTAACCAAGGCGCTTAAGCTTTTTATCTAAGAGGAAATTTTAAATTATCACTTAGTGAATTGTCTAGCTCCAGCGCCTAGCCCCTCGAGACGTTTCGGTCCTGGCAATGAAGACAAAGAGCGACTTCACTGCCAGGCCCTCCAACGCTTGTCGGGGCTGACCAAGGCGCTTAAGCTTTTCTATGAAGGAGCTGAAGGAAACTTCGGCTCTTTTTAAGGCGTGCATGAAACCACGGAGCAACTTAAACGATATGATTTTCCGCGTAGTGGGATTGTTATAGATTTTAACCAGACAGAGTGGAGGGGAATAGGATGGCTCAGCATTGGCAGGAGACTTTGCCTGTAGACCAATATATTGTTGCATCCGGCGGTCTGCTGCATGATTATGATCGCAAGGTGCTCACCTTTTTGTACCAGCCGTTGATTGGGCCAGCTTGTTTGAGCCTTTATTTGACCTTATGGGCTGAACTTGAAGAAAATCGGCTATGGTCTCAGTCTGGTACCCATCATAACCTGATGACGATCATGGATATGAATTTGAAGGAGATTTATCACGCCCGCCAGAAGCTTGAGGGAATGGGTTTGCTGAAGACTTATGTCAAAAATAATGAAGATGGCCGTTCATTCATTTATGAATTACAGCCGCCGCTGACTCCGGAACAATTTTTCCTGGATGGCATGTTGAATGTCTATCTGTATCGAAAAATCGGAAAGAATCAGTTTTTGAGGCTTAAACGGTTTTTCAGTGACAAGCTGCCCGAGACAGAAGCGGGATATTCTGAAATTACCAGGGCTTTTCAGGATGTGTTCCTGTCTGTTCCTCCTCAAGCTCTCATGCATAATGAGGATTCAGCTGCCGACCTTGGTGAAGAAGAAGCGCAATCCTTCATCGGCAGGAGGGAATCTGGCAAAATTCAGATTGACCCTGCGGAATTTAATTTCGATTTGTTATTGGGAGGCCTTCAGGATTCTTTGATTCCCAAAAAGGCTTTTACAACGAAGGTCAAAGAAGCAATCAGCAATCTCGCCTTCCTTTATGGGATTGATGCATTGAAGATGAAAAATATCGTTTTGAGTGCCGTTACTGCTGAAAATGATATCGATATTGAGGAGCTGAGAAAGGCAGCACGGGACTGGTACCAATTTGAATACCAGGACCAGTTGCCGGCGCTGCTGGACCGGACCCAGCCTTTCCAGCACAAAGCCGGAATCGAGAAGCCGAAAACAAAAGAAGAAGAATTAGTCCTTTATTTTGAAAAAACATCACCAAGACAGCTGCTGATCGACTTATCAGGCGGTGCCGAGCCTTCAAAATCCGACCTGCAGATCATCGAAGAAGTGATGTTCAAGCAAAAGCTGCTTCCGGGTGTCGTGAATGTTTTAGTCCAATATGTTATGATCAGAACGGATATGAAGCTGTCAAAAGGCTATATTGAGAAAATCGCCAGCCATTGGTCGAGGAAGAAAATCTCGACTGTAAAGGATGCCATGGAGCTGGCGAAAAGTGAGCACAGACAATACCTTGATTGGGCAGAAGGAAAGAAAACGCCCGTTGCATCAGGAAAACGGAAACCTGTACGCAAGGAAGTCTTGCCGGATTGGTTTGAGAAAAAGAGCGAGAATGGACCGGACCAACAGCAAAGTTCTGCTGCTGGAGAGGATCCTGACTTTGAAATAGAAAAGAAAAAGCTTGAAGAAGAACTGAAAAAATTCAAATCCGGGAGGTGATTCAGTTGCAAAACATAAATGAAACGCTGAAGAAGCTTGCTAATAACCAAAACTTTCAGGAACGGTATGAAACACTTAAAAGACAGGTCATGCAGGATCAGCATATAAAGCAATTCCTTGATGAGAATGCGGACTATATCACCAGGGAAATGCTTGATGGCAGCATGTCCAAGCTGTATGAGTTTTCCACCCAGAGCAAGGACTGTGATAAATGCGAAAGTCTTGCAGCCTGCAAGAATATGATTAAAGGCTATGAGCCACAGCTTTTCATCAAAGGGAATTATATTGATGTCAAATATGACCGTTGTAAAAAGAAGGTCATGTATGATGAGAAGCAAAAGAATGCCAAGCTGATTAACAGCATCTATGTGCCGAAGGAAATTCTGAAAGCGTCGTTCGGGGATATTGAGCTTGATGACGCCGGAAGATTCAAGGCCATCAAAATGGCGAAGGATTTTGTTGAGAATTATGAATCCGGCCAAAAGCAAAAAGGTTTGTTCCTGCATGGACCGTTCGGAACTGGCAAGTCATATCTGCTTGGCGCCATTGCGAACGAATTGGCACAGAACCAGATCAGTTCATTGATTGTATATGTACCGGAATTTTTCAGGGAAATGAAGAATGCGATCGGGGATCATTCGGTCAACGACAAGCTGGAAGCAATCAAAAAGGCCGATGTCCTGATGCTCGATGATATCGGAGCGGAAACGATGAGCAGCTGGGCCAGGGATGAAATCCTTGGAACCATCCTGCAATTCCGCATGCTCGAGAATCTTCCAACATTCTTTACTTCAAACTTCGACCTTAGCGGGCTTGAGCACCATCTGACGCACAGCCAGCGGGGGGAAGAGGAGCAGCTCAAGGCAGCAAGAATCATGGAACGGATCAAGTACCTTGCGCAACCGGTAAAAGTAGAAGGCAAGAATCGGAGAGTTTAAAAATAGGCTGCGGCGAAACAGGCTGCAGCCTATTTTTTTTGCGGTTTAATCATTCAGCGGCAATATGGATACTTCTAAATTGTCCAAGTCCCCCATATATATAATCAGGGATTATTTAAAAGGGGGGATATGGTTGATTGAAATCATCTTCCAAAAAAAGCAGGATGCCTGGAATTTATACCATCATTTAGTCGCCAGGCTTGCTTCATTGCAGGAAAAGAATTCAATTCTTCTTAATGAAGATCAAAATAGAGTGCTGATTCCAGAAGATTTTTTTGTAAAAGAAAAATTAGCCGAACTGAAGAAATGTGTATATGATTTTATTCTGAAGCTGAAACGAGATGACTGGCTAAGAAACATCCTGGCAGAATCTTATTTTTACACGGAAAGTGAAGAGCAGGATCAAATCCTGGATATTATCTACTCTGTCATGGAAGGGAACCGAAAGGATCTAGCACCTTTTATGGAGGGAGTTGAAGAGCCAGGGGTCGTTAAAAAATCAATCAATGAAATTCTTGATGAGAGGGTCTCGTTCTCGTTTGATTCCTTTGTCGTATTCAGGCTGAAGTCATATTTCGAGCAGCTTTCGAATTGGGTAGAGGTCGCAATCGATGAGTATAAAATGGAACAGGAATACCAGGTATTCCTTCATACATTGAGAAGTTTTCTGAAAGACAGAAAACCGCAAATGCCTTATTTGTACTTGGTCATCGATGAAAATATGACATTCTTTAATCAGGAGTTCACGGAGATGAAGCGTAGCGAATTGTTCAAAACGATTGACCGAAGGCTGCTTGTCAATCACCCCATCTACGTCGATTCTGGAACGATCGCGCCGCTCCTGTCGATTGCGCCGCAAACCATTTTCCTGTATACCGACGATGCGCACCAGCCATTAGTGCGAACGATTATCAACCTGTTTGAAGAGCGGGTCAAAATTAACCCAATTTCCGCTTTTGAGGAGGAAAGATTGAATTTTTTCAATGAGGATCATGAAAATATACGATAGCCCACTTGATTTTCAAAACATTACAAACTATAATTACGTACATACTAAACCAATAGTAAATGTAATGATGAGGATATGGGCATTCTTGAAAGGTTTGCAGAGAGGGAAGGCACGGCTGAAAACTTCCTAACACGAAAGAAACGCTTACCACCTCTGAACTCCAGCTGTGAACGCCTGCAAGGCAAGTATTGGCTGGCGGCAGAAGCCGTTATCGCAACCAGAGCCATTCCTGCGTTAGTTATGCGCATGAGTGGGAATTGGGTGGAACCACGTGTGATCAAACTCGTCCCTGTTTCAGGGACGGGTTTTTTTATTTTTCGCGCAAATATTGCGCCACATATGAAAAGGAGGAAAAGCCAATGGCAGACATGTTGAAAATATCGTTTCCAGATGGAGCAGTGAAGGAGTTTCCTGCAGGCACAACAACTGAAGACATTGCCGGTTCAATCAGCCCGGGCCTTAAGAAAAAAGCCATTGCCGGTCTGGTAAATGGAAAGCCGTATGATTTCAGGAGACCCATCGAGGAAGATGCTTCGATTGAAATCATCACTCCCGATCACCCGGAAGCACTTGAAATCCTGCGCCACAGCACAGCTCACTTAATGGCACAGGCAGTCAAACGCCTGTATAAAGATGTGAACCTCGGAGTAGGGCCAGTGATTGAAGGCGGATTCTACTATGATATCGATATGGAACATTCCCTTTCTCCGGAAGATTTGCCGGAAATTGAAAAGGAAATGAAGAAAATCATCAATGAGAACATTGAGATTGTCCGTAAAGAAGTAAGCCGTGAGGAGGCAGTCAAGTTCTTCAAGGAGCTTGGTGACCCATATAAGCTTGAATTGATTGAAGCGATTCCGGCGGATGAAAAAGTCACTCTTTATGAGCAGGGAGATTTTGTCGACCTTTGCCGCGGAGTCCATGTTCCATCCACTGGAAAGCTGAAGGAATTCAAATTGCTGAGCATTGCCGGTGCTTACTGGCGCGGTGACAGCGACAATAAAATGCTGCAGCGTATTTATGGAACAGCGTTTTTCAAGAAGGAAGATCTGAAGGAGCACTTAAGACTGCTTGAAGAAGCGAAGGAACGCGATCACCGCAAGCTTGGCAAAGAGCTTAGCCTGTTCACAAACTCGCAGAAGGTTGGTCAGGGACTTCCGCTTTGGCTTCCGAAAGGCGCGACGATCCGCCGCATCATTGAGCGCTATATTGTCGATAAAGAAGTCAGCCTTGGCTATGACCATGTCTACACTCCGGTAATGGGAAGTGTCGAGCTTTATAAAACTTCCGGCCACTGGGACCACTATCAGGAAAACATGTTCCCGGTCATGGAAATGGAAAATGAACAGCTCGTTTTAAGACCAATGAACTGCCCGCACCATATGATGGTGTACAAAAATAGCATCCATAGCTACAGGGAGCTTCCAATCAGGATTGCCGAGCTTGGAACTATGCACCGCTATGAAATGTCAGGCGCGTTGGCTGGCTTGCAGCGTGTACGCGGGATGACTCTGAACGATGCTCACCTTTTTGTCCGCCCGGATCAGATCAAGGAAGAGTTCAAACGTGTCGTTGAGCTTGTGCTTGAAGTTTACAAGGATTTTGACATGAATGATTACTCGTTCCGTCTGTCCTACCGCGATCCAGAAGACAAAGAGAAATATTTCGATGATGACGAGATGTGGGAAAAGGCTCAATCCATGCTTAAAGAGGCAATGGATGAAATGGGACTTGACTATTTCGAGGCAGAGGGTGAAGCGGCATTCTACGGTCCGAAGCTTGATGTCCAGGTCAAGACTGCGCTTGGCAAAGAGGAGACACTGTCCACTGTACAGCTCGACTTCTTGCTTCCTGAGCGCTTCGACCTGACTTATATCGGTGAAGACGGCAAGCATCACCGTCCGGTTGTCATCCACCGCGGTGTCGTATCGACAATGGAACGTTTTGTAGCCTTCCTGATTGAAGAATACAAAGGAGCGTTCCCAACATGGCTGGCTCCTGTCCAGGCACAAATCATCCCTGTTTCACCAGCAGTCCACTATGACTATGCAAGGGAAATCCAGGATAAGCTGAAAGCAGAAGGCTTCCGCGTTGAAATTGATGGCCGTGACGAAAAAATCGGCTACAAAATCCGTGAAGCGCAAATGCAGAAAGTACCTTATATGCTGGTTGTCGGTGACAATGAAGTTGCTGATAAAGCAGTCAACGTCCGTAAATACGGCGAACAAAATTCCGAAACAATCTCCTTCGACGAATTCCTTGAATCATTCAGGAAGGAAGCGAAGAAATAAGAAAAGCGGAGGCGACTGCNNGGAGCCGCAGCTAGACAAGCGTCTCGAGGGGCTAGGCGCTGGAGCTGGACAAAAAAAGAGGGGCCAACTGGCTCCTCTTATTTTTATTGGATTATTCAATAGGTTTGCAACAGGTGGGACATAGATTTTTTGTATAGCTGCGCTGGATTCTTTCACCGCAATTCCGGCAGGATTTTATGTTAACAGGCGTATTATCAATATCATTAGAAAAACCATAGCCAGTCCTGAAAAATTTCAATGCAGTACCAGCGAGCAGTCCAGTGATCACACCGGTGATGATAATCGCGATCAGCATTTCTACACCAGCTTTCTTGTCTATTTCTACCAATCATTATACCAAGAAAGCAGCAATTAGGCAGTGACGAATTAACATAAAGTTATGATTCTGTGCCATACCTTTTGCAGATAAGTTTAATTACGCTTGAAAAAAAGTATTGCAGCCTGAATTCCTATCTGATACAATACTTTTTGTTGCAGTTAACGAAAAGTGATTCGTTTGACACATCAATTTCTTTATGCTATATTAGCAAGAGTGAACTGAATACAAGTTTTAGGAAAGAAGAAGCACCCGCTTCTCACCTGGCTGACGCAATTGGGCTGTTGGCAGGTAATACGTAAACGTCTAATTATTTTGTTTCCGTAAGTGTGGGTGTCGTCGCCTGCACTTTTTTTATTGCAAAATAAAAATGGACTATATCGTATGTCATTGTGTGAGCAAGATAAAGGCTTAGTCCTTGCAATGTACTTCTTCTCCTTGACAATGTATTCGATAAAACCTTGGAGGTGGCTAATTATTAGCAAAGATGCGATGTTATTAAACGAGGGAATTCGTGCTCGCGAAATTCGTCTGATCGATCAAAACGGCGAGCAATTAGGAATCAAATCCAAAGCTGAGGCTCTTGAGATCGCAGCGCGGGTCAATCTTGATCTTGTGCTTGTTGCTCCGAACGCGAAGCCTCCTGTAGGCCGAATCATGGACTACGGAAAATTCAAGTTCGAACAGCAAAAGAAAGAGAAAGAAGCACGTAAGAACCAAAAAATCATCACAACCAAAGAAGTCCGTCTTAGCCCGACAATTGATGAGCATGACTTCAACACGAAGTTGCGCAATGCTATCAAATTCCTGGAAAAAGGCGATAAAGTTAAAGCATCAATCCGTTTTAAAGGCCGTGCTATCACTCACAAGGAAATCGGTCAGCGTGTTCTTGATCGCTTCTCTGAAGCTTGCAAAGAAGTAGCGACAATCGAATCACATCCAAAGATGGATGGCCGAAGCATGTTCTTGGTACTAGCACCTAAAACTGAAAAGTAACGAGGAGGAAGTCCCTATGCCAAAAATGAAAACACACCGCGGCACTGCCAAGCGTTTCAAGAAAACTGGAACTGGCAAGCTTAAGCGTTCACACGCTTACACTAGCCACTTATTCGCTAACAAATCTACAAAAGCTAAGCGTAAGCTTCGCAAATCTGCAATTGTTTCAAAAGGCGATTTCAAACGTATTCGTCACATGCTTGACAACATTAAGTAAACTCGAGGAATCTCGATTTATATAGGAGGGAAATTACATGCCACGTGTAAAAGGCGGTACAGTTACGCGCAAGCGTCGTAAAAAAGTCATTAAATTAGCTAAAGGTTATTATGGTTCAAAACATACATTATACAAAGTTGCTAACCAGCAGGTTATGAAATCCCTAATGTATGCATTCCGCGACCGTCGCCAGAAGAAGCGCGACTTCCGCAAACTTTGGATTGCTCGTATCAACGCAGCAGCTCGCATGAACGGCCTTTCTTACAGCCGTATGATGCACGGCCTTAAGCTTGCAGGTATCGAAGTAAACCGCAAGATGCTTGCTGAACTAGCAGTAAGCGATGCAGCAGCATTCGCTCAATTGGCTGAAACAGCTAAGCAACAGTTCAACAAGTAATAAAACGATAAGATGAACCATTCTCAATATTGAGGATGGTTTTTTCTTTTTGGATACATAAGCATGCGCGGTCGTTATTTTTATCGGACAAGTGTAAGCGTAGTTTTGGGATAGTGTCCGATAGAGAGGCTCTAAGGGACCAACAGAAGCGAAATCTCGTGGAAAGTGTCCGATAGAATGGCTCTAATGGACAAACGGAAGCGGAATCTCGTGAAAAGTGTCCGATAGAATGGCTTTAACGGACAAACAGAAGTAGAATCCCTGAGAAAGTGTCCGATAGAGAGGCTCTAACGGACAAACAGAAACGATATCTCCTGAAAATTGTCCGATAGTAGGGCTTTAACGGACAAACAGAAGTGGAATCCCTGAGAAGCTGTCCGATAGAGGAGCCCTAATGGACAAACAGAAGCGAAATCTCTTGGAAACTGTCCGATAGAAGGGCTCTAACGAACAAACAAACATAAATGAAAACGTGAGAAAAATGTCCGATAGAAGGTCTTTAATGGACAAACAGAGCGAATTCTCGTGGGAAATGTCCGATAAAGATCCATGGCAGTTATAATGAAAGCAGTACAAACATCATTTTAAGAGGACGTGAAGACGTGGGAATCTGGATATTGGCCAGTTTAATTATCGTAATGAATCTTGCTGGTTTTTTGATCATGAGCATAGATAAAAAACGGGCAAAAAACAATGATTATCGAATCAGCGAAAGGACGTTATGGAATATTGCTTTGCTTGGAGGGGCAATCGGGGCCACTGCAGGCATGAATCATTTCAGGCATAAGACGAAACATGCCCAGTTCAAATATGGTTTGCCTGTGCTGGCTGTTTTAGAGATTGGTATTATTATATATTTGTTTATGCTGTTGGCATAACAGCTTGGGTGATTCTATATGCTAGTAGCAACAGAGATTCGCAGGCAGGTGACATAAATGGATGATGCGTGGTCGACGCTGCTGATTATTGTGGAATCTGGAAGCTGGTTTGCACCTGTTTTGTTTGTACTTCTTCATGTTTTCCGTCAGTTCATTTTCATTCCGCCTGCAGTTGTCTGCGTCGCGGGCGGTCTTCTTTTTGGGGTGGTTCCGGGAATCATCTATTCACTGATTGGTTTGACGGGGGCCAGTATATTATTCTATTTTTTGATGAAAAAAATTCCGGACACCATGCAAAAGTTAACCAGACTGAAACAGCGTTTGGTAGGGCGGTTCAGGGATCTAACCGTAACACAGGTTGCGTTGCTGAGACTGATTCCGCTGATTCATTATCAACTGCTGAGCTTTTGCCTGTATGAGCGGAAAAAAGATTTTAAGGAATTTATGCTCGCCTCATTCCTGGCGAATATTCCATTCGTGATCTTTTTTACAATCTTCGGGGAGAGTATTGGAGATTTTGATGCAATCGCGGGAAGCTTTCTGATCATTGGCATGCTCGTGCTCGCTTATCTTTTGAGAGAGAAGAGCTCACTGATTAAATGGCGGGAATTCTTTGATACTACATCTTAAAGAAGGAATGAAGGCACAATAGGAAAAGCGTCCGAAGTATGATCGGACGCTTTTATCTTGATTAATCTGCTTCTGGCCCATGATTCGCCATAAATTCCTTGATCGGGCTTTTCCAGTCGATTTTGGCGACAGGATAGTTCTCGCGGATTTTTCGTTCGATAAACTGGAAGTCTTCAAGCACGAGTCCCTTCAAGGCAGACGTTTTCTTAGGCCAGATGAAAATGGAAACGACTTCAAATGCAGACGGAGTCGTACCTAAATACTTTTCACCCTCGAACAAAACACCCTTATAAGTCAGCAGAAAATTTTTGCGAACATTGTCCGGGTCATCCAGTAAAAAGAAGCGCTTCTGCTCATGAGCAAGCTCCAGCTTTCGTTTCGGGTGGAATAAATACTTTACTCCGCTGTATATCAGGAAAATGAATAATAGCAAGAAAATAAGACGTAAAAGCAGAATCATGACTGCCCCTCCAATGCGAACTTTCCTTATTTACGGATGAGATTCCAAATAGTTTCAACAAATTTATAATTAATATATACTTTTTATTGCAGAGCCGGGTTGTTAAAGTGAGAAAACCTGTATGGTGGAATCCAGAAGCCTGCTTTTAGTGATAATAACACGATGGAGTTGAATCATGGATACAATAACACTTTTTAAAATGCAAAAAGCACTGGATAGTCATATTGAATTGCAGCATAAGTTAGAGAATGATGATTTATTTGACAGGAAGATCCTGGCGCTGCTTGTTGAAATCGGAGAGCTTGCTAATGAGACAAGGTGCTTCAAGTTCTGGAGTGTGAAACCTTCATCTGAACAGGATATCGTCCTTGAGGAATTTGTGGATGGCGTTCATTTCATCTTGTCGCTGGGCATTGAGTGTGGTTATGAAGATATTGAAGACATCACCCAAAACAGATCGACGGTGACAGACACAAGCAGCCAGTTCCTTGCAGTATATGAGTCTGTACAAAAATTCAGGGATAGCCGAAGTAAGAAAGATTATATCGACCTTTTTGGGAGTTACATGAGACTTGCGGAACTGATAGGATTACAAGAAGCTCAAATTGAACAGGCATATATTCAAAAAAATGAAGTAAATTATGATAGGCAGCGAAATGGGTATTAGGCAGAATTTTTTGTACATTGCCCCTCATGTCTAGTATAATAGGTTTCGAAAATACATATTAAGGGAGTCGAAATAATGGCTAAATTAGATGAAACATTAACAATGCTAAAAGATTTAACCGATGCCAAAGGTATTCCCGGCAATGAGCGTGAGCCTAGAGAAGTAATGAAGAAATACATAACTCCATTCGCTGATGAAGTAACTACGGACGGCCTTGGCAGCCTGGTTGCAAAGAAAGTCGGAAATGAGAATGGACCGAAAATCATGGTTGCCGGCCACCTGGACGAAGTTGGCTTCATGGTGACAAGCATCGATGACAAAGGATTCATCCGCTTCCAGACAGTCGGCGGCTGGTGGAGTCAGGTCATGCTTGCACAGCGCGTGACAATCGTTACCCGCAAAGGGGAAATCACTGGGGTCATCGGTTCTAAACCGCCTCACATCCTTCCGGCAGAAGCGCGCAAAAAGCCGGTTGATATCAAGGATATGTTCATTGATATCGGTGCATCAAGCCGTGACGAAGCGAAGGAATGGGGAGTCACTCCCGGCGACATGGTCGTTCCTTACTTCGAATTCACAGTTATGAACAATGAAAAGATGCTGCTTGCTAAGGCTTGGGATAACCGAATAGGCTGTGCGATTGCCATCGATGTCCTGAAAGGCCTTAAGGATGCTGAGCATCCAAACGTGGTTTTTGGGGTTGGAACCGTTCAGGAGGAAGTAGGCTTGCGCGGCGCTAAAACTTCCGCTCAAATGATCGAGCCTGATATCGCTTTCGGAGTTGATGTAGGAATCGCCGGAGACACTCCAGGTGTAACCGAAAAAGAAGCCCTCAGCAAAATGGGTGACGGTCCGCAAATCATCATTTATGATGCATCAATGGTGTCACACAAAGGACTTCGTGATTTTGTAACGGATTTGGCAGACGAGCTGAACATTCCATACCAGTTCGACGCAGTAGCTGGCGGCGGTACAGACTCAGGTGCGATTCACCTGACACACCGCGGTGTACCGGCACTGTCCATCACAATCGCGACACGCTACATTCATTCACACGCAGCGATGCTACACCGTGATGACTACGAAAACGCAGTGAAATTGATCATTGAAGTCATCAAGCGTCTTGATAAAGAAACAGTTGAAAAACTTACTTTTGAATAAAAGTTAAGATTTAGTTGTCCAGAGAATGTTTTCTGGACAACTTTTTTGTGCCTAAAAACGTTTGATCTGCCGTTTTTTCGTGGGGCACGTCGTTTTGGAATTTATCACTACGATATTGCTGAGAAACACTACGAATTAATCCATAATCACTGCGTAATTAAGCCTAATCACTACGAAATTAGCCTAATCACTACGGAATTAGACTAATCACTACGGAATCAACCATAATCACTACGAAATGAAGCCTAATCACTACGAAATCAACTATAATCACTACGAAATGTAACATAATCACTACTTTTTCCACTATTTGGGTAAACGAAACACCCAGCAGCACTCTTACTATAAAGACCAAAATAAAAGAACCCCTTAACATTAAGGAGTCCTTTCCAAAAAGCTATTTCCCTTTCAAGCCTGATTCCAGAGCATCCAGCATTTCCTGCTTCTCTTGATCAGAGGCATTCTGCCAGATGACTTCGAACAGTACTCCCAGTCCTGGAAGCATTTTTTCCTCGCCGTTCTGGATGGCATCGACGATTGTATCTTTAAGTTCGTCCTGCGTATTTCCTGCTACATTTGAAATGACAGCGTTTCTAAGGTTAAGGTTCATCCTTGCTCAAACTCCTTTCAAATTTCCATTGCTGGTTATAGCTTTAACAATTTTGGTTTTATTATGTATTCGTTTTGAGCTATAATAGTAAAATTGAACAAGCCATAATAAAGGAGAGCCAGACTTGAAGTACATTCAATCTGATAAAAATCCGCAAGTCAAACAATGGAAGAAGCTGAAGACCAGAAAAGAGCGCGATAAGACGGGGATGTTCCTTGTTGAAGGCTTTCACCTGGTTGAGGAAGCATTGACAAGAAAAGACGATGTAGAAGAAATCATTTTAAGCGAAAAAACCGAACTGCCGCCGGGCCTTGATTACGGATCCGTACCAGTTACGGTCGTGACAGATGATATTAGCAAACAGCTTGCTGACACGGAGACGACTCAGGGGATTTTTGCCGTATGCCGGCAGCCGAAGCAGACGCATACAACTGGGAAAACCTATTTGCTGATTGATTCTGTCCAGGATCCAGGTAATCTGGGCACGATGATCAGGACGGCTGATGCAGCGGGTATCGATATGGTCATCGTCGGCAAAGGCAGTGTCGATATGTATAACCCGAAGGTCCTTCGTTCCGCGCAGGGAAGCCACTTCCATTTACCGGTTTTAAGCGGGGATCTATCCGAGTGGATCGTGAAACTGAGCGCTGATCATATTCCTGTTTTCGGGACGGCACTTGAGAATGGAGTCGTTTTTACAGAGGCTGACACCAGGGAAACCTTCGCACTGCTCGTGGGCAATGAGGGAAGCGGTGTAAATAAAGAACTGTTGACCAAAACAACGCAAAATCTTTATATCCCCATCTACGGCCAAAGCGAATCGCTGAATGTCGCAGTCGCAGCAGGTATCCTGCTATATTATTTGAAAACAGCAAAATAGGCTCGTTTTTTCTTAAAACCATTTGATACTGCGGAAAGAATATACTATAATTAACAGCAAAATTAATATTTCAAAAACGATGACGGAGAAGAGTAGCTTGAAGATGGCCATTCAGGGAGAAAATGCCGGTGACTGGAAGCATTTTTATGGATCAGGCAAGTGAAGTTCACCTCCAGAGTTGGCATCAGGACCGCTTTTTTCAAAAGTGTAAAGATGCATCGGCACAAGCCGTTATCTCAATGAAGCGAACACGTGATACATAACTGTATTGCCTGTTAAAAAGGGTGGTACCGCGAAACCAAGACCTCGTCCCTTTATCAGGGATGAGGTCTTTTTGTGTTCAAAAAAGTAGAATTTGAAGGAGGATTTACCATGCAGGATCGTTTAAAAGAACTGCAGGCTGAGGCTCTTGAAAAAGTTGCCGCAGCTGCTGACCTTAAGGAATTGAATGATATTCGCGTTTCCTATCTTGGAAAAAAAGGTCCAATCACAGAAGTATTGAAAGGAATGGGCAAGTTATCGGCTGAAGAAAGACCGAAGATGGGTGCCCTGGCCAACGAAGTCCGCGATGCGATTTCCGGCCAGATCGAAGTGAAGCAAAAGGAGCTTGAGGAAACTGCTGTCCAAAAGCAATTGGCAGCAGAAGAAATTGATATCACTCTTCCAGGCAGACCTGTTAAGACGGGCAGCCATCATCCGCTGACAAGCATCATCGAGGAAATCGAAGATCTTTTCATCGGCATGGGCTATACAGTTGAAGAAGGACCTGAAGTCGAAAAAGACTATTATAACTTTGAAGCGCTGAACCTTCCGAAAGGGCATCCGGCACGTGATATGCAGGATTCCTTCTACATCACCGAAGAAACATTGATGCGCACACACACTTCTCCTGTCCAGGCAAGGACAATGGAAAAACACCAGGGCAAGGGTCCTGTGAAAATCATCTGCCCAGGGAAAGTTTATCGCCGCGATAACGACGATGCAACGCACTCCCACCAGTTCATGCAGATTGAAGGCCTTGTTGTCGATGAAAATGTAAGAATGAGCGACCTTAAAGGAACGCTTGAAGTTTTTGCTAAGAAAATGTTCGGCGAAGACCGCGAAATCCGTTTGCGTCCTAGCTTCTTTCCTTTCACTGAGCCATCTGTCGAAATGGATATCTCCTGTAAAATTTGCGGCGGATCAGGCTGCAGCGTATGTAAGGGAACCGGCTGGATCGAGATCCTCGGAGCAGGAATGGTTCACCCGAACGTACTTGAAATGGCAGGCTATGATTCAAAGAAATACACTGGCTTTGCATTCGGAATGGGACCTGAGCGTATTGCGATGCTCAAGTATGGAGTCGATGACATCCGTCACTTCTATACGAACGACGTCCGCTTCTTGAAGCAATTTTCAGTTGAAGAATAAGGATTAGGAGGGAAAAACCATGTTGGTATCATATAAATGGCTGCAGGAATATATCGATTTGGAAGGCGTATCTGCTGAAGAGCTTGCCGAAAAAATCACGAAAAGCGGCATCGAAGTTGAAGGCGTAGAAAAATTAAATGAAGGCTTGAAGGGCGTCGTTGTCGGCCATGTGCTTGAATGCGAGAAGCATCCAAATGCTGAAAAACTGAACAAGACGCTTGTTGACATTGGTAACGGTGAGCCGGTACAGATCATTTGCGGCGCGCCTAATGTCGGCAAAGGGCAAAAAGTGGCGGTTGCAACGGTTGGTGCTGTTTTGCCGGGCAACTTCAAAATTAAAAAAGCAAAACTTCGCGGTGAAGAATCCCACGGGATGATTTGCTCACTTCAGGAACTTGGAATCGAAGGCAAGCTTGCGCCGAAGGAGTATGCAGAAGGAATCTACAATTTCACTCCTGACACAGAAGTCGGCCAGGACGCTCTTGAAGTCCTGAACAGGGATGATGAAATCCTTGAGCTTGGTCTGACGCCAAACCGTGCTGATGCGATGAGCATGCTTGGTGTTGCATATGAGGTTGGAGCTATTCTTGGAAAAGACGTTAAGCTGCCAAATCCACAGCCTGAAACTTCATCAGAACAAGCAAGTGATTATATCAACGTAACAGTTGAGGCAAAAGAAGATAATCCACTATATGTTGCAAAAGTGATCAAGAATGTCAAAGTCGGGCCATCACCAGTCTGGCTGCAAACAAGGCTGATGGCTGCTGGTATCCGTCCACACAATAACGTAGTAGATATCACAAACTTCATTTTATTGGAGTACGGACAGCCGCTACACGCATTCGATTACGATAAGCTCGGTTCAAAAGAAATCCTTGTCCGCCGCGCAAAGGATGGGGAAGTGATTGAAACGCTTGATGATGTGAAACGCACATTGACTCCTGATCACCTTGTCATCACGAACGGTACGGAGCCAGTAGCGCTTGCAGGTGTAATGGGCGGAGCGAATTCCGAAGTCAGCAGCGATACAACGACTGTTATGCTGGAGTCCGCTTATTTCACAGGAGGAGCCATCCGTAAGGCTTCAAAAGACCATGGCTTGCGAAGCGAAGCAAGCTCTCGCTATGAAAAAGGTGTCGATCCTGAGAGAGTCCGTCCGGCTGCGGAGCGTGCTGCTGAACTAATGATCGAGCTCGCCGGCGGTGAACTCCTAGGCGGAGTTGTCGAAGCAGATGCTTTGGAGGTAAGGCCAGCAGTTGTTTCAGCCACTCTTGGAAAAATCAATAAAGTTCTAGGTACAGAACTTGAAATGAAGCAGGTCGAAGAAATTTTTGCCCGCCTGAAGTTTGAAATATCTGTCGACAATGAGACAATCACGGTGACAGTGCCGACACGTCGCGGAGACATCACCATCGAAGAAGACTTAATCGAAGAGGTTGGCCGCCTGTATGGCTATGACAATCTGCCAACTACTCTTCCTGTAGGCCCATCTACACCGGGACATCTTTCCGAATACCAGAAAAAGCGCCGTGTGGTCCGCCGTTTCATGGAGGGAGCAGGGTTGTATCAGGCAGTTACTTATTCACTGACAAGTGCTGAAAAAGCAACACAGTATGCGTTGGATCATCGCGAACCGGTTGAACTGGCCATGCCGATGAGTGAAGACAGAAGCCTTCTGCGCCTGAGCATTGTGCCTCAGCTGCTGGAAGTGCTGAAATACAATAATGCTCGCCAGATTGACAGTGTCGCTGTTTATGAAACAGGAGCAGTCTTCCTGAAGAACACTAATGACGAGCTGCCTGAAGAGCGAGAGCACCTGGCTGCTGCGATTACTGGCCTGTGGGAAAGCCATCCATGGCAGGGCGAGAAGAAGCCTGTTGATTTCTTCGTTCTAAAAGGAATCGTGGAAGCTTTGTTTGCCAAACTCGGCATTGAAAGTCAGCTTGGATTCCAGAAGGCTGCGCTTGATGGATTGCACCCTGGACGAACGGGTGAAATTTTGCTGAACGGCAAAGTGATTGGCTTCATCGGACAGGTTCACCCGACGATGCAAAAGTCACTAGACCTGAAAGAAACGTATGTTTTTGAATTATCGCTTAAAGCTCTGTTGGAAGCTGAAACGGCACCGCTTCAATACACAGCCATCCCGCGCTTCCCGTCGATCACAAGGGATATTGCCCTTGTTGTTGACAAAGCAACGGCAGCAGGTGACCTGGAGACGATCATCACCGAAGCTGGCGGATCACTTTTAAAAGAAGTAAATGTTTTCGACCTTTACGAAGGTGAAAAAATGGAGCAGGGCAAGAAATCCCTTGCGTTCTCCTTGAAATACTTTGATCCTGAAAAGACATTGACGGATGAAGACATTGCAAAAGCACATAATAAAGTCCTTGCTGCACTTGAAGAAAAAGCTGGAGCAGTATTAAGAGGATAAAATTTAAAAAGGCAGCCCGCGGGCTGCCTTTTTATTATGTGATTGTGAGGGAGAATCGGGAAAATATGATCCAAAGACCAGGTGAAGTTCTTGGTTAATAGATAATCAACGAGGAAAATCAACGTGGTTACAGTAAATTATAGCTTTTGTACTCTACTAGCAATGGGATTCCGCGATCCAGCTAGAGATTCCCGCGAAACTTGAGCCTGATTCCGCGAAAACTGACTTCGATTCCGCGAAAAACACCCATAATTTCGAGAACTGGAAAAAACAGCTCGTTTTTTCCAGTTCTCAGGTCAACTCCCGAGTGATTTTCCAAATTTCAGGTCAACACCCGAGCAAAATTCCAGCTTTTATTTTACACTCGCGCTATCTTCTTCGCTTTTTCAGTATTCGCAAAATGGAGTTTGACGAAATCGGGCAGTACATCCACACCTTTTTCCAAAATCAGCCTGGCAGCTGCCTTATCAACAGCTGCGCCGGCGCCTTTCGGAATGGTGAATCCAGCGCGCTTGCTCAGGTTTTCGAAGTGGCGGACAAATGCATAGCGGGCAATCATCGAAGCGGCTGCGACTCCGAGATGGATTCCTTCTGCCTTTGTGCTGAACAAGACATTTTCCCTGATGATTTTCCGTTGGCCTTTCAAATGCGCAAAATATATAGGTTCTTTAGCGAATTCATCAATCAGGATCGCTTCGGGTTTTTCTGGGGCGATTTTATCAAGAACATGGCTGATGGCCTGATTGTGCAGCAGGGCTTTCATCTTTCCTTGCGACATGCCCTTCATTTGCATCTGGTTATATTTTTCATTATGTAATGTTAGCAGGCTATGAGGCAAAAAGGTCACTAGCTGTCTGGCAATCTCGATGATCTTATCGTCCTTGAGATTCTTGGAATCCTGGACTCCAAGCTCTTTTAGCACGGGTATATCCTGCCTTCTGACATAGGCGGCGACAACGGTGATCGGCCCGAAATAGTCCCCGGTTCCCACCTCATCTGAACCGATGATCGCTATTTCTCCGATATTTTTCGGCAAATGGGCTCCCGGTGCTGGCGCAGCACTCTTTTTCGCTGCAGGTGCCGTTGCAGTGCCCCACTTTGCTGCTTCACTTTCTCCGTCTTTCCCCTGGAATAAAACTTTCCCTGATTTATAGGCGGTGATCGCACAGGAAGGTGTTTTTGCGGCAAAAACACTGCCGGGCGGAAGTTTATCGATCAGGAACTTGCTGTAATACTCTTTCATCTTTCTGATTTCTTCCGGTTTTTTTTGAAGGACACTATTTCCCATGGCTCTACACTCCTTATTAAATTTAGACATTTTCTTCCAAAAACCATATCAATCTGACAGGCAACTACTTCCCAGCGTTTTACGTTCATGTTATAGTATAGAATAGGATTCTTATGAATGGGGGCATAAATGTTGTCAGACACAAAAAAAAATCGGTCGACTGTCGATATATATGGACAGCAGTATACAATAGTCGGCATAGAAAGCACCAGCCATATCCGGCTCATTGCCTCGATGGTAGATGATAAAATGCGGGAAATCGGTTCAGCGAATCCTTCACTTGATACTAGTAAATTAGCTGTGTTGACGGCTGTGAATGCTGTTAATGATTACATAAAAATGAAAGATCGTGTTGAATCGCTCGAAGCGGAAATTAAAAGGTTAAAGGACTGAATAATTCATGCTGGATCTTGCTGTTTTGGCTATATTGGTCATAGGCTTCATTGTAGGACTGAAGAGGGGGTTCATCCTGCAAACCATCCATTTGGCCGGTTTTATCGCAGCTTTCATTGTTGCGTACTTATATTACGATCAGCTTGCTCCCAAGCTGACTCTATGGATTCCATATCCAAACCTCGGCAGCAATACTACGTTGAATCTCATTTTTGAGAATGCCAATTTAGAAGATGCCTATTATCGGGCTATCGCGTTTGCGGCCATCTTTTTCGCAGTGAAAATCCTGCTCCAGATTATCGGATCCATGCTCGATTTTGTGGCACATCTGCCAATCTTGAAGCAGTTGAATGTCTGGGCAGGAGGATTTCTTGGTTTTATCGAAGTTTACCTGCTGCTGTTCATCGTTCTTTACATTGCGGCCCTGCTGCCAATCCAGGCGATCCAGGGACCATTGAACGATTCAATTCTAGCCGAAAACATCATAAAAAATACCCCGGTATTCTCTCAGCAAATCAAACAACTCTGGATTGAATACATGGCTGCATAACTTCTCTATTGCGGAGAAGTTTTTTTTATCGGGCCGAAAAATTTTCATTTAATTTCACAGTGGGGCATGTTTTCTATAAAATAGAAGACAATGACCAAGTCCGGAGTATAAAACCGGTCGAGAAATTGAGAAGGCGGGTGGAGATCATGTCTGTTAATAAAAAGGATATCGTGCAATTGCTTGAAACAATTGCTATATATATGGAATTAAAAGGAGAAAATCCATTTAAAGTTTCCGCATTCCGGAAAGCTGCAGCTGCTCTTGAGGGTGATGAACGCAGCATGTCGGAAATGGGCGATCTGACTGAACTCAAAGGAATTGGCAAAGGCACTGCAGGAGTCATCCAAGAGTTCATGGAAACAGGTCAGTCGACCGAGCTGAAGGAATTGCAGGAAGAGGTACCGAGCGGCCTCATTCCGCTGCTGCAATTGCCTGGAATGGGCGGCAAAAAGATTGCCAAGCTGTATAAAGAGCTGGGTGTGGAGAGTATCCATGACCTTGAGGAAGCTGCGAAGGCAGGGAAAATCCGTGACCTCGCAGGTTTCGGTAAAAAATCAGAAGAAAAGATTCTTGCTGGGGTTGAAAACTTTGGAACAAGACCAGAGAGGCTGCCGCTCGCCTATATGCTTCCGGTTGCCGAATTAATTGAGTCGTATCTTCAAAAGATAAAAGATATCGAACGATTTTCTAGAGCGGGCAGCTTGCGAAGGATGAGGGAGACAATCAAGGACCTTGATTTCATCATCGCTTCCACCGATCCTTCTGCTGTTAAGGACGAGCTGGTCAAGCTTCCGAAAATCAAAGAAATCATCGCTGCTGGCGAAACGAAGGTTTCTGTCACTCTTGGGCTTGATTATGATGTGAATGTGGATTTCCGTCTTGTTGATCCTGTGGAATTCGCGACCGCCCTTCACCATTTTACTGGGTCCAAGGACCACAATGTGAGAATGAGGCAGCTGGCGAAGGAAAAAGGAGAAAAAATCAGCGAATATGGTGTGGAGAACGTAGAAACGGGTGAAGTCACCACATTCAAGTCAGAAGAGGAATTTTATCAATATTTTGGCCTTCCTTTCATTCCGCCAGAATTGCGGGAGGATGGCTCGGAAGTAGAGTTATACAAAAAAGATTTGGAACTCATTGCGCTTGATGCCATCAAAGGGGATCTTCATATGCACTCAACATGGAGCGATGGCGGCCATTCAATTGAAGAAATGGCGAAGGAATGTATCGCTAGAGGCTATAAATACATGGCTATCACCGATCACTCCCAGTACCTGAAGGTAGCGAACGGTTTGACACCCGAACGCTTAAGGAAGCAAATAGAAGAAGTGAAAGAACTGAATAAGAAATTCAATGACTTCGCGATTTTGACCGGAATTGAAATGGATATTTTACCGGATGGAACACTGGATTTCGAGGATGAATTGCTTGCTGAGCTTGATTTAGTCATCGCATCGATCCATTCCTCTTTTTCACAGCCGGTAGAAAAAATCATGAACCGGCTGAAGACGGCTTTAGAGAATGCGCATGTAGATATCATCGCCCATCCAACTGGCCGGCTGATTGGCCGCAGAGAAGGATATTCTGTTGATATCGATATGCTGATCAAGCTCGCGAAGGAAACAAATACGGCGCTTGAACTGAACGCCAATCCTAACAGGCTTGATCTGGCAGCGGAATACTTAAGAAAAGCGCAGGATGAAGGCGTTAAAATCGTCATCAATACGGACGCGCATAAAGTGGACACGCTGGAACATATGGAGATCGGCGTAACGGCCGCCAGAAAGGGCTGGATCAAGGAATCATCCGTACTGAATGCTTTGGAATTGAAGGGTTTACTTGATTTCCTGCACGGCAGGGATCAATAAGGACTCTCAGTTCTTTGTAGAAGTGTCTAGCTCCAGCGCTTAGCCTCTGGAGACGTTTGTCTAGTGTCGCCTCCTAGAAACTCCGAAACTTCAACTCCGCCGGCAGAAGCAAAAAGCGCTTCTTTGTCGGAGTCTCCAGTTTCTGCGTTTCTGGGCAGTCGGCTACACTTTTCGATTTCGGTCCTGTCAATGAAGTCAAAGATCGACTTCACTGCTCGGCCCTCCGTGGCACACGATGTGCTAGACCCGCCAGCCACAGGATAAGGAAAGCTTCGAAGCAAAGCATCGCACGACCGAAAGCGGTAGCTTTTGGGAGGACGTGGCGTTTTTGGGCGGGCAGCGCTTGTCGGGGCTGACCAAAGCGCTTACGCTTTTCTAATAACCTTCGCTTAGGAAGAAGGAGGAAATTTTTGTGCAGCAACGAGTTTTGAAAACATTGGAATTTGATAAAATCAGGAGCCAGCTGGTAGAACATACATCATCCTCATTGGGACGGGATAAGGCAGTGGCATTGTTGCCTTCAATCGATTTTGCCGAAGTTTCACGCTTGCAGGAAGAAACGGATGAAGCAGCAAAGGTTCTAAGGCTAAAAGGGAATGTACCGTTAGGCGGTATCCACGACATCAGGCCACATGTGAAAAGAGCCCAGATTGGCGGGATGCTAAGTCCCCATGAACTGGTACAAGTGGCAAGCACGGTGCATGCCAGCAGACAGATGAAGCGTTTCGTCGAAGATCTACAGGAAGTGACCGAAGTGCCGATTTTGCTGAGCTACACCGAAGGCATCATTGTACTGGCAAACCTGGAGGAGTCGATCAGGAATGCGATTGATGAAGGCGGCGAAGTTCTGGATGGCGCGAGTGAAGCGCTCAGGTCGCTTCGCCAGCAAATGCGGACAAGAGAAGCAAGGGTGCGGGAGAAGCTGGAGAGCATGATCCGCTCATCCAATGCATCGAAAATGCTTTCTGATGCCATCATCACCATCAGGAATGATCGTTTCGTCATTCCGGTCAAGCAGGAATACCGTTCCCATTACGGCGGGATCATACATGATCAGAGCTCTTCCGGCCAGACGCTGTTCATCGAGCCGCAATCGGTTGTCCAGCTGAATAATGAGCTGCAGAACATCCGGGTGAAAGAACAGCAGGAAATCGAACGGATTTTGGCTGAACTGTCGGCACTGACCGCCGATTACCATGATGAGCTCTTGGAGATCGTGGGCATCATGGCCGAGCTTGATTTCATGTTTGCGAAGGCCCGATATGGAAGCAAGATCAAGGGTTCGAAGCCGATCGTCAATGACGAAGGCCGAATCAATCTTTTTCAGGCAAGGCATCCATTGATTTTAATGGACGAAGTTGTCCCGAACAGCGTTACTTTGGGAAGTGATTATACGACGATTGTCATAACCGGACCGAATACCGGGGGTAAAACTGTTACATTGAAGACAGTCGGCCTTTGCACACTGATGGCCCAGGCCGGATTGCAAATCCCGGCGCTTGATGGGTCGGAAGTCGCTGTATTTGGTTCAGTATACGCGGATATCGGGGATGAACAATCAATTGAGCAAAGCTTAAGTACCTTTTCGTCCCATATGGTCAATATCGTGGAAATCTTAAATAAGGTGGATTATAACAGCCTTGTTCTATTTGATGAACTTGGTGCCGGGACTGATCCTCAGGAAGGTGCGGCGTTGGCAATTTCCATCCTCGATGAAGTATACAAGCGCGGAGCAAGAGTCATTGCGACGACACATTATCCGGAGCTTAAGGCATATGGCTATAATCGCGAGGGTGTCATCAATGCAAGCGTCGAGTTCGATGTTGAAACACTGAGTCCGACTTATAAACTCCTGATTGGTGTACCAGGACGAAGCAATGCTTTTGAGATCTCAAAGAGACTAGGATTGAAGGATTCTGTCATCGAAACAGCCAGGTCCTATATCAGCGCTGACAGCAATGAGGTTGAAAATATGATTGCTTCCCTTGAATCAAGCCGCAAGCAGGCGGAAAGGGACAGGGATGAGGCGCATCAGCTCCTGAAGGATGCCGAAAACCTTCATAGAGACATGCAAAAACAGATGGCTGAATATTATCAGAAAAAAGATGAACTTTCCGAAAAGGCAAAAGTAAAAGCAGCATCCATCGTGGAAAAAGCGAAGGATGAAGCAGAAGAAGTCATCCGTGAGCTCAGGAAGCTGCGACTGGAAAAAGGTGCTGAAATCAAGGAGCATGAATTGATTGATGCCAAAAGGCGCCTAAGTGAGGCAACACCGGAACTCAACCAGGTGAAGAATGCCGGCAAGGCGAAGCCTGCGCGGCATGAATTCAAGCCAGGGGATGAGGTCAATGTTCTGACCTTTGGCCAAAAAGGGCACCTGGTGGACCGCGTGAATAATAAGGAATGGCAAGTCCAGATTGGCATTCTTAAAATGAAAGTGAAAGAGTCCGATATGGAATATATCAATACGCCTAAGCCAGTGGAAACCAGACCAATCGCCACCGTGAAAGGGAAGGACTTCCATGTAGGCCTTGAGCTTGACCTAAGAGGAGAGCGCTATGAAGATGCGCTTATGAGGGTCGAGAAATATATCGATGATGCCTTGCTTGCCGGCTACCCGCGCGTCAACATCATCCACGGAAAAGGAACAGGAGCATTAAGACAGGGTGTCCAGGAATATCTGCGCAACCACCGCTCCGTCAAGAAAATCCGCTTCGGAGACGCCGGAGAAGGCGGAACAGGTGTAACGGTAGTAGAATTCAAATAGTGACTCGATAAAAAAATACTAATACACTCCAGAAACCATTATAATAGGCTTAGGGGTAAAATATATTCAGGGAGATTGGACATGGAGCATTTCTGGGAAAATGAATATGTTGTGACAGCAGGTTATTACAGTGTGGCAATTCTCTGCATGGTTGTATTCCTGGCTGTCTTTGAATTGGTCACTAAATACCGGAACTGGGATGAAATCAAAAAAGGGAATATTTCAGTCGCGATGGCCACCGGAGGGAAAATTTTCGGTGTAGCGAATATATTCCGCCATTCCATCAACCAGCATGATTCACTTCTCACTATGATCAGCTGGGGAGTTTTCGGCTTCGTGCTGCTTTTGATTGGATACTTTATTTTTGAATTCCTGACACCGAAATTCAATATCGATAAAGAAATAGAAAAGGACAACCGTGCAGTTGGACTGATTTCAATGGTTATCTCTGTCGGCCTGTCGTATATCATCGGGGCGGGAATTTAAACAGGAGGATCTCAATAGATGGAAAAACTGGCAAAAATCTTGCTGATCCTATGCGGAGTCTTTCTGCTGGTCGGCATGATCTATATGATGTTTTTTGCGTAAAATTGTTGAAAACCGCCTATCCTGGCGGTTTTTTTAGTGGGAATAATCTTGAATAGTAGATTATTATCTGGGTGTTTGTCCCTATTATCCTACAAAAAACTATTCTAATTGTCATAAAAAGACCATTATATTATAATGAGAGATAGAATTTTCAAAAAATTTTAAATAAGGAGGCGTCATGATGGAAGTAGAAAAGCCATGGCTGTCGCAATACCCCCCGGAAATCCCTGCTCATTTGGATCTCCAAGAAGCAACTGTCCAGGATTACCTCAAGCAAACTGCTGAGAAATATCCTGAGAAGGTTGCCATCCATTTCATGGGCAAGGAACTGACGTATAAGCAAGTCTACAACTATGCGAAAAAACTGGCTGCCTATTTACAAGACTTGGGAATTGAAAAAGGGGACAGAGTCGCGATCATGCTCCCTAATACCCCTCAGTCAATCATCAGTTACTATGCTATCCTGATGGCCGGCGGAATCGTGGTCCAAACCAATCCGCTGTATATGGAACGAGAGCTGGAGTACCAGATGAAGGATTCCGGTGCCAAGGCAATCATCACCCTGGATATTTTATTCCCGAGGGTGTCAAAGGTCATTGCCAATACGGATTTAGAAAATGTAATTGTAACCGCTATCAAAGATTATCTGCCATTCCCGAAGAATCTTGTCTATCCTTACATCCAGAAAAAACAGTATGGCCTCATCGTGAACGTGAAGCATGAAGGGCAGAATCATCTTTTTACCGAGATTATGAAAAAGCCTGCGGGCAAGATCAAGGAATACGATCTTGACTTTGAAGAAGACTTGGCTTTATTGCAATATACAGGGGGAACAACCGGGTTTCCGAAAGGGGTCATGCTGACTCATAAAAACCTGATAGCAAATGCGGCAATGAGCAATGCCTGGCTGTATAAATGCAAAGAGGGTGAAGAAACCGTCCTTGGGATCCTTCCGTTTTTCCATGTGTATGGAATGACAGCTGTGTTGATTCTGTCTGTCATGCAGGGACAAAAAATGGTGCTACTGCCGAAATTCGAAGCCGAAACGACGTTAAAGACGATTCAAAAACAAAAGCCGACACTTTTTCCTGGTGCTCCAACCATTTACATTGGCTTGCTGAATCATCCTGATATTAAGAAATATGATCTGTCTTCGATTGATTCCTGTATCAGCGGCTCTGCTCCGCTGCCAGTGGAGGTCCAGGAAAGATTCGAGGAAGTAACTGGCGGGAAGCTTGTAGAAGGATACGGGCTGACTGAATCGTCACCGGTTACCCATGCTAACTTCCTATGGGATAAAAAGCGTGTGAAAGGAAGCATAGGCGTCCCGTGGCCGGATACAGATGCCGCTATTTTCTCAATGGAGAGTGGTGAGCCGCTGCCGCCTGGTGAAATCGGCGAATTAGCCGTGAAAGGTCCGCAGGTAATGAAGGGTTACTGGAACAGGCCAGAAGAAACGGAGCAGGTCCTAAAGGATGGCTGGCTTCTGACTGGCGACCTTGGCTATATGGATGAGGAAGGGTATTTTTATATCGTCGACCGGAAGAAGGACATGATCATTGCCGGAGGATTCAATATCTATCCGCGTGAAATCGAGGAAGTCCTCTACGAGCATCCTGCGGTCCAGGAGGTAGTGGCGGCAGGAATACCAGATCCTTATAGAGGAGAAACGGTTAAAGTCTATATTGTGCTGAAAGAAGGCGCAGAAGCGACCGAGGAAGAACTTAACGAGTATTCACGCAAGCATTTGGCAGCCTATAAGGTCCCAAGACTTTATGAATTCAGAAAAGAATTGCCGAAAACAGCAGTCGGCAAGATTCTCAGAAGAGCACTTGTAGACGAAGAAAAAGCAAAAACTTTAGAAGATCAGCAGAAGCGAGCTTAACTTTCAAAAGCCGGCTTACTCGGCTCTTTCTTTTTGGCAAAGAAAGCTTGTCCAAATGAAACACATTTCCTTGACAGAAATGTGAGTGAATACTATTATAAAAATATGAATGACGATTCATTCAGTGAAAAATAATGCAGACAAAATCGTAAACGGGAGTGTGCCACTTTAGCATTTATTGCTTGTGCTTTTCCTGGAGCGGGAGTGAAAAAATTGAAAAAAAACAGGCCGAAGTATATGCAAATAATTGATGCAGCAGTCGTCGTTATCGCAGAAAACGGCTATCACCAGGCGCAAGTGTCTAAAATAGCGAAGCAGGCTGGAGTGGCTGACGGGACCATTTATTTGTATTTCAAGAATAAAGAAGACATACTGATTTCTCTGTTCCAGGAGAAGATGGGTTACTTCGTAGAAAATATCGAACAAAAAATTGCAGGAAAAAAGACAGCAACAGAGAAATTATACATGTTGGTCGAAACGCATTTCAAAATGCTTTCCCAGGACCGGCATCTTGCAATTGTGACCCAGCTGGAACTAAGGCAGTCGAATAAGGACCTCCGCCATAAAATCAACGAGGTGCTGAAAGGCTACTTAATGCTGATCGACAAAATCATTTTGGAAGGCATAGAGAATGGTGAGTTTTCAGGCTCCCTGGATTTGCGTCTTGCTAGGCAAATGATTTTTGGTACGGTGGATGAAACTGTGACTTCATGGGTAATGAATGAACAGAAATACAATCTGCCTGACCTGGCTGAAGCGGTACACCAGCTGCTGATCAACGGCTGCGGTTACCACGGTGCCAAACCGGTCCTTTAATCAAGTCCGTTCCAATGCCCTGTTTTTCAGGTCTTTTGGAAATGGTCCGTAAAAGGCAGTATCGCACATAGGGAGAAGCCTTTGTGCGAGGCCTGTCTTCATGTAAAAGGAGGGGAAAATGTGGAGTATCTCAAATGGTCTGCGGAGGACAGGATTGCAACGATTACGATTGCCCGTCCGCCGGCGAATGCCCTTGCTTCAGGATTGCTAAAGGAAATATCAGCTGTGCTTGATGAAATCGAGGGAAATGAAGAAGTCAGAGTAGTCCTGATTCATGGGGAAGGAAGATTCTTCTCTGCAGGTGCTGACATTAAGGAATTCACCACAATCAAAACTGGTGAAGACTTTGCGAAACTAGCAGAGTATGGACAAGATCTTTTCGAACGTATGGAATATTTTCCGAAGCCGATTATCGCAGCTATCCATGGTGCGGCACTGGGCGGAGGTCTGGAGCTTGCCATGGCTTGCCACTTCAGGCTGGTGGCTGAAAATGCGAAATTAGGCTTGCCAGAATTGCAGCTCGGATTGGTTCCTGGGTTTGCAGGAAGCCAGCGTCTTCCAAGATATGTCGGCGTTGCGAGAGCGGCTGAAATGCTGTTCACAAGCGATCCAATCACAGGGGTGGAAGCAGTCCAATTCGGCCTCGCAAACCATGCCTACCCAGAAGCGGAATTGCTTGAAAACGCATACAAGCTGGCTGGCAAGATTGCGAAGAAGAGTCCTGTATCCATTGGGGCAGCTATCAAACTCTTGAACTATACCAAGCATGAAGCCTTTTACAAAGGGGTCAAGGAAGAGGCAAAACTCTTCGGCGATGTCTTCCTGTCAGAGGATGGCCAGGAAGGGATCAGCGCATTCCTTGAAAAGAGGCAGCCGGAGTTCAAAGGCAGATAAGCAAACTTTTAGCATCAATATTTTTTTGTTATAAATTTTTCTAATCTTTAGAACAGCTAAAATGTTTGAATACTTAGGAGGGGAACAAATGAATATCTACGTTCTAATGAAAAGGACATTCGATACAGAAGAAAAAATCACACTATCAAACGGCAAAATCAATGAAGATGGCGCTGAATTCATCATCAATCCATATGATGAGTATGCAATCGAGGAAGCAATCCAGGTCAGGGATGCTCACGGCGGAGAAGTAACAGTCATTTCTGTCGGGAATGAAGAAACCGAGAAGCAGCTTCGTACTGCATTGGCGATGGGAGCAGATAAAGCAGTATTGATCAATATCGAGGACGATGTTGAAGACGGAGACCAGTTTACTACAGCGAAAATCATTGCTGAATACCTGAAGGATAAAGAAGCTGACCTGATCCTTGGCGGTAATGTCGCAATCGATGGCGGATCAGGACAGGTAGGGCCACGAGTTGCTGAACAGCTTGGAATGCCATATGTAACAACCATTACGAAGCTGGAAATCAACGGAACTACTGCTACGATCACTAGAGATGTAGAAGGGGATTCTGAAGTCATTGAGACAAGCCTCCCAGTTCTTGTAACTGCGCAGCAGGGCTTGAACGAGCCGCGTTATCCATCTCTTCCGGGGATCATGAAAGCGAAGAAGAAGCCTCTTGAAGAGCTAGAGCTGGATGATCTTGATCTGGATGAAGACGATGTGGAAGCTAAGACGAAAACAATCGAAATTTATCTTCCTCCGCAAAAAGAGGCAGGAAAAGTCCTTCAAGGCGAGCTAGCCGACCAGGTTAAGGAACTTGTCAGCCTGCTTCACTCAGAAGCAAAAGTCGTTTAAGACATAAAGGAAGAATAAATACGCAGGAGGTAAATCAAATGGCGAGAAAAGTATTAGTATTGGGAGAAGCACGTGACGGACAACTAAGAAATGTTTCTTTCGAAGCAATCGCAGCTGCAAAAACTGTTGCTGAGGGCGGAGAAGTAGTTGGAGTATTGCTTGGCGAATCTGTAAGTTCATTAGGCAATGACCTATATCAATATGGTGCCGACAAAGTTGTGGCAGTAGAAGATGCCAAGCTGGCACAGTATACACCAGACGGGTTTTCACAGGCATTGATGGCTGTCATCGAGCAGGAAAATCCTGAGGGAATCATTTTCGGACATACATCCCTTGGAAAAGACCTTGCACCGAAAGTCGCAAGCAAATTGGGCTCAGGACTCATTTCAGATGCGGTAGCGGTAGAGGAAGCGGGCGGCAATCTTGTATTCACTCGCCCTATCTATTCAGGGAAGGCTTTTGAAAAGAAGATTGTCACTGATGGATTAGTGTTTGCAACAATCCGTCCAAACAATATTGCTCCTTTGGAACAGGATGCAGGCAAATCTGGTGAAGTATCAACTGTTTCAGCAGAAATCAAGGATCTGAGAACAATCATCAAGGATGTTGTCCGCAAAGCAACTGAAGGCGTAGACCTGTCAGAAGCAAAGGTCGTTGTAGCTGGAGGACGCGGTGTCAAGAGCGAAGAGGGCTTCGAACCTCTTAAGGAACTGGCAGACGTCCTCGGCGGAGCGGTTGGCGCTTCCCGTGGTGCTTGTGACGCTGACTATTGTGATTATTCACTTCAGATTGGGCAGACAGGCAAGGTTGTTACACCTGACCTGTATATCGCTGCTGGTATCTCTGGAGCAATCCAGCACCTTGCAGGTATGTCAAACTCCAAAGTCATCGTCGCGATCAACAAAGATCCAGAAGCCAACATCTTTAAAGTGGCAGACTACGGGATCGTTGGTGACTTATTCGAAGTCGTTCCAATGCTCACTGAAGAGTTCAAGAAGCTTAAAGTCAATGCTTAAAATAACCTATGAAAACGGACGTGAACAGCGTCCGTTTTTCATTTTTTATAGGAATATTCAAATGCAAAGAGGGTAAATTACAACAAGAGCATATAAATAGCATCAATTGGTAAACGATGATATACTGACGGTATTATCCAGATTTATTTAGGAGGCATTCAAATGGCTATTACACATGCTACTGACGCAACTTTTGCTAACGAAACAGGATCAGGCCTAGTGCTTGTTGATTTTTGGGCACCATGGTGCGGCCCTTGTAAGATGATCGCTCCTGTGCTTGAAGAATTAGATTCAGAAATGGGCGACAAAGTCAAAATCGTGAAGCTTGATGTGGATGACAATCAGGAAACTGCAGCACAATACGGCATCATGAGCATCCCGACATTGCTTGTCCTTAAAGATGGACAGCCGGTTGATAAAGTAATCGGTTTCCAGCCAAAAGAAGCACTTGCAGGACGTCTTCAACAGCATATTTAATCTCATACAGAAGTCCCGCCTTCCCTTGGAAGGCGGGATTTTTTTTGGCTGAACTTCAATTGAAATAGGGTATAATCATTTGGATTGTTCAATAGTTTGTCAAAGTTTTCTCACAAAGTTCGTTGACAGTGAAAATCATTCTCGATTATAATAACAACTGTGATTGAAAATCATTATCATTTAAAAAATCAAATTAATCATATGGGGGCATACAATCATGAAAAAACGAGACCTTAAAATTGTTTTTGCAAGTTTCATAATGGCAAGTGCCGTATTGGCAGGCTGTGGAGCGGATAATGACACAGCATCAAAGCCTGATGAGAAGAAGCAAGAAGAAACTGTCAATAAGGAAGAATCAGCGGAAACGGAAGAAGCTGAAACTGAAGTCGAATATGGTGATGTATACAAGGAAGCGGTCGCTGAGCTTGAAAAAGCTAAAGAAGGTAAGGAAGTAGACTTTGATAAAGTAACGAAACTTTATACGGAAAACCTTCAAAGCCTGGTTCAAAACAGGGATCAGGAATTTGACGATACAGTTGACCAGCACATCACGACAGCGCTGCAGGCTGGAAAAGACGGTTCAATGGATAAGGTAGTTGTTAAACAAATTTTCGATAAGCTAATGCAAAAAGTATTTTATACAACGATGAAACATGAATTTATCGAAGTAGCCGAAAACTGGGATGATAAAGAAGCAGTGAAGGAAGAAATTGAAGAGGCAAAAGAATTTTATGCAATCATTGAAGGTACTGTGCAAAAGCGCGATGACGCTTATGGCACGAACATGAAGGATGCCATTTCTGGCGGGTTTGCTGAAATGGAAAAGGCTGTAGACGCAGATGACCAATTGGCCTTCAAGCTTGGACAACAAGTCGTCGATAAAACTTTAATGAAGACATTCTACCTTGCAACTGCTGCACTTCCAAATGGTTACGCAACGAAAGCTGAAGCTAAGGCAAAAGAAGATGCTGAAGCTGCAAAAGTTGAACAGGCAGAAGGATGGGCATTTTATCAGTCCATTGCCAGCTACCTAGTAAAGAACGCGCCGGAAGAAGCAGAAAAGATTGAAAAACAATTTAACTTGGAGACTGATGTGAAGACGATCGATCCGGCAGCTGTCAATCATGCTGCAGTCAGAGGGTTTGCGAAGATCGCCCTGCATGAGTTGGAAGAAAGTGAAGAGAACTGGGGCGAGGATAAAGGGGTAATCACAGCTCTTGAAGGTGCTTTGTTCACTGACATGATTGGTGAAGACATTAAGCGTCTGGTCGGTGAAGAGGAATATGCTTCACTTTCAGAGAACGCCCAAAAATATTACGAAGCTGCCAAAGCAAAGGATAAAGAAAATGGAGAGGCTTTGAGAAAAGAAGTAGTAGCAGCTCTCCAAACTGTAATCGATTCAGCAAAATAATGCTTGCCGGAAGAACCTTGTACCCTGACAAGGTTTTTCCTTTTTTACTCTGCTTCTAAATTTCTCTATAATATAGAATGGCAGAGACAATGTTGACTGAGGTGTATTCTTTGAAAATTATCGTTACGGGGGGGGCTGGTTTTATCGGCTGCCACCTATCAAGAAAATTAGTGGAAGAAGGCAATGAGGTACTGGTCATAGACGCAATCCATTCTTATTACTCAAAAAAAAGAAAACTCGACCAGCTGAATTATATTGGAGAAGCGGGCCCGTATCGGTTTGAGGAAAAGAACCTGCTGGATGATGAAGATGATATCCGGGAAATTTTCCTTGAATTTCAGGCAGACTGTGTTGTTCACCTGGCAGCTTTGCCTGGAGTCAGCTACTCACTTGAAGCCCCCGGGCAGTATGTGGATTATGACGTAAAAGCGACGGTCAATGTCCTGAAGTTCTCTGGTGAGTCGAATGTGAAGCAGGTCATTTATGCTTCCTCATCTTCTGTATACGGGGAACAGGCGAATGAACCGTTAACTGAAGAAATGGCAACCGGCAAAGTGATTTCCCCCTATGCTGCGGCTAAATATGGTGCCGAAGCCTTTTGCCATGCATTCGCAAGCATGTATCAGTATGATATGACAATCCTCAGGTTCTTTACAGTGTATGGCCCTTGGGGCAGGCCAGATATGGCGATCACAAAGTTTATAGAAAGAATACTGAACGGTGAAGAAATCACGGTATTTGGCAATGGGACGTCACGTGATTATACGTACATAGATGATATAATTGAAGGAATTTATGCAGCGATCCATAAAGCACGCGGAACCAATATTATGAATTTAGGATCTTCCCGGCCAGTTTCCATCGAGGAATTGATTGAAGCCATTGCAAAACATTTTCCAGATATGAAGATTCACCATGCAGGCTTCAGGCAGGGTGATGTGACCTCGACCTGGGCTGATACTTCAAAAGCCAAAGAACTGCTGGATTTCCAGGCCAAAGTACCTTTTGATGAAGGGTTGGCCAGGACAGTGAGATGGGCAGTTGATTACTATGGCAAGGAATAAGTCCTTACTTCTTAAAATGGTTGCGATGATTCTCGTGATCATTTTTGCAATACTATCATTCAGGTATTTCCATATCGGCACATTGTTAGACGAGAGCCTTCATTTTTGGAGGTCGGCTTCTCTGTTTTGGGGTGCTGCATTTACCTATCTCCTTGCCTTCCTAATGAGGGCCCTGGCATGGAAAATATATATTCCGAAACAAGTAAAGTTCACGAACTGTGTACAGGGAGTATTTTTAAGTTTGTTCATCAATCATATTACGCCTGTAAAAGCTGGAGATCTCTTCCGTGCAGGTTTCCTCGCCGCCAAGGAGCAGGAATTGACCCTCGATGAATCCGCCAATTCCGTCATTTTTATGCGAGTCCTCGATATCGTTACATTGGCATCCATTGCTGGAGCAGGGTTATTGATCTTAGGCAAAGATCTTGTATTCAATCTCTCCTTGCCATTATTGGCTGCTTTCGCGATTCTCGCCATAATCGCAATTATGCTTCTGAACCGATTTTTTCCTGGTTTTGTCCAAAAGCAGCTGATAATGTTGAAGAATGCCTTGTCCCAAAAGAGGAGTCTCTATCTATTGCCAATGGTCATTATCAGCTGGGTGTTGGAAAGCTTCGTCATCTGGAATATCTCAAAGTCCATGGGGATATCTCTATCTTTCATTGAAGGCTTGTGGGTTAATTCCCTTACTGTAGGAGGCCAGGTATTCCAAATCACTCCTGGCGGAATATCGACATATGAATCAGTTATGACAGCCGCTTTGGCCATTTTGGATATTGGGACCAGGGAGGCCTATACAGCTTCCATTTTAAGCCATGGCTTTAAATTTGTTTTTTCATATTTTACTGGCCTGCTCTTATTGATTTCCTCTCCTGCATATTTTCGCAGGGAGCTAAGGAATATCGGGGCAGGAAGAAAGAAGGATTAGAATGAAAAGCGCATCTAAATTTGAAAAATTCGCGGCCCGAAGCTGGAACCTGCTTAATGAAGGGAAGCCATTCACGCCAATTTTCACGGTTGGCACAATGATGTTATTCCATCTCGGTGATTTTGGCAGCGCTGGAAGATTCACAGAGTTTCTTCTCGCCCTGCTTACAGTCCTGCCGCTTTTTATCATGTATTTTATTTATGATTTTCCGTTGTTTTTGAGAAACTATCTATGGCTTCCGTTTATTGTTTTCATCATTGTTTGGCCTAATCTAAATTTAAGTTTGCTGCTGTTTGCGGCCGGCCTTTATTTCTTCTTTACTGTGTTTTTCTGGGGGACGTTTTATTATCACTTAAGAATTGGCACTTCCTGGTTGAACTTCACGAGGTTTTGGAAGCTCGTTTTAAAGAACAGTGATTCGACCAGCGGGAATGCCCAGGAACAGCTTCCGAAGTTCTTGCTGCTGCTCTCCGTATGGGAATTGTCTTATACTGCGATCTCTGGCGGCTCTGGTATGCCGCTGGCGGACCTAGCAATGTTTTATGGCTTTATATTGCTGTTTGCCTTTATTTTGCACAGATATTTATTTGACTGGAAACCGAAGGCGTACGATACCTATACAAAGGATGGAGGGCCTGAAGTACCTGAAAATGGCCTGTCGGACAAGGTGATTGTCATTGTCATCGATGGCATGCGCAAGGAACGTTTTTATGAGGCGAATACGCCTTTTCTCGACCAGTTAAAAGAGAATGGCACGGAATATTTGAATATGGAAACCTTGTACCCTGCGAGAACAGTGGTATGCTTTAGTTCCATGTTTACTGGTACCTATCCGTTTGAGCATGGAATAAAGTCGAATATGGTCTATAAGCTTGGGGTAAATACGGAAACCATTTTTGACTCGCTCAGGAAAGTTGGCAAAAGAGGGAGACTGCTTGGCATTGCCCATCTTGTTGATGCCATGGGAAGTGATGTCGAGACCGTGACGGCTGTCATGCATAAGGATAAGGCTGACACCAATATGCTGGCGAGGGCCAGAAAGATCATGGACGAGCAGGATCCTGACCTGTTTATCGTGCAAATGATCGGGACAGATCAGGTTGGCCACAGCCGAGGGGTACTCTATGATGATTATATTGAAAAGATTGAAGAAGCTGACGCGCTGATTAAGGAGTTTGTTGAATGGCTTGAGGCAGAAGGGAAAATGGAGAATACAACGCTTGTCGTTTGTGCTGACCATGGACAGGCTGATGGCATTGGGGGCCATGGCCACCTTGATGAAGGTGAAAGATTTGTTCCATTTTTCATGCATGGGCCGCATATCAGGAAGGGAAATAAAGTCCAGGAAAAGCATAGTCTTGTCTCACTGGCTCCGACGATTTCCTATCTGATGGGAGCGCCGTATCCAGCCAGCAGCAGGGGCAAAGTATTAATGGACGCAATCAAAGCAGAGAAGGAAGAGAATTGATTTGAATAAAGTGATCGTATTTTTGCCGGCTTTTAATGAAGAAGAATCTATAGCTGAAGTGATTGGAAATATCCCCCGCAGTTTTGCCGGTGCTGCTCAGGTGGAAGTGCTGGTCATCGACGACGGGTCAACCGATGGAACGGTTGCTGAAGCGAAAAAAGCAGGGGCAGACCATATCATCACCTTTGAAAAAAACCGCGGCCTGGGTGCCGCGGTCCGAAAGGGAATACAAGAGTGTTATAAGATGGGTGCAGATGTCGGTGTGATGATCGATGCAGATGGAGAATATCCGGCATGGCAAATTCCTGATATCGTCAAACCAATCTTGACTGGTGAAGCAGATTATACGATGGGCTCAAGATTTATGGGCACAATAAAAGGAATGAAATTTCACCGCAGGATGGGGAATTATTTTTTCACATTTTTGCAAACCTTATTATTGAGAAAATGGCTTTTTGACGGACAATCAGGAATGAGGGCGTTTTCGAGGCAGGTCCTTAAACATGCGGAAATCATCCATGATTACAATTATGCGCAAGTATTGACGCTGAACCTTGTCCGAAAAGGCTTCAGGGTGCTTGAGGTGCCGATCCAATACCGGGTGAGGACAACAGGAACATCCTTTATTTCGTTTAAAAAATATATGACGAATGTGGTTCCTGCCGTCTATCGAGAAATGTCCAGGCCGGTATCAAAGCTCGCTGGAGAAGAGATATATCAACGTAAAAGCAGTGAAAATAGTGACAAAAAGGTGACGGTTATCAAATATGATTGACATTCATAATGATAATCATTATCATTATCATTGTAGGAGGGAAACAACAAATGAAAAGAGCTATATTTTTTTGTTTTTCATTGATATTGATTCTCATTAGCATTCCGCTGTCTGCCAGCGCGTATTCATATGGGGATCCCAATGAAGAAAAAGTTGCAGAAGTTTACAAGGAAATGCAATTGAAACTGGATGAGAACCCTCCGAATTTCTCAGCGGCTAAATCCCTGTTCGGAACAGTCAAGGAAGAAATCGACATGCATATGGGAACTGAGCCAGGGGAAGTCATCATGAAAAGTCTGAATGATGAAGATAAAGAAGCAGCCATTGAGAATATGGAAAAACTCCTCGTATTAAATGTAGCGAGAAGGCTTGAAAGCATCGAAAAGAATTTTGAGGAATTTGACAATTCCAAAAAGCTCCTTGCAAAAGGATTTGCTACATATCAGGCATTATCGCCTAAGGTGGAAGCACAAAATGCAGAAGTGGATCAACAGATCAAAGCTGATTTTGATGCTGCACTGGAAGCATTGGGGAATCCCGGATTGTTTGGAGTCGGGAAAAAACCATCTGACATCGAGACTTTTAAAGAAAAAAAAGAAGCAATCCTCGATTCATTACAAAAGGAGTTCAATCTTGCCAGCCTGGAAGTAGGTCACTTTGCTGAAAGTGCAACTGAACAAGAAGGTACAGGCAAAAAGGATTGGACGGATTTATCGAATTTCCGCAACTGGATTCCAATCATCATCATCATTGGAGTGATTGCGGCAGTAGTGGCCATTGGCATTAAGAGAAGAAGATCATAAATTTTGATGACACCTTGGAGAGGGGAGAATCAGCAATGGAAGTTCAAGCGTTATTGATTACTTTTCGTGAAGTATTGGAAGCGTTGTTAATTATCGGGATCATCACAACCTATCTAAAGAGGATGGATCATTCCAAGTATACGAAATATGTGTGGCTGGGTGCAGGCCTAGCTGTCCTGGCAAGTATCGGGGTAGCGATCCTGTTCCAGGTCGTGTTCACCGGATTCGCCGCAATGGGCAGCGAGATTTACCTGAAGATTGGAATTATGATTGTATCAACGGTCCTTCTGACCCAGATGGTATTTTGGATGGCGAGCCACAGCAAGAACCTTAAAGGCAATATGGAAGGGAAAATGAATAAATTCATCTCGACAGGCAATATTGTCGGCATGGTCATCCACTCATTCCTCGTTGTCTTGCGTGAAGGAATCGAGACGGTTTTCTTCTTTGCAGCGATCACTGGCGGAAACATCGGTGCTGCAATGCAGGGATGGGGAGCGATTACCGGAACACTGATTGCTGTAGTCGTATCCTACATGTTCTTCAAGGGAACAATGAAGGTAAACCTGAAGACATTCTTCCAGATCACTGGAGCATTCATCATCCTGATTTCAGCCGGTTTGCTTGTACAGGCAATCTCGATGATGCAGGACATTAACCTGATTGGAAGCGTCATGTACCACGTTTACGATATTACATGGCTGCTGCCTGAACACCCGATTGATTATGCCCACTATCTACGCGACAACGGTGTAGCACCGCTTATCTCTGGTGATGTCGGAATCTTCCTGAAGGCGTTGTTCGGATATTCATCGATGCCATCCATTGAGGAAGTCATCGCGTATATTGGCTATTTTGCGGCAATCTTCCTGCTGACATCATCAAAAAGCACCAAGAAGCAGCAGTCTGCTGAAAAAACGGCCGAAGCAAAGCAGGTCAATGTATTGAATCCACAGGTAAAATAAAAGCTTGAGGTATAAATCTCCTCTCTCCAGAAAAAGTACAGGGAAATTCCTTGTACTTTTTTCATACGTAAAAACAAAGTTGGTGTTTGGACCATGAATTTCACGAAACTAAACAAAACCATCATTTCTGGGTTCAGTTTGCTTGCCATCCTTTATGTTTTCATGACTCAGCTTGGCAATCTGAATCCCTTCGTCTCTTCCTGGGATCAGGTCGATTTTGCCCTTGCGCTTGACCGCTTCGATTTAAGGGCGATGCAACCACATTTTCCCGGCTATCCTTACTTCATTTTAGGAGGATTGCTCACGGAAAATTTCGTGCAAAATCCAGGACAGGCGTTGGTGGCATTCAATGTACTCGTATATGCGAGCTCGATCCTGCCTGTATACCTGCTGGCCTCAAAAATCGTTTCAAAGCAAAGTGCCGTTCTTGTCGCTGCCGCCATTTACACGGCTAGCTACCCTCTGATTATCGTCAATCAGCCGATGTCTGAAGGTGCTGCACTTGCCGCATTCTGGTGGTTCTTCTGGAGCATAACAGCAGCAGAGTCAAAACCTTCAGGGAAATGGATGCTCCTTCCCCTGTTTCTATTCAGTGTGCTGCTGGGGATCAGATTGAGTTATATCCCGATGGGAATTGGCCTCATTTATCTTTTTTATAAAAAATGGACAAAACAGGAGCTTACTTTTCCGGGTATGATCAAACTTGCGGTCATCGCCGGCCTGTTCCAGCTGATTTGGGTCGGCGGACTGATTCTAACCGAGGGAAGCATCGCCAACTTCCTCGAGCTTGCATTCGGATTCACCGGCGGGCATTTTCAGGAATGGGGAGGCACCTCGGCATCGAATGAACTTTCCTTTTTTGCAAGACTGAAGGCATTCTTGTTTACCAACATTTTGTGGTGGGGAATATTTTCACGAACAACTGTTTTGATGGTATTATATATAGTTATTGGCAGCATTATTTTATTGCCGTCTCGCAAAAGCGGGATTTTCAAGGAAAGCAGTGTCCAATTAAGTCTATTGCTGATGCTGGCTTATGGAGGCTGGGCGCTTTTTGCCCAGAATATCGACAAGCCGAGACATATATTGCCCGTGGCGCTGCTGATTGTATTTTTTTGCTTGCTTGTCTTTTTTAAAAAAAGAGCAGAGGGCTTAACACGCTATCTAGCTCTTGCCGTAATCATTGCCCAGGCAATTGTTTCATCAAGCTATGTGCAGGAACAGGCTGAGTCATCACCTGCTGTCTACCAGCTCGCGCATTATCTCGAAGGGCAGCCTGATGATTTTGTCCTGTATACATGGGAGGAAACAAGGGTGCTGCAGTTCCTGGGAATGCACTATCCCCATAAAAGAATCTACACCTATGAGATTTTTTTTCATGACCAGGGATTATATGAAGGAAAAACGATTTATTTAACAAATAGTGTAATAGACGGCTTCCGCTCCCAGGGAATCTATCCTCGCGGGAAGCTTGAAAAAGTAAAAACATTTACATCTAATGAAATTTTCGACCCGGTCTATCATGAGATTGTTTTATATAAATGGACACCGTAACAGGAGGTGAATGACATGAATGAGCAAATCAGAAATAAGCTTGCGCTTCTCCCTGCGCAGCCAGGATGTTATTTAATGAAGGACAGGCAGGGAACCATCATTTATGTGGGAAAAGCCAAGGTTTTAAAAAACAGGGTGCGCTCTTATTTTACCGGATCGCATGACGGCAAGACGCTCAGGCTTGTGAATGAAATCGAGGATTTTGAGTATATTGTCACCTCCTCCGATATGGAAGCCCTGCTTCTTGAAATCAATCTGATCAAAAAACATGACCCGAAATATAATATCATGCTCAAGGATGACAAGAGCTATCCCTTTATCAAGCTGACTGCAGAGCGGCATCCAAAGCTGATCATTACCCGAAAGGTCAAAAAAGACAGTGGCAAATATTTTGGACCATATCCGAACGTCCAGGCAGCGAATGAAACGAAGAAGCTGCTCGACAGGATTTATCCGCTCAGGAAGTGCTCGACACTGCCAGACCGCGTCTGTCTCTATTACCATATGGGCCAATGTCTGGCACCCTGTGTCAAGGACGTCAGCAAGGAAGAGTACAAGCAGATTACCGATGAAATCACGAAATTCCTGAATGGCGGTTACAAGGAAATCAAGGTTGATTTGACGGAAAAAATGGCTGCCGCTGCCGAAGAACTTGATTTTGAGAGGGCAAAGGAGTTCCGCGACAAGATTGCACATATCGAAGCAACAATGGAAAAGCAGAAGATGACCACGACAGACTTTACCGACCGTGATGTGTTTGGCTATGCCGTCGATAAAGGCTGGATGTGTGTTCAGGTATTTTTTATCCGCCAGGGGAAATTGATTGAAAGGGAAGTTTCAATGTTCCCAATCCATAATGAACCTGAAGAAGATATTCTCACATATCTTGGCCAATTTTATTCGAAAAATGAGCATTTCAAGCCAAAGGAGATACTGGTGCCCGAAAGCGTCGATCTCGAATTGGCTGAGGGGCTGCTTGGCGTAAAAGTCCTCAAGCCCCAGCGCGGCAAGAAAAAAGAGCTTGTCCACCTGGCTTCAAAAAATGCCCGTATCGCCCTTCAAGAAAAGTTCTCCTTGATCGAGCGCGATGAGGAAAGGACCATCAACGCAGTGGAGAACCTTGGGAAACAAATGGGGATTTATACACCGCATCGGATCGAATCATTTGATAACTCTAATATCCAGGGGACTGACCCGGTTTCGGCGATGATCGTATTCATTGATGGAAAACCCGAGAAAAGGGAGTACCGGAAATATAAAATCAAATCAGTGAAAGGGCCGGATGACTACGAGTCAATGAGGGAAGTCGTTCGCCGCCGGTATACCCGTGTTTTGAGAGAGGGTTTGCCGCTGCCGGATTTGATCATCATCGATGGCGGGAAAGGGCATATCGAGTCCGCCAGGGATGTCCTGGAGAATGAATTAGGTCTTGATATTCCGATAGCCGGTCTGGCCAAGGATGATAAGCACAGGACTTCTCAGCTGCTTTATGGCAATCCGTTGCAGGTGATCGAATTGCCGCGGAACAGCCAGGAATTTTACCTGCTGCAAAGGATTCAGGATGAGGTGCACCGCTTTGCCATCACCTTCCACCGCCAGCTGAGAGGCAAAAGCGCTTTCCAATCGATCCTCGATGATATTGCAGGCATTGGTGAGAAGCGCAAGAAAGCATTGCTGAAGCATTTCGGATCAGTTAAAAAAATGCGTGAAGCCTCTATTGAGGAATTGAGTGCAGCCGGGCTGCCGGCGAATGTTGCGCAGGAACTATATCAGAAATTACAGGATTAAGGTAGCAATCTATTTTTTTGTATGCTATAATGATAAAAATTTCATATTGCTATCACTTTAGAGTATTAAAGTGAAGATAGAGGTGCAAGCTTCAAGAGTAAAAGTCCGGAGAATTATAGGATTCGAGGAAGGCTTTGAAAGGGGATGCTTGCCGAAGTGGGGAGATGCCTATCCATTTTCTCGCTGGTCCTTCGTTGAATAAACGCTGGATTGTCAAGATTGCCATCTTGGAGTGCTATCTCATGTTGCAGCGTATATAGACGTTTATTAAGCAATGGGAGCCACTTCCATTGCTTTTTCTGTTTTTACGGCTCTTTTTTTAAAAGGCACGGGGAAAATACATATGCGGATAAGCCATGAAGCTCTTACAGAGGCAAAATACTGAAAAAGAGGCAGGGGAAACTTATGGGATTGATTGTACAGAAATTCGGCGGAACATCGGTTGGCAGTGTTGAGAAAATCAGGAATGCTGCCTCAAGGACAGCAGAAGAATTGAAGAACGGCAATAATGTCGTCGTAGTCGTATCAGCAATGGGCAAGACGACTGACCATCTTGTCGACATGGCGAACGATATTTCCAAGGCGCCATCCAAAAGGGAAATGGATATGCTTTTGACGACGGGAGAGCAAATCACCATCGCGCTTTACTCGATGGCTCTTGCACAAAGTGGCATAGAGGCCGTTTCATTTACAGGCTGGCAGGCTGGAATCAAGACTGAAGCCATCCATGGAAACGCCCGGATTATCGATATTGACACAGACAGGATTTCCAAAGAACTAGAGTCAGGAAAGATCGTTATTGTCGCTGGATTCCAGGGAGTAACGGATGACGGTGAAATCACGACACTTGGACGAGGCGGATCAGATACGACAGCTGTCGCGCTTGCAGCCGCATTGAAGGCTGACAAATGCGATATTTATACAGATGTAACAGGCGTGTTTACGACCGATCCAAGATTTGTGAAAAGCGCAAGGAAGTTACTGAGCGTTTCTTATGACGAGATGCTTGAGCTGGCGAACCTGGGAGCAGGTGTGCTCCACCCGCGTGCGGTCGAATTCGCCAAGAATTACGGGTTGCCGATTGAAGTAAGATCCAGCATGGAAAAAGAAAGAGGCACGATCATCGAGGAGGAGAATGAAATGGAACAAAATCTAATTGTACGCGGAGTAGCATTTGAAGACCAGATCACAAGAGTTTCAGTCTTGGGAGTAAGCACTTCATTAAAAGGGCTTTCCACGATCTTCACAACACTGGCGCAAAATCATATCAACGTGGATATTATCGTCCAGAGCCGCACAGAAGCAGGATTAGCCAATATTTCGTTCTCCATCAAGAGCAACGACCTTTCAGAGGCACTTGACGTATTGGAACGCAATAAAGAAACATTGAACTACCAGGCCGTCGAATCAGAAACAGGCCTTTCCAAGGTATCGATCGTCGGATCAGGCATGGTCTCAAATCCAGGTGTAGCCGCGAAGATGTTCGAAGTCCTCGAAGGAAACGGCATCCAGGTAAAGATGGTAAGCACATCAGAAATCAAAGTTTCCACAGTCGTAAACGAAAAACAAATGGTCCATGCCGTCGAATCATTGCATGAAGCATTCGAGCTTTATTCAGGAGCGGTTAAGACGAACTAAGAGATTTATTTTATTGCTTTCCTGGGTGTACTCCAGGAAAGCTTTTTTATCAGATATATTGACGCTGACCCGTGTTCGGTTGAAAGAAAGCTATCAAGTCCATCTGTATGTGCCCGTGAGAAGGAAAAATGAAAGCTGACGGTCACAAAAAAGGGAAACATGTGCCCGTGAGAAGGAAAAGAGAGAGCTGACGGGTACAAAAAAGGGAAACATGT
>NZ_JAGGQK010000028.1:0-41675 GCF_018613355.1 Bacillus sp. ISL-35 | reverse complement strand
ACAAAAAAGGGAAACATGTAACCGTGAAAAGGAAAAGAGAGAGCTGACGGTCACAAAAAAGGGAAACATGTACCCGTGAAAAGGAAAAAAGAGAACGAACGGGCAGTTATAAGGGGGATTATTCCCATTAGAGGTAGAAGAGAGAGCTGATGGTGACACAAAAGAAAAATGCATAGCCGTAAAAAGATCAGGTTGCTTTCCGACCAAAATAAAAAGGCTACTGCGACCGAATTTCGAGATTTAATCCAAATTCGTGCGCAGTAACCCTCAAAATAAGGCTAGCATTAGTTACTCAATAATATCAGTCTTATCCCACTTGATTGTAAACTGGACTCTGAATGATTTTTTATTGGGGTGCTCGAATGCTTCTGCTGTGTATTTCTTCTGGTGTTCCATTTGCTGGGCAATGAAACCGGCTTCCAGCTGGAATGTGGTATTTGGGTTTTTTTTCAGTCGGGAGGAAATCAGTTCGCTGCTGAGTTCGAGCAGCATTTCTCTTCTGGACTCTTCTTTGACGGTGAGGCGGCCCCAGCCGGCGTCCTGGAAAAACTGGATGGTCTCCTCGAGATTTGACAAAGGATGTTTACGGGCGAGACGTTTACCGGCCCAGTAAAGGATTTCTGGAGTATCTTTGCCGAGCAGTTCGTTCAAAAGTTCTTCCCTGATCAATTCATATCCGAATGTGCTGACAGCGAGTGGCTCGCTTTCGGTTTTTGGCTCTGAAGTGGTTGTTTCGCTCATGTTCTCCCCTCTTTCTATGACTCTATTATAAACAATTTGCCGAAAAAACAACCGGCGTTGCTAAAAATAAAGAACTGTTAAATTTTGTTTCCATAAAAAATTTTATAAATTTTTTCCATGTTTATACCATACCCGTTACTAGGAATTTCAAAAATTAATTTTGTGTCATCCAGTTGGAAAGGGCAATAGTATTATTTTAATATACTCTTTCTGGGGTTGGAATAAATAAAAAGTGGGATTTTTACGATATCAATATATTTTAAAAATTTTATTTATATAAGCATTTTTATGTATACGTTTTCTTGACGCTCCAATATGATGGGAGTAAAATGAACATGTCACATAATTGTAAGAAATGCTTATATTTTTGATGTTAGGCTGCATCAATCTGTTAGGTTAATAGGGATGGGGAGAGAAGCCTTAACATCACGGCCAAATTTCAAGGGGGGTATACATATGGCAGGTAGACAAGAGTTTTATTGGCGGAGGCTGCATTCATTGCTGGGTGTCATTCCGGTAGGTCTTTTCCTCACGCAGCACCTTGTAGTCAACCACTTTGCTACTGGGGGAGAGGAATCATTCAACAATGCTGCACATTTCATGGAGCAGTTGCCTTTCAGGTATTTTCTAGAAGTTTTCATTATCTTCTTACCATTATTATTCCATGCTATTTACGGTCTTTATATTGCTTTTACAGCTAAAAACAATATAGGACAATATAGCTATTTCAGAAACTGGATGTTCATGCTTCAGCGTGTGTCCGGGGTCATCACTTTGATCTTCGTTGCATGGCATGTGTGGGAAACACGTATTGCTGCGGCATTCGGTGCTGCTGTTAACTTCCAGATGATGGAGACGATTCTTTCAAATCCATTCATGCTATGGTTCTACTTGATTGGTATTATTTCTACTACTTTCCACTTTGCGAACGGATTATGGTCATTCTTCGTAAGCTGGGGCATCACTATTACACCGCGTTCACAAGTGATTTCCACTTATGTCACAATCGGTGTATTCGTTGCGCTTTCAATCGTCGGAGTCCGCGCGATCCTGGCATTTGTATAAGATTTTTTCTGAAACGAACAAGCTTATGCTAAAAAAAATAGATTTACCCATGAACGGATATGAAAGACAGACTTGGATTTAAGGGAGTGAGTCACGATGAGTAAAGGTAAGGTTATCATAGTCGGCGGTGGTTTGGCTGGCTTAATGGCTACTATAAAAGTTGCAGAAACAGGAACTCCTGTTGAACTGTTTTCTCTTGTGCCGGTTAAACGTTCCCACTCTGTTTGTGCACAGGGCGGAATCAACGGTGCAGTAAATACAAAGGGTGAGGGTGACTCTCCATGGGTGCACTTCGATGATACAATATACGGCGGTGACTTCCTTGCGAATCAGCCTCCTGTAAAAGCTATGGCTGAAGCAGCACCGGGAATCATCCACCTTCTTGACCGTATGGGTGTAATGTTCAACCGTACACCTGAAGGATTGCTGGACTTCCGACGTTTCGGAGGTACGCAGCATCACCGTACAGCTTTTGCTGGTGCGACAACAGGCCAGCAGCTATTATACGCTTTGGATGAGCAGGTTCGCCGCCATGAAGTGGCTGGTTTGGTCACCAAGTACGAAGGATGGGAATTCCTCGGAATAGTGAAGGATGAGGAAGGTGTGTGCCGCGGAGTTGTAGCACAGAACCTGACTTCAATGGAAATCAAATCATTTGCTTCAGATGCCGTAATCATGGCAACTGGAGGCCCTGGCATCATTTTCGGCAAAACAACGAACTCTGTTATCAATACTGGTTCAGCTGCTGCGATCGTATACCAGCAGGGCGGTTATTATGCAAACGGTGAATTCATCCAGATCCACCCAACGGCAATTCCTGGTGACGATAAACTTCGTCTGATGAGTGAATCTGCCCGCGGTGAAGGTGGACGAGTATGGACGTACAAAGATGGTAAGCCATGGTACTTCCTTGAAGAGAAGTATCCTGCTTATGGAAACCTTGTACCGCGTGATATCGCTACACGTGAAATTTTTGACGTGTGCGTAAGCCAGAAGCTTGGCATCAACGGCGAGAACATGGTGTACCTTGACCTATCACATAAGGATCCTAAAGAGCTTGATATCAAGCTTGGCGGAATCATTGAAATCTATGAAAAATTCATGGGTGATGACCCAAGAAAAGTTCCGATGAAAATCTTCCCTGCTGTTCACTATTCCATGGGCGGACTATGGGTTGACTACGATCAGATGACCAATATTCCTGGCCTGTTTGCTGCCGGTGAAGTTGATTACTCACAGCACGGTGCGAACCGTCTTGGCGCTAACTCATTATTGTCCGCAATTTACGGCGGAATGGTGGCAGGCCCGAATGCGATCCGCTACATCAACGGGCTTGAAAAGAGCTCAGACGCTGTTTCATCAGCTCTGTTTGATGATGCTATCAAGGTGCAACAGGAGAAGTGGAATAATGTTATGTCATTGGATGGCACTGAAAATGCATACGTCCTTCACAAAGAGCTTGGCGAATGGATGACAGACAATGTCACAGTTGTCCGCTACAATGACAGACTGAAGAAAACCGATGATAAAATCGTCGAACTGATGGAACGTTACAAAAATATCAATATCAACGATACAGCAAAATGGAGCAACCAGGGTGCGGTATTCACACGCCAGCTTCAAAACATGCTTCAGCTTGCACGTGTTATCACAATCGGTGCTTATAACCGTAATGAAAGCCGCGGAGCACACTATAAGCCAGAGTTCCCTGACCGTAATGATGACGAGTTCTTGAAGACTACTATGGCTAAGTTTGTTGATGCAAATTCAGCACCGGCTTTCCATTATGAAGATGTCGACGTTTCCTTAATCAAACCGCGTAAGCGCGATTATTCCAAGAAGAAAGGGGAGTAATAAGGTATGTCAGAGAAAAAGACTGTCCGTTTTATCATCAGCCGCCAGGAGACTCCTGATTCAGCCCCTTATCAGGAAGAGTTTGAACTTGAGTATCGTCCAAATATGAATGTCATTTCCTCATTGATGGAAATTCGCCGTAACCCTGTTAACGCTAAGGGTGAGAAGACTACACCAATTGCTTGGGATATGAACTGTCTTGAAGAGGTATGTGGTGCATGTTCGATGGTCATCAATGGCCGTCCGCGCCAGTCCTGTTCAGCGCTGGTTGACCAGCTTGAACAGCCAATCAGACTTGAGCCAATGAGAACATTCCCGGTTGTCCGTGACCTTCAGGTTGACCGCAGCCGAATGTTTGACTCATTGAAACGTGTAAAGGCATGGATTCCAATCGATGGAACGTACGATCTTGGACCAGGACCTCGTATGCCTGAGAAAAAGCGTCAATGGGCATATGAACTTTCGAAATGTATGACTTGCGGTGTCTGCTTAGAGGCTTGCCCTAACGTAAACAGCAAATCAGATTTCATTGGTCCACAGTCATTATCACAGGTCCGTCTGTTCAACGCTCACCCAACAGGAGCTTTGAACAAAGGCGAGCGACTTGAAACGATCATGGGAGATGGTGGACTTGCAAACTGCGGTAACTCCCAGAACTGTGTCCAGTCCTGCCCTAAAGGCATTCCGTTGACTACATCAATTGCTGCCTTGAATCGTGATACAACATTCCAATCATTCAAGAACTTCTTCGGAAGCGACCAAGTGTAAAGAAAAGCGCAAGCGCCTTGGTCAGCCCCGACAAGCGCTGGAGGGCCGACCGGTGAAGTCGTTCTTTGACTTCATTGGGCGGACTGAAGCGACTCGAGCTGCTCAAAGCTAACGCTTTTCGCAAGATACTCTAGGAAGTACACTCGAGGGTGAAAACTGGCTAGGCGCTGGAACTGGACACTCGTCTAAGTTTGAAAACTTTATCTTTAAAATAGTAACCAGCCTCCTTTTCCTTTTGGAAAAGGAGGTTTTTCAATTTAAGCTTTTTTTACATAAGTACAGCTTGGAATACTGATTCTAAAGAACTCAATTAGGAGCAGTATATTAAACTATCGAAAATGTTGGCTATTGCGATTATAATTAGTGGAACAGTGATCCTCGGCATTGGTTTGTTCCAATTATGGGATATGAAGCGGCAGGGGCAGGTTTCTCTTAAAACTGCCAGAGAGTTTGTTCAAGAAGATCAAAAGGCTGTGAAAAAGGAAGCTTTCAAGCCCGAGACAGGTGAGGCATCTGGCCTGCTGCTGATCCCGAAAATTGAAGCGGAACTGCCGATAGTAGAGGGAACGGATTCGGATGATCTTGAAAAGGGAGTCGGCCATTATAAAGACTCTTTTTATCCTGATGAAAACGGACAAATCGTGCTTTCAGGACATCGTGATACTGTTTTCCGAAAAGCAGGGGATTTGAAATTGGGAGATCATTTGACGTTGAAAATGCCATACGGAGATTACTCATACGAAATCGTCGGCACAAAAATAGTCAGCGCAGACGATACCAGCATCATTACCCTCCAGAATTCTGAAGAAGAACTCGTGCTGACAACATGCTACCCATTCAGTTATGTGGGTGATGCTCCGGATCGGTATATAATCTATGCCAAGAGAATATCGGAAGGCAATTAATCTAGCAAAAACCGGTCAGGACCAAAAGTCCTGGCCGGTTTTTAAATTGGGAATATGGTAACTCTATAAATGAAAAGCGGTTTCGTACTATTGATTCATTTTTCAAAATTTAGACATAATTTACAATGGCTTCATGGTATAGCGGATTTATCCATGTTATATTCCTTCTGACAAAGCCTTATATGTCTAATAAAAATCCGAGGAGGAAAATATGTGGGGAAGATTCGACAGAAACTCTTTTCATTGCTGACAGCTGTTATTTTGGTGATAAGTATCGGTTTGCCCTTTACAGGTACATCTGCAGAAGGGATACTGACTGTTCAGCAGGCGATAGAAAATAATAGCGGTAACGGAACGGTTGAAGGATACATAGTTGCCCATACTACAGGCACGAATTCATATGATTTTGAAGCCCCTTTCAAAGATGATTACAACTTTGCGCTCGCAGACAGCCCTGATGAAAAAGAGGCATCAAAGATCCTGCCAGTACAGATTAAAGCTGAATTCAGAGCTGAATTTGGCTTAATGTCAAATCCTGATCTAATCGGTAAAAAAGTTCAGGTTACAGGCTCTCTCGAAGATTATTTCACAGTACCTGGCCTGAAGTCGCCGACAGCGATGCAATTTGCTGACGGAAGCGGCGGGAATCCTGGTGATCCAGGAGAGTCTGAGCCACCAGCTGTGACTGATTTGAAAATCCATGATATTCAGGGAGAAGGTCATGTCTCTCCATATAAGGACCAGAATGTTGCCGGTGTGACAGGTGTTGTGACAAAAATTGATGGCAACAGTGCTTTCTTTATGCAGGAACCAGAAGGTGACGGGAACCCTAATACATCTGAAGCAATCTACGTTTACAAAAAATCTCATGGTCTTGCTGTGGGTGATTTGGTTGAAGTGGATGGACTTGTGAAGGAATGGGTTCTTGATGGATATGGAGATAAGCTGCAAACGGACCTGGCAATGACTGAAATCAATGGAACAACGGTAACAAAGCTTGCTTCAGGCACGGAACTGCCCGAGCCGGTCATCATTGGCCAGGACAGAATGCCGCCAACCAAAATTATCGACAATGATCAATTTGGTGTTTTCGACCCAGAAGAAGATGGAATCGATTTTTATGAAAGCCTTGAAGGCATGAGAGTCGGGGTTGAAAGTCCCCAGGTAATCGGCCCTCAGAAATATGGAGAGGTACCCGTCATCGCCAATCAGGTTGAAGGGAAGGTATACAGCCCTCAAGGCGGCATTTTGCTGACGAAGGAAAGCAGCAATCCTGAAAGATTGTTCCTGCTCATCGATCGAGACTTTGTCGCAAAGGCAGGAGACCGTTTTGACGGACTGGTCACGGGGGTTGTAAGTTATAGCTTCTCTAATTTCAAGGTATTGGTCGACCAAGATACACTTCCTGCTTTAAATGAAGCAGAATTGCTTGAAGATTATACGGAGTTGAAAGCGGGAGAAGATCACCTGACAATTGCCAGCTATAATATTGAAAACTTCTCCGCTGAAACTAATGCAGCAAAGACTAAGAGAATTGCTGATTCAATGATTCATAATCTGAACTCGCCTGATATCATCGGACTGGTAGAAGTTCAGGATAATGATGGCCAGACAGCCAGCGGTTCCGCAGATGCATCCCAGAGTTACCAGACTTTGATCGATGAAATCGCGGCACAGGGCGGGCCGGTATACAAATGGACGGATATTGCTCCTGACTACAATCAGGACGGAGGAGCGCCAGGCGGAAATATACGTGTCGGATACTTATATAACCCGGAACGAGTGCAATTAAAAGAGGCCCCTAAAGGCACTTCGACAGAAGCAGTTGCCTATGAGAATGGGGACTTGACTTTGAATCCTGGAAGAATCGATCCGCAGAATCCTATTTTTGAAGACACAAGAAAACCACTGGCTGCAGAGTTTAAGTTCAATGGGGAGGATGTGGTTGTCATTGCCAACCATTTTAACTCCAAAGGTGGAGATGACCCAATATTCGGCAAAACGCAGCCGCCGGTACTAGATAGTGAAGTGAAAAGAATCGAGATTGCCAGATTGCTGAATGAATTTGTGGCAGGCATACACTCTCAAGATCCTGACGCAAATATCGTAGTACTTGGCGATTTGAATGACTTCGAATATTCCAATCCGATTGAGGCGCTTGAAAACGGTCAATTAACAAACATGATTGAAACATTGCCTGCTGGAGAGAGGTTCACCTACAATTATCAAGGGAATTCCCAGGTGCTGGATCATATTCTCGTATCCAACCATCTTGCTGACAGCAGTGAAGTTGATATTGTCAATATCAATTCTTTGTATATGGAAGAGCATGGACGTGCAAGCGACCATGATCCAGTATTAGTACAAATTGATTTTGGGCAAAATCAGTGTCCGAAGCAAAGTGGAAACCCTGTTAAAAGCAAGGTGAAGGACAATAACGGAAAACACTTGGGACACGATAAAAAAGCGAAGGCTTGCGGATATAAAAGCGCAAGCTAATGAAAAGGAAGGATTGGGACTCTCAATCCTTCCTTTTCGTTTTTCTTATCTCTTTTTATTTCCAAACTCCATAAAAATACTTATAATAAAGAAAAGAATGAATGTTCATTCAGTTTACGGGAGGTTTCAACATGAAGAAGATGGAATACATTGACGAGATAGTCAGCTGGGAAAAGGAATTTGATTTTTTTTACCAGGTGAAAGTGCGCTTTTCTGAAACAGATATGTTCGGACATTTAAATAACACTGTTCCGTTTACATATTTTGAACAGGCGAGGATCGAATATTTCAAGAGTCAGGGATTCATGCAGGATTGGGTAAAGCCGGAAAACAAAACAATCCCGGTTGTCGCAGATCTGCAATGCGATTTTTTAAGCCAGATCTTTTTTGACGAGGACCTAAGGATTTTCGTCAAAGCCAACTCGATCGGCAATTCCTCGGTAGACCTTCATTATATGGCAAAGAAAGCCGATGGTTCGATTTGCCTTACTGGCAGGGGGACGATTGTCCAGATTTCCAAGAAGACAGGCAAGGGTGAACCCTGGACAGAAGAAATGAGGGAGCTATTTTTAAAAAGCAAAAAATCCACCGTTCAATAATGGGTGTTCTTAAAGTTTAACTACTTATTTGCATGATTTAAGTCTGTTGCCAGCGCCTGGCATATCAATGAAATAAGGCGTTTGAAAACCAAAATGGACCTGGATTTCAGCCTAATTATAAAAATTGGCCTGAAGTCCCTTAAATATTGTCACTCCACTACTTTCCTTCACATATGATATTTTGACTAAATTTATACCCACCCCGCAGTTCACAGCTGGCGAAGGCAAGGAGGGTTACAATACTTGAAGGAAAATGAATATACTCACAAGCCATTACTCACTAAACGCGAAAGAGAAGTTTTCGAACTGTTAGTACAAGACAAAACAACAAAAGAGATCGCTAGTGAATTATTTATCAGCGAAAAAACAGTTCGGAACCATATTTCAAACGCCATGCAAAAGCTTGGTGTAAAGGGGCGTTCCCAAGCTGTTGTAGAGCTCCTGCGAATGGGAGAGCTAGAACTTTAATCATGACCGGCCCACCGTATGTGGTGGGCCGGTTAAGATGTTTATAGGGGTAAAAACAGGCGGTATCGGAATTCTTTCTTGAAATTTGCTCGAAAAAGGTAGAAAATAAGGGCAATAGTAAAAATCATCTCGGCTTGGATACCAAGTTTTATGGATAATAGAAATAGATTTTTTTAGGAGTTGTTACGGATGAAACTTGAAGGGGTAGAACAAAATCAAGGGCTGGAGACGGTAGCTGATATTGAAAAGGATCTTAGGTACATATCAGGAATTATTAAGCAGAAGGGCCGGGAGATCCTCAGCAATTACACGATTACACCGCCCCAATTCATTGCCCTGCAATGGCTGTTTGAAGACGGTGATATGACGATCGGGGAATTGTCGAACAAGATGTTCCTCGCCTGCAGCACGACGACGGACCTTGTTGACAGGATGGAAAAGAATCAGCTGGTTGTAAGGGTAAAGGACCCGAATGACAGGCGTGTAGTCCGCATCCATCTTCTCGACGAAGGTGAAAGGATCATCGATGAAGTAATCAAGAAACGCCAGCTGTACCTTCAGGAGGTATTGAAGGATTTCTCCGGTAACGAAATCGTATCGCTTAAGGAAGGCCTGGCAAAATTACATCAAGAAATGCGTGGAGAATGAGGCGAGTTTTTTGAATCGACCAATCGGAATCATTGATTCAGGAGTAGGCGGGTTAACCGTAGCCAAGGAAGTCATGAGGCAGCTGCCTTACGAACAGATCATCTATGTCGGAGATACGGCCCGTTGTCCCTATGGACCAAGACCTGTTGAGGAAGTGAAGAGATTCACCTGGCAAATGACCCGATTCCTGCTTGAGAAGAATATTAAAATGCTAGTCATCGCGTGCAATACAGCGACCGCGGTGGTTCTGGAAGAAATCAGGGAAGAGCTATCCATTCCGGTACTGGGTGTCATCCAGCCGGGCGCAAGGACAGCCATCAAGGTAACGGATAATTACAAAATCGGGATTATCGGAACAGAAGGCACGGTTAAAAGCCGTGCGTACGAGCATGCTCTGAAATCGATCAACCGAAAGACTTCTGTAGAAGCACTATCCTGCCCAAAATTCGTGCCGCTTGTGGAAAGCGGGGAATTTGATGGCCGTGTTGCGAAGAAAGTCGTGACTGAAACGCTGAAACCATTGCAGGGACAGGGACTTGATACATTGATCCTTGGCTGTACCCACTACCCTTTGCTTGAGCCGCTCATCAAAGAAGTTATGGGACCTGAAGTGAAGGTCATCAGTTCGGGAGAGGAAACAGCACGCGAAGTGAGTACGATCCTCGGCCACAACGATATGTTTGCAGACCGGGACGAGCTGCCTGAGCATTCCTTTTACATGACAGGATCCAGGACGATCTTTACTGCAATCGCGTCACAGTGGCTCGAAAGGCCGATCGAGAATGCAGAAAAAATCAAATTAGGATGAAATAGAGGCCTCCAGAGATGGAGGTTTTTTTTGTTTACAAATTAAACTGCCATTCCATAAAAATCTTCCCAAAGACGGTCTAAAATATCGAAAGGCTCGTATACATGATAGTACAAACTGTCTTTGGAGGGATTTATATGTCAAAAAATAAAAAGGCTGTGGTCGTTACAGCTGCTACATTGGCAACTACGGTATTCCTGTCAGGCTGTGGGCTTTTCGGTGGCGAGGAGAAGAAGAAGATCGACCCGCCTCAGGATGTGACTCTCATGGAGAATGGGGAGGCGCTTGATGAAAATGTTACGACAGAAACAAAAGAGAATAGTAAAGAAGCGGTGGAGACATCCATCCAGACAGAACTGTACCTGATAGATAAAAATGGGTATGTCGTCTCGCAGACGATGGAACTTCCGAAAACAGAGAGTGTCGCAAAGCAGGCATTGGAATACTTAGTGGCGAATGGTCCTGTCGAGCAAATGCTCCCTAATGGCTTCAGGGCCGTCCTTCCGGCTGACACGCAAATGACAGTGAACATCAAGGACGGGACAGCAACGGTTGATTTTTCAAAAGAATTCGCAACCTATAAAAAAGAGGATGAGAAAAGAATCCTTCAGGCTGTGACCTGGACGCTTACACAATTTGATTCCGTCGATGAGGTGAAGCTCCAGATGAATGGCACGCCGCTCGAAGCGATGCCTGTGAATGGAACTCCGATCGGAGGAGAATTGAGCCGTGCGGATGGCATTAATGTCGACAATTCAGATGTTGTGGATATCACAAATACGAAAGCTGTGACCGTTTATTATATTGGCGGTGAGGAAGGCGCGTACTACTATGTTCCTGTAACCAAGCGTGTCAGCAATGACCAGAAAGATAACATCACTGCCGTTGTCAACGAGCTTGTCGAGGGTCCTGCCTATGCTTCGAATCTGCTGTCTGATTTCGAGTCCGGTGTTAAGCTGCTTGATGAGCCGAAGATTGAAGATGGCAAGGTAACATTGAACTTCAACGAATCGATTTTCGGAAGCCTGGAAGAAAAAATGATTTCCGAACATCTGCTGAATTCACTTGTACTGTCACTGACAGAACAGGAAGGTGTCAAGAGTGTAGCACTGACAGTCAATGGAAAGGCAGATGTGGTGTCAGAAAAGGGCGAGAAACTGGCTGAGCCAGTCACCAGACCTGAAAAAGTAAACACAGGTAGTTTTTAATAACAAAATTTTGATATACTAATTAAAGACATTCAAAGAGGCAGGCGTTTTTCCTGCCTCTTATTTATTGTGGTACAGGCAAATTGCCTAATCATGCTAAGGAGGGCTTTTAATGCGATACGATGGGCGAGAACCTTTACAATTAAGACCAATACATATAGAAACTGATTATTTAAAACACCCTGAAGGCTCCGTGCTGATTTCTGTAGGAGATACGAAAGTAATCTGCACCGCGAGCATTGAGGATCGGGTACCGCCTTTCATGCGCGGCGAGGGAAAAGGATGGATTACCGCTGAGTATTCCATGCTGCCTAGAGCGACAGAGCAAAGGAATATCCGTGAGGCTGCAAAAGGGAAAATCTCTGGAAGAACAATGGAAATCCAGCGTTTGATTGGCAGGGCATTGCGCGCAGTCGTGAATCTCGAGGCCATTGGCGAGCGGACGGTCTGGATTGACTGTGATGTCATCCAGGCAGATGGAGGCACACGGACAGCATCGATTACAGGAGCATTTATTGCCATGGCACAAGCTCTTGAGAAGCTGAGTAAGCAAAAGAAGCTGTCTGCCTTCCCGGTAAATGATTTACTGGCAGCAACAAGCGTTGGTGTTTTGAAAGACGGAGAAGTGGTTGTGGACCTGAATTATGTGGAGGATTCGGCTGCCCATGTCGACATGAATGTGGTTATGACGGGCAATGGAGAATTCGTTGAATTGCAGGGAACAGGGGAGGAAGCTACTTTTTCCTATAGTCAGCTGCAGGAACTGTTGAAAGCTGCACAGGAAGGAATCACGGAATTATTCGAATTGCAGAAAGCTGCACTCGGTGAGGAATTGGCAGCAAAGATCGAGGGAGCAAAAAAGCGCTAGGGGAGATCTTAAAATGGAATCAGTGATTATCGCAACAAAAAATCAGGGGAAAGCAAAGGAATTCGAAAAGCTTTTTTCGCCTAAAGGGCTCACTGTGAAAACACTGCTTGACTACCCGGAGCTTGAGGATGTCGAAGAGACAGGTTCGACTTTCGAGGAGAATGCTGTCCTGAAGGCCGAGACAATTGCCAGGGTGCTCGGAGTCAGGGTGATCGCAGATGATTCTGGACTTGAAATTGACGTCCTGGATGGTCGCCCTGGTGTCTATTCGGCACGATATGCGGGAATCAAAAAGAATGACGAAGCAAACATCGACAAAGTTCTCGATGAACTTCAAAATGTGCCAGAAAACGAACGGACTGCCAGATTTTGCTGTGCATTGGCGATGGCAGAGCCTGGCAAGGAAACTTTGACAGTTTTCGGTACATGCGAAGGAAGAATCCTTCGTGAACGGAGGGGCACCAATGGATTTGGCTATGACCCGATTTTTTTCGTCGAAAAAGAAGGAAAAGCCATGGCAGAATTGACATCTGCGGAAAAGAACAGCATTAGCCACCGTGCCAATGCCATCAGGAAACTGGATGAAGTTCTTAAGGAGCGGGAGTAAACGTTATGACTAAAGTGCTGATTGTCAGTGACAGCCATGGGTCAACAGAAATGCTGGAAGGAATCGAGAGACAGCATGGGAAAGATGTGGACCTGATGATTCACTGCGGTGATTCGGAGCTTTCCGAGAATGACCCTGCCATTGTGAATTTCAGGTCAGTCAAAGGCAATTGCGATTTTTACGGGAATTATCCTGATGATGAAGTCCACGACTTAAACGGCCTGAAAATCCTTGTGACACACGGGCATTTATACTCAGTGAAATCCACCCTCGTGAACCTGTACTATAAGGCAAAAGAAGTGCAGGCAGACATTGTTTGTTTTGGGCATTCGCATTTCCTCGGTGCTGAAATGGTCGATGATGTGCTTTTCATCAACCCGGGGAGCATCAGGCTTCCGCGCGGCCGAAATGAAAAGACCTATGCAATCCTCGAGCTGGATAAGGATAAAGCCATATTGAAGATCTTTGACTATGGTAACGGAGAGTTGTCCGACTTAAGGCAGGAGTTTTCACTTCACAAAAAAGGCTGATACTACTATAATAGTTTTCTGAGGGGGGGGCGATCTTTCCCCTCGGAAAAAAGTTTCGGTTTCTTATTGACATTTCGTTATTTGCCTAATATAATAAATCTTGTCTTTAAAAAACAACCATGTCCCAGTAGCTCAGTTGGATAGAGCATACGCCTTCTAAGCGTACGGTCGGGAGTTCGAATCTCTCCTGGGACGCCATTTAAACTACATATCTTAACTCACCTTCATGAAGGTGAGTTTTTTTTATATTTCTAGAGTCTCAAATCGAAAAAAAATTAAAAATTTATAAATGTGAATATATCAACAATGTAAGCGTATACAAATTGGTTAACAAATCAAAATTATCAAATAATTTAGAAAAAGGGTGTTGACGAGGCTGATAAATGGGCGTAAGATAATCCTCAAATATAAAAAATACAAGTTTCACCAATGCAGTTTTTGCAACAACCCATTGTGTAAAATTGTATTTTTTTTAAACTTAATTTTATTCATTTAAAGCGTCTATTCATTAAAGGAGTGTTGTGTTGTGCCCGAGCAGTGGATCTACTTAAACGGTGAATTCGTCACCAAGGAAAATGCTAAGATTTCGGTATATGATCATGGATTTTTATACGGAGACGGTATTTTTGAAGGGATACGGGTATACAGCGGCAATATTTTCAGGATGGAAGAACATATGGACCGTCTTTACCGGTCAGCTAAATCCATCATGCTGAATATGCCACACTCTAAAGAGGAGTTCACTGATCTTATAGTAGAGACAGTAGGACGGAACCAATTAAGAGATGCCTATATCCGGGTTGTCGTGTCACGGGGTGTTGGTGATCTGGGATTGGATCCCTATAAGTGCCCGAATGCGAATGTCGTCATCATCGTAGAGCCGCTCGCCATTTTCCCGAAGGAATTGTATGAGCGCGGACTTGAGATTGTCACCGTAGCGACAAGAAGAAACCGGCCTGATGTATTAAGTCCTAAAGTGAAATCACTGAATTATTTAAATAATGTCCTCGTAAAAATTGAGGCGCATCTGGCGAATGTGAGCGAGGCTTTGATGCTGAACGACCAGGGCTATGTTGCCGAAGGCTCTGCGGATAATATTTTTATCGTGAGAGGAAACACTTTCCTTACACCGCCAGGGTATGTGGGAGCGCTTGAAGGAATCACAAGGAGCGCGGTGCTTGAAATCGCCGCAAAACTAGGGTACGAGGTGAAGGAAGAACCATTTACCCGCCATGATGTTTACACGGCAGACGAAGTGTTCCTTACCGGAACTGCTGCAGAAGTGATCGCCGTTGTCAAAGTGGATGGAAGAGTCATCGGTGATGGGGTGCCAGGCGAGCATACCCAAAACATCCTGAAGGAATTCAGGGCAAGTGTTGTAGCCGATGGCATCCAGGTCTATCAGGAGGAAGCCCATCAAGTAAGTTAAATAAAATTGTTGATTAATCTTGCAAACGCAACATTACTATCTGAGTCTAATTGAATATAGATAAAGCGAAGACAGGGACAAGTAATTCAATGCAATCAGCATGCACAGAGAGCCGGGTTAGCTGGAAGCCGGTGATGCCGTATTGAATGAACTCACCCTGGAGCACCAGTTTGAAAGGAAACTAGTAAAACTGGTCGAGTGCATCGCACTTGTTATCAAAATCACGAGCGCACGCGTTATGCGTGAAGAAGGGTGGTACCGTGGAACAAGGAGATAAAGCCTTTTCCATCCCTTTGCCTGGGCAACCTTAGGCATATGGAGATGGATGGGCTTTTTTATTTTGAAAAAATACAGTGAATTCAAGTATGGGAGGTTCGATAAATGGAAGCTGCCTTGAAGGAAACAAAGGCTAAAACGAGTGAAGTGAGCGGTGCAGATTTGCTGCTTAAGGCTCTGGAAAAGGAAAACGTCGAAGTCATTTTCGGCTACCCAGGAGGAGCTGTCCTCCCGATCTACGACAAAATCTATGATTCTAAGATTCTTCATGTGCTGCCAAGACATGAACAGGGAGGAATCCATGCGGCGGAAGGATATGCGCGGATCAGCGGGAAACCGGGTGTGGTCATCGCAACTTCTGGTCCTGGCGCGACCAACATCATCACTGGCATTGCCGATGCGATGATGGACTCGCTGCCACTGGTCGTTTTCACCGGCCAGGTGGCGACAGGCGTCATCGGTACAGATGCCTTCCAGGAAGCTGACATACTGGGAATCACCACCCCGATCACCAAGTACAACTATCAGGTCAGGGAGATCAAAGACATCCCCCGGATCATCAAGGAAGCTTTTTATATTGCGACAAGCGGAAGGCCTGGTCCGGTGGTCATCGATTTCCCGAAGGATCTTGCAGCGGGATTACTGGCAGAACCGGAGTCGGCAGACCAGGAGATCCATTTACCAGGTTACCAGCCGACAATCGAGCCGAATTTCCTGCAGGTCAGGAAGCTGTCAGAAGCAGTAAGCAAGGCAAGAAGACCAGTCATCCTCGCCGGAGCTGGCATCCTTCATGCAAAGGCATCAAATCTATTAAAAGAATACGCCGAACAGCAGAACATTCCGGTTGTCCATACACTGCTGGGGCTGGGCGGGTTTCCGGCAGGGCATAAATTGTTCATGGGGATGGCGGGGATGCATGGCTGCTATACGGCCAACATGGCACTCTATCATTGTGACTTGCTGATCAATATCGGCGCCCGGTTTGATGACCGGCTGACAGGCAACCTGCAGCACTTTGCGCCAAAAGCAGCTGTCGCCCATATCGATATCGACCCGGCGGAGATTGGCAAGAACGTCCCTACGCAAATTCCGGTTGTAGGAGATGCAAGGGAAGCTTTAAAACAGCTGCTCAAGCTCGAGGGGAAACCTCCGCAACAGCAAGAATGGATCGAAACTCTCGATACCTGGAAAAATGATTATCCTTTTCATTACGAAGACAATGAAGTCCTGAAACCGCAAAAGGTCATGGAACTGCTCTATGAAAAAACGGCCGGCGAAGCGATTGTCGTTACCGATGTCGGTCAGCATCAAATGTGGGCAGCTCAATACTATCAGTTCAAAACAGCTGATCGGTGGGTCACCTCAGGAGGACTCGGGACAATGGGATTTGGTCTTCCGGCAAGTATCGGCGCACAGCTGGCAGACCCGCAGGCATGTGTAGTCGCCGTTCTCGGTGATGGCGGTTTCCAGATGTCGACACAGGAGCTGGCGGTGATTGCCGAATTCCAGCTGCCGATCAAGATTGCGATTTTCAATAATAAGGCACTTGGGATGGTAAGGCAGTGGCAGGAGATTTTTTACCAGGAAAGGTATTCTCACAGCAAAAATCCGGTACAGCCGTCCTTCGTAAAGTTGGCTGAAGCATATGGCATCAAAGGATTTGAAATCCACTCCGAAGCTGAAGCGCATGCCATCCTCGATGAAGTGCTCAATGACAATGAACCAGTGTTGCTCGATTTCAGGGTGGATGGTGCTGAAAACGTATATCCAATGATTGCCCCAGGAAAAGGAATCCACGAAATGGTGGGAGTGAGGAAATGAAACGAATCATAACGATGACGGTCCTGAACCGGCCCGGAGTCTTGAACAGGATCACCAATCTTTTTACAAAACGAAATTACAATATTGAGAGTATTTCGGTTGGCCTTACAGAGCTGGAGGGAGTTTCCCGGATAACCTGCGTTGTCCATGTGGAGAATGACAGTATGGTTGAGCAAATCACGAAGCAGTTGAACAAGCAGATCGATGTGCTGAAGGTGGCGGATATCAGCGACCAGGCGATTGTCGCCCGTGAGCTGGTTCTTGTGAAAGTGCCGGTCCTTCCGCAAAACCGGGCAGAAATCTACTCCATCATTGAACCATTCCGGGCATCGGTGATAGATGTGAGCAAGGATAGTATCATCATTCAATTGACAGGTGAAACGGAAAAAATCGAGGCATTTATCGATTTGATCAAACCATATGGAATCAGGGAACTGGCCCGGACTGGAACGACTGCATTCCCGCGGGGGAACCAGCGGCCCAGCCAGCAAAAAACATTTTCTTTTGTTTGATAAAAACCAAATTTTTTAAATAGAAAGGGAGAGAGAATATGGCGAAAATGTACTATAACGGAGATGCGAATGAGGCTTATTTCAACGGAAAGAGGGTTGCGGTTGTCGGTTATGGATCACAGGGACATGCGCACGCACAAAATCTCCGTGACAGCGGCGTGGAGGTTGTCGTTGGCTTAAGACCAGGAAAGTCATGGGAAAAGGCTGCAGAAGATGGATTTGAAGTCAAGACGGTTGCTGAAGCAGTTGCATCATCAGATGTGGTTATGGTATTGCTTCCGGATGAGAGGCAAACTGCTGTATACAAAAATGAAATTGAGCCCCAGCTTTCAAATCAGGCTTTGATGTTTGCCCACGGTTTTAATGTCCATTTTAACCAGATCGTGCCGCCGGAAACTTGTGATGTGTTGCTGGTAGCTCCAAAAGGGCCGGGACATCTTGTCAGAAGGACATACGAGGAAGGGGCAGGTGTTCCAGCGCTTTTCGCCATCCATCAGGATGTAACAGGAGAGGCAAGGGAATTAGCACTCGCTTATGCAAAAGCAATTGGTGCATTGAGGGCCGGAGCGTTGGAAACAACCTTCAAGGAAGAAACGGAAACGGATCTATTCGGGGAGCAGGCAGTGCTTTGCGGCGGGTTGACTTCGCTCGTGAAATCGGGCTTTGAAACACTTGTCGAAGCAGGATACCAGCCGGAGCTGGCCTATTTTGAAACAATGCATGAGCTGAAGCTGATCGTTGATTTGATGTATGAAGGCGGATTGGAAGGAATGCGCTATTCCATCTCTGACACGGCGCAATGGGGCGATTTTGTCAGCGGGCCGAGAGTGGTCAATGACCAGGTGAAAGCGGAAATGAAAAAAGTTTTGACAGACATCCAGGAAGGAACCTTTGCAAAAGGCTGGATTGCAGAAAATGAAAACAACAGGCCGGTCTTCAATGCGATCAATGAAAAAGAAAACAGCCACCAGATTGAAGAGGTGGGAAGAGAACTGAGAAAGATGATGCCGTTTGTCAACAAACAAAAGCAGAGAGAAGTGGCTGCCAGTGCGAAGAATTAAAATTTTTGATACGACATTGAGGGACGGGGAGCAATCAGCGGGAGTCAATTTGAATTTCACGGAAAAACTGGAGATTGCCAGACAGCTTGAGCGGCTGAATGTCGATATCATCGAAGCCGGATTCCCGGCCGCTTCCAAAGGAGATTTTGCCTCGGTTGCTGAAATTGCCCGCGAGATCAAGGGCTGTTCAGTGACAGGCTTGGCACGATCGGTTTTGACGGATATTGACGCTGCCTGGGAAGCGTTGAAACATGGAGTGGAGCCAAGGCTGCACCTTTTTATCGCTACCTCGCCGATCCACAGGATTCACAAGCTGAAGCAGACAAAAGAAGAAGTGGTCGAAACGGCGGTAAGGACAGTCAAATATGCAGCAGCCAAATTCCCGGTGATCCAATGGTCTGCTGAGGACGCATGCCGCACCGAACTTGATTTTCTTGCAGAAATCGTGGAAGAGGTAATCCAGGCAGGGGCGAAGGTCATCAATATTCCTGACACTGTCGGATATATTTCGCCACAGGAATATGGACAGATTTTTACTTATTTGCGTGAGCATGTTCCTTCTATTAGTAAGGTCGAACTCTCTGCGCATTGCCACGATGATCTTGGGATGTCCATTGCCAACTCCCTTGCCGCTGTATCTGCAGGTGCTTCCCAGGTGGAAGGAACCATTAACGGAATTGGCGAGCGGGCCGGGAATGCAGCACTCGAGGAATTCGCTGTTGCACTCCATATCCGGAAAGATTTTTACGGAGCAGAAACAAGGATGAACTTGAAGGAAATCAGCAGAACGAGCAGCCTTGTCAGCAAGCTGACGGGAATGGCTGTTCCAGCGAACAAAGCGGTGGTCGGACGGAATGCATTCGCACATGAGTCGGGAATCCACCAGGACGGTGTGCTGAAAGAGAAAACGACTTATGAAATCATTTCTCCTGAGCTGGTTGGCTTACAGAATAATTCAATGGTTCTCGGAAAGCATTCAGGTCGCCATGCTTTCCGTAACAGGCTGAATGAAATCGGGCTATCGGTGCCGGATCATGAGATCAATCACTTATTCTCAGTTTTTAAGGAACTGGCAGACCGGAAAAAGGAAATGACCGATGATGACCTTGCAGCCATCATCCTCGAAGAAAAACTATCAAAAGAACAGCAGTATTACCGGCTCGATTCCATTCAGGTACAGTACGGGACCAACCAGGTACCTACCGCAACGGTCACCTTGTCTGGCTGTCAAAATGAAAAGATCCAGGAGGCATCTACAGGTTCCGGAAGTATCGAAGCTTTATATAATACGCTTGAAAAATGCGTGGAAGAAACAGCGAGTTTGCTAGATTACCGGATCCAGTCTGTCGGAGCGGGCAGGGATGCTCTGGCACAGGTATATGTAAAACTGGAATTCGGGGGAATCGAGACAAGCGGAAGAGGTCTCGCACAGGATGTGCTTGAAGCTTCGGCGAAGGCGTATTTGAATGCTGTCAATAGAGTCCTTTATATGGAAGAAACAAAGAAGGTTGCCGTAAACGGCTGATCAACAACTACTAAAATAGTGGAGGCGAGTGTAATGGAAAAAAGGATCGCGATCCTGCCAGGAGATGGCGTAGGCAAAGAAGTAAGCAGGGGGGCGGTCACCATCCTCCAGGCAGTAGCTGAGCTTTTTGGACACAAATTCCAATGTGTGTATGGGGAAATTGGCGGTGCAGCCATCGATGAATATGGAACCCCGCTTCCAGAACACACCCTGGATCTCTGTAAAGGCAGCGATGCTGTACTATTAGGAGCAGTAGGCGGCCCGAAATGGGACCGGATGCCAGGGCATATCCGCCCCGAAAAGGGATTGTTGAAAATCAGGAAAGAGCTGGGGTTATACGCAAATGTCCGGCCAGTCCAATACTACTCCAGCATTTCCGGTGTATCTCCGCTTCGCAAGGAAGTCGTCGAGGGAGCTGACATGGTGGTCGTCAGGGAACTGACAGGCGGGCTTTACTTCGGGAAGCCGAGTGAGCGGACAGTCCAAAAGGGTGAAGCTTCCGTAGTGGATACTTTGTTTTACCAAAAAAATGAGATGGAGAGAGTCATTCGCTACGCGTTCGAGCTGGCCGCCACGCGCAGAGGCAAGGTCACTTCTGTGGATAAGGCCAATGTCCTGGAATCAAGCCGAATGTGGCGGGAAACAGCTGAAGAAATCGCGACAGAGTTCCCGGATGTGAAGCTTGAACATATGCTTGTGGATAACGCAGCGATGCAGCTGATCAAAAATCCTCGGCAGTTCGATGTTATGGTTACGGAAAATATGTTTGGAGATATTTTAAGCGATGAAGCTTCAGTGCTGACCGGATCCCTTGGCATGCTGCCGTCAGCCAGCGTTTCAGTCCAGGGACCATATTTATATGAGCCGATCCATGGTTCGGCGCCAGATATCGCCGGAATGAATGCTGCCAACCCAATCGCGATGATCCTTTCAGCTGCGATGATGCTGAGAATGTCCTTTGGGCTGGATGAGGAAGCAGAAGCAGTCGAGAACGCCGTGAAGCAGGTCCTTGAATCAGGAAGCAGGACACGGGATATCGCTGTTTTGGGAAGCTTCCCGGTCACCACCGAACAAATGGCCGAAGAAATCAAAGCGGCCCTGCTCGATAATGAAGCGATTTTCAATATCATGGGCGCTTATGCTTAAAAGAGTAGTAATGATCTAACATCTAGCGTGTCAGCTTAAACCAATTGTTGTTAAAAATCCTTGGAAAGAAAAATCTATCTTTAAGCACAAATGAAAGGGGAGGGTATTTTGGGAAAAACGATCATTGAAAAAATCTGGGAGAAGCATGTCGTCCATATGGAAGAGGGCAGGCCGGACCTATTGTACATCGACTTGCATCTTGTCCATGAAGTGACCTCCCCACAGGCATTTTCAGGGCTGAGGATGAAAAATCGGACAGTAAGGAGGCCTGACCTGACATTTGCGACGATGGACCACAATGTTCCGACCCTTAATCGCCGGGAGATCAATGACAAGGTTGCCAGGAACCAGATGGACACATTAAGGAATAATTGCGAGGAGTTTGGCATTCCGCTCGCTGACCTTGACAGTCCGGAACAGGGAATCGTCCATGTCATCGGGCCAGAGCTCGGATTGACGAAGCCAGGAATGACCATCGTCTGCGGAGACAGCCACACATCGACACACGGAGCCTTCGGTTCACTTGCCTTTGGGATTGGAACAAGTGAGGTTGAACATGTTCTTGCTACGCAAACGCTCTGGCAGACAAAACCGAAAACATTGAAAATCGAAGTTTCCGGTTCGCTCGGTCCTGGAGTCAGCGCCAAAGATGTCATCCTTTTCATCATCAGTCAATATGGCGTCAAATTCGGTACTGGATATGTCATCGAATTTTGCGGCGATGTGATCAGGAATATGTCGATGGAAGAAAGGATGACGCTCTGCAATATGTCGATTGAGGGTGGGGCGAAAGCTTCAATCGTTGCTCCTGATAAAAAGACGTTCGCCTACCTTAATGGAAGGAAGTATGTACCACAGGGAGATGCGTTTCTCGACCAGATTCTTGAATGGCAGCAGCTAGCGTCTGATTCAGATGCTGAATATGACCATGTGATTGAGGTTGATGGTCAGGGAATCGCACCGATGGTCAGCTGGGGTACGAACCCAGCGATGACGGCGCCGGTGACGGAAAGAGTGCCATATTTAGCAGAGTGTGAAACGGAAGCAGAAAAGAAATCTGTTCAAAGAGCGTTTGAGTATATGGGACTTGAGGAAGGCCAGCTTATCAAAGATATCCATGTGACGAAAGTCTTTATCGGTTCCTGTACAAATTCAAGGATCGAGGATCTTCGTGCAGCCGCTGAGATTGTCAAAGGGAAGAAGGTTGCTGCCGGAGTCAATGCGATTGTCGTACCAGGTTCCCAGCAGGTGAAAAAGGCAGCAGAAGAAGAAGGCATTGCCGCTATTTTTATCGAAGCCGGATTTGAGTGGAGGGAATCAGGCTGCAGCATGTGCCTGAGCATGAATGCAGATATCGTACCAGCCGGAGAGCATTGCGCCTCCACGTCCAACCGAAACTTCGAAGGGAGACAGGGTGCTGGAGCGCGGACGCATCTAGTCAGCCCCGCCATGGCTGCTGCTGCCGCTCTTAATGGACATTTTGTCGATGTCAGGACGCTGGCTGGGGTAACGGTTTAGGTGGTTTTACAAAATAAAATAAATTCCAAAAGAAAAAATTTACGATGAAAGGAGCCTGAAATGTCCAGTTTTAAAGAAATGACAGGAAAAGCGGCTGCAATGGACCGGACCAACGTGGATACTGACCAGATCATACCGAAGCAATTCCTGAAAAGAATCGAAAAGACGGGGTTTGGTCAATATTTGTTTTACGACTGGCGCTTCAAGCCGGATGGTGAGCCAAATGAAAGGTTCGAACTCAATCACCCTGCAGCCCTGGGAGCATCGATTTTAATCGCCAACGAAAATTTTGGATGCGGCTCCTCCAGGGAACACGCGCCATGGGCATTGCAGGATTACGGGTTTCGGGTAATCATTGCTCCATCGTTTGCAGACATATTTAAGCAAAACTGCCTGAAGAATGGAATTCTCCCTGTGGTATTGTCTGAAAAGGAAGTATCCTATCTTCTTAAAAAAGCAGCCGGACAGGAGTATAATTTGACCGTTTCGCTTGAGCGGAAAAGTGTTCATGACAATGAGGGCTTCAAGGCTGAGTTCGAGATAACCCCATACTGGTATAATATGCTCCTGAATGGGTGGGACGAAATCGAATTGACTCTCCAGCTTGAAGGAAGCATTAAGGAATACGAGGATGGGTTTGTGAAGACCGGGTGCTAGTTTCCGGCAACAAGAAAAATTGTTCATTTGGCAACTAATTTTTATAAAATTGACTGATTCACAGGCTCTGCTTGTGAATCTTTTTGTTTTTTCCAGAAATCATGCTACACTTTCTAAAAAGCTGAAGTGCTAAATGGATTACCATATAGATATTTTTTTTAAAAAGTAAGGCGGTATGTGTATGAAAAAACGGGATGCAAATAAGGATAATCTAATCCTGTTTCCTGGTCTGGGAAAGCGGCTTTTGGAAAAAGGCCTGGATTATTTAAAACAGCAAAAGTACAGGGATGCCATTCAATGTCTTGAGCAGGCCCTGGAGCACGAACCTGAGAATAGCGATATATATGTAGGGCTCATACTCGTCCATTATGAAACGGGCAACCTCAAGCAGGCCAAGGAAATCGCGGCGGAGATGCTAAGGAGCGGCCGGGGTGATTATATCCAGGTGATTGAAATGTACTTGATGATCCTCGTCCAGTTAAATGAGTACCGTGAAGTAGTTACTACCATTGAAGGACTGCTGGAAGATCGGGAAATCCCGCCAGATAAGCATGAGCATTTCGTCAGGATGCTCGAGTTTGGGAGAAAGATGCAAGATGCCCCTCAAGAATATGAAACGGAAGAGGTTCATGAAGATGAAGCTCAAATTCACGATGATGAACAGGAAATCGCCAATCTGTTTGCCACAAACGACATCAATAAACAGGTTATGGCTTTAGCCAGCCTCACGAACGTGAATATTCGTCCATTCATCAAAATTTTGCAGGACTATTTGGTTTCACAAGAAGGCCACCCTTTTCTGAAAACCATGACGGTCAATATCTTGAGAGAACAAGAGTATTCAGAGGAAATTGCTATAAGTAAATTCGGCTGGGAAGAATCTTTTACTCCCGCCCATTTGCCTGATGTGAAGGAGTATATCGAGGACCGCGGAGTGCTTCAGTTGTTGGCCGATGAGATTGAAAATGACGATCCAGTATTGTATGAACAGGTGCAGAGCCTGGTTGAGCGGTATTTTTTCCTGATGTATCCGTTTAAAGCTCGTGTCGGCATGCCGGCTGCCTGGGCTGCTGCCGTTCATTTCATTGCCAACGAGTACTATGGATTTGATGATCCGCTTAACGAGTTTGCTAATCTTTATGGCAGTCACCATGATGAAGCAGCCAAGGTTCTTGAGTTTATCAGGGAGTTAGAAGAAATTTCTTACCCGATAATATAGTCCAGGCTGTTGAAACGAAATAAACCTGTGTTATAATGTAGTGGTTGTATTATGTAAAAATCATTCTATTTTACATTTTAATCTGGAATATTGCTTGGATAACAAGAGTATTCATCGTCGAATGAAAATGACAATAGATTATTGTTGGAGGGAACTGTATGTCTGCAAAGGTAGAAAAAAGAGAAGGGAACCAAACGGTTCTAACAATTGAAGTAGATGCAGAAAAGGTCAATAAAGGTCTTGACGCTGCATTCCAAAAAGTCGTTAAGCAAATTAACGTACCAGGATTCCGTAAAGGAAAAATGCCTCGCCAAATGTTCGAAAAGCGTTTCGGCGTAGAGTCTTTATATCAGGATGCAATTGATATCCTTCTTCCAGAAGCATATGCAAGTGCAATCGACGAAACTGGAATTGAGCCAGTTGACCGCCCTGAAATCGATGTTGAACAAATCGAAAAGGGCAAGAGCCTGATCTTCAAGGCAACTGTAACAGTTAAGCCGGAAGTAAAGCTTGGCGATTACAAAGGACTTGAAGTAGAAGCATTCGACACAAACGTTACAGATGAAGAAGTAGAGAATGAATTGAAAGCAATGCAAGAAAAGCAAGCTGAGCTTGTTGTTAAAGAAGAAGGCACAGCTGAAAATGGCGACAGTGTTGTCATCGATTTCGAAGGATTCGTTGATGGCGAAGCTTTCGAAGGCGGCAAAGCTGAAAACTATGCACTTGAACTTGGTTCAGGTTCATTCATCCCTGGGTTCGAAGAACAGCTAGTTGGAACAGCTACTGGCGAAGAAAAAGATGTAGAGGTTACTTTCCCAGAAGAGTACCATGCAGCTGAACTTGCTGGTAAGCCTGCAACTTTCAAAGTAAAAGTTCACGAAATTAAAGGAAAAGAACTTCCAGCTCTAGATGACGAGTTCGCTAAAGATGCTGACGAAGAAGTTGAAACTTTAGATGAGCTTAAAGCAAAAATCAAAGATCGTCTTGCACACGACAAAGCGCACCAGAAAGAACATTTCGAGCGCGACACTGTTGTTGAAAAGGCAGCGGCTAACGCTGAAATCGAAGTTCCTGAAGCGATGATCGACACTGAAATCGACCGCATGGTAAACGAATTCGAACAGCGCCTGCAAATGCAAGGCATGAACCTTGACCTGTACTACCAGTTCTCAGGACAAGATGAAGCTGCTCTTCGCGAACAAATGAAAGAAGAAGCTGCTACACGCGTTCGTGTGAACCTGACTCTTGAAGCAATCGCAAAAGCTGAAAACATCGAAGTAACTGATGAAGAAGTGAATGCAGAGCTTGAAAAGATGTCTGAAATGTACAATATGACTGCTGACCAGATCCAGGCAGCACTAGGCGGAAGCCTTGAAGGAATCAAAGGCGACCTTCAACTGAAAAAAGCAGTTGATTTCCTTGTAGAAAATAGTAAAACTGTTGCATAATAAGAGAAAAGCGGAGGCGACTGCTTAACTCCGACAAGCGCTGGAGGGCCTGCCAGTGAAGTCGTTCTTTGACTTCATTGGCAGGACCGAAGCGTCTCGAGGAGTTAGGAGCCGCAGCTAGACATTTCTCAAAGTGAATTTTATACTTAGTATATTAGATAGAAACAAGGCGCGAGTGAATCGTGCCTTGTTTTCTACCATTATCCCCAATATACATACATAATTTTTTAGCAATTTCCTGTAAGCCGATTTAATGGCCGGATTTATGGTTAAGATGATTTAGTACATATTTTTTTTTCGATTCATAAGCGCGAACCTGAAATGGCCGAGGGTTATTATTTCCTGTACCCTGGCAAAATATGATACAATGCAATACATACCTGCTACAATGCAGCAGAAAAACCGTTACTTAACTGTTCGTTTGCTTATGAATCGCAGCTTTATATATGTTTTAGAAGTTCTCAAGGGGTGAAGGCATTGTTCAAATTTAATGATGAAAAAGGACAGCTCAAATGTTCTTTCTGCGGCAAGACCCAGGATCAGGTCCGCAAACTGGTAGCCGGTCCAGGTGTCTATATCTGTGACGAGTGTATTGAATTGTGCACAGAAATCGTTGAAGAAGAACTAGGTACTGAAGAAGAAGTTGAGTTCAAGGATGTTCCGAAGCCACAGGAAATCCGCGATATCCTTAACGAGTATGTAATTGGCCAGGACCAGGCGAAGAAAAACCTGTCTGTAGCCGTTTACAACCACTATAAGCGTATCAACTCAAACAGCAAGATCGATGATGTTGAACTTTCAAAAAGTAATATTGCTATGATCGGGCCTACAGGCAGCGGTAAAACATTGCTTGCGCAAACATTGGCCCGCATTCTCAATGTTCCATTCGCGATCGCGGATGCAACATCATTAACTGAAGCAGGATATGTAGGTGAAGACGTTGAAAATATCCTGTTGAAATTGATCCAATCAGCTGATTATGATGTGGAAAAAGCTGAAAAAGGAATCATTTACATCGATGAAATCGATAAAATCGCAAGAAAATCCGAAAACCCATCTATTACAAGAGATGTGTCCGGTGAAGGTGTGCAGCAGGCGCTCCTTAAAATTCTTGAAGGAACAGTTGCAAGCGTACCGCCACAAGGTGGACGAAAGCATCCTCATCAGGAATTCATCCAGATTGATACGACGAATATCCTGTTCATTTGCGGCGGGGCATTCGATGGTATCGAGCAAATTATCAAACGCCGCCTTGGCCAGAAAGTAATCGGCTTCGGCTCCGAGAAAAAGGAAGAAGATCTAGACAAGAAGGAATTACTGTCAAAAGTGCTTCCAGAAGACTTGCTGAAATTCGGCTTGATCCCTGAATTCATCGGTCGTCTTCCGGTAATTGCCAGCTTGACTCCGCTTGATGAAGAAGCGCTAGTCGAAATCCTGACAAAACCGAAGAACGCACTTGTAAAACAGTATCAAAAAATGCTTGAGCTTGATGAGGTTGAGCTTGATTTTGAAGACGATGCACTCATTGAAATTGCCAAAAAGGCAATTGAACGCAAAACAGGTGCCCGCGGACTTCGTTCAATCATCGAAGGAATCATGCTTGATGTCATGTTCGACCTTCCATCCCGTGATGATATCGTTAAGTGTATCATCACCAAGGAAACAGTCGAAAACAACATGCCGCCAAAGCTAGTCCTTGAAGACGGCACAGTCCTGAAAGACGAAAGAAATTCAGCTTGATGCTTTTTAAACCCCGGTGAATGTTCACCGGGGTTTTTTTTGTATGCAGGAACTCATCTAGTAAGAACGAGTCAACTTCGGACAGGTTCAGTTGTAGAAGAGGAAAAGCTGTCAGAACTAGAGCCAGCTTCGGACAGGATTGGTAATGAAAGAGGAAAACCTGTCAGAACTAGGGCCAACTTGGGACAGGATTATTGTTGGAAGAGGAAAAGCTGTCCGAACTAGGGCGAACTTCGGACAGGATTAGTGGTGAAAGAAGAAAAGCTGTCCGAACTAGGGTCAACTTCGGACAGGATTGGTGATGAAAGAAGAAAAGCTGTCCGAACTAGGGCGAACTTCAGACAGGTTTAGTGGTGAAAGAAGAAAAGCTGTCCGAACTAGGGTCAACTTCGGACAGGATTGGTGATGAAAGAAGAAAAGCTGTCCGAACTAGAGCGAACTTCGGACAGGTTTAGCGGTAGAAGAGGAAAAGCTGTCAGAATCAGAGTCAACTTCGGACAGGATTAGTGTTGGAAGAGGAAAAGCTGTCCGAACTAGGGCGAACTTCAGACAGGTTTAGTGGTGAAAGAAGAAAAGCTGTCCGAACTAGGGTCAACTTCGGACAGGATTGGTGATGAAAGAAGAAAAGCTGTCCGAACTAGAGCGAACTTCGGACAGGTTTAGCGGTAGAAGAGGAAAAGCTGTCAGAATCAGGGCCGGATTCAGACAGGTTCAGTGTTGAAAGAGGAAAAGCTGTCCGAACTAGGGCCAACTTCGGACAGGTTTAGCGGTAGAAGAGGAAAAACTGTCAGAATCAGAGTCAACTTCGGACAGGTTCAGCGTTGAAAGAGGAAAAGCTGTCCGAACTATGGCGAACTTCGGACAGGTTTAGTGGTGAAAGAAGAAAAGCTGTCCGAACTAGGGTCAACTTCGGACAGGATTGGTGATGAAAGAAGAAAAGCTGTCCGAACTAGAGTCAACTTTGGACAGGTTTAGCGGTAGAAGAGGAAAAGCTATCAAAACCAGGGCCAACTTCGGACAGGTTTGATAAATAAAGAAGAAAAGCTGTCCGAACGATCTCTAATCCTCCCGACAAAACTTAAATAATCTCCTACCAAACCCGCTCACTGCAGGTGGAAAAATTCACTTGAAAATATTGTTTATTCCAACACTCTCAGGGGGATACTAGGTTAAAGCGAATAGTATCAACTTACGGGAGGGAATGTACATTGAGTTGGACCGGAATCGCCTTATTTATACAGCTGTTTTTCGGTATCATTATCGGGCTGTATTTCTGGAATCTATTAAGGAATCAGAGGACGCAAAAGGTATCAATTGATCGGGAATCCCGAAAGGAAATGGAACAGTTAAGAAAGATGAGGTCTGTGTCACTGAGTGAGCCGCTTGCTGAAAAAGTCAGGCCATCAAGCTTCAATGATATTGTCGGGCAGGAAGATGGAATAAAGGCATTGAAAGCTGCGTTATGCGGACCCAATCCTCAGCATGTCATCATTTACGGACCTCCTGGAGTAGGGAAAACCGCGGCAGCGAGACTGGTTTTGGAAGAAGCAAAGCAAAACCAAAAATCCCCCTTCAAAAAATCATCGGTATTCGTTGAACTGGATGCTACCACTGCCAGATTCGATGAAAGAGGGATTGCGGATCCTTTGATCGGTTCGGTGCATGACCCGATCTATCAAGGAGCCGGGGCAATGGGACAGGCCGGTATTCCTCAGCCTAAGCAAGGGGCGGTCACCAATGCACACGGCGGAGTTTTATTCATCGATGAGATCGGTGAACTGCATCCAATCCAGATGAACAAGCTGTTGAAAGTGCTGGAAGACAGGAAGGTATTTTTAGAGAGTGCGTATTATAATGAAGAGAACACGCAAATCCCGAGTCATATCCACGACATCTTCAAAAATGGGCTCCCGGCAGACTTCCGCCTTGTAGGCGCGACGACGAGAACTCCAAGCGAAATCCCTCCGGCAATCAGGTCAAGATGCATGGAAGTATTTTTCCGTGAGCTAACCGAAGAGGAAATTTCTGAAGTAGCCAGGAATGCAGCTGAAAAAGTACAGCTGAACATGAGTGAAAAAGCGATTGAGATTTTGTCAAACTATGCAAGGAATGGCCGTGAAGCGGTCAATATGGTTCAAATCGCCGCAGGGCTTGCCATAACGGATGATCGGACATACATCAAGGAAGAGGAAATTGAATGGGTCGTCCATTCAAGTCAGCTGACACCAAGAATGGAAAGGAAAATTAACGAAAAGTCAGCGGTTGGACTGGTAAATGGTCTGGCTGTATATGGCCCAAATACCGGCGCTCTTCTTGAAATCGAGGTAACCGTCATCAAGGCGAAGGAAAAAGGGTCCATAAATATCACTGGCATCGTAGATGAAGAAAGCATTGGCGGACAGGGAAAATCAATCCGCAGAAAAAGCATGGCGCGGGGTTCGATTGAAAATGTCATAACTGTCCTGAGGTCGATGGGCGTACCTGCAGATGAGTTTGACATCCACGTGAACTTCCCGGGGGGAACTCCGATTGATGGGCCATCTGCAGGAATTGCCATGGCAACTGGCATTTATTCAGCGATTTATAAAATCCCGATGGACAATACCGTTGCGATGACAGGTGAAATCAGCATCCATGGAAATGTGAAGCCGATTGGCGGGGTCTATCCAAAAGTGAAGGCTGCGAAAAAGGCAGGCGCCACAAAGGTCATCATTCCAAAGGAAAATGTTCAGACGATCCTGAATGAAATCACAGGAATTGAAATCATTCCCGTCACCCATCTGGATGAGGTATTTGAAATCGCTCTTTTAAAAGATCATCCGCGAGAGCAGATCATCAAGGCTGCGAGTGATCTAACCCAAAAAGAGACCAGCTGAATGGATAATGAAAAAGAACGCGTGTCTGCGTTCTTTTTTTATGGAGCTATTTATCTGACTCGCAGTGAAACGTGTTTATTTTTGCCTGAAAAAGGAAAAGGGATGGTAGCAGTATTTAAACAAAAGAAACTTCAAATTGAACCTCAAGTCCATCATGATTCGGACATATTTTAACAGAAATATCAGGATACTAATCATAAGAATGAAAACAGGGCAATCCGCTCTAGATATTAGACACTTGAAAACAAATACGATAGAATTGAACAACAAAGTATTATGGTTTGATACAATGCATGTTGGAGGTGCAATGTCATGGTGAACAAGAACGAATACACTGTCCCTCTCCTGCCGCTGCGCGGTTTGCTTGTGTATCCGACGATGGTCCTGCATTTGGATGTAGGCCGGGAAAAATCGGTACAGGCACTGGAGAAGGCGATGGTGGATGACCATTTGATCTATCTTACTACCCAAAAAGATATATCCATAGATGAGCCGGGCGAGGAAGACCTTTACCAGATGGGCACGCTTACCCGCGTCAAGCAGATGCTGAAGCTGCCTAACGGAACGATCCGCGTATTGGTGGAGGGTTTATCCAGAGCAGAAATCATTGAGCTTTTCGACGAAAATGATCACTTTTCCTGTAAAGTCAGAACGTTTGAAGACGATGACACGAAGGATGTCGAAGATGAAGCATTAATGAGGACGATGCTTGAGTATTTCGAACAATACATAAAAATGTCCAAGAAGATTTCTGCGGAAACGTATGCATCCGTTTCAGATATAGAGGAACCTGGTAGGATGGCGGATATCATTGCCTCACACCTGCCGCTAAAGCTGAAGGAAAAGCAGGAAATCCTTGAGACGATTGACGTAAAGGAACGGATGAACCGTGTCATCGAAATCATCCACAATGAAAAAGAGGTGCTTGGCCTTGAGAAGAAAATCGGCCAGCGCGTAAAGCGTTCAATGGAGCGGACCCAGAAGGAATATTACCTTCGTGAGCAAATGAAGGCCATCCAGAAAGAGCTTGGCGATAAGGAAGGCAAGACGGGTGAAATATCCGAGCTTACCGAAAAAATCGAGCTTGCCGGAATGCCTGATCATGTGAAGGAAACAGCGTTGAAGGAACTTGACCGTTACGAAAAAGTTCCGACAACCTCTGCTGAAAGTGCCGTAATCCGCAATTACATTGAATGGCTGGTTGCTTTGCCATGGTCTAAATCCACTGAGGATGACCTTGATATCAGCAAGGCAGAGAAAATCCTAGATAAGGACCATTACGGACTTGAAAAAGTAAAGGAAAGAGTCCTAGAATATTTGGCTGTCCAGAAACTGACGAATTCTTTGAAAGGGCCGATCCTTTGCCTGGCTGGACCTCCAGGGGTAGGGAAAACAAGTTTGGCCAAATCGATTGCCAAGTCCCTGAACCGGAATTTTGTCCGCATTTCCCTGGGCGGAGTGCGTGATGAGTCAGAAATTCGCGGCCATAGAAGGACCTATGTAGGTGCGATGCCTGGACGGATCATCCAGGGCATGAAAAAAGCGGGTACCATCAACCCTGTTTTCCTTCTGGATGAAGTCGATAAAATGTCCAGTGATTTCCGCGGCGATCCATCTTCTGCGATGCTCGAGGTACTGGATCCGGAGCAGAACCATAACTTCAGCGACCATTATATTGAAGAGACGTATGATCTATCGAAAGTCATGTTCATCGCTACAGCCAATAATCTCTCCACCGTTCCAGGGCCATTGCTCGACAGGATGGAGATCATCAATATTGCTGGCTATACCGAGCTGGAAAAGCTGCATATTGCCAAAGACCATTTGCTTCCTAGACAGATCAAAGACCATGGATTATCAAAATCCCAGCTTCAAATGAAGGATGAAGCGATCACAAAGGTGATCCGTTATTATACCCGTGAATCCGGTGTCCGCTCTCTTGAAAGACAGCTTGCCTCAATCTGCAGGAAAACGGCGAAAATCGTAGTTTCCGGTACGAAAAAGCGCGTGATTGTGAGCGAGAAGAATGTAGAGGAATTCCTTGGAAAAACCAAGTTCAGGTATGGACAGGCAGAATTGGAAGACCAGGTTGGCGTTGCCACCGGACTTGCTTATACTACGGTCGGCGGAGATACGCTGCAGATCGAAGTTTCTTTATCTCCAGGAAAAGGGAAACTGGTCCTGACTGGAAAGCTTGGCGACGTCATGAAGGAATCGGCGCAGGCAGCATTCAGCTATGTCCGTTCAAAAGCGAAGGATCTGGACATCGACCCGGATTTCCATGAGAAAAATGATATTCACATCCACGTCCCAGAAGGAGCTGTCCCAAAAGATGGACCTTCAGCGGGGATTACGATTGCTACTGCACTCGTTTCGGCTTTATCAGGAAAGCCAATCCGCAGGGAAGTAGGAATGACAGGAGAAATAACTTTAAGAGGACGGGTTCTGCCGATCGGCGGCCTCAAAGAAAAATCTTTGAGCGCACACAGGGCAGGTCTGACAAAGGTTATTTGTCCAAAAGATAATGAAAAAGATATTGACGATATTCCTGAAAGTGTACGTAAGGAGCTTGAATTTGTGTTAGTTTCACATGTAGATGAAGTATTGAAGCACGCTCTTGCCAGCGGTGATTCTCAATGAAGGTAAATAGCGCAGAAATCGTGATCAGTGCTGTAAGGCCGAACCAGTATCCGGAAAGCAATCTTCCGGAGTTCGCCCTTGCAGGACGGTCGAATGTTGGTAAATCTTCTTTTATCAATAAAATGCTTAACAGGAAGGCACTTGCCAGGACTTCCTCGAAGCCGGGCAAGACACAGACCTTGAATTTTTACTTGATCAATGAAATGCTGCATTTTGTTGATGTTCCAGGATACGGATATGCTAAAGTATCGAAATCTGAACGCGAAGCATGGGGGAAGATGATTGAAACCTACATCACATCGCGCGAGCAGCTTAAGGCTGTGCTGCTAATCGTAGACCTTAGGCATCCGCCTTCAAAGGACGATGTCATGATGTATGATTTTCTAAAGCATTATGGAATCCCGGTTATTATCATTGCTACAAAAGCGGACAAAATTCCAAAATCCAAGTGGCAAAAGCACTTGAAGATCACTAAAGAAACCCTTGATTTAGACCCTGAGGATACAATCATCCTCTTCTCTTCAGAAACAGGTGAAGGGAAAGACAAAGCGTGGTCAGTCATGGGAAGCTTTATGAGATAAAGTGAATATGAATAAGAAGAACCCGCACAATGATCAACATCTGTGCGGGTTCTTCTTATTTTTTCTTAATGAATAACAAGTACAGTCCAATCAGTATTAATGCCGCAGGCCAGAACCTCCATACCGTCGCAACCCCATTTTCCAATAATCCGAGCCATGCAGTGACTCTGTCATAAAACAGCAGCAAACCTGCTAAAATGAGAAAGAGGACTCCATGGAACAAGCCATTGCCGGTTTTCTGATAACGCAGCAAGAAACCAAGGGCAATGATTAAGATAAAGGCTCCCAGATGATCGGGCCAAAGCTCGAACTTATTAACTACATGAAAATGAATACCAAAGCCAACCAGGATCACACCCGGGAATATGGATTCATAATCCCTTCCCCAATATCCCTGGACCAAAAAGGCGGCTCCGACGATGATCAACAGTGTCGGCCACGTATAAAACTCATTGAACAGCGTAATGTTTTCCTGCTGGAGATAAAAATAAATCCCAAAACCAATCAGGATTATTCCGGGTATGATTTTCTGATTTTTCATTCTTCCACCACTTCCAATAAGGCTCACTTGAATTAAAGGACAAACTTTGATAAGGTACATTAGGGAGTATGTTTAGTTGCTTTATAGATAGTATAAAAGTATAACAAGCATACAGGCAAAGTAGTTCAATTTAATCAATGCTATTATATAAATGTAATTTCAAGAGTTGTTCACATTTACAACGTTAAAAGTGGAAAAACTCATGTATAATTGCCTTAGCCAATTATGCAATTTCTATGTGGGGGTGTCAATTCATAATGCATATTATCGTTGTCGGTCTTAACTATAAAACTGCCCCTGTCGAAATCCGCGAAAGGTTGACATTTAATGAAGCGAATCTTGGAGAAGCTATGAGCGCTCTCCAGCAAAAGAAAAGCATCCTTGAGAATGTCATCGTATCAACATGCAACCGTACAGAAATATACGCTGTCGTGGATCAGCTTCACACTGGCAGATATTATATCAAAGAGTTTTTATCTGAATGGTTCGGGATCCCTCAGGCAGAATTCACGCCATTCCTGTTCATCTACGAACAGGATGGAGCGATAGAACATTTATTCAAGGTGTCATGCGGCTTGAATTCAATGGTACTTGGTGAGACCCAGATCCTTGGACAGGTACGTTCAAGCTTCATGCTGGGCCTTGAAGGCAACACGACTGGAACTGTTTTCAATCAGTTATTCAAGCAGGCAGTCACGCTGTCAAAACGTGGCCATTCCGAAACGGATATCGGCGCGAACGCTGTGTCAGTCAGCTATGCGGCTGTTGAATTAGCCAAGAAGATTTTCGGCACGTTAGAACAAAAGCATGTGCTGATTCTTGGGGCAGGCAAAATGGGTGAGCTTGCCATCCAAAACCTTCATGCTAATGGTGCGAGGAAAGTGACGGTCATCAACCGTACTTACCAGAAGGCGGAAGACTTGGCCAATCGTTTTTCTGGAGTTGCCAAGAGCCTGGATGAACTCCAGACTGCACTGGCTGATGCAGATATCCTGATCAGTTCGACAGGGGCCAAGGATTTTGTTGTCACAAAGGATATGATGGCGAATGTCGAGCAAAAGCGAAAAGGAAAGCCATTATTTATGGTGGATATCGCTGTTCCGCGTGACCTGGATCCGGAAATCGCAACATTGGAAAATGTCTTCCTATATGATATAGATGACCTGGAAGGGATTGTCGAAGCGAATCTGCAGGAACGCCAGAAAGCTGCTGAGAAGATCCTGATCATGATCGAAGGCGAGATTGTTCAATTCAAGCAATGGCTTAACACTCTAGGTGTTGTACCGGTCATTTCTGCGTTGAGAGTCAAAGCCCTTTCGATCCAGGAAGAGACAATGAATAGCATTGAACGGAAACTGCCGCATCTGTCTGATCGGGATAAAAAGGTGCTGAACAAGCATACAAAGAGTATCATCAACCAGCTTCTGAAAGACCCAATCCTGCAGGCCAAGGAGCTTGCGGCTGGTCCTGATGCAGAAGATGCTCTTGAACTTTTCGTCAAGATTTTTAATATTGAACAGCTCGTCGCAGAACAAGAAGGAATGAAAACGGCTGAGACAAAGCAGGTAAATGTTCCTTCGCCTCAGGCTTCATTTCAGCCATAAGGGGTGGTGCCCATGGGTGATCTTTATATTACGCGTCTCCATGAAATAACCATTGTGATTTATGCGGCCAGCGTGCTCTTATATTTCATCGATTTTCTTAACCGTAACCGGAGGGCGAATAAAGTTGCCTTCTGGTTACTTGCATTTGTATGGGGATTCCAGACGGTTTTCCTGGTATATTACATGGTCGAGACAGGCCGGTTCCCGGTCCTGACTCTTTTTGAGGGGCTCTACTTTTATGCATGGGTGCTGGTTACGCTGTCGCTGGCAATCAATAAACTGCTGAAAGTGGATTTCATTGTTTTTTTCACGAATATCCTGGGTTTCATCATCATGGCAATCCATACCTTCGCCCCGGTGCAATACGACTCCAATGTCATGTCCGAGCAGCTGGTATCAGAGCTTCTGCTCATCCATATCACAATGGCGATCCTGTCTTATGGGGCTTTTTCTATCTCATTCGTCTTTTCGCTGTTATATCTTATCCAATATGACCTTTTAAAGAGGAAAAAGTGGGGTAAGCTGTTATGGAGGATATCCGATTTAACGCGGCTCGACTATTGGTCTTACATATTGAACGTCATTGGGGTGCCGATGCTGATCCTAAGCCTCATCCTTGGGCTGCAATGGGCATGGATCAAGGTTCCCGATCTTGCCTGGTATGATGCCAAGCTATTAGGCTCGTTCATCGTCCTTGCAGTCTATAGCATTTACCTTTACTTGAGGGTCGGCAAAGAGATGTATGGGAAATCGCTTGCCCTATTGAATATTGCATCGTTCCTGATCGTATTAATTAACTTCTTTCTTTCTGGAAAATTATCTTCTTTCCATTTTTGGTATCAATAAATAGGAGGCTGTCATGAGAAAAATTATCGTTGGCTCCAGACGGAGTAAGCTCGCATTGACACAAACAAACTGGGTAATACAACAGCTTAAAAATTTAGGTGCTCCTTTTGAATTTGAAGTGAAGGAAATTGTGACCAAGGGGGATAAAATCCTCGATGTCACACTTTCTAAAGTCGGAGGAAAAGGGCTTTTCGTAAAAGAGATTGAGCAGGCAATGCTTGATAAAGAGATTGATATGGCTGTACATAGCATGAAGGATATGCCGGCAGTATTGCCGGAAGGACTTGTCATTGGGTCTATCCCTGAGAGGGAAGATCACCGCGATGTCTTGATTTCAAACGGCCATGTTCCTTTCAAAGAATTACAACCAGGTTCTGTTATCGGAACAAGCAGCCTTCGCAGAAGTGCCCAGCTTTTGGCTCAGCGTCCTGATCTTGAAATGAAATGGATTCGCGGAAATATCGATACAAGGATTTCAAAGCTGGAAACAGATGACTATGATGGGATCATCCTTGCTGCGGCCGGTTTGAAACGGATGGGATGGGCAAGTGATGTCGTCACTGAATTCATCGATCCGGACATCTGTGTGCCGGCAGTTGGCCAGGGAGCGCTTTCGATTGAGTGCCGCGGCGATGATACAGAACTTCTTGAGCTTCTTGAAAAATTCACTTCAGCAGAAACAAGTGCGACAGTAAGAGCAGAAAGGTCATTCCTTCACAAAATGGAGGGCGGCTGCCAGGTTCCGATTGCCGGATATGCTCACCTGAACGACCAGGAGGAAATCGTCCTGACAGCCCTTGTTGGATCTCCGGATGGAAAGACGATCATCAAGGAGCAGGTTACTGGAACTAATCCAGAGGAGCTTGGAGAGCTTGCTGCAGACAAATTGATCAGCCAGGGTGCGAAAGAGTTGATCGACAAGGTAAAGCAGGAGCTTGATAGTGAATGATAGCCCCTTTTTCGCTGCAAAATAGAACAGTATTGATTCCAAGGGGAAAGGCCCATTCAAAGCCTTTCTCCGAATTGGTTGCTAGAAATGGAGGGATTCCGGTGGAAATCCCTCTTATTGCCTTTCAACCGGTTGCAGCTTCGGAAAAATTGCTTCATGCACTTGCAGAATTACATATTTATGATTGGATCATTTTCACCAGCAATGTAACGGTGGAAACCTTTTTTTCTTTTTTTGAAAAAAATAGGCCGTCGCTTCCTAAAATAGCGGTCATTGGAGACAAAACGAGAGCTTCCCTCGAGGATAGGGGAGAACAGGTGGATTTTATGCCTGAAGAGTATGTGGCAGAAGGATTCGTGGAAGAATTTTTGCCATATGTGAAGGCTGGCGACAAAATCCTCATCCCAAAAGGAAACCTGGCCAGGGACTATATCTCTTCGTCCTTGAAAGAAAAGGGAGCCGTCGTCGAAGAACTCATTATCTATGAAACCTATCTTCCAGGAGACAGCCGTGACAAGCTCGTTCAGATGCTAACTGATGAAAGACTTGATATACTTACATTTACAAGCCCTTCTACGATTGATCATTTTATGGGAATCGTTGAAGAACATAATTTAAGAGGCAAGCTGGCGCGTTGCCTCATTGCCTGCATCGGCCCAGTGTCCAAAAGGAAGGCCGAGCAATGGGGGTTAAAGGTCCATGCTATGCCAGAGAAATACACTGTTGAAGAGATGCTGAAAAGCATTGCCAAGTATATACAAATTGGAGGGTAAATGATGAAACACCTTGAATTCAGCCGCCATCGCCGTCTTCGCCAGTCAGCGAATATGCGCGCACTTGTACGTGAAAACTATCTTCGAACTGAAGACTTGATCTACCCGCTTTTCGTCGTTGAAGGAGAGAATGTGAAAAAAGAAGTTTCTTCAATGCCGGGAGTCTATCAATTATCTCTTGATAATTTAAAAGAGGAAATGACTGAAGTGGATTCTTTGGGTATCAAGTCAGTGCTGCTTTTCGGCGTTCCTGACGAAAAAGATGAAGTAGGCTGTCAGGCGTATCATGACCACGGTATTCTGCAGGAAGCAATCCGAGTCATCAAAAAGGATTTTCCAGAAATGATTGTCATTGCCGATACATGCCTGTGTGAATACACAAGCCATGGCCATTGCGGCGTCATCGAGGATGGCAAGGTCTTGAATGACCCATCATTGGAACTGCTTGGCAAGACAGCTGTCAGCCAGGCGAAGGCCGGAGCAGATATCATCGCACCATCAAACATGATGGACGGTTTCGTTGCTGCGATTCGCTTTGCTCTTGATGAAGCAGGATTCGAGGATGTGCCGATCATGTCCTATGCAGTAAAATACTCCTCTGCATTTTACGGTCCATTCCGTGAAGCGGCAGAAAGCACACCGCAGTTCGGTGACCGCAAATCCTACCAGATGGATCCGGCAAATCGCATTGAAGCAATGCGTGAAGCTGAATCCGATGTAGTGGAAGGTGCTGACTTCCTGATCGTCAAGCCGGGGATGCCTTACCTTGATATCGTCCGCGATGTGAAAAATAACTTTAACCTGCCAGTTGTCATCTATAATGTCAGCGGGGAATATTCAATGGTTAAAGCAGCTGCACAAAACGGCTGGGTTGACGAAAAGAGCATCGTCATGGAAATGCTGACAGGAATGAAGCGTGCCGGTTCAGACCTGATCATCACCTACCATGCGAAGGATGCAGCGCGCTGGCTGAAGGAACAGTAATCATGCTTCTTGCTGCAGGACTTCAGTTAGCTGATTCTGTAAAAAAAGAGGCAGACAATCAAAAGAAATGAGGGATATTATGCGCTCATATAATAAATCGATTGAAGCTTTCAAAGAAGCAAAAGATCTTTTGCCAGGCGGAGTTAACAGCCCTGTCCGCGCGTTCAAATCCGTTGATATGGATCCAATTTTCATGGAAAAAGGCAAGGGGTCAAAAATCTATGATATTGATGGCAATGAATATATTGACTATGTATTATCATGGGGACCACTCATCCTTGGCCACACAAATGACAGAGTCGTCGAGGGAATCAAGAAAGTAGCAGAGCTTGGGACAAGCTTCGGTGCACCAACAGTCGTGGAGAACGAGCTTGCACAGCTTGTCATTGACCGCGTGCCATCGATCGAAATGGTCAGGATGGTATCATCAGGAACAGAAGCAACGATGAGTGCATTGCGCCTGGCGCGCGGCTACACTGGCCGGAATAAAATCCTTAAATTTGAAGGATGCTACCACGGCCATGGCGATTCGCTGCTTATCAAAGCTGGCTCAGGGGTCGCTACACTTGGCTTGCCTGACAGCCCTGGAGTTCCTGAGGGTGTCGCTAAAAACACGATTACGGTGCCTTATAACGATCTTGAAAGCGTCCGTTACGCATTCGAACAGTATGGTGAGGATCTTGCCGGCGTGATCGTAGAGCCGGTAGCCGGCAATATGGGCGTCGTGCCGCCAGTTGAAGGCTTCCTTGAAGGCTTGCGTGAAATTACAAGCCAGTACGGAACAGTATTGATCTTTGATGAGGTCATGACAGGCTTCCGTGTAGGCTATAACTGTGCTCAGGGATACTTTAATGTAACCCCTGACCTGACATGCCTTGGAAAGGTAATCGGCGGAGGACTTCCTGTAGGAGCTTACGGCGGAAAGAGAGAAATCATGGAGCAAATCGCCCCGAGCGGACCGATTTACCAGGCGGGTACATTATCTGGGAACCCACTGGCCATGACAGCCGGACTCGAAACGTTGAAGCAGCTGACTCCGGAATCCTACAAAGAATTTGAGCGCAAAGCTGACATTCTTGAAACAGGACTGAAAGCCGCGGCCGAAAAATACGGAATCCCGCATACCATCAACCGCGCAGGCTCCATGATCGGCATCTTCTTCACCAACGAAAATGTCATCAACTACGAAGTGGCCAGGACATCGAATCTTGAATTCTTCGCGGCCTACTACCGTGAAATGGCAAACGAAGGAGTATTCTTGCCGCCATCACAATTTGAAGGCCTGTTCCTGTCAACAGCACACACAGACGAAGACCTGCAAAAAACAATCGAAGCAGCCGAAAAAGCATTTGCCAAGCTGCAGAATATGTAAATGAAATTGGACACTCTCAATATTTTGGGAGTGTCTTTTTTAATTGTCTGAATGATTCAGACAAAACCTTGTGTCGATTCTGTAATTTTGTCTTAAGTAGTACCAGGTTCAGACAAAACCTAAAGGTAATCCCGTAACTTTGTCCGAAGTAGCCTCAAGTTCGGACAAAACCTAGAGGTAATTCCGTAACTTTGTCTGAAGTAGTACCAGGTTCGGACAAAACCTAAAGGTAATCCCGTAACTTTGTCCGAAGTAGCCTCAGGTTCGGACAAAACCTAGAGGAAATGCCGGAACTTTGTCTGAAGTAGCCCCAGGTTCGGACAAACCGTAGAGGTAATCGCGTAACTTTGTCCGAAGTAGCTTCAGGTTCGGACAAAACCTAGAGGTAATTCCGTAACTTTGTCCGAAGTAGCTCCAGGTTCGGACAAAACCTAGAAGTAAACCCGTAACTTTGTCCGAAGTAGCTCCAGGTTCGGACAAAACTTAGAGGTAATCCAGTAACTTTTTCCGAAATAGCCCCAGGTTCGGACAAAACCTAGAGGTAATCCCGTAACTTTGTCCAAAGTAGCTCCAGGTTCAGACAAACAAT
>NZ_JAGGQK010000027.1:0-47311 GCF_018613355.1 Bacillus sp. ISL-35 | reverse complement strand
CACAATTATATGGGCTTAATCAGGAATTCCTGAAAAAGTGTCCATAAGAAGGGCCCTATCGGACAAAAACCTGAGGAATTCTCTGAAAAGTGTCCGTAAGAAGGGCTCTACCAGACAAAAATATCATTAGTAACAGTAATAGGGATAGAAAAAAGGATGGCGGCTTGCCATCCTTTTATTATGGTTAAAATGAGGAAATATAAATTTCACTTCGAGAATGGTCCAGCTCCAGCCCCTAGCCCCTCGAGACGTTTCGGTCCTGCCAATGATGTCAAAGAACGACTTCACTGTCAGGCCCTCCAACGCTTGTCGGGGCTGACCAAGGCGCTTACGCTTTTCGGTTATTCCCCACGATTGCCGCCTGCATATTTGTTGTATGCAAGGTGCGCTGTTGGTCCTACATATTCGTTCAGTCTGAAGCCATGCTTGATTGCTTCTGTGATGAATTTTTTAGCGACTTCCAGTGCTTCTGGGACTGTATGGTCTTTTGCCAGCTGAGCTGTGATCGCAGATGCGAATGTGCAGCCAGCGCCATGTGTGTAGCCTGTTTCTACTTTTTCTGATTCAAACAGGGTGAAGTCTTTTCCATCATATAGAAGGTCGACTGCTTTTTCATGGTTCAGCTTGTTTCCACCCTTGATCATGACGTTCTTCGCGCCAAGGTCATGGATTTTCGCCGCTGCTTCTTTCATATCATCAATCGTGCGGATTGGTCCTGTCTGTGCAAGCTGCCATGCTTCGAAAAGGTTAGGAGTGACTACAGTCGCTCTTGGAAGAAGCAATTCCCTCATAGCGTCTGTGTTCTCAGGCATCAAAACCTCATCTTCTCCCTTGCAGACCATAACAGGGTCAATGACAACCCTGTCCAGATTATACTCATCGATTTTACGGGCAGAAAGCTCGATGATCTCAACGGTTCCCAGCATTCCTGTCTTCATTGCATCGATTCCGACGGAAAGGACAGTTTCAAGCTGTTTTTCGACCAGGTCCACTGGCTGAGTGAATACTTCATGATGCCAGTGATTCTTTGGGTCCATTGTCACAACAGATGTAAGAGCGGTCATTCCATAAACGCCAAGTTCCTGGAACGTTTTTAGGTCAGCCTGGATGCCTGCGCCGCCGCTTGTATCGGATCCTGCGATTGTTAACACCTTTTTCAAACTCATGTAAACTACCTCCATTTATAGAATGGCGGCTGCCTGAATGGACAGGTACGTCGCCTTCAACACTTTCTTATGATTATACCAATTCTGTCAGAATAGACAAAGAATTGGTTTTTGTTAAAGGCTCTGTTAAACAAGGCTGTTGATTATCGTTCCAGGCGCTTCGCTTTCCGCTGGAAGAATTAAGAAAAAGCCCAACTGCCGGCTTTTTCAAAAGGCAATTATTCCTGGCTGGCGCTGAGTCAATATTCGGCGTTAACAGAGCTTAATGAAAAAGAACAAGGTAAAAATTAACTTTTGACAATTCTGTGGCATTAGTGCGTTGACGTGATGAAAGTTACTGAGAGGAAAAATAATTTGATATAGCATGGATAATGTGTAATTTGACCCAGTCCGATCTTTTCGTAAAGCGAAAATATCAATTTAAGCGTTTGTTAAAGAAATAGACAATTTTCATCTATATTTTTGTAACAATTGCAACGGTTACAACCATTCATTTTCCAGTACATTTAAGGCATAGGGGGTATTATTCCCTTTTGCATAGTGAAATGTTTTTTAATGTATGGCAAGGCATCCCTGATTTTCATCCAGGGACAAAGATACTCCTGTCCCAAAGATTTTAAAGCATCTAATGTTACTGAGTGAATTATAGAGATTGCCAGTTTGCAAGATTGGTCACAGTCTTTCATTTCCATTGGACTGGAAGGATGTCGTTTGCTGCACCGGACCCATGGATGACCGAACAGATAAGGGGTGAAGAACATGACAAAGAAAGGCTGTCCTGAAGAATATCCAATCAGCCTGAAACTGAATGGATATGAAATTGCTGTTTTCCAGCTGACAAATCAGGATCTGGAAGATTGGGTTTATGGGTACCTTTTTTCGGAAGGGTTGATCGATGGCCCGGAGGATATTGTCAGCGTTGATTTTAATGAGAAGACTGGCACTTTGAATGTGTCGTTATGCAATTCCTTCGATCCTGAACAGATGTTTTCGAAAAAGAAACACTATACAGCAGGCTGCGGTAGGGGAGTGACCTTCTTTTCGATGACGGATGTCAAAAAGTTCAATAAAGTGAATTCCGATGAAACCTATTCGTTGACCTATTTATTGAAAAAACGGGCGGAATTCGCGCAAAATTCGCCATTGTACCTGGAAACAGGCGGCATGCATGGCGCCTGTATCATCCTTGAGGATGGCAGTATCGAGGTCCGGGAAGATATCGGCAGGCATAATGCCGTCGACAAGATTATCGGACACGTAATCCGTAAGCGCTTGCAGCCCGATCGGCTCGTCCTGTTGACGACCGGCAGGGTTTCATATGAAATGCTCTCAAAAGCAGCAAAATTTGGCTTTGCCGTCATCGGTTCCCGTACTGCCGCCACCAAGCAGGCAGTACAACTGGCAAGATTCCTTAATATTGAGGTCGTCGGCTATCTTCGCGGAAAAATGGCGACGATTTATACATCGGCCGGGAGGATCAATAATGATTTAACCCCGCCCGCTGCTGCGGATGACCTGCTTGAAAGGGGGGAAGCCCAGCAAGTATTGAATTAACACCAACTTTGGGATTAGGGATGTTCAAGCAACTATTGGGAAGGAGAGAGAGAGATGGTTGAAATCAACCTGAATCGCAGGCAGTTCCTGAAGCTGTCAGGTGCCACTGCGGCAACCTTGGCGATTGTCGAGCTCGGCTTCAACGAAAAAGAAGTCCATGCGAAAACAAAAGAATTCAAGATTGCCAAAGCTACTGTTACACCAACCATTTGTCCATACTGCGCTGTGGGCTGCGGGATTTTAGTCCATACAAAAAACAATGATGTGGTATATACGGAAGGGGATCCGGATCATCCCATCAATGAAGGAAGCCTGTGCAGCAAAGGGACAACGATCAGACAATTATTCACCTCAGAGAAGCGCGTCCTGAAGCCTCGTTACCGTGCTCCTGGAAGCGATAAGTGGGAAGAAAAAGATTGGGGATGGATGCTTGATACCATTGCCAAGCGCGTGAAGGAAACACGAGACAAAACATTCGTGGAAAAAACAAACGGAATTTTTGTCAATAAAACAGAAGCGATCGCCAGCCTTGGCGGCGCAGCACTTGATAACGAAGAAACTTATTTGCTCGCGAAAATGATGAGAGGGCTTGGTGTCACCTATTTAGAGCACCAGGCACGAATATGACACAGTTCAACGGTTGCCGGTCTGGCACCTTCATTTGGTCGTGGAGCAATGACAAATCACTGGAATGATCTGCAGCATACCGATTGTGCGCTGATCATTGGCGCGAACCCTGCTGAAAACCATCCGGTCAGCTTTAGATGGCTTTTAAAGGCAAGGGAAAACGGAGGGAAAATACTATCAGTCGACCCGCGTTTCACAAGAACGTCATCACAGGCTGATACGTATGCTCCGCTCCGTTCTGGAACCGATATTCCTTTTATCGGCGGATTGATCAATTATGCGATTGAAAAGAATCTGTTCCACAAAGAGTATGTTGCTAAATATACAAATGCCTCCTTTATCGTCAAGGAAGGCTTCGAATTCAAGGACGGCTTGTTCAGCGGATATGATTCAAAAACCCGTTCCTATGACAAGGCGAGCTGGTCTTTCGAAACACAGGAAGATGGAACTCCGGTCAAGGATGAAACACTGCAGCATCCTCGCAGCGTGTTCCAGCTGATGAAAAAGCATTATTCCCGTTATGATGTTGACACAGTGTCAACAGTGACAGGAACACCTAAGGAAGACTACCTCAAGGTGGCTGACGCATTCTGTTCAACAGGAAAGCCTGGAAAAGCCGGTACCATTCTTTACGCGATGGGTACAACCCAGCATACGGTCGGTACCCAGAATGTCCGCTCATATGCGATGCTGCAGCTGCTTCTTGGCAATATCGGTATGCCTGGCGGCGGAGTAAACGCACTTCGCGGCGAATCAAACGTACAGGGCTCAACAGACTTCGGTCTTTTGTTCGGAGACCTTCCAGGATATCTGGGAGCGCCGAAAGAGCTTCCTGAACACGCGACTCTTAAGGCCTATCTTGAAAAAGAAACGCCTGCTGCGGGTTATTGGAGCAATAAGCCAAAATTCGTCGTCAGCCTTCTCAAGGCATGGTATGGCCCTAACGCGACAAAGGACAATGAGTTCTGCTATCAATACCTTCCAAAAGGAAACAAGAACTACTCCCATATCGCCCTTTTCAACGCGATGTATAAAGGCGAGCTGGATGGCGCATTCCTGTTTGGAACCAACCCTGTAGTCGGCGGTCCGAATGCAGGCAAGGAAAAGGAAGCACTCAGCAAGCTTGACTGGCTGGTTGCGATTGACCTTTGGGAGACAGAAACATCATCTTTCTGGCAAAAAGAAGCTGGCAGCGATCCATCAAAGATCAACACAGAGGTATTCCTGCTTCCTGCTGCGTCCTCCTACGAGAAAGAAGGAACGGTTTCGAACAGCGGACGCTGGATGCAGTACCGCTGGAAGGCAATTGAGCCCAAAGGCGAATCAAAGGCAGACATGGAAATCATCCATATGCTAATGCAAAGAATCAAAGGCATGTACAAAAATGAAAGCTCACCAGCTGCAAAAGCAATCAATGCACTGTACTGGAATTACGGTGAACATGATCATCCTGAATTCGATCTTGTTGCCCGTGAAATCAACGGTTATTACACTAAGACAGGCAAACAGGTGGAGAACTTCGGAATGCTCGCAGATGACGGTTCCACCTGCTCTGGAAACTGGATTTATTCAGGTTTCTATCCGGAAGAAGGCAATCTGTCGAAGCGCCGTGACAACAAGGATAATGGCATGGGCAACTTCCTGAATTGGTCTTATGCTTGGCCAATGAACCGCCGGATTCTTTACAACCGTGCATCCGCAGATCCAGCAGGCAAGCCATGGAACAAGGATAAGGCAGTCATCTGGTGGGATGCTGGTGTGAAAAAATGGACTGGACATGATATTCCTGACTTCAAGCCAGTGGTCGCTCCATCTGACAAGGGAGGCACGAACCCATTCATCATGCTGAAGGATGGCGTCGGCGGCATGTATGCTCCAACGCTTAATGACGGACCATTCCCAGAGCACTATGAGCCGTTTGAAAGTCCGGTGCCGAATGCATTCTCCAGTCAGGAATTCAACCCGACCATCAAGGTCTGGGACGGTGACTTCAACCTTAAAGGCACGAAGAAGCAGTACCCGATCGTGGCAACAACGTATCGGGTAAGTGAACACTGGCAATCCGGATCGATGACAAGGAACCAGCAATGGCTGTCAGAATTGATGGGCCATATGTACATCGAAATGAGTGAAGAGCTAGCGAAGGAAAAAGGCATCAAGAACAAGGACCAGGTTATCGTGACATCAGCACGCGGCGAGGTTAAAGCCTATGCGATGGTGACAAAACGCTTCAAGCCGCACACTGTAAACGGCAAGAAAGTCCACCAGATCGGCATGCCTTGGCACTTCGGATATAAAGGATATGCAACAGGGGATACAGCAAACCGCTTAACACCTCATATCGGGGACGCCAACACGATGATTCCTGAATATAAGGCATTCCTCTGCGACGTAAGGAGGGCTGACTAATGGCGAAGGCTGAATATGTAAAATTTGTTGACGTGACTAAGTGTGACGGCTGCCGCGCATGTATGGTCGCCTGCAAAAACTGGAACGACCTTCCGGCTGAGCCGGAAGAGTTCCAGGGCAGCGTCCAGTCCCATGCAAAAGTAACAGCGAATACCTGGAACGTGCTGTCATTCATTGAACACGAGAACGGAAAAGGCAATCTTGAATACCTTTTCCGCCACTCATCCTGTTTCCATTGTACGGAAGCTGCCTGCGTTAAGGTGTGCCCGGAGGATGCCATGCACTACACAGAATTCGGCACGGTCGATGTGAACACAGATAAATGTGTCGGCTGCGGCTACTGTGTGCAAAACTGCCCATTCGATGTGGTCCAGCTGGCAACATACAAAGACAAGAATGGCAAGGAGTATAAGAAGGCGCAGAAATGCACGATGTGCGTTGACCGCCTTGAGGAAGGCATGCAGCCTGCATGTGTCACTACCTGCCATACAGACGCAATGGAGTTTGGCACAAAGGATGAAATGCTCAAGAAAGCTGAAAAGCGCCTGAGCGAAATCAAGGACCGTTTCCCTAATGCGATGATTTACAACCCGGAAGGAGTCGGCGGAACCCATACGATTTATGTCCTTGCCGAAAAGCCATCCGTTTACGGACTGCCTGAAAAGCCTAAGGTTCCGACATCAGCGGTCGTCTGGAAGGATTACGCACAGCCAATCGGCAAGATGATGCTTGGAGCGACAAGCATGGCACTTGTTGGCGCATTCGTCAGCAACAAGCTTTTCAATAAAGAGGGCAAAGGCCAGGAAGAAGATGGAGGTGGCAGCCATGAGTAAAACGCAATACTCAGGTGTGAAGGTCAAACGGTTTTCCAAAGGCTTTGTCATTGCGCATGCTGTGAACGCCATTTCATTCTTCGCCCTGTATATCACGGCCTTGCCTATGTATACAGAATGGTTTGACTGGCTATACCCTGTGCTTGGCGGACCAGAAGGCGCAAGATTGCTTCACAGGATTTTCGCGGTCGCGTTCGTCACGCCGACTTTCATCTGGATGATCATGGACCCAAAAGGCCTGCTTCGCTGGGGCAAGGAACTTGTTACCTGGAAAAAGAGGGATATCCAGTTTTTCACCGAGTTCGTGAGGGAGCTGTTCGGCTTTAAGTTCAAGCATGTCAAACAGACATTCTTCAACGCGGGTGAAAAAATCAACTCGCTCATCCAGATTTTCACAGCAATCCTGATCATCGGCTCTGGATTCCCGATGTGGTTCCCAGCCTTGTTCCCTAAGGCTATGGTCCAGTGGGCGTATGTCGCCCATAACGTCGGCTTCGGTCTGGCGATCGCAGTCGTGGTCGGCCACATCTACCTGAGTGTCATCCACAAAAATTCACGTCCAGGATATACAGGCGTCATTACAGGTGAGGTTCCGGCAGAGTGGGCAAAAGACCACTATACAGAATGGTATGAAGAAGAAGTCAAGAAAGGCAACTTCCCTGATCTTGACAAAGGCAAGAACAAGAAAAAAGGCGCTTAAAACCTTTGACAGAGGGAATGGGTCCACCAAATGGGCCCATTCCCTCAAAATTTAAATCGCCGCCGCTTAATAAAAACTTATGAAAAGAGGCTACAGCAATGAAAAAGTCCGTTGTCTCAAAAGAGTACCAGAAACTGCAGAAGGATATTATTACGTTGCAGGAACAATGGAAAACATTACTCGACCCTGACCGTATCCAGCCTAAGCTTGATAAAGCGGCCATGGAAACAGGGGTGCCTGTCGCTGCATTGACAGCCATTGACTTTGATATTCCCCTATTCTTACAGTGGATAGAGGATATTGGCGAGCTTTTAGCGAAGTATCAACCAGAGCTTGAAAAATCAATGGAATCAATCAAGAGACTATTAGATGAAGAGACAGCAAAACGCTGGATTGATGAGGCTTTTGCTTTTAACCATATTTATTTTGCCAGCTTTGCAGAAGAGCAGGGTGTCGATGAGTGGATCCCGCAATTCATCGCCGAAACCGTGCTGCGTCCCTATTTGCAGCTGATCGCGGAAAAAGTCCAGGATGAAATCCAGTATGCCGTTCATGGCGCCGGATGTCCTGTCTGCGGTGAACCAGTCCGCCTTGCACAGCTGGAGGACGGTGGCAAAAAGGTATTGCACTGCCCTCGCTGCCTGGCCCACTGGCACGATAAACGCATTACATGCTCACATTGTGGCAACGAAGACCATGAAACAGTCCAGTTCCTGGCCATCGAGGGTGAGTCCGCTGCCCAGATTCAGATTTGCGAGGAATGCAAGGGCTATACGAAAGTGATCGATACAAGACAATATATTGTGAAGCCGACACCGGCAATGCTAGACTTGAATACAATCCACCTCGACTTTGTGGCACAGGAAAATGGCTACAAAGCCGCTGGGGAAACCAAACAGACAAATTAAAAGAAGGTGCTGTGGGATGAAAGCCGGAGCGATTATTTTAGCAGGCGGCAAATCTAGCAGGATGGGAACGAATAAGGCTCTCCTGAAATTTCACGAAAAAACGAATATTGAGAGAATTAAGGATGAGTTACAGCACGTATTTGATGATATAATTCTAGTAACGAATGATCCTGAAACCTATCAGTTTTTAAATATTAAAAGTGTGACCGACCAATATCCGGGTTCTGGTCCGCTCGCGGGAATCCATGCGGGGCTCGAAGCATCAGATTACGAAGAGAATTTCATCGTGGCCTGTGATATGCCATTTGTATCCGCAGAGCTTGCTGAGAGCCTTGTGAAAGCGCTCAAGCACCACGATGCTGTCGTGCCGGTCAGTGATGGCAGGAAGCATCCGCTTTTTGCGGCGTACCAAAAACGCGTTGCCCGCGAAGCGGTGAAATGCATTGAGGACGGAACGTTAAGAATCAGGCATATGTTTGAAAAATTGGATGTCCGCTACCTCGATGAGTCAGATTTGCAGCTGTATTGCGGGAATAATCTTGATCGCGTCTTTTTCAATATGAACCATCCAGAAGAATATGAAAATGCGAAAAAATGGACGGAATCCGGGGAATAGTTTTCAGGTGCTAGAAAGGAAGTTAGGCAGCATGCAATTTTTCAAAGTGAAAACGGTTGAAGAGACCTTTGCATTAATTGATGAAAAAATCAGCAAGATCAACGAAACCGAAGTTCGTGCGCTTGATGAGGCACTGCATTACATCCTGGCTGAGGACATCAGGGCGGAGGAAAATGTGCCGGGCTTTGACCGATCCACCGTTGATGGTTATGCCGTCATCGCCAGGGACACCTATGGCTCCTCTGAATCGATGCCGGGATTCCTGAATGTCTCCGGTGAGGTCCATATGGGCGAAGAAGCTGTAAAACCGGTGGGCAGGGGAGAAGCAATCTATGTCCCGACGGGGGGGATGCTTCCTCCGGGCAGCGACAGCGTCCTGATGATCGAGCATTGCGAGGAAATCGGCGGGCTTTTGAATACGTACAAGCAGATCGCCCCTGGCGAAAACGTCATCCGCTCAGGAGAAGATATCCGCTCAGGCGAGGTGCTGTTGACACAAGGGACAAAATTGCGGCCGCAGGAGCTAGGAGCCCTGGCGGCACTTGGCGTTTCCGAGGTCAAAGTCTACTGCAAGCTGAAAGCTGCTTACCTTTCTTCAGGGGATGAAATCGTTCCTTATGAAACGAAAACACTTGAAACCGGACAAATCCGTGATATCAATTACCTGACTGTCAAGGGCCTGGCCAATGAATGGGACATCGAGGTCATTTATGGCGGCATCACTCCCGATGACTATCAGGAATTCGCCAGCAAGGCCCGTGAATTATATGAACAGGCAGACTGCCTTATTTTATCAGGAGGAAGTTCTGTCGGCACGAAGGACTACACGACCGAGGTCATCCAGTCACTTGGGGATCCAGGCGTGTTTGTCCACGGAATCTCGATCAAGCCAGGCAAACCGACGATTCTCGCGGTGGCGGATGGAAAACCGGTCATTGGACTGCCGGGGCATCCAGCATCGGCGATGATCATCTTCAAGCTGTTTGGCGAACAGGTCTTCAGGAAGCTGAAGGGTGAAAAATACGAACAGAAGCCCGAGCGAATTTTTGCCCGGATTGTTAAAAATATTGCTTCCTCACCTGGGCGCTCCGATTATATCAGAGTGAGGCTTGAGGAAAGAGATGGAGAATGGTGGGCCGAGCCGATCATCGGCAAATCAGGCCTGATCACAACTTTGGTAAAAAGCGATGGAATCGTCGAGATTGTTTCCGAAAAAGAGGGGATTTCTCAAGGCGAATACGTTCCAGTCATTTTGACGAGATAGGGGGAGCCGCATCATGGATAAAATACGTTACAACCGAAAAATTTATCTTGAAGACAAGCCGCGCGTGCAAGCCAGGAATGAAGTGCTGGCCGCTTTCGACCTGCCTCAGGAAAAAGAATGGATTCCGGCTGCCGCTGCCCTTGGCCGAATTACTGCTGAACCTGTTTTCGCCAATGTGTCGATGCCTTTTTACCATGCATCCGCAATGGATGGAGTTGCCGTCAACGCCGAGGATACTTATGAAGCCCATGAGCAGCGCCCGCTCCATTTAAAAAAGGACGTGCAGTTCAAATACGTTGATACCGGGAATGCGATTCCTCAGGAGTTCAATGCAGTCATTATGGTGGAAAATATCCACGTCATTGATGATGAGACTATTGAAATCATCGAGCCGGCAACGCCATGGCAGCATATCCGCCCGATCGGCGAGGATATCGTCCAGGAGGAAATGCTGTTCACACAGGGGCACCAGCTGCGTCCAGCCGACCTTGGCGCACTCCTTGCGGCCCAGGTGACCGAAGTTTGTGTCGTGAAAAAGCCGCTGGTAACGATCATTCCAACAGGAAATGAACTAGTCAGTGCTGATGCTTCGCTGACTTCAGGCAGGATCATTGAGTTCAATGGCACTGTGTTTAGCTCATATGTAGAGGATTGGGGCGGCAAGCCTTATTTGCATCCAATCGTGAAGGATGAGCCGGAAAAAATCAGGGAAGCATTGCTGAACGCGGTTGAAACATCTGATATCGTCGTGATCAACGCGGGTTCTTCCGCAGGTTCAAAAGATTATACCGTTCACATTCTTGAGGAGCTCGGCACTGTTTTTACCCATGGTGTCGCGACAAGGCCGGGTAAGCCAGTCATCCTTGGGAAAATTAAAGATAAAGTGGTCGTAGGCGTGCCGGGATATCCAGTTTCGGCCTACATGGCACTTGAGTGGTTCGTCAGGCCGCTCGTTTGCAAGTATCTCGGGATACCAGAACCCGAAAGGCCAAAGCTTGAAGTGAAGCTTGGCCGCAGGATCGTCTCCACGATGGGGGCGGAGGACTTCGTCCGAATGAATATCGGCTATGTGGATGGACAATTTGTCGCCAATCCGCTGACACGTGCGGCTGGCGTCACGATGTCGCTTGTGCGCGCCGACGGCTTGCTCGTCGTGCCGCCGGAGGAGCTAGGATATGAACAGGGAGATACCGTCATGGTCGAACTATACAGACCAGTCGAAGAGATAAAGAACGCGATCGTTTTCAGCGGCAGCCATGACCTGACGATTGACCTGCTGTCCTCCCAGCTCAAAAATCAGCGCACAGACATGAAAATTGTTTCTTCCCATGTTGGCAGCATGGCCGGTTTGATGGCAATCAGAAAAGGGGAAGCCCATGTAGCGGGCATTCATTTGCTTGACCCGGAGACAAAAGAATATAATGTTACCTACGTAAGGAAATTTCTTGCCGGGCAAGACGCAGTCCTTTATCCTTTCTTGAAAAGAACCCAGGGCTGGATGCTGCCAAAAGGCAATCCGCTCGAAATCGAAAGTGTCAGCGACATCGCCGTGAAGGGTGCGGATTATGCCAACAGGCAAAAAGGCGCCGGCACGCGGATCCTGTTTGATTTATTGTTGAAGGAAGCCGGTCTTAACGCAGACCAGGTCAACGGCTATGACCGTGAAATGTTCTCCCATTTGAGCGTCGCTGCTGAAGTGAAGGGGAACGACAACGCAGCCGGACTCGGCATCTACCCGGCAGCCCGGGCAATGGGGCTCGACTTCATCCCAGTCGCAGACGAAAGCTACGATTTGCTGATGACAAAAGCGTTCTTCGAAAGCGAAAAGGGTATATGGTTAAGGTCAGTGATCCAGTCACAAGCCTTCAAAGCCGAAGTCAACAAAATCGGCGGATACGCAGTTGTTGAGAATCCTGAGCCTGTTTATTTTTAAAAGGGCTCTCTAACGGACAAAACGGAGGCAGAATCCGGGGAAAGTGTCCAATAGAAGGGCTCTAACGGACAAACCGGAGTCAGAATTCCCGAAAATTGTCCGATAGAAGGGCGCTAACGGACAAAACCGAGGCAGTAACCAAGAAAAATGTCCATAAACATATTAAATCCTGAACCGGATCAGTTTATTGAGGTGATTTTGATGAATTATGAAATAGCGAAAGATCCAATTAACGTTCAATCTGTCATTGATAAAGTGGTCCAGCGTGAAGCGGGGGCCATCACGACATTCATTGGCACTGTCCGTGAATTGACGAAGGGAAAGAAAACCCTTTATCTAATATATGAAGCATATGAACCGATGGCGGTCAAAAAGCTTGAGCAGATTGGTACGGAAATCCAGGAACGCTGGAACGGCGCGCAGGTCGCGATCACCCATCGGGTCGGCAAACTCGACATCACGGATATTGCTGTCGTGATCGCCGTTTCTACACCTCACCGCAACGATGCCTATGAAGCCAATCGTTATGCGATCGAACGCATCAAGGAAATCGTCCCAATCTGGAAGAAAGAGCATTGGGAAGATGGAGAAGAATGGATTGGCAACCAACTAGAAACTGTTCCATATCCGACAGGGAAACCGGAGGAGAAGGATCTCAATGAATAAAATATTATTTTTTGCCCACCTGCGGGACGAAGCAGGCTATGAATCAGTCGAAATCGAAGCAGCAGGCAAGACAGTTGCCGAACTGAAGCAAATAGTCGCAGAAAAATACGGTGTCCAAAAGCTTGATACTTCAATGACAGCGATCAACGAAGAATTTTCATCAAATGATGAAGTCATTAAAGAAGGAGACACAATTGCCTTCATCCCGCCTGTTTCCGGCGGTTGATCCATAGCAAATTACGGCGCCCCGTTCCGTTGACAGGATAGTCGATGGAATCAGGGCGTTTGTTTTACAGGAGGGATACTCTTATGTCAGAAAGATATTCACGCCAGACGCTGTTTCCTCCAATAGGCAAGGGCGGTCAGGAGAAAATCCGCAGCAAGCATGTCCTGATGATTGGTGCAGGTGCACTTGGTTCAGGAAATGCCGAGCTGCTGGTGAGAGCAGGTATCGGCCGTCTGACGATTGTCGACCGTGATTATGTCGAAGCAAGCAATCTGCAAAGGCAGCAATTATATACGGAAGAGGATGTTGCTGAGAAGCTTCCAAAGGCTGCAGCGGCTGAAAAAAGATTGAAGGCCATCAACTCTGACGTTGAAATCACCGCATTGATTGCGGATGCCACCCCCGAAAAACTGACTGAGCTTGTCGATGGCGTCGATTTGATCATCGATGCTACGGATAATTTCGAAACAAGGATGGCTATTAATGATATTTCGCAAAAGTACCAGATTCCGTGGATCTATGGTGCCTGCGTTGGCAGCTTTGGCATGAGTTTCTCCATCATTCCCGGAAAAACGCCATGTCTGAACTGTTTGCTGAAGACAGTGCCGCTGCAGGGGATGACCTGCGACACGGGTGGCATCATTGGGCCGGCCGTACAAATGGTCATAGCCCATCAGGGTGCCGAAGCACTGAAAATACTTGTGGAAGACTGGGATGCGGTCAGGACTTCTTTTGTCAGCTTTGATCTGTGGCGGAATCAGTATACAAGCATGAAAATGTCAAAAGCGAAGGACCCTGGATGCCTCTCCTGCGGCGAGAATCCTCAATATCCATATTTGAATGTTGAAAATATGACCAAAACGACTGTCCTGTGCGGACGAGATACAGTACAGATCAGGCCGCCGAAACAGCAGCAGCTCAATCTTCAGGAAACGGCTGAAAAAATGAGAGATTTGGGTTATCAGGTAAAAGGAAACCCTTATCTTGTATCTGTTGAAATGGAAGATAACAGGATGGTTATTTTTCAGGACGGCCGTGCATTGATCCATGGAACGAAGGATCTCACGCAGGCCCGCAGCATCTACCAGCGGTTCTTTGGCTAGATATCATATAACGCGCAAACCCCCTGCCGGCTCCGGCAGGGGGTTTCTATGATAAACGATCACAGCGGATCGGATATTCAATTGCTGATTAATGTTTTTATTTTACTTCATCGGTTGCGACAAGGACTAAACGGCCTTTGTCCAATTCTCTTTCATACTGTTCAGCTTCTTGCTTTGAAAGTCCGAGGGATTCGAATTTGTTGCGCAGTTCGTCTCCGCGGGACTTGAACATATTGCCAATGGAATCAAAGAAGCCCTGTTCCTTGAAGCCTAAACCACCTGTTTCGGTCGCATCTGTCAAGTGCTCACTGCGGTCTTCATCGTGAGCGAATATATAAACGTTTTCTTTTCCAAAACCAGCAGCTTCCAAAGAGCTGATTTTTTCAGTTGCCTGTACGCCATTTTCCACAACTTCTACTTTTAACATAATATCTTCCTCCTTAAGAAATTTTATCCTATACTAGTTTGGGAAGCTTTGATAGCCTTCCGCGTCTACAATACTTATATAACCGATATAGGCTCTTTTAAACATGCTGGCAAATGTTCACATATAGTTCAGGGAATCGGGTAGGTAGATAGAAAAGAAGGGAGCGATCAGGATGCGTTTGATGCAAAACGGCTGGGCACCACTGCTGGCAGAGGAGTTTGAAAAAGCCTATTTTCTTGATTTAAGAGAGTTCTTGATGGAAGAATACCAGACCAAAACAGTTTATCCTGAAAAGGAAGATATCTTTAATGCCTTACGGTATACTGACTATGATAAGGTAAAAGTGGTCATCCTTGGCCAGGATCCATACCATGGACCGGGTCAGGCACACGGCTTGAGTTTTTCGGTTAAACCTGGGGTCGCGATTCCGCCATCACTCCGGAACATGTTCAAGGAGCTGAATGATGACATTGGCTGCGAGATTCCCAATCATGGCTATTTGAAAAAGTGGGCAGACCAAGGTGTCCTGCTGTTGAATACGGTGCTTACAGTCAGGAAGGGTGAAGCGCACTCCCACAAGGGGAAAGGATGGGAAACCTTCACCGATAAAGTCATCACGCTTTTGAATGGCCGTCAGGAACCAGTTATTTTCATCCTTTGGGGCAAACCGGCCCAAAGTAAAATAAAGTTGATTGATGAAAGCAAACATAAGATCATCATGTCTGCACATCCAAGCCCTTTGTCCGCCAGAAGAGGCTTCTTTGGAAGCAAGCCATTCTCAAGAGTAAACGAGATTTTGCGAGAGTGGGGCAAACAGGAAATCGATTGGCAAATCGAAGAGATGAAAGATTCCTAGCTCTGGGAAACCAGAGTTTTTTTCTGGTCAACTTAGTGCTTTTTGTAAAAATCGACATGTTCCACGTGGAACTGACAGTAAATTCTTCTACAGTCGAAAATATATCAGATTTATTGTAGAATGGAACCGTACAACATGAGAGTCAGGAGATCCTACATATCAGGTACCGCCCGTGGAGGTGAGTTAATGAATATTTCACTGCAAAAATTGCTTTTGAAAATGGAAGAAGAATTAAACCGGGCCAAATCGACACAATCCGAAGCTGCTCAACGGGAACGGATCCAGTCGATAAAAACGCTTTGTGAACTTGTTCTTGATGAACCAGAGAAGGGGTCAGGTAAGTCAGCGCAAAGCCATGTCGTCCAGCAGCCAGCACAGCAATATATTCCTGCTCAGCCAGTCTTTCCTCAGCAGCAAATGCCTGTGAGCCAGCCATCAACAATGGTCCCGCAGCCGAAAAAGCTGGAAATGGATGATGATTCAAACGGAGACTCGCTATTCGATTTCTAATTTAAAGATAGAGGTGGAAATGATGAAGGTATTTATCATAATAGGGGCAATCAATGCCTTTCTTGCAGTCGCGCTAGGAGCCTTTGGTGCGCATGGACTCGAAGGCAAAGTTGAGCCAAAATATCTAGAAACCTGGAAAACCGGTGTTACATATCAGATGTTCCACGCAACAGGAATCTTGATCATTGGAGTTCTGCTTGGAAAACTCCCTGCAACTTCACTACTGAACTGGTCAGGCTGGCTGATGCTGATCGGAATCATCCTGTTTTCCGGTAGCCTGTATGCTTTGACCCTTACAAAAATCAGCATCCTCGGGGCCATCACCCCACTAGGCGGAGTATCATTCCTCGCCGCCTGGGTATTGTTGATCATTGCCGCAGTCAAATACTTATAACCACAAAAGAGCATGCCAGCTGGCATGCTCTCAGACTGTAGACAAACTCGATGGAAATCGAGCTTGTCTACAGTTTTTTTGGTTTGTGCAGAAATGGGGCTATTGATTTCCGTACCAGGCGCTTCGCTTTCCTCGGGGCCGGAGCTGAGCCTTCTCGTCGCTTTGCTCCTGCGGAGTCTCACCTGGCCTGCTGCCCCCGCAGGACATTGATTAGCTTCCACGAACCTACCCACGCACGATGGAAATGCGTTAGCATTTTCGGAGGAGTCGACGAGCCTTCTACTACAATCAACAGGTGTAAAAATATTATTGAGCTTTAACAGAGCCATAAACTTAATATTTTCATGGAAAAAGAGAGCACGCCTGAATCGGCGTGCTCGTTTGGCGGTTAAACCCCAATATTTAGATTCTGTTCTTTCCTGCTGGCCATATAGTTCAGGCTTAGTATCGCAGCTACGATGACCACACCTGCGATATCGGTAAAGGTTTCAGGGATGATCATCATCAGTGCCCCGATGCCGAGCAGCAATCTGAATACTACATTCATATTTGTTTTGAAGTACCCTTCGATCGCCGCGCTCAATGCGATGATTCCAATTACGGCTGTCGCGGTGATCATCAGGATTTCCGGAAGTGGAGCCATAGGGAATTCCTTCGCATTCACGGCTGCGTTGGCAGTATCGATCATCAGCATTGCCGGGTTATAGACGAATAAATACGGAATCAGGAATCCTGCTGCCGCAAGCTTCAATGCGGTAAAACCTGTCCTCATAGGGTCTCCTCCTGAAATGCCGGCTCCAGCAAAGGCGGCCAGGGCAACTGGAGGAGTAATGTTCGCGAATATGCCGAAATAGAAGACGAACATATGTGCAATCAGAATAGGGATATCAAATTCAGCCAGTGCCGGTGCTGCCATCGTTGCTGTAATAATATAGGCCGGAATCGACGGCAGTCCCATACCCAGGATCATCGACGCAATCATGGTGAAGAACAATGTAAGGAATAAGGAACCAGCGCCAAGGCTTGCGATAGATGATGTCATCACATTTCCGAAGCTTGTCAAGCTCACAACACCAATGATGATTCCGACTACCGCACAGGCCACCATTACGGATAACGATTGTCTAGCGCCGTTGTCCAGCGCGGATAATATATCTTTTACAGACATCCGGGTGTTTTTCCGGAAGGCCGCTACCACCACTGTGGAAATTATCGTATAAAAGGCTGCATGCCCGATCGGAACGTTCTGATAGAGCATGAAGATAAGGAATACGATAGGCAGAAGCAAATGCCCGCGTTCTTTCATGATTTCTTTTACACGCGGAAGATCTGATTTAGGGATGCCTTTTAGATTCTCCCTGCCAGCGCGGAAGTGCACCTGCATGATGACGGCCAGGAAATATAGGACCGCTGGGATTAAAGCGGCAAGAGCGATGGTCCCGTAGGCTACTCCTGTCGTCTCGGCCATGATAAAAGCACTTGCACCCATAATCGGCGGCAGGATTTGGCCGCCAATCGATGCACTTGCTTCCACGGCACCTGCAAAGTTCTTGGAATATCCGATTTTTTTCATCAAAGGAATGGTAAAAGCCCCGGTGCCAACAACATTCGCAACAGCGGCACCATTAATACTTCCCATGAATCCGCTGGAGATTACCGCTACCTTTGCCGGACCTCCTTGTTTATGTCCGGCGAGCGCCAATGCAATATCGTTAAAGAATTGGCCCATTCCCGATTTTGCCAAAAAGGCCCCAAACAAGATGAACAAGAAGATAAAGTTTACTGATGCTCCGATGGCTGAAGAATAAATCCCTTCAGTTTTTAAATATAACTGGCCAAAAATATCACCAAGGTCATATGGGCGAGTCATCATCTTGATTGGCATGAAGTCCATATGGCTGATGAATGGATATGTCAGAAAAATCAATGCCAGGATTGGCAAAATCCATCCTGTCACACGGCGGGCTGCCTCGAGGACAAGTATGACAGTCAGGATCGCTATGGCGATATCGGTTGAATTCGGGATCCCTCCGCGGGTGGTGACGATAGCTGTGTATTCAGCTATCAGATAACCAGCAGTCAGGAGGGCGAGAATAAATAAAATCCAATCATACCAGGCGATCTTGCTTCGGTCCTGCCTGGATGTCAAAGGATACAACAAGAAAATGAGTGCTATTCCCACAGCTACGTGGATGGCCCTTTGCTGAAGCGTGGGCATGGGGTTGAACGTAATATATAAATGGAAAAGAGAGTAGAGGATGGCAATTGCAGAAACAACAACGACTGTCTTTTTGCTGGCAAACTTCCTGACTTTCGATTCAGAGTCGAATTTTTCAAGGATTTCTGCTTGCTTTTCCTCATTGAAAATTTCTGTATCGGATACTACATTCTTTTTAACTCCGTCATCGTTCATTTATAATCACCTCTAATAATCTGCCATACAGGGAGTTCCTTGTTTTTAATAACAACCGTCTCATGGTCTGGTGCGATTTTATATAATGGAATGGAACGGTTTTTCGTGTAAAGTGTTGTCTTTACATTTTTTGAAACGACCAGATTGATTTCATCCATTTTATTATTCAGTTCCATATGGACAAATCCATCGGAGGAAGGGAGGACCTTTCCTGTGGAGGGAGTGCCTGCACCAAAAGTTTTGAATCTCGTCTCAATTAAGTATAGACTGTGACCTTTTAAGGTGTATGTTTCGAACCAGGGTTCTTTCTCGACTGAATGGATCCAGCCGATTTCGAATTGATCATCCTTCAGGAAGAACCGGCTGTCATTATATGAAACTTCTATAACAGGAATCTTGATAAAAAGGATAATAAGGAGCACCGCGAAAAAAGTGCTCCCCAAAATCTTCAACCTTTTATTTTTCATCGTAATATTTTTGTGCTCCTGGGTGGACCGGAGCCACCATGCCTTCCTGGGCCGCCTCTAAAGATACCTCAGTTGCTGCCTGATGGGCATTGCCGAGTTTATCCAGGCTGTCAAAAAATGTCTTCGTCAATTTGTAAACATCATCGTCGCTCAGGTCACTTCTGACTGCAAGGGCATTCATGATGGCTGCTGTTGGTACTGGCTCTGAATTTCCATACGTATCGGCAGGGATTTCCAAAGCAACAAAGTATGGCTGGTCCTTTGCGATTTCCTTGATTTTGTCCGGATTGACAGAGACTAATTTAATGTCCAGTGTTTTGGCAAGTTCTAATACAGAAGCGTTCGGAAGGCCGCTTGTTAAAAATGCAGCATCGATCGAGCCGGATTTTAAGCCGTCGGCTGCTTCAGCATAGCCTAAGTAGTCTACTTCAATATCATCATATGTAATACCATGTCCATTAAGCAGGTTACGGGCATTTACCTCTACACCTGAGTTTTGGTCACCGACGGCAACGCGCTTTCCAACCAGGTCTTCAATTGTTTCAATGCCAGACTTTTTAGTCGTAACAATTTGCACATAGTTAGGGTACAAAGTCGCCATTTGTTTTACTTCCTTCACCGGCTCCTTGAAGTTGCCTGTCCCTTCAACAGCTTCAGTTAAAACATCACTCATGACAAAAGCCATATCGACTTTGCCTTCTTTTATCAGATTGATATTTTCTACCGATGCTCCTGTGGATTGTGATTTGGAGTTTACTCCATAAACTTCAGAATACTCGTTTGCCAGTGCCGTCCCTATGATGTTATAAGGCCCTGAAGATCCACCAGTCGCGATGGTCACTATTTTTGTTTCCAGCCCGTCGCTGCTTTCGCCTTTGCCGGAAGATTTTTCATCACTGCCGCAGCCTGAAAGCAGCAACCCCGTCATAAAAGCGCTTACAGCAATGGTTCCAATCTTTTTAAATTTCATTTTATGACCCTCCCCTTTAACGGTTTAATGTTCAAAATTAGTTTAGCAAAATAGTAGTGCGAATACAAACAATGTTAAGTAAATTACGAAAATTATAATAAACAAAAAAACGGCCGAAGCCGCTTTGAATAATTTTTTAAAAATTAACGTGGTGGGTAGGCAGTCAGTCCTGCTCCGCCGCCGAATGGATAATCGTATTCGATTTCTTCATCGAAAGTGACATAATCAAGGTAAATCATTGGCAATAGAATCCGTTTTCCTGTTTGCGGATCACTTAGGATGAGGTGGTCACGTCCAGCTGCTTCAATGATTCCCTGGAAAATTTTCGCGTTCCATTCGGTGTTGTTTTCAAAAGTCGCATACACAGTTGCGAGTTTTCCCTTGTTCAGGCGAAGGATATTCTCGATATAGGATGCTTCAATCGGAAGCATTCCTGGTACCTGGACGCCTCCAACTGCACCCCCGCCTCCACCTACACCTGGCATGGCACCGCCGGACTGGGTAGGGAAGGGAGTAGCCTGTGGGAATCCTGCCTGGCCCATCTGCCCCATCTGCCCCATCTGTCCCATTTGTCCCATCTGTCCCATTAGTCCCATCTGCGGCACCTGCCCTTGTGCAGCCGATTTTTCTTCTGTGCCGCTATAAGGCTGATACATCTGTGGATAGGTTCTGTAGTTATAGTATGGATTATTGTATTGAGTCATTGTGTAGCCTCCTTAAAGATTATTTTCTTTTTCATTCATTTCACCTTATTTATGTAAATGGTGAAATTAAACTTTACTAGGATAGGGTACAAGTAAAATGAATCCTCACTATTTCATTCATATGAGGGAAGCTTCATTTTATGACTCAAATATTTTGGATGGGGGACGTAAGAAAGGGGCATGAAAATCTGCTTCATATTCATGGGAAAGGACAAAAAAATCCCCGGACATCAGCCCGGGGATTGATTAATTAAACATTCAGGAATGAAACAACGCGGTCTTCTTCCAGCAGGTTTCCTACGAAGAATGAACCGAATTCACCATAGCGTGCGCTGACTTCGTCAAAACGCATTTCATATACAAGCTTCTTGAATTGAAGGACATCGTCCGCGAATAATGTAACGCCCCACTCATAGTCGTCGAAACCTACTGAACCTGTGATGATCTGCTTTACTTTTCCTGCATACTGGCGGCCGATCATGCCGTGGCTGCGCATCATATTGCGACGGTCTTCCATCGGCAGCATGTACCAGTTGTCTTCGCCCTGGCGGCGCTTGTCCATTGGATAGAAACAAACATATTTCGCCTTTGGAAGTTCAGGGTAAAGGCGGGCAAGGATTTGCGGATTCTTGTATGGATCTTCGCCAGCTGGCAGATAGTTGCTGAGCTCGACAACAGAAACATAAGAATGAGCAGGAATCGTGTATTCAGCAAGTCTGGACTTGTTGAATTCTGTCTCGATTTCGTTCAATTCTTCCATTGTAGGGCGCAGGATCATCATCATGAAATCTGCTTTTTGACCAACGATTGTATACAGGGCATGGCTTCCCTGTTTTTCAGCCTGCGTTTTATTCCATTTTTCCACAAGGCCAAGGAATTCCTGGACAATTTCCTGGCGCTCTTCAGCCGGGAGCATCTTCCAGGTTGTCCAATCAACCGTGCGGAAATCATGAAGGGAATACCAGCCATCTAAAGTCTGTGCTGCTTCAGTCATTTTATATCACTCCTATAAATCAACAATATACCAATATCATATCATAGTTTCTCCATTCGTCATGTTAATAAAACCCCGTTTGTTTATACTGAAGGGAAAAAGGATATTTTGTTAAAGATTGCAAATAGTAAAAGGGGCAGGAAAACATGCTTGAAAATTTTCAATAAAAAGACTTCAAGGCTGTAAACGGTAACATTCTTGAATTTTAAGGTTGGTAAAGTATGCTATAAGTATAGATTAAAGGAGGAGTCAGCATGAGTGATTTATTTGAAGGCTTGAAAGCCAAATTAAGCGGACAAAATTTACGGATCGTGTTTCCGGAAGGCCTCGACGAACGGATTCTTGCAGCAGCTGGAAGACTGGCAGCAGACGGAGTACTAACTCCCATTTTAGTAGGGAATATTGAACAGATCCAGGCGAAGGCAGCTGACATGGATGTATCGCTGGATGCGGCAGAAATTTATGATCCTGCCAACTTCGCGATGATGGATGAGCTTGTCGCTGCATTCGTTGAGAGACGAAAGGGTAAAGCAACGGAAGAGCAGGCGCGCAAAGTCCTTCTCGATGAAAACTACTTTGGTACGATGCTCGTGTATTCCAACAAAGCAGATGGTCTTGTAAGCGGTGCTGCACACTCGACTGCGGACACAGTTAGACCGGCATTGCAGATCATCAAGACGAAGGAAGGCGTACGCAAGACATCCGGTGTCTTCATTATGGTACGTGAAGATGAGAAGTATGTATTTGCAGACTGTGCGATCAATATCGCTCCCGACAGCCAGGACCTTGCTGAAATCGCGGTTGAAAGTGCAAAGACAGCAAGAATGTTCGATGTCGAGCCGCGCGTGGCAATGCTAAGCTTCTCTACAAAAGGCTCAGCTGTTTCCCCAGAGACGGAAAGAGTATCGAAAGCAGTTGAAGAAGCTAAGCTTCGCGATCCGTTGTTGATTGTTGACGGAGAGTTCCAATTCGACGCAGCCTTCGTTCCATCTGTTGCTGAAAAGAAAGCTCCGGATTCAGTCATCATGGGCAATGCGAATGTTTTCGTTTTCCCAAGCCTTGAAGCAGGCAATATCGGCTATAAAATTGCTCAGCGCTTAGGCGGATTTGAAGCAGTTGGCCCGATTTTGCAGGGCTTGAACCGTCCGGTAAATGACCTGTCACGCGGCTGCAGCGAAGAAGACGTGTACAAGCTTGCGCTGATTACGGCAGCACAGGCGTTAACTAAGTAAGAATAATGAATTTCTCAGCCGGTCGGAATTTTCGATCGGCTTTTTTCAATCGGCTCTCGTATTGGCTGCAGGGCTACATATGCTATAATATCAACGAAAAAGCTAGAGAAAGAAAAGAGGAAACCACGATGGATGAGGCGCTTAATTTACTGCGTCAGGATAAATGGAGATTGATCGACCAGTCGGCGCTAGGGACGCAATTTCATGCCCTGCAGTCATTCGGGACGGACGATACATTATGCGAATCGGTCGGTAAAGGACAGTCACCGGCAACCGCGAGGGCATGGGTCCATCATGACACAGTTGTCCTCGGAATCCAGGATACCAGGCTTCCTTATCTCCAGGACGGCCTCGATTATCTCGAGGAGCAGGGCTATCAGTATATTGTCCGCAATTCAGGCGGACTTGCCGTCGTGCTGGACGAAGGTGTCCTGAACCTTTCGCTCATTTTGCCTGAAAAGGAAAAAGGGATCGACATCAATCGCGGCTATGATGCCATGTGGTTATTGATCAAGGAAATGTTCGCTGACTTTAATACAAAGATCGAGGCAAAGGAAATTTCTGCTTCCTATTGTCCTGGAAGCTATGATTTGAGCATCGACGGTAAAAAATTCGCCGGAATCTCGCAGCGCCGCCTGAAAAAAGGGGTCGCTGTGCAAATCTATCTTTGCGTCACGGGGAGCGGCAGCCAGAGGGCCGAATTGATCCGTGGATTTTATGACCGCGCCAAAAAAGGAGAAATCACGAAATTCACCTATCCGGAAGTCCAGCCAGAGGTCATGGCTTCCTTGTCCGAATTATTTGGGATCGAGCTGACCATTCAGGATGTCATGCTGCGGTTTTTGACATTCCTGCATGCCAACAGTAACGAGCTCACCTCAGGATATTTGAACGGAGCCGAGATTGAGCTTTTTGACCATTATTATAATCGTGTCATCGAACGGAATGAGAAATTCTTGGACTAGGATAACACAAATAATGAAAGCCGGAAATCAATGATTTCCGGCTTTTTTAAAACATAAGAGGGGGGCTGCTGCCAAAGTCTCCTTCTCCAACTATTATCTATTTAATTAATAACTAGATATCTATTCGGCTACTTTTTCGAGATTGCCATTGCGGTCCATCTTGAACTTGGTTGCCGGACGTTCTTCTTCTTCAAACAGGGCGAGCTTGCGGGCACGGTTCATGATTTTCATGAGTGTTTCGTAATCTTCCTGCATGGTGTTCGTATTTTCCTCAAGCCTGTTGATTTTTTGCTGCAGCTCTTCATTCTGCTTTCTTAAACTATGGATTTCACGCTTCAATCTTTCATTCTCGCTCTTATAAATGTCAACCTGGAGCGATGAGCCGTTCAGGCTTTGCAGATAGGCGATAACATGTCCCATTGTCAGTCCGGTTGGCGGAACAGTGTGACGGACAGGTGCCGTATGTGATACTTGTGTTGGTGCAGCCTGGGCTGGCATTTCGGCCATTTCCTCAGCAGATTCCACTGAATAATCCTTCTGGGCCTTTTCCTTGTTCACTAAATCTTGCAAATCAGCCATGAGTGCAGCGTCAATTTGCTTGTCATCCTGTTCCAGAAGCGATAGGTCGAAGGTTGGCTGGCCTTCATCGCTTAATTCTGCTGCTGGCAACGATCCTGTCAAACTTTCATCCAGTGTTGGAACCGGCGGATTGTAGAGCAGTTTCTTCTTGCCGCCCTGATCTTTTCCTAGGATTCTCTGTCTCTGTTTCCGCTGCTTTTTAGCAAGCTGCAAGGCTTTTTCATAGTTATGCCTCACGACGGCGTTCCAGCGGAATCCGCAGGCGGCGGAAGTGCGGTCGAGCTTGTCGCCCACCTCTTCAAAAGCGTTCAATTGGGTGCTGCCTTCCCTTACATGGCGGAGCACGGTTTCAGCCAGCAATAAATCATTTTCATCTGTCCAGGCATCCTGGCGTGTTTTCATTCTTCTTCAACTCCCTTTTACTTTGGTTAACTATTTGAAACTTATATTTCAATCATGTCCTGAAATTGGAAACCTTATACATCGTATAATTGAAGGATAGTAGATTTTTTGCGTGAAATACGTGTTTTCCATATAGATAGATAAGCAAGTGAACCTGTTCAACAGCTTGCAATCAAGTCCAATAAGAGGTAAAATACCCTTTAGTCTAAAAGAAAAGCGCAACCGCCTTGTTCTGCTATGAAGCAAACCTGGATCGGGACAAATCCGATTCCTGCTTAGGCTCTTGGAGGGGCGGCGCAGCTGGACAGTTTTTAAAGAAAGGGTTGTCCTAAATGGCAAACGAATTCCGTGTTTGCGACGATTGTCAGGCCGTAAACCTTAAAACATTGATTCCGAAGCTCAAGCAGCTTGATCCTGAAGCAACAGTTGACATCGGCTGCCAGTCCTATTGCGGACCAGGCAGGAAGAAGACCTTCGCTTTCGTCAACAACCGGCCAGTCGCTGCACTGTCTGAAGAAGAGCTCATGGAAAAAGTACAGAAGAAGCTTAAATAAACTTTTTCCTTATATAAAATAGATAAATCACCTTTAAACCACCGTTTAGAGGTGATTTTTTTTCCGGCACAAACTTGCAAACTAGTTTATATACCGCGGAAAATTGGAATGAAAGGAATAGTCTTTAAAAAACAGTATGCAATTTTTGTAAAAATTTGCAGAAAATCGAGATGATTTGACGAATGAAACAGGCTATAATAAAAACAAGCTAATCAGGAAGAAGGAGAACGATGGAATATTCGGAAGAAAAATTACTTGAAGAAAAAGTATTCAAAGATCCAGTACACCGGTATGTCCATGTCCGTGACCGGGTGATCTGGGATTTGATCGGGACGAAGGAATTCCAGCGCCTGAGAAGGATCAAGCAGCTCGGCACAACGTACCTGACCTTCCACGGAGCTGAACATAGCCGCTTCAACCATTCACTGGGAGTCTATGAAATCACGAGGCGAATCGTTGATAATGCGTTCGCATCCCGTCCTGAATGGAATGAAGGAGAGCGCCTGCTATCGTTATGCGCAGCCCTGCTTCATGACCTTGGCCATGGACCTTTCTCGCACTCGTTCGAGAAGGTATTTGACCTGGATCATGAGGATTTTACGAGGGAAATCATTCTTGGCGATACCGAAGTGAATCAGGTTCTGACAAGAGTGGCGCCTGACTTTCCGAAAAAGGTCGCTGAGGTTATTGAAAAAACGTATGAAAACAAGCTTGTCATCAGCCTGATTTCGAGCCAGATTGACGCTGACCGGATGGATTACCTGCAAAGGGATGCCTATTTTACCGGAGTCAGCTACGGACATTTTGATATGGAACGGATTTTGCGAGTCATGCGCCCGCGCGAGGACCAGGTTGTCATTAAACAGAGCGGGATGCATGCGGTCGAGGACTACATAATGAGCCGGTACCAGATGTACTGGCAAGTTTATTTCCACCCAGTGACAAGGAGTGCCGAGGTCATCCTGACGAAAATCCTGCACCGTGCCAAACACCTGCATGAGCAAAACTACAAGTTTAAACATAAACCGCACCATTTTTACTCAATCTTTGAGGATCGCATGACTTTGCAAGACTATTTAAAATTGGATGAAGCCGTGTTCCTCTATTATTTCCAGATTTGGGAGGAAGAGGAGGACCAGATCCTGAGCGATTTGTGCACCCGCTTCAATAACCGCAATCTATTTAAATATGTCGAGTTCGACCCTGCCAAAGAATACAAAAAGCTGGCCAAGCTTTCCGTGTTATTCGAACAGGCAGGGCTTGATCCGGAATATTATCTTGTGGTCGACTCATCATCAGACCTGCCATACGACTTCTACCGCCCGGGCGAGGAAGAAGAACGCCTGCCGATCCACCTGCTGAAGAAAAACGGTGAAATCCGCGAACTGTCACGCGAGTCAGAGATTGTCGACGCCATTTCCGGAAAAAGAAGGACCGACCACAAACTTTATTATCCTGCCGATTTCCTCGAAAAAGAAAAAGCACGACCTGAAATCAGGCAGATTGCACAGATTCTTGAACTGAACTTAGACAATGGGACCATTTGATACAGGAGTTGACTCATTTTGTTAAAAGACCACGCTAAAATCATACATGCCATTTCAGTTTCTGGAGAAGTCATCGGCAGGAAAAAGCTTCAGAAAATGATCTATATCGCCAAAAAGATGGAATTCCCGTTCCAGGAACGATTCCAGTTCCATTTTTACGGACCTTATTCCGAAGAGCTGACACTGAGAGTGGAAGAGCTTTGCAATATGGGCTTCCTCGACGAAGTGAAGGAAAAGAAAGGCGGCTACTATCAATACCGCTACACCCTGACAGAAGCAGGCCAGGAATTCCTCGGTGAAAACAGCATCGAGATGCCGTGCCTCGGAGACTGCCTGACCGATATCAACGACCAGAATGCCAGATTCCTTGAACTCGTTTCAACGGTTTTATATTTTGATAACTTGCCAGAAGCCGAAGTCCGCGAGAAAATCCAGACCGTGAAAAAGAGCCAGAAATACACAGACGAAGAAATTGATGAAGCTTATGCTTATATCGCAAGCTTGAAAACAAAATCAAAGCAATTGGCTTAATAGCTATTCATTATGGATCGAGCATGGAACCTTTTTGGGGTTTAGTGCTCGGTTTTTTTGTGGAGTGGAAGAAGGTTTACAGTAATATGTGCCTGTGAAAAGAGAAAATCGCGGATCACGGTCACAAAAAAGGGAAACATGTGCCCGTGAAAAGAGAAAATCGTGGATCACGGTCACAAGAAAGGGAAACATGTGCCCGTGAAAAGAGAAAATCGCGAATCACGGTCACAAGAAAGGGAAACATGTGCCCGTGAAAAGGGAAAATCGTGGATCACGGTCACAAGAAAGGGAAACATGTGCCCGTGAAAAGGAAAAATCGCGGATCACGGTCACGAGAAAGGGAAACATGTGCCCGTGAAAATCGCAAATCGGAAATCACGGTCACAAGAAAGGGAAACATGTGCCCGTGAAAAGAGAAAATGGCGGATCACGGTCAAAAAAAGAAAAAAGCCCAGATTTCTCTGAGCTTTTACCAGTCCTACTCGTCACTCAACCTCTTGCCAGCTACCGCATAGTGATTCTTAGACATTTCCTCGATGAACACAACGACTTTCTCCTTAGGTGCGCCTGTTGTTTCGCTGACAGCGTCTGTTACCTTTTCAACTAGTGCTTTCTTTTGGTCCTCTGTGCGGCCTTCAATCATTTTTACTGTTACGTATGGCATTTGTTTTGCCTCCTTAAAATGATAGATATGTAATTCTAAATTGAGTTTTTCACAATTCTCGGAAATTCGCAAGTCCGGTGAAAGATTGTCTTTTTCACATTCCAACGAGAATGGGTTATACTTTATGGAAAAGACAATAAAAGGGGAATGGGTTGTGTTTTTCTACTATTCATTGGAAGAAATTCCGTATGTCGCTGTGGCGTTGATGGTTGCGTTTGCCGTGCATGAATTTGCGCACGCGTGGGTCGCTTATAAGTTCGGGGATCCGACTGCCCAGAGACAGGGACGGTTGACGCTGAATCCGATTCAGCACCTTGATCCGCTGGGGACCATTCTGATTTTTATTGCCGGTTTCGGCTGGGCAAGACCGGTTCCGGTCAATCGCTTCATGTTCAAGAATCCAAGGCTTGCCGGTGTGCTTGTATCAGTTGCCGGTCCAATCAGTAATTTGATTCTGGTGTTCCTGGCATTCGCGATTTGGTACCTATTTGTCACGCTTGGTTTGGCCCAGGGAATTCCACAATTCTTTTTGGATTTTCTCAATATTTTCATCGGGCTGAATACGATGCTGTTCGTTTTCAACCTGTTGCCGTTCCCGCCGCTTGATGGCTATCGGATCATCGAGGATCTGGCACCTGCGGACATCCGGGCAAAAATGACCCAATACGAAGCGTACGGTTCAATCATTTTCTTGATCCTGGTGATTACGCCCCTTGACCAATATACAATCCAGCCGATTTTCAGCTATTTGATCCCGGCTGTGACTAATGGAATATCCAATCTGTTTTTCTAGGAGGTATTTTTCATGGAAGAAAAAAAGGGAAAGAATATAGGTTTCAACATCATTAAAAATGACCCGATGGACGGCCATAAGGGTTTTGGTAAAGGCGTCCTGACACTTGATAATGTGTCACCGGTCATCATTGACGTGGATGCAGGCGAGGCAGCTGTTGAGGTCGGTGCGATGCACGCCCGCAGTGCAGTAGAAAAAGGCATCAAGTTCCTGCCTGACCGCAATGAAGTGCCTGATGCCAAGCTATACTGGGTTGTCTGGGTGACGATTGATAGGAAGGAAGAGGGCCCTTATTACGCGGGCGTCACTGCCTGTGAAATGACCGTCAACCGTGAGATCCGCCGCGGCTATAAATCGCTTCCAGAGCATGTGAACCGTCTCGACAAATCGATCAAGCGCCACATCATCGTTGACCATATGGATGAGAAATCCAAGAATATCCTCGCAGACTTCCTGAAGAACCATGACCCTGGCATGTGGGAGCGTTCTGAAGAGAAGCTGAAGACCGATTTATCACCACGGTAACGATTGGATAACTATCCCAATAATTTGTCTAAATTGTGACATTTAATAGCCAGTGACAATATCTGGCTTGCTCAATTTAAATAAAAAAAGTAAACTGATAACAGCGTAAAACACATTTTATGCTAGGACGAGAAAAACCCCGGAGCCATGCTTCCGGGGTTTTTCTTTTGATATATGTGGTTCTACAACCCGAACCATCGCTTGTACCAAGGCTGCTTTTCTTTTTTCATCTGAGGTTTTTCTTCTTTATGCTCTTCGTGTGCAAGGTGGTCTGTGCAATATTCGGTAGGCTCGGTTCCGGCGGCGAACCATGTCAGTCTTTTTACTGGGCAGCCATCGGATGCGAGGTTTCCGTTTGCAGGGTCCACATAGACGGCGACCGTGCCTTTGGCTGCCTTGAATTTTTTAGCTGGTTCATTGTCGAGCGCTTTTTCCATAAACTCCATCCAGATGTTTTTAGCGTATGATTTTTCCACGGTCAGCTCAATCGGCTTGCCTTTGTCATACCCTGTCCACACGGCCGACACGAGCTGCGGGGTATAGCCAATCATCCAGCTGTCCGTTTCGGTTGTTCCTGATTTTGCTGCATATGGCCGGGTCATCTTTTTGATCAGTGTGCTTCCTGTTACAGAAGAATAGCCATTCAATTTTTTATCGAAGATGCCTGTCAGCATGTGGGTCATCACCGACGCGAGTTCGGGCTTCAAGACTTCTTTCTTTTCACCCTCATATTCATAGATGACTTCGCCTTTATGGTTTTCGACTTTTGTGATCAGGACTGGTTCTACTTTTTTTCCGCCATTGGCTAAAATGCTGTAGGCATTGGCCATCTCTATGACTCTGACGCCTGAGGTGCCCAGCGCGAGCGAGGGAACCTTCTCCATCTCTGTCTTGATTCCAAAGCGCTTCGCTGTCTCGATCAGCGTATCCTCGCCAAGGAACAGATGGGTTTTTACGGCATAGACGTTATCCGACAATGCCAGGGCCTGTGCCATTGTTATGTCCTCTTCAGCATATTTATTGTTGAAATTATGCGGTGTATACTCCGAACGCCCGTCATCGAACATGAAGGTCGTCAGCTGGCTTTTCATCGTTGTCGACGGCGTGAAACCATTCTCGAGAGCAGCATAGTACAGGATTGGCTTCATCGTCGAACCGGGCTGCCTGACAGCCTGGACTGCCCGGTTAAAAGGGCTCTCCTTATAATCCCTGCCGCCGACGAGTGCCTTCACATAACCATTTTTCGGATTCATCGCCACCAGGCCTGCCTGGATTTCTGAATCGGCCGCAATCATTTTGCTGATCGATTTTTCGGCCACTTCCTGCTCTTCAAGGTCCAGCGTTGTATAAACCCGCAAACCACCGAGAGAAATCGTCCGGTCATCAAAATTCAACGAGTTCCGGAGAGCATTTTGGACAGCGTCCTGGAAATAGGGAGCCGTGCCTATCCGGTTATGCTGGTGTTCACCGACAAGCTTCAGCTTTTCAATGCCTGCTTTTTGCGCGGCAAGCTCGGTGATATAACCATTCGATTTCATTGTATTTAAAATCGTCTGCTGGCGCTGCTTTGCTTTTTCCATGGAAGCTAAAGGCGAGTAAATGCTTGGGCCTTTCGGAATCCCTGCAAGCATGGAAGCTTCAGCCAGGGATAAATCCTTCGCATCCTTGCCAAAATAATAAAGGCTCGCTGCCTGGACGCCGTATGCTCCGTGGCCGTAATAAATCGTATTCAGATAGCCTTCGAGGATCTCATCCTTGGAATAGTTCATCTCTAGGCGCAAGGTGTAGAGCGCTTCGGTCGCTTTCCGTGACCATGTCTTATCGTGCTCGAGGAAAAGATTCCGTGCATACTGCTGTGTGATCGTGCTCGCGCCCTGGACTTTGGACATTGCCTTCATATCCGCAATCGCGGCACCGGCAATCCGCTTATAATCAAACCCGTTATGGGTAAAAAAGGTCTTATCTTCTATTGAAACCGTCGCATTGATCAAGTGGGGCGAGATATCCTTGAGTGCCACCCAATAGCGCTTCTGTCCCGAATGGCTTTCGCCGATTACCGTCCCATCGTTTGAAAATAACAAGGTCGATTGCGGCACGGCGAGAGGGGGCGGACCCTGGATTTTCGCATAGCCGATCAGCGAAAAATAGACGATCATCGTCAATGCAAGCCCCGCAAGCCCGAAAAAGATCAAAGCACGCAAATATTTGATTGTTTTGCGAAACCGCTGGTCGGTCATCAGCTCCATACTGCTTCCCCCTAAAAAGATAGATAGTATCAGTATGAAAAAAAACAGCTGTTTTTAAACATAGAATCAAATTTTACTTGCATTTTTGCTAGATTCAACTATACTTTTTCTGATGTTTGTATTCGTGATGTTGGGGAAGTATAAAAAAGAAATGCGGAGGCGACTGTTCAACTCCGACAAGCGCTGGAGGGCCTGACAGTGAAGTCGTTCTTTGACTTCATTGGCAGGACCGAAACCGAAATGTATAGCCGACTGTTCAGAAACGCAGAAACTGGAGGCTCCGACAAAGAAGCGCTTTTTGCTTCTGCCGGCGGAGTTGAAGTTTCGGAGTTTCTAGGAGGCGACACTGGACAAGCGTCTCGAGGAGTTAGGAGCCGCAGCTGGACATATATAATCTTTTGGACAAGACATTTAGGAGTCCAATACATGAAAAATTCGCCGCAACATAACGGAAAATTTTTTGCCGAAAGGAAGGAAGAAAAATGGGTCTTTGGTTTACAGAAAAGCAGACAGAAAACTTTGGTATCACTATGAAAGTGAACAAGACGTTACATACAGAACAGACAGAATTCCAGAAGCTTGACATAGTTGAAACAGAAGAGTGGGGCAATATGCTTCTGCTTGACGACATGGTCATGACTTCTGTAAAAGATGAGTTCGTTTACCACGAGATGGTTGCGCATATTCCGTTGTTCACTCACCCGAACCCTGAACAGGTATTGGTAGTAGGCGGCGGCGACGGCGGTGTCATCCGTGAAGTGCTTAAGCACCCAAGCGTGAAAAAGGCGACTCTTGTCGATATCGATGGAAAGGTCATCGAGTACTCAAAGAAATACCTGCCTGAAATCGCAGGCAAGCTTGATGATCCGCGCGTTGACGTCCAGGTTGGCGACGGCTTCATGCATATCGCCGAAAGCGACAACCAGTATGATGTCATCATGGTTGACTCGACTGAACCGGTTGGCCCTGCGGTGAATCTGTTCACAAAAGGCTTTTACGCTGGAATTTCAAAAGCATTGAAAGACGACGGTATCTTTGTTGCCCAGTCTGACAACCCATGGTTCAAGGCTGACCTGATCCGCAATGTACAGAAGGATGTTAAGGAAATCTTCCCGATCACTCGCCTCTATGTGGCGAACATCCCGACATACCCAAGCGGAATGTGGGCGTTCACACTTGGATCAAAGAAATTCGATCCGCTTGAAGTGAGCGAGGACCGTTTCCACGAAATCGAAACGAAATACTACACAAAAGAACTTCACAAAGCCGCTTTCGTCTTGCCTAAATTCGTTGGCGACCTTGTGAAATAATCGAGATTTAAAATCGGCCTCTCGGTCTTCCGGGGGCCGTTTTACTGTAAAAACACTTTTAAAAAAGAGGTGCTTGAAATGCGTTTTGATGAAGCCTATTCTGGCAATGTGTTTATCGGCAGCCATTCAAACTTTGGAGAAAGCAAGGCTGTCCTTTACGGGATGCCAATGGACTGGACTGTCAGCTACCGTCCGGGTTCACGTTTCGGCCCGACCCGCATCCGCGAGGTGTCGATCGGCCTTGAAGAATACAGCCCGTATCTTGACCGCGAGATGGCGGACATTAATTACTTCGATGCAGGGGATATACCGCTGCCATTCGGCAATGCACAAAAAAGCCTTGATTTGATCGAGGAGTACGTGGACAAGCTTTTGGCTGAGGAAAAATTCCCGCTTGGAATGGGCGGAGAGCACCTCGTGTCATGGCCGGTCATGAAGGCCTTCGCGAAAAAGTACGAAGACCTTGCCATCATCCACTTCGATGCGCATACTGATCTTCGCGAACACTACGAGGGCGAGCCATTGTCGCACTCAACGCCGATCCGCAAGATTGCCGAGCACATCGGACCTAAAAATGTCTACTCATTCGGAATCCGTTCAGGGATGAAGGAAGAATTCGAGTGGGCAAAGGAAGTAGGTATGCATATTTCGAAGTTTGAGGTTCTTGAACCGCTGAAGGAAGTATTGCCAAAGCTTGCCGGCCGCCCGGTTTATGTGACCATCGACATCGATGTGCTTGATCCAGCCCACGCGCCTGGTACAGGAACTGTTGACGCTGGGGGAATCACTTCCAAAGAATTGCTGGCTTCCATCCATGCCATTGCAAATTCCGAAGTCAATGTAGTAGGTGCCGATCTTGTAGAAGTAGCGCCAATTTACGATACATCCGAAATGACCGCAAACACAGCAAGCAAAATCATCCGTGAAATGCTGCTTGGATTTGTAAAATAAGAAAGTTATGCAATGCTCCCTTGATTGAGGGAGCATTTTTTGTGTGTTTTTGGCTCTGTTAAAAGCTGAAAGTTGATTTTTAAACCCTGTTGATTGTAGTGGAAGGCGCGTAGACTCCTCCGAAAATGCTAACGCATTTCCATCGTGCGTGGGCTGATTCAGGAAGCTAATCAATGGCCTGCGGGCGCAGCTGGTCAGGTGAGACCCCGCAGGAGCAAAGCGACGAGGAGGCTCAGCGCCAGCCAGGAAGAATTGCCTTTTGAAAAAGCCGGCAGTTGGGCTTTTTCATTATTCTTCCAGCGGAAAGCAAAGCGCCTGGAACGAAAATCAACAGCCTTGTTTAAGGCTGTTGTAAAAACCAGCTACTAATAGTTGATATTAAAGAAGGAATATTCTGAAACATATAGAAAATATACTAATTATGAAAGTAACTACTAAAAAGGAGGTAATAAGGATGAAAATGTTGGTTTCATTTTTCAACCGCCTGATGCAGCGCTATTTGCCTGATCCGTTTCTATTTGTCATTATCCTAACTTTTGTTGTATTTGGATTGGGCCTTATTTTTACAGACAGCGGTCCTTATCAGATGGCCCAGCATTGGGGCGGCGGCTTCTGGAGCTTGCTGACATTCTCGATGCAGATGGTACTCGTGCTTGTGACAGGGCATGTCCTCGCGAGCAGCAACATCTTTAAAAAAGGACTGGGTGCACTGGCATCGCTGGCGAAATCACCAGGGCAGGCGATTGTGATTGTCACGGTCGTTTCGATGATCGCCAGCTTGATCAACTGGGGATTCGGCCTGGTCATTGGCGCTCTGTTCGCAAAAGAGCTGGCGAAAAAGGTTCAAAATGTTGATTACCGGCTGTTAATTGCAAGCGCTTACGGAGGGTTCATCGTTTGGCATGGCGGTATCTCCGGTTCGATTCCACTTACGATTGCGACGGAAGGCCATTTCTCCCAGGACCTGATTGGTATCATCCCGACTGAGCAAACAATTTTTGCAGGCTTCAATCTTTTAATTATCTTAATCTTGCTTATCGTCTTGCCGGTAGTTAACCGAATGATGATGCCGTCGAAGGATCAAACAGTGACGGTCGACCCTGTTTTACTTGAAGCGGATGTTCAGGCAGCGGCAATCGAGCAGGGAGCAATGACACCTGCAGAAAAGCTGGAGAACAGCAGAATCATTTCTTTATTGATTGGGATTATGGGCCTTGTTTTCCTGTTTTACTATTTTGCAACAAACGGATTCAAGCTGAATCTCGATATAGTCAACTTCTTATTCCTGTTCCTCGGAATCCTATTCCATGGAACGCCAAAGCGGTTCCTTGATGCGGTCGTGAATGCGGTAAAAGGTGCGAGCGGTATCATCATCCAGTTCCCTTTCTACGCGGGAATCATGGGTATGATGACAGCTTCTGGCCTGGCAGCGGTCATGTCGGAAGGCTTCGTGTCGATCTCAAATGAATTCACATTCCCGTTCTTCACCTTCCTGAGTGCGGGACTCGTCAACTTCTTCGTACCTTCTGGTGGAGGACAGTGGGCGGTTCAGGCGCCAGTCATGCTTGACGCAGCGCAGACACTCGGTGTTTCGATTCCAAAAACGGCAATGGCTGTTGCCTGGGGTGATGCATGGACCAACCTGATCCAGCCGTTCTGGGCACTGCCAGCACTGGCAATTGCCGGTCTTAAGGCAAAGGATATCATGGGATACTGCGTCCTGATGCTTGTCGTTTCAGGGGTTGTCATTTCAGCGGGGATGCTATTCTTCTAAAATGTTTTACTGGAAAAAATCACGTGTTTTTTCCAGTTCGCGGAATCAGGGTTGTTTTTCGCGGAATTATGGGAGACTTTCGCGGAATACATGAGGAATTTCGCGGAATTTCCCAATCATGACAAAACCGGCAGGCATATAGCCAGCCGGTTTTTCGTATTATTACATCTTTTCGAATGTATCACAAATGGTTTCGCGTTCATTTAGTGCTTGTTTTCCTGAATTCGCAACGACAAGGATTGAATCAGCAACACATTTGTCGCCTTCAGCCCAGTATTTACAGTTTTCTACTTCGCATTTAACTTCAATTTTCATGAAGGCCACCTCCTTAAAAGGTTTTGATAATCAATACCCGCTTTTCAGTAGATTTAATCCTCTCAGGGTATTCCACCTATCATTCAAATCCGCGAGAGCCTTGCACTTTCAAAGGAGAATATTTATACTTATAAAGTTATAATAGAGTTTGAAAAGGATGTGTTATCGGTGTCAACAGGACCCGCTGAACAGACTCCTGTAAAGGTGACGGTGAAAACAGCAATTTATAGTGGCAGTGAGAAGGATACTTTTGAATTGACCACTTTTGGCCGATACTATAAAAAGGCGAACAGCTCGTACCTCCAATATGATGAAGTGATGGAGGAAGGGGATGTTCATACGACAGTGAAAATTTCAGGGAATGAAGTGCTGATCCTGCGCAGCGGCGCAATTAAGATGAGGCTTCATTTTCTGCTGAATAAAAAAACTCCGGGCAATTACAAGACGCCATACGGACTGCTCGAGACATCTGCGCTGACGAAGCGTCTTGATTTGGGTTTTAACGAGAAAAAGCAGGAGGGCCATGTGGACTTGCTGTATGAAATGGCTATCCAGGGCGCGAGTGCAGGTACATACCATATGACGATCAATTATAAGGAGGAAGGCAAATGAATATAGTTGAACTGGTTCAATTGAAGCTGAAGGAAGAAATCAAGCAGGCGATCATTAAGGCCAATCTTGCTGAAGAAGCGCAGATTCCGGCTGTGATCCTTGAAACGCCAAAGGAAAAAGCGCACGGTGATTACTCGACGAATATGGCGATGCAGCTTGCCCGCGTGGCGAAAAAAGCTCCGCGTCAGATCGCTGAACAGCTGATCGAGAACTTTGATAAAAACAAGGCTTCCATTGAGAAAATTGAAATTGCCGGACCGGGCTTCATCAATTTTTACATGGACAATAGCTATCTGACGGACCTGATTCCGGCAATCCTTGAAGCAGGCGATAACTACGGGGAATCGAAGGTAGGCAACGGACAGAAAATCCAGATTGAGTTCGTGTCGGCTAACCCGACTGGAGACCTTCACCTTGGACATGCGCGCGGTGCGGCTGTCGGCGATTCTTTATGCAATGTGCTCGCTAAAGCGGGTTACGATGTTTCCCGTGAGTACTATATCAATGATGCCGGCAACCAGATCAATAACCTGGCGCTCTCTGTTGAGGCTCGTTACTTCCAGGCGCTTGGCATGGATAAACCGATGCCCGAGGATGGCTACCATGGCGCTGACATCATCGGCATTGGACAGACCCTGGCTGAAGAGTACGGCGATAAGTATGTAAAAGTTTCTGACCAGGAGCGTTTCGATGCTTTCCGTGAATATGGCCTGAAATATGAAATGGAAAAACTGAAGCAGGACCTTGAGAACTTCCGTGTTAAGTTCGATGTTTGGTACTCTGAAACTTCTCTATATCAAAACGGCAAAATTGACGTGGCACTTGATGCATTGCGTGAAAATGGCCATATTTATGAGGAGGACGGCGCAACATGGTTCCGTTCATCAGAGCTCGGCGATGACAAAGATCGCGTGCTGATCAAGCAGGATGGCTCTTATACGTACCTGCTGCCTGATATTGCTTACCATAAGGACAAGCTTGAGCGCGGTTTTGAAAAGCTGATCAACATCTGGGGTGCGGACCACCACGGGTACATCCCACGGATGAAGGCGGCGATCCAGGCACTAGGCTATGACCGTGATGCGCTTGAAGTTGAAATCATCCAGCTCGTCCACCTGTACAAGAACGGCGAAAAGATGAAGATGAGTAAGCGTACGGGTAAAGCCGTGACAATGCGCGATTTGATTGACGAAGTAGGCCTGGATGCAGTGCGTTACTTCTTCGCGATGAGAAGCGCTGATACTCACATGGACTTCGACCTGGATCTGGCTGTATCCCAATCCAACGAAAACCCAGTGTTTTACGCACAATATGCTCATGCCCGCATTAACAGCATTCTGCGTTCGGCAGCAGAGCAAGGTTTGATTTTTGACATTGAAGCAGATTTCAAGCATATCCAATCCGAAAAGGAAACCGACCTGCTGAAAAAGCTTGGCGAATTCCCATTGGCTGTTGCCGAAGCTGCCCAGAAGCGCATGCCTCATCGAATCTCTAACTACATTTTCGAACTCGCATCCGTATTCCACAGCTTCTACAACGCTGAAAAGGTACTGGATCTCGAAAATAAAGAAAGAACAGTAGCCCGCCTGTCACTGATCAAGTCAGCGCAGATCACTTTGAAGAATGCACTTGAATTGATCGGGGTATCTGCTCCGGAGAAGATGTAATATACCTTTTAAGAGACCCAGCCGTTTGACTGGGTCTCTCTTAGTTACTGAACTTTCCAATTATAATTAAGTATTATCGGTTTTATTGAATTGATTTACTATAAGGTTTATAATTTAAGCATAAAGTCCATATAGTAAAAAAAGAGATCTCGGCTGCAACCGAGATCTCAATACACAGCAAGCTGCTTGAATTACAGCGGCCAGTTCCGAATAGAAGTAATCTACTCACATTTGGCGATGTGCAGGGTAGGTTACTTCTTTTTATTAGAAGAAATACCTATGGCGATTACGGCAACGATAAGCGTGGCGAAACTCATTAAATATACTATTATAGTAAGAGGATAATATGTTTAGAATATAAACATCTGTCCTCTTTTTTAATACATAATATTCTAGTTAACTTAACTAAATTCGGATTGTAAATTATGTATAATATGTACAATTAAATTAACACTTATGTAATGCTTGTTTCTTTCGAACTTACAAAATATTATAGGAGATGATGTTTTGAGGGTACAAGAAGTTATTTTAGAGGGAAAAGTTAAAAGGTATATATTAGTTAATAATGATGGATACCCTGAAGTTGCTGTAATTAGATACCTTAAATTCCTAGATGCCACCAAGAAAGCACCCAATACACAAAAGAGTTATTGCTACGCGTTAAAACACTATTTCACTTTCCTGTACGAAAAAAAATTACATTATAAAAGTGTCAGATTAGAAGATTTAAGGGATTTTATCTCCTGGCTGAGAAGTCCCTATATTAGTCCCCATGTTACCTCACTTAAACCAACCATACCAAAGAGAAAAGAAAGGTCAATTAATCACACAATAACTGTTGTTACAGGATTTTATGACTACCTCTATCGAAACGAAGAAATTGAAAATAACATGATTGAAAAACTGCTAAAGCAAGTCTATTTAGGAGGGAAAAAAAGATATAAAGATTTCTTTCATCACGTAAACAAAGCTAAACCATCTCCCAGAAATATATTAATTCTTAAGGAACCGAAGAAAAAGATAAAAATCTTGTCTAAGGAGGATGTTAAGAACTTATTAGCAGCAACCACTAATATTAGAGATAAGCTTTTAATCCAAGTCCTTTTTGAAACAGGGTTACGTATTGGAGAGGCTCTTTCATTATTTATAGAGGATTTTATTTTCGATCATAAGAATGGCCATAGATTACGTTTAGTAGATCGAGGAGAACTTGAAAATGGGGGTAAGTTGAAAACAGGTGAAAGAGAGATTTATATATCTCAGGAATTAATGGATACATATGATGATTATTTATATGAAGTTTTAGATGAAATTGATATTGATTCGAACTTTTTATTTGTTAAGTTACGAGGTAGGAACACAGGAGAGGCTATGAATTATCAGGATGTTTCTTCTCTATTTAGGCGTCTTAACAAAAAAACTGGGTTACAAGTAAATCCACATATGTTTCGCCATACACACGCTACATTATTTTACCTTAAAACCAGGGACATTAAACAGGTCCAAGAACGGTTAGGTCATTCACAAATTCAAACTACTAGTAATTTTTACCTTCATCCATCAGATGAGGAAATAAGGAAGTCATGGGAACAGGCACAATCAGCTTTTAAAATTAATTGAATATGAAAGGCGGTAAAGAGTTGAGCAGAAAAAATATAGATAATTATTTTCAGCATAGTTTACATGACCAAATTCGAAAAGAATTATCAACATATATGGAAAGAACGATAGAAATAGATGGGTCTGTAACTTATAAGGTTGTAAATGATCCGTATTTTTTAGTTAATGACCATTGGGATATAAGGTTTATCGGAAATATCAATAACTTTAAGGACCAATTAGAGAACTACTACTATCGGAAAAATATTATAAGGTTTGAAATTGAAAATCCACGAGTCAATTTAGAGCTTAAATACCTCTGGTATAAAAGATTGTTTAAAGATGAATGGTCTCTATCTACTATATATGGAGTTGGTGCGACAAAGTTATATAAACTAACTTCATTCTTAAATGAAAAATTCCCTCATATTGATTCAATCTTGAATATTGACTTTAATAAAGCAAATTTGATGTGGCTAAGTTGGTTAAATGATAATGGCTCCATATTAACTAGGCAAGCCTCAAATAAAAATGGCGGATATACTAGTCAAACTCCTATAGCAGGTTTTTTTGGACTAATTTATAAGTATCTTTGTAAGTATTCAGATTTAAGAGCTGAATGGGAAAAAGACAGGTGGGATATAAGAAAATTAAATGATCTTTATGGTATTAATTATGTTAAAAGTACATCAGCTCACTATATAGATTTTTCTAAGATTATGTCAAATCAGCTTACAAAGATTGTAAAACAGAACATAAAAAGAAGATTGTATGATAATTATGCTTGGGCTAGTGCAATAGGCTATGTAAGACAAGTAACGAAGTTTATCAATTATATATTAGCTGCAGAACCTTCCTGGACAAGTTTTAAATATCTAGAGAGAAAGCATATTGAAAAATATTTAGATTGGTTAAAAAACGAGACCAGAAAAGATAAGAAAATTACTCACTTTGAACATCATATAAATACTAATTTACATTATATTACTCAATTTCTTGAGGATATTTCCACTTATAATCAAGCAGATTGTCCATTAAAACCAGTTAGTCTTCTCGTTTTTCCGGAGGATAGACCCTCACTTAAAAAGAAGCCGATTGATCAAGTAGACTACATTCCTGACTACGTTTTAGAACAGTTATTCAGACACATTAATTTGCTTAACAAAGATGCACAACCTGTAGTATGGGTGGCTTTTAAAACAGGGCTTAGAATCTCAGATGTATTAGGTTTAACACAGGACTGTTTAATAAAGCTAAACGGAAAATATTATATCGAGACTGATATTGAAAAAACCAATGTAATAGGTCATCGTATTCCAATAGATGATGAATTAGCTGACATACTTGCAGTTATAATAAATAACTCCATTTTACATAGTAATAAAGATAACAATCCCGAAAAATTACTATTTGTTCGCTATCGAGGCACTAGAAAGGGGCGTCCTTATGAACAACAATGGATTGGTGTTAAATTAAATGAGTTGGCTAAATTAAAAAATATTACTGATGAAAATGGGGATTTGTTTCACTTTAAAACACATCAATTCAGACATACATACGCAGTTAAGATGATAAATAATGGTGTAGATATTATTACTTTACAGGATTTATTAGCTCATGCTTCCCCTGAAATGACGATGCGTTATGCGAAGTTGTTGGATAATACTAAGAGAAAGGTTTTTGAGGAAGCATTGAGACAAGGTGTATTTAGTTTTGACCTAAATGGTGAGGTTCAAGAAATAAAGTCTAACCAAGATATCCCAACTGGTATTTTCGAAACATTATGGCGCGATCATAAGCTGAATGCAATTGATAATCCATATGGTACATGTCATGCACGAATAAATGGAAATTGTCCGTATGCTGAAGAGCCACCATGTCTAACTTGTAACTCAGGAAGTCCATGTAAAGACTTGGCCATCGGCTTTTCAGACTTAGATACTCAAAAATATGAGTTGTTAATAAAAGCTACAGCAAAAACAATAGCAGCATTAGAACACCGTGGAAGGAATGATATTGTTGAAAAAAACAGAAAGAATTTACAGCGTTACCAAGGTATATTAGAAACTATTAAAGATGGTAATATAATCTTTGGTCGAGTGGATAGATTTAAACGAAAGCATGGTGCTAATAATGAATAATTACGACCGAAGGAAACATTTAAAGACTATTCATGAATCTAGGAAGGCTCTCACTGAAAAGAAGGCTAATGACGCTCTAAAACGACTTGTTAAGATTAATGGAAATATAAATTTCAATAGCGTAGCAAACGAAGCAGGGGTATCTAAAGCCACATTATATAATCATCCAGAGATTCGAGATAGAATTGAGACCTTACGGCAGCAACAAAGTTGTGCCCCAACCCTTAAACAAACAAAACGAGAAATGGATGAAAACAATAAAGATGCAATGATCAATTCACTTAAACGGAAGATTAACAAGCTAGAAAATGAAAATAAGCAATTAAGGGAACAACTAAAAGTATCTTACGCGGAGGTATATAAAAAAATCTAGAATAAAGAAACTTCAATAAAGCCAAGGGGTTAAGAGTTGCCTCTTAATTTTTTCTTATCCTGAACAATGAATTACCTTTATTGCAAGTATAGTAAAGAACACTGCAAACATTGCTTTCGGTAATTGTTTGCAGTGTTTAAAATTTTTTTAGATAAGAGAAGACTATTTCTAACCTTTGTTACTGGTTAAAAACCAATGTTTATACCAAGTTTAGGACATTACTATAAGTTTTTGCTTTATGGTTAAACGACTGTTCTCCCCCCTCTAGTATAGTGAGGATATGTCTAATAATAACACGATCACCCGGATATCCTTTTTTAACTAACCACCCATTTGTGTTATTTGATTCTAAAATAATTACCTGTTCAGCATCTGCATTTGTAACTATAGTAGAACTATGAGTAGAAATTATCACCTGTCGAGAGTTCTTAACCTTCTTTAAACTTTCTACTAAGTTTTTGTAAATATATTGATTATCTAAATTATCCTCAGGTTGATCAATGACAAGTGGAGTACTATCTAGTGACTGCTCTCCAAAGTTGAATAAGAAGGTTAGAATAGCAACTACTTTTTGTCCTAATGACAAAGTTTCAACTTCTCTCATTTGAACACTCGTTGATTGAATTGATTCTTTCGAGTTTATATTAAATAGTAACGTATAGTCATCCTGTAAGTTTAGAAATTTAAATAAACTCGCTGTCACGTTCTCAGTGTTATTAAATAATTTTGATTCAATACTGTTATATACCTTTTTTAAATTCTGTTTATTAATTTCCTCATAGCCGCCAATAGTTCTACTTGAAATAAATTTTTCTATATTTTCAACCTCTTCTAACACATCATGCTTCTTATTAATTAGTAATTCTATGAACTGTAAAAAATTCATTTTCTTTACAATGGTGTAAATATATTTTTCTACATCATCCCATGTTAAATAAGTATTAGCGACATGAGATTTTCCATTTATACTTAAGACATTAATATATTCAGCTGGATCAAGGCTTTTAGGTGAACTAGTTACCTGTATCAATCTAGTATTTAACTCATTAAATTCTTTAATGACTGTATAAACCTGTCTATTCCTTTCAGCTAAATCATCAACAATATTTTTTAATTCTATCCTTAAGGTCTTTCTATAATTGTTTTTATTGCATTGTTGCAAAGTAGAAATGTATCTATTAATAGAATTGAACTTACTTCCGTTTAGGATTATTTCCCTAATAAAATCACTCACTTTTCCCGAATTAATCTGTTCAATAATATTATTTATTGAAAAGCTTTTTTTATAGACTTCACTAAGCAACTTAATTGTTTTCTCCTGCTCAACCTTAGTAAATACTAATTCTTTCTTTTCCCCTTTAGTCACTTTAAATAACTCTACCCAATGTGGAGCTAAACTAAAGCCTTTATCTGTAACCACTCCTTCTTTGAATGCCTTTTCTAGGAAAAATGACTCTGTATACCCAGTCGAGCCCACCTGTGGTATAAATTGTAAAACGTAGTCATCTCCTTTATAGTAAAAAACTACATAAATAATTTTGTTCCTACTTATAAATTTAAGTTTATTTTTATCTTTTATTTCTAATGTAAAAACGGTTTCTAATATATCTAAAATGGTACTTTTCCCGACACCACGACCTCCAATTATACAATTTAAATCTCTTGAAAAGTCAACGATAAATGGAGACTTAGGGTCTTCTTTACCAGTGAGAAATCCCCCCTCTTCACCTGGGATTATATAAATACCTTTGATAAACCTGTCATTATAAATAGGTTTATCTCTATAGACGCATATTTTATGATCAGAAAAAGCCTTTTTTAAGGATTGAAAATTAATTGTATTGAACTTTATCCATGAATTCCTAACACCAATTTGACTTAATTCATGTGAATCTCCTTCATTTATACAACAGAACTTTATTCTAGCATTTGGGCAAAACTGTTCTATTCTTTTTATTGTCTTTTCATTACTATCAGAATTAGTCAAACCCACTATAAACAGGTCATCCGCACCAAATAAAGACCTTTTGTATAGTTCTGTCCCTAACATTTGATTTGAGTTAATATGTGCAATGTATGGAATACCACTATGATCTCTTACTTTTTTGACCATATCTAAGCAAGAGATATATGTTCCTTCTTCCTCAGAGTGAATAAATTTATCAACAAATTGCTGAACATTTGTGTAGTCGTCTTCATTAAATATTCCTATCAAGTGGTATCTATCAGAACAACTAATTTCTATTCCAAGAAATAATCTTACAAACTTTCTTTTTGTAAAATATCTAGAATCGTATAGTCTTATAATTGCTTCTCTTAGGTTTTTATAACCCTTAATCGTATTGTGATCGGAAATTACTGCTATTTCTATCTCACTCCGATATAATTTATTCGCAATTAATTCATATCCAAGCAATTCCTTAAAATTTCTATACGTTGTGCCCGACTTTTCATTTAACTCTTTTACTAAGGATTCGTTTTCTTCAGAAGTTTTTTGTTTTAATTCTAAAATGTATTCTGAAGTTAAATACTCCTCATCCTCAGCAACTTTTAAAACATCATCCAGTGTCATTTCTTTGAATAAACTATAACTAGTTAATCGATAATCATGAGATGCTGGTGTGTGAATGTGAAATTCACACTTATGTAACCTTCCATATGACTCTTTTAAAAACTCTATAGAAGTATATACCTGTTCTAAGCCTGTAACTGTTTTCATTTTTCCACCTTACCTAAACTATTGATTAGTATAATATTAACAAATTCACCAATAAGAAGTATGCTAATTCTGAAAAAGAAGAGTTCGATGTCTTAAAAATTCAGAACAATGGAAGAGCATATTACTAGCCTAAGGCAGCACAACAAAAACATAGATAAAGCGCTGGCAATTTTTGATCTTTAAAAATATCGGAGGGGAATTAAAAAAGTCTGAATTAAAAACATATGAAAACGAAGAGGCAAAGGATTGTTTAGACAACAAATGAACTTTTTTAATTATGTGGGCAATGTTCCAGGAAGGATTATAGGCCTTTTTGTTGAATTCCATATTGAACAAACGATGCAGGTTAGTTGAATACAAAGGGAATCTTTTTCAAAGGGTATTCGTATTAATAAAGAGGTGATAAATGATGTTGAAAAAATTCAAAATCAGCTTCTTTATTGTTGTTGGCAGCTACGCCTTACTATTGCTTGCCTCTTATCTTTTTAATGGTGAGTTTGACACAAGCATTATTGGAATGTGGGGATTAATATTAGGTTTATTAATGTTAATTGCAGCTTTACCCTTACACAAAATAGTTTTCTTTGGAGGGAGAGGGATAATGGGGGTTCAATCCCCAGAAATTCCGGGTGATGAACATCTCCACAACAAGATTCACAAAAGTTACGAGAAAGAACACAAAGAAGAGATTTCTAAAAACAGACCATTGCAGGATGTTCTCTCCTTAGCTGGAATTGTTATTATATTGTTCTCTCTTTTTATGGTTTAATTTTAATTTTCACTTGGAAATCATCAAGGCCATATTATTAAAGGTGAAAACGGCACTGTATAATTAACTAGTGCATTGATTCTGAGGGATTAATGCACTTTTTGTTGTAGTTCTTATTGAACTATCGATGCAGTTTAGTGAAAGAAGGAGAAGGTTCTAATTTAGCGAATTTATAGGTCATTGATGAAAAACGTCAGGGGAGAAACTATGAATAGGGATAAAGATAGGTATTATTCAGAGCTTGCACTTAAAGAAGCCGAACAAGCATTGAAAGAGAACACATATCCAATAGGAGCAATTATTGTTGATGAAAATTATAATTTAATTGCTAAGGGGAGAAACAGAGTTCATCCAAATCAAGATGCAACAGCTCACGCAGAAATAGATGCTATTAGAAATGCTGGGCATACAATTATAGATGCGAAAGTTAAAAGAAAGAAATTTACAATATATACTTCCTTGGAGCCCTGTCCAATGTGCACAGGTGGAATATTGTTCGCTAACATAAAAAAAGTAGTATGGTTATTAAACGATGATTTAGGTTTTGGTGGATACAGAAAAATAAAAGCTACAAACGCTTTTGAGCGAAGATTTAATGAAGTCGAGTTAATTGAGGAACCGTATGAGGATTTAAAAAAGAGACAAATGGAACTAATGGAAAAATGGTCAATAAACCCGAATAACGTTGCTAATTTACGTTCACACAGTAAAGGGTCATAAGCACAACAAGGAGAAATGGCTTTAAATCCCCTTCTTGTTCCCCTAACGATGCAGGATAGTTTTGAAGATGTATATCGAAATTAAAGTGAAAATATGGGGGTTGGAGTTATGGATGCGAACTTAAAGGAACATATAAAAGAATTGGAAGAAAGACACACGGGACTTGAAGTTCGTAAAAGTCGTGAAGAACTAGATAAAATACTTGCAGATGATTTCTTTGAAATAGGTAATTCTGGTTATATGTTTGATAAAAATGAATGTCTTGAATCTGGAGTTGTGCTAACTGAAATGTCACTGCATAATCACGAGATATATCCCTTATCTTCAGAAATAGTTTTATCTACTTATTTTGTAGTTGATAAAACTAGAAATCGGAATACACTTCGAAGCTCCATTTGGAAACTTATAGATGGTAGATGGCAATTATATTTTCACCAAGGTACAATATCTTCATTACAATTAAACGATGTTCTTAAAGGTAGCAATTAAAAATAATGATAGTGTGTTAAAGGGTGCGTTAATCCAAAAGGATTAAACACCCTTTTTGTTGAATTCCTTATTAAGCTCCCTCAGTTAAATAAGA